>NZ_CP088953.1:2870833-3507500 GCF_021165935.1 Microbulbifer elongatus | reverse complement strand
AATGCTGACATGAGTAACGACAAGGGGGGTGAAAAACCTCCCCGCCGGAAGACCAAGGGTTCCTGTCCAACGCTAATCGGGACAGGGTTAGTCGGCCCCTAAGGCGAGGGCGAAAGCCGTAGTCGATGGGAAACAGGTTAATATTCCTGTACTTGCAATTGCTGCGATGGAGTGACGGAGAAGGCTAGGCCAGCACGGCGATTGGTTGTCCGTGTTTAAGGTAGTAGGCTGGGGACTTAGGCAAATCCGGGTCCCTAAGGCCGAGAGCTGACGACGAAGCTTACTTCGGTAAGTGAAGTGGTTGATGCCATGCTTCCAGGAAAAACTTCTAAGCTTCAGGCAATTGCGAACCGTACTCTAAACCGACACAGGTGGTCAGGTAGAGAATACCAAGGCGCTTGAGAGAACTCTGGTGAAGGAACTAGGCAAAATGGTACCGTAACTTCGGGAGAAGGTACGCCGGTTTTGGTGATGGGACTTGCTCCCTAAGCTGAGGCCGGTCGAAGTGACCAGGTGGCTGCGACTGTTTATTAAAAACATAGCACTCTGCAAACACGTAAGTGGACGTATAGGGTGTGACGCCTGCCCGGTGCCGGAAGGTTAATTGATGGGGTTAGCGTATGCGAAGCTCTTGATCGAAGCCCCGGTAAACGGCGGCCGTAACTATAACGGTCCTAAGGTAGCGAAATTCCTTGTCGGGTAAGTTCCGACCTGCACGAATGGCGTAACGATGGCCACGCTGTCTCCACCAGAGACTCAGTGAAATTGAAATCGCTGTTAAGATGCAGTGTACCCGCGGCTAGACGGAAAGACCCCGTGAACCTTTACTACAGCTTTGCACTGAACTTTGAGCCTACTTGTGTAGGATAGGTGGGAGGCTTTGAAACTGTGACGCCAGTTGCAGTGGAGCCATCCTTGAAATACCACCCTGGTATGTTTGAGGTTCTAACTCTGGTCCGTTATCCGGATCGAGGACAGTGTATGGTGGGTAGTTTGACTGGGGCGGTCTCCTCCCAAAGAGTAACGGAGGAGTACGAAGGTGCACTCAGCATGGTCGGAAATCATGCAATGAGCATAATGGTATAAGTGCGCTTGACTGCGAGTCAGACATGACGAGCAGGTACGAAAGTAGGTCATAGTGATCCGGTGGTTCTGTATGGAAGGGTCATCGCTCAACGGATAAAAGGTACTCCGGGGATAACAGGCTGATACCGCCCAAGAGTTCACATCGACGGCGGTGTTTGGCACCTCGATGTCGGCTCATCACATCCTGGGGCTGAAGCCGGTCCCAAGGGTATGGCTGTTCGCCATTTAAAGTGGTACGCGAGCTGGGTTTAGAACGTCGTGAGACAGTTCGGTCCCTATCTGCCGTGGGCGTTGGAGATTTGAGAAGAGTTGCTCCTAGTACGAGAGGACCGGAGTGAACGAACCTCTGGTGTTCGGGTTGTCACGCCAGTGGCATTGCCCGGTAGCTATGTTCGGACGGGATAACCGCTGAAAGCATCTAAGCGGGAAGCCTCCTTCAAGATGAGATCTCCCTGACTCCTTGAGAGTCCTGAAGGGCCGTGGAAGACTACCACGTTGATAGGCTGGGTGTGGAAGCGTTGTGAGGCGTTGAGCTAACCAGTACTAATTGCCCGTGCGGCTTGACCATACAACAGAGATGGTTACTGACGATAACTGATTCATCGAATGAGAGATCAGCGGATTGTGCGCGAGACGAGACATACAGTTCTTGCGGTGTATTACTACAGAATGTTTTACCGACTTATTTGGGGTTATCGCCGATCAGAAAGCTGATCGAGGCAAACAGCGATAACAGGCCAGGCCGAGCCAAGTGCTTATAAGACCACGCCAACCCAAGCCAGTTTGCCTGACGACAATAGAGTTGTGGAACCACCTGATCCCTTGCCGAACTCAGAAGTGAAACGCAACATCGCCGATGGTAGTGTGGGGATTCCCCATGTGAGAGTAGGTCATCGTCAGGCTTCTAAATACAAAAAAGGCCACCCCAATGGGGTGGCCTTTTTTGTATTTAGGATACGATGAAATTCTCTTACTACCATGCAGCGCAAAGCGCTGCCATGGGGAGCGCCCATGCTCCGAAGGAGCGGAGGCACGGGCGCCGAAAGGCGTCGCCCAGCGATGGCGAGCGCAGCTCGACACCCAGTGTAGGCCATCGTTGTCCAGGTTCACTGCTCCACCTGACCGAACGCTACTGCCTACCGATGACCTGCTCTCTTATGTCGGAGCCTGTTTGATGTCGTGCAAGCATTTCGAAAATGTACGGGGATTGGAATGGCGGGTCTAACTAGCCCGCTGCCACCTGCCCGAGGCCGGACTGATCACATCGGCGCAGCCGATGTGCCCCTGCGGGCGCCTTCGGCGTCCCAACTGCTGGTGCAGTTGGTCGAACCGAGTGCCGTTTCTCAACCAGCCCCCAGTACCAAACAAAAAAGCCCTGATTGCTCGCGCAATCAGGGCTTTTTTGTTTGGTACCAGAGGCCGGACTCGAACCGGCACGCTATCGCTAGCGGGGGATTTTGAATCCCCTGTGTCTACCAATTTCACCACTCTGGCAGATCCGTCACCGACAGCAGGGCCGGCTGGAAAGGACGATGATTATAGCGATGGGCCGGGGCGGGTCAACCAGATTTGGCTCTCGAGGTGCTTTCCGTTACTCTTCGCGGCCGATTTATTAATGCCAAGACTGAACCGATGCAACGCCAAGACTTTTACTTTGATTTACCGGAGTCGCTGATTGCCAAAGCGCCAACTGCAGAGCGCCGTGGCAGCCGATTACTGTATCTTAATGGCGAAACGGGAGCCCTGGCGCACCGCCAGTTTGCCGATATTCTGGAGCTGATCAAGCCTGGAGATCTGCTGGTATTCAATGATACCCGGGTGATCCCGGCGCGTTTATTCGGCCGCAAAGCTAGCGGTGGTAAGCTGGAGGTCTTGATAGAGCGTGTGCTCGACGAGCGTCGCGCACTGGCTCACATCCGCTCCAGCAAATCACCCAAGCCGGGAAGCGAGATTCAGCTGGAGGATGGTACTTCTCTGGAGATGACTGCCCGCCACGATACATTGTTTGAGCTGGTGTTTCCTGCGGAGGGAGTGCTGCCTGTGTTGGACCGCCAGGGACATATGCCTTTGCCCCCGTATATTGACCGGGCGGATACGGACGCTGATAAAGAACGCTATCAAACGGTGTATAGCCGCCATGCCGGTGCAGTTGCAGCACCCACCGCGGGGCTGCATTTTGACGACGAGATGATCCAGTCGTTACGCGACAAAGGAGTGGAAACCGCGTTCGTCACCCTGCATGTTGGGGCGGGTACCTTCCAGCCGGTACGTGTGGACGATATCAATACCCATAAAATGCATAGTGAGATTCTCGACGTTTCTCAGGAAGTCTGTGATGCAGTGGTAGCCTGTCGTGCTCGCGGAGGAAAAGTGGTCGCGGTGGGGACGACCAGTGTGCGCGCGCTGGAAAGTGCCGCCGCCGGCGGGAGCCTGAAGCCGACCCAGGGTGAGACGGATATATTCATTTACCCGGGATATGAATTCCGGGTCGTCGACCGTCTGATCACCAATTTCCATCTGCCAGAATCTACGCTCTTGATGCTGGTCAGCGCCTTTGCGGGTTACCGGCACGCAATGGCCGCCTATACCCAGGCTGTCGAGCACAGGTATCGCTTTTTCAGCTACGGTGATGCGATGCTGATCGAACGCAACCCATCGGTAGATCCGGCAGAAGTTGGACATCGATAAGCCACTGGGGGCCTGTCATCTGCCTCACATCGAAGGGTGAAGAAGTTTTACACGAGGAGAGAGTGCCTTGAGCCGCGAATGTTTTATGAAGTTTGAGCTGGATACCACAGACGGCAAAGCCCGTCGCGGGCGGCTGCATTTTCCCCGTGGGGTCGTGGAGACGCCGGCATTTATGCCCGTTGGTACCTACGGCACAGTAAAGGGGATGTTGCCCCGGGATGTAGAGGGGATTGGCGCCCATATTATCCTCGGGAACACCTTTCACCTGATGCTGCGCCCGGGTACGGAAGTGGTGAAGGCCCACGGCAGTCTGCACGACTTTATGCAGTGGCAGGGGCCGATACTGACTGACTCCGGCGGTTTTCAGGTGTTCAGCCTCGGCCAGATGCGTAAGATCAGTGAGGAAGGGGTCTCTTTCAAGTCGCCGGTCGACGGCAGCCCGGTATTTGTTGGCCCTGAAGAGTCCATGCAGGTTCAGCGAGACCTGGGCTCTGACGTTGTGATGATCTTTGATGAGTGCACTCCCTATCCGGCGACACCGGACGAGGCGCGTAAATCCATGGAACTCTCTCTGCGCTGGGCGAAACGCTCAAAAGATGCCCATGGGGATAACCCCTCGGCCCTGTTCGGTATTGTGCAGGGAGGGATGTACCCGGAGCTGCGCGACATTTCTCTCGCGGGCCTCACCGATATCGGTTTTGACGGGTATGCAATCGGCGGCCTGTCTGTCGGTGAGCCCAAGGAGGAGATGATCAAGGTGCTCGATCATCTCGCGCACCAGATGCCCGCCGATAAGCCCCGTTACCTGATGGGCGTGGGCAAGCCAGAGGACCTGGTGGAGGGGGTACGCCGCGGCGTGGATATGTTTGACTGTGTAATGCCGACGCGCAATGCCCGTAATGGCCACCTGTTCACCTTTGAAGGCGTGGTAAAGATTCGCAATGCCAAGCACCGGCACGATACCGGGCCTCTGGAGGAGGGGTGTGATTGCTACACCTGCCAGAACTTCTCCCGCAGCTATCTGCACCACCTGGATAAATGTGGGGAAATTCTCGGCTCCCAGCTGAACACCATCCACAACCTGCGTCACTACCAGCGCCTGATGCAACGACTGCGCGACGCGATTGCTGAAGGCACATTGGAGGCCTATGTGGCCTCGTTCTATCAGGGGCTGGGACGAGAGGT
The DNA here is from genome assembly GCF_021165935.1 of Microbulbifer elongatus. Classification (NCBI taxonomy): domain Bacteria; kingdom Pseudomonadati; phylum Pseudomonadota; class Gammaproteobacteria; order Cellvibrionales; family Microbulbiferaceae; genus Microbulbifer; species Microbulbifer elongatus. The sequence continues at coordinate 3,502,541 of NZ_CP088953.1, read as the reverse complement.
TCCACCTCTGGGGTGAGTGGGCCGGTGTTCATTTGTGCCACCTGTCTATCCCCGTATAATCAGCTCCCGATTCTGAACGGTGCGCCCGGCGGATTGTAATCGGGCCCGGGCGTCCGCATATCGTCAGTTACCAAAAAAAACGTGCCCGTACTGTATTTGTGCAAACGGGCCAGCTCAACAATGAGAACAGCATGAATCGCTTCCCCCTCTGGAAATATCTCCTGATTCTGATCGTCGTCGGAATGGGGCTGTTGTACGCAGCGCCGAACCTGTACCCACCAGACCCGGCAGTACAGGTGTCCGGTCAATCCAGCGCCCTGGAAATTGATCAGAATGTGCTCAATCAAGCACAGAAGGCGCTGGACGAGGCTGGTATCGAGTACTTCGGCGGCGAGGTGCAGGACAAGTCGATCCTGTTGCGTCTCAAATCCAATGAAGAACAGCTGCCTGCCAAGCGCGCGATTCAGGAAGCGTTGGGGCACAGCGAATACGTAGTGGCCCTCAATCTCGCGCCGACGACGCCCGAATGGTTGATGGATATGGGCGCGAGTCCGATGAAGCTTGGCCTTGACCTGGCCGGCGGTGTGCACTTCCTGATGGAAGTGGACACTAACTCCATCGTCAAGACGAATATGGAAGGTTATGTCTCGGACGTGAAGTCCAAGCTGCGGGGTGCCAAAGCGCGCTATCGCAGTGTGGAGCTGGAAAACGATCGCGAGATTGTCGCCAAATTTCGTAGTGAAGATCTGCGTACCCTGGGTATGCGCACATTGCGCAGTGAATTTCCCACCCTGCAGCTCAGCGAAAGCGGTGGTGGTAGCAACCTGGAAATTCGCGCCACTTTATCTGAGCAGGAAATCAAGCAGCTGGAAGACTATGCGGTAACCCAGAACCTCACTACTTTGCGCAACCGGGTAAACGAACTGGGTGTTGCCGAGCCTATCGTCCAGCGTCAGGGCCGCAACCGTATCGTGGTTGAGCTTCCGGGGGTTCAGGATACGGCGGAAGCCAAGCGGATTATCGGTAAGACCGCGAACCTGGAATACCGCATGGAAGCCAAGCAGGATGCGTTGGTGACCAACAAAGAATACTTCGAGTACCGCAATGAACAGGAGCGGGCAGCGTACGGTGGTGCCTGGCTGGAGCGTAAAATCATCATCTCTGGTGAGCGGGTAACCGATGCGCGCGTCGGCTACGACGAAAGCGGCTTCCCCCAGGTCAACATCACTCTTGATGCCCGTGGTGGCGAACTGATGCACCGCGCGACCTGGAAAAATGTCGGCCGCCGTATGGGCACGCTGTTTGTGGAAAGCCGGTTTACCCCGGAGACCCAGATCGACGCAGAGGGTAACGAAGTTGTGGTGCAGAAACGCACCGACGACAAGAAGATCATCAGTCTGGCAACCGTGCAGAGCCCACTTGGCCGCCAGTTCCGCACTACCGGTCTTGGCAGTCCGGCGGAAGCCCAGGAACTGGCCCTGCTGCTGCGCTCCGGTGCCCTGGCCGCACCCATGTACTTTGTCGAAGAGCGCGTGATCGGCCCGTCTCTTGGAGCGGACAACATCAAGGTCGGCCTGACTTCGGTCCAGATTGGCCTGCTGGCGGTGGTTATCTGTATGCTGCTGTTCTACCGGGTATTCGGTTTGGCGGCGAATATCGCGCTAGCGGTCAACCTGGTCCTCCTTGTTGCGGTGATGTCGATTCTCGGCGCAACCCTGACCCTGCCGGGCATCGCCGGTATGGTACTGACCATCGGTATGGCGGTAGACGCCAATGTGCTGATCTTCTCGCGAATACGGGAGGAGCTGCGCAATGGTCTGCCACCTCAATCCGCGATCAACTCCGGTTTCGATAATGCCTACAGTGCCATTGTCGACGCCAACATCACCACCCTGATTGTGGCTGTCATCTTGTACGCCATCGGCTCCGGCCCGGTACAGGGCTTCGCGGTCACCCTGTCGATCGGCATCCTGACATCCATGTTCAGCGCCATCATGGGCACCCGTGCTTTGATTAACCTGTTCTACGGCGGCCGCCGTGTGCAGAAACTCTGGATTTGAGGGAAGGGTGATGAGTAGCAATACCAAAGAAGAGAACGGCAAGATCACCGAGTATATGGGCAAGCGTGTATACGACTTCATGCGCTGGCGCAAAGTCGCTGCTGTATTTTCGTTCGTCCTGGTCATCGCCTCCATTGTGGCGCTGGCGATGAACGGCCTGAAGCTCGGGCTCGACTTTACCGGCGGTACCCAGATTGAAGTGGGCTACGAAAATGCCCCGAAAATTGAAGATGTGCGCAGCCAGTTGGAGGACGCGGGCTTCGAAGGCGCCGCGGTGGTGAATTTTGGCTCGGACAGCGAGCTGCTGATCAAGCTGCCACCAGAGGTCGCCGAGCAGCAGGCGCAGCAGAATGCGCGCGACGCAGAAGCGACTAACTCTGTCGGCGATAAGGTTGTGGGCGTATTGCGCCAGCACAGTGACGGCAGCATTGACCTGCGCCGGGTGGAAATGGTTGGCCCGCAGATCGGTGAAGAGCTGCGCGACGATGGCGGCCTGGGCATGCTGTTCGCGCTGGTGGTGGTAATGGCATATGTAGCGCTGCGTTTCCAGTACAAATTTGCCGTAGGCGCGGTAGTGGCCCTGATCCACGATGTAATTATCGTACTGGGCTTCTTCGCCATTCTGCGTCTGGACTTCGACTTAACCGTGCTCGCCGCGGTACTGGCGGTGATCGGTTACTCAATCAATGACACCATTGTGGTTTACGACCGGGTGCGGGAGAATTTCCGCAGAGTTCGTCAGGCCGAGCCGGAGGAGGTCATCAATATCTCCATAAGCCAGACGCTCAGTCGTACCTTTATGACCTCGTTCACCACCTTACTGGTACTCTGGGCGCTGCAGTTCTTCGGCGGCGAGCTGATCCACAATTTCTCCCTGGCGCTGATTGTGGGTGTGGTGATCGGTACGTTCTCTTCCGTGTATGTGGCAGCCAATGTCCTGATGGCAATGAAGACTTCCAAGGAAGATCTGATGCCGCCAGTGAAAGAAGGGGCAGAACTGGATGAAATGCCATAGCGCAGGAATTTGACGGCAAGCGAAAAAAGGCGGGGACAACCCGCCTTTTTTGTGTCTCGGCTATCTGGGTTCACCGGTGTTCTGAGGTCAGGGGTGAGGCATTCAGGCGGAGCACTTTTTCAGCGCGTCACAATAGAACGGCAACCCTTTTTAAGGGGCTGCGAGTATCGCGGGCTAGCCGGGGACGGTTGAGATCGTCGGTCGCTCGGGACCAACTGGGTCAGGCGCGGGGCTTCTTACCGAGAGTAATATGCTTGGGACCAGAAGTGTTGGTTTGACCACTGACCCCTTTGGGCACCTGCTCAATCTCGCCGCCACTGGCAAGGAACGCCTGAATCTGAGCTTCGATGGCTTCGCGCGACTCCGTAGAAACGGTTTCCTTGCCGCGTTTGCTGGCGCTGGATGCTTTTTTAGCCACAATTCTGTCCACTTTTATGCATGAACGGCAGATAATACCGCAATTTGTGCAAAAAATCACCCGCCACAATGCCTCCTTCTTGTCCCGCTGTTCACGGAGTGGCGCGGGGGCAGATTTTCTTGCCTGGTAAATCGATAAAGGCCTGATTTATCAGGCCTTTATCTGTGATTGATTGCGATTGTTCAGGTGGCTGTCAGGGACAGCCACCCAGTGACCAGGTGTTGCCGTCGCTGCTGTGAAGCGTGTTCAGACCCCAGGTTGAGCCAGACATCGGCTCGTCGCTACCCTGGGCAAAATAGTCCGGGGCCATGGGGTTGCCAGTACTGTAGGCGCGGCCGGCGGTCTTCTGGTAGTAGTTGTAGGTGGCGTGCTCGGTACAGGTTTCACCGTTGCCACCCGAGCCACTTCCGCCGGAGCTCGAACTGCTGCCTCCAGAGCTACTGGAACTGCTTCCGCCACTGGCACTGCCAGTGCAGGCTACCTGGGGGCCGTTGCAGGACGCATCGGTGTCCCGCCACTGGCACTGACCACCGCTAACGGGAAATTCATCCAGGCGAAAGCTGGCGCTGCTGTATTCCAGGTAGCAGTTGGCGTAGTTGGTGTAGTCGAGGCGGCCAGCAGCGATGTGCTGGTCAAGGGTCGCAGTGACGCCGGCATCGGCGACGAAGCTTACACTCGAGCTACTGCTCAGGCCCGCCATATCCGTCGCGGTTACCGTGGCGGTTCCTGCGCCGCCGGGCAGATCGCACTGCTCACCGGAGAAGTCGGTGCCTGCCACTGATGCGTTGATGCTGCCATTGCTGAATGCGATGGTGACGCTTTCGAGATCCTGATTCTGATCGACCACATTGCCACTCACAGAAACGCACTGACCGGCCACATGGGCGCTGAGGTTGCTCAGCTCCGGCGCCATGGCCGGCGGCTCCGGACCTACCCGCACAGTCGACAGGTAGGGTTCTCCAGCGGCCTCTTCATCGTCTGTTGCGGTGACGGTGACTTCATAAAGGCCATCCGCCAGCGGCGGGCTGGTCAATGAAAAAAAACCACTGGCGTCGGTGCCTCCACTCACCGAACTGCTGGTGTCTCCGTCAAAGGTGGCATCAACGCTTTGCACGCTGCCTTCGGCGTCCATTGCCTGCCCGCTGACCAGTACCTGGCTGCCGCTGGTGCTGATACTGATATCACTGATGACCGGTCCGCTGTTGCGGTCGACGCGCTGATTGTTGTCGATGAAATACTGGCCCAAGTAACTGGCGTAATTGATACCCGCACCACTGATGTAGCTGCCGCTGGCGCCCTGACCGCCTGACCAGGCGTGGTCGACACCATTCAGCCAGAGCATGGAGACACGCCCGTCTTGCCACAGGGTTTCGCTAGCACTGCGACCGCTATCCGTATACGTGTTGGTACCGGGAAGTTGAACGACACCATAGACACCGGCCATACCTTCCGCATTCTGGGTGTTGTAACAATCGTCTACGGTAGTGTCGTTGGTGCCGTGGGCGATGGATGCCACCTGGGTGTCAAAGTGATCGGCGTAGCCGCCGGCGTACGAATTACAGCGGCTGGTGACGTTGGCGGTCTCGCAGCTGCCGATGGCACCACTGGAGCTGGTACCGATACTCGGCCCTGCGCTGATCCCCATACCCGCAAAGACGTCCGGGGCGATACAGGCGGTGGTATTGGCAAATGCAGCGCCAGAGGATAAGCCTGCGATATATACCTGATTCGGATCTATGCCACGACTGGAATCACCACTCATGGTATTTGCCAGCGTGATCAGGTTCTTGTAGTCACCGGCGGTACGTGAACGGGTGCCCTGCCAATAGGACCAGCAACTGAAGCCGGCCTTGTTCATGGCATCGGGTACTGCCACTACCATGCCGTATTCTTCCGCGGCCTGTTCCAGATTTGCGCCCAGGTAGGCATCGATGGATTGGGTGCACCCGTGCAGTACCACCAGCAGCGATTTGCCATCGCCGATGGGGGAATTTGAGTCTGGGGTGTAAATATGAACCTTGTTGAAGCCGCCAATAGCGACATTCTGTTGCCAGCTACCGGCGTCTGCCGCTGCCGTACCCAGCAATAGAGATAGACCCAGGCCTGCGCCCAGGAGCTTGCGCTGCTCGAAATGTTTCATCGCTTTCACCGTTATTTTTATTGGAAGCAACCCCAGCCTAGCGAGGGGCCGAAACGGTGAATATGCGACCTAAGTCGTATGCAAGGGGGCGGTCAGCCCGCGTCTTCTGCCGGCAAGTCGTCCGTAGCGGCTGCCAGCGGCCATCCGCCCAGATCGCGCCAGCGGTTGACGATGCCACAGAACAGCTCGGCGGTTTTTTCCGCATCGTATTCCGCGGAATGCGCAGCGCTATTGTCGAAGGCCATTCCCGCGGTCTGGCAGGCTTTGGCGAGCACCGTCTGTCCGTAGGCCAGTCCCGCCAGGGTGGCGGTGTCCATACAGGAGAAGGGGTGGAACGGGTTGCGCTTCAGGCCACAGCGTGCCACTGCGGCATTGATAAAACCCAGATCAAAGTGTGCATTGTGCGCCACCATAATGGCGCGTGTGCAACTGTGATTCTTGATGGCGCGACGGATCTGTCGGAACAGTTCCGGTAAGGCAATTTCCTCTGGCCAGGCGTCGCGATCCGGCGAGTCCAGGTCTACGCCGATAAAGTCCAGCGCAGACTGTTCGATATTCGCCCCCTCGAAGGGCTCGATATGGAAGCTATGGGTCTCCTCCGGGTAGAGGGTGCCCGCTTCATCCATATTCAGGATGACCGCCGACACTTCCAGCAGAGCGTCGGTGCGGGCGTTAAAGCCCGCGGTTTCCAGGTCCAGCACCACCGGCAGAAAGCCGCGGAAGCGTTGAGCCAGAAGACTTTTGGGGCCGTTGGGCGTTTCTGCTGGGGTCACGGGTATCCTGAGGTCTAAGCCAATTCAAATTTGCGGTGGTACCGGGGATTATACCCGGCGCCAGTTCAAGGTTTCGCCGGCGGCCAGTGGTATCAGGGCGTCGTCGCCCATCTGCAGGCCCGCGGGAAGGGTCCAGGGCTCGCGCACCAGTGTAATGGTATCGGTATTGCGCGGCAGGCCATAGAAGTCGGGGCCGAAATCGCTGGCGAAACCTTCCAGTTTGTCCAGTTTGCCGGCGCGCTCGAAGGCTTCCGCATAGAGCTCGATCGCGCTGAAAGCGGTGTAGCACCCGGCACAGCCGCAGGAGGTTTCCTTTTTACCCTGTGTGTGGGGGGCGGAATCCGTGCCGAGGAAAAATTTCGGGTTGCCACTGGTCGCGGCTTCGATCAGCGCATTCTGGTGGTAGCCGCGTTTCAGGATCGGCAGACAGTAGTAATGCGGGCGGATGCCGCCTACCAGCATATGGTTGCGGTTGTACAGCAGGTGGTGCGCAGTGATGGTGGCGGCAACGCCCTCGCGGGCCTGGGCCACAAACTCCGCAGCATGGGCGGTAGTGATGTGCTCGAGCACAATTTTCAGATTGGGAAAATCGTCCACGACCGGCTCGAGAATGTTTTCGATAAACACCCGCTCGCGGTCGAAAATGTCGATGTCGCTGGTGGTCACCTCGCCGTGTAGCAACAGTTTCATCCCGCAGGACTGCATGGCTTCCAGCGCCGGATAGATATTGGCGACGTCGGTGACGCCGGAGTCGGAATTGGTGGTGGCACCGGCCGGGTAGAGTTTGGCGGCAACCACTCCGGCGGCGTGCGCCTGCTGGACCACCTCTGCGGAGGTGTTATCGGTCAGATAGATCACCATCAGCGGCGTGAAGGCGTTGCCTTCCGGGATGGCCGCCTGAATACGCGATTGGTAGGCCAGGGCGTCGGCGGCGTTGACAACGGGCGGCACCAGATTGGGCATGACGATGGCCCGTTGAAACTGGTCGGCGGCGTCTCCTACGGTGCGCGGTAAGGCTGTGCCATCGCGCAAATGAATGTGCCAGTCATCTGGTTTACGCAGCGTAATTTGCTGTTTGGGCTCCACCGAATATCTCCTCCCGGATTGATCGCGGCGCCGATGCTACCCGAAGCGTCAAAAAATTGCGAAAACTGCAGCGAATGTCTCATTTCTCGCCAGATTGAATGTAAAGTAAGCAGATGCGCTGCCTGCTTTTTGTGCGATCTTTCGGCTGGCCGTCTGGTGCTAGTCGTATGCCGTTCTAGGCGCTACAATCGCGCCCCGAAAAAAGGCGGCCTACCCGCAGTACCTGGGCACACATCCAAAAATAATCCCCCCAGACCGACAGTTTTCACAGGTGCACAGCCCGTTACGGCGGCAGTGCGTCTGGAGTGACGGCACAGCCCGCATGCACGGGCCCACTATACAGAGGATAGTAATGAGCAAGATCGATAAGGTGGTATTGGCATATTCCGGCGGGCTCGATACTTCGGTAATCGTACGCTGGCTGCAGGATACCTATGGGTGTGAGGTTGTCACCTTTACCGCCGATATCGGTCAGGGTGAAGAAGTGGAGCCGGCACGTGCCAAGGCCGAAGCTCTGGGCGTGAAAGAGATCTACATCGACGACCTGCGCGAAGAGTTCGTGCGCGATTTCGTATTCCCGATGTTCCGCGCCAATACCATATATGAAGGTGAGTACCTGCTGGGTACCTCCATCGCCCGCCCACTGATCGCCAAGCGCCTGATCGAGATTGCCAACGAAACCGGCGCAGATGCCATTTCCCATGGGGCCACCGGAAAAGGTAACGACCAGGTGCGTTTCGAGCTGGGCGCCTATGCCCTGAAGCCAGGAATCCAGGTTATCGCACCCTGGCGTGAGTGGGATCTGAACTCCCGCGAAAGGCTCATGCAGTACTGTGAGCAGCACAAGATTCCGGTGGACTTTTCCAACAAGAAGAAAAAGTCCCCTTACTCCATGGACGCTAACCTGCTGCACATCTCCTACGAGGGCGGTGTGTTGGAAGAGCCCTGGGCGGAAGCGGAAGAAGATATGTGGCGCTGGAGCGTCAGCCCGGAAGCGGCCCCGGACAAGCCCACTTACATCACCCTGCAATACGAAAACGGCGACCCGGTTGCCATTGACGGTGAGCGTCTGAGCCCGGCGACCCTGCTGGAGAAACTGAACAAGCTCGGTGGTGCCAACGGTATTGGCCGACTGGATATCGTGGAAAACCGCTACGTGGGCATGAAATCCCGCGGCTGTTACGAAACTCCCGGCGGCACCATCCTGCTGAAAGCGCACCGCGCGATTGAGTCCATTACTCTGGATCGCGAAGTGGCGCACCTTAAAGACGAGTTGATGCCGCGCTACGCGAAACTGATTTACAACGGTTACTGGTGGTCCCCTGAGCGCGAAATGCTGCAGGCCGCCATTGATCAGTCCCAGTCGGTGGTAAACGGTGAAGTACGCCTGAAATTGTATAAAGGCAGTGTGTCCGCTGTCGGTCGCCGCTCTGAAGATAGCCTGTTTGATGAAAAGATCGCCACCTTTGAGGACGATGCCGGGGCCTACGACCAGAAGGATGCCGAGGGCTTCATCAAACTGAACGCCTTGCGCCTGCGTATTGCGGCAGGTAAGGGCAGAGACTTGATCTAAATCAGCCGGGAAGGGCGATAACAGCGTTTAAATCGTCGTTCCTGTGCCCACCCGGTCTACCGTGAAGGGTATAGCCGCCGCCCCCTATTGGTGATTATGGCGAGTGCCCCGCGTTGACGGAAACGAATCTCTAAAAGCAACGGAAGTAACACAATGACGACTACAGTGGCAGAGGCCGGCAAGCTGCCGGACTATGACTACAACATTGTGCGCCAGTTCACCATCATGTCGGTGGTCTGGGGTATTTTTGGTATGGGCGTCGGCGTCCTGATCGCCGCACAGCTGGCCTGGCCGGCGCTGAACGATCTGTGGCAGCCTTTCACCCACTTTGGTCGTCTGCGTCCGTTGCATACCAACGCGGTTATTTTCGCGTTTGGCGGCAGCGTGCTGTTTGCGACTTCTTATTATGTGGTGCAGCGTACCTGTCAGACCCGTCTGTGGGGTGGCTGGCTGATTCCATTCACCTTCTGGGGATGGCAGGTCGTCATTATCGCCGCTGCAATTACACTGCCGCTGGGTTACACCTCCAGTAAGGAGTATGCGGAGCTGGAATGGCCGATTGATATCCTGATTGCCCTGGTGTGGATTGCCTATGCAATCGTGTTCTTCGGCACCATTGCCAAGCGCCGTACCTCTCATATCTATGTGGCAAACTGGTTCTTCGGCGCCTATATCATCACCATCGCCGCGTTGCATATCGTCAACAACCTGGAAATTCCGGTTGCGCCGTTCAAGTCCTATTCCATTTTCTCCGGCACCAAGGATGCGATGATCCAGTGGTGGTACGGCCACAACGCGGTCGGTTTCTTCCTCACTGCCGCCTTCCTCGGCATCATGTATTACTTCGTGCCGAAGCAGGCCGGTCGCCCGGTTTACTCTTACCAGCTATCCATCGTGCACTTCTGGGCGTTGATTTCGATCTACGTCTGGGCCGGTGGTCACCACCTGCATTACTCGGCACTGCCGGACTGGACCCAGAGCCTGGCGATGATCATGTCTGTGATTCTGCTTGCACCTTCCTGGGGTGGCATGATCAACGGCATCATGACTCTGTCCGGTGCCTGGCACAAACTGCGCACTGACCCGACCCTGCGTTTCCTGGTGGTGTCCCTGTCCTTCTATGGTATGTCCACCTTTGAAGGTCCGATGATGTCCATCAAGACCGTAAACGCACTGTCCCACAATACCGACTGGACTATTGGTCACGTGCACTCCGGCGCACTCGGCTGGGTGGCGATGATCTCCATTGGTGCCCTGTATCACCTGGTGCCGGTCCTCTGGGGGCGCAAGGAAATGTACAGCGTCAAGCTGATCAATGCGCACTTCTGGCTCGCCACCGTGGGCACCGTTCTGTACATCGCTGCGATGTGGGTGAACGGTATTACCCAGGGCCTGATGTGGCGCGCCTTCAACGCCGACGGCACTCTGACCTACAGCTTTGTGGAGAGTGTGATTGCCAGCCACCCGGGCTATATCGTGCGCTGGCTGGGTGGTGCCTTCTTCCTGACCGGCATGTTCCTGATGGCGTACAACGTATTCCGCACCGTTACCGACGAGCCGAAAGAAGGCGAAGTGCGGCACGACGAAAACCTGCCGATTGCGAAGAATGCTTAAGGGGAAACGATCGTGAAAAATCATGACATCGTAGAAAAGAACATCGGCCTGATGATGGTGCTGATCGTGGTCGCGATCAGCTTCGGTGCCCTGGTGGAAATCGTTCCCCAGTTTTTCACCACCAACAACAATGAGCCCATTGCAGGCCTGAAGCCTCTGGGCCCGGTTGAGCTGGAAGGCCGCGACATTTACATCCGCGAAGGCTGCCACGTATGCCACACCCAGATGGTGCGCCCGCTGCGCGCGGAAGTAGAGCGCTATGGCCACTACTCCATGGCTCAGGAGTCCGTGTATGAGCACCCCTTCCTGTGGGGCTCCAAGCGTACCGGCCCTGATCTCGCCCGCGTGGGTGGCCGTTATTCCGATGAGTGGCATCGTGCGCACCTGTACGATCCGCGCAACGTGGTACCGGAATCCATCATGCCGTCTTACCCCTGGTTGTTTGACAATATCGTCACCGGGGAACATACGGCGAGAAAGATGAAGGCACTGCGCGCGGTGGGTGTTCCCTACACCGATGAAGATATCGCCAACGCCAGCAAACCCTTTGTGGGCGGTCGCGTTACCGAGATTGATGCTCTGGTCGCCTACCTGCAGCAGCTGGGCATCCTGGTACAGCAGAAACGCTAAGCGAGGTAATCGGTGACTATCGATATTCTGCGGCAGATTGCCGTTGTTCTCGGCGCACTGGCATTCCTCGCGGTGTGCTGGTGGGCTTTCTCTCCCAAGCGCAAAAAGCGTTTTGAGGAAGATGCAAAGCTGCCATTCGCCGATGAGCAGGAAACTCTAGACAAGTCCGCTCGCGAGAGCGAAAGCACCACTGGCGACGAGGCCGGTAAGAAACAGGAACAGGGGCAGGACAAATGAGTACATTTTGGAGTGTTTGGGTAATTGTGCTCACCCTCGCCAATCTCGCATTGGTAACTTGGGTTCTCTTTGCAAACCGCAAAGTGGCGGTCGACGATCAGGACGACCCGGAAAACCGCACCACCGGCCACGTGTACGATGGCATCGAGGAGTATGACAACCCACTGCCCAAGTGGTGGTTCCTGTTGTTCATTTTCACACTGGTATTTTCCGCCGCCTATCTGGTGATTTATCCGGGCATGGGTAACTTTAAAGGGATCGCCGGTTGGACGTCTGTCGGTGCCCTGAAAGCCTCGGAGGCCAAGGCCCAGGCTGAGTTCAAAGAGAACTTTGGCCAGTATGTGGATATGCCGATCGAGGAAATTGCCGAGAATCGCGAAGCGCTGAAAATGGGAGCGCGTATTTTTGCCAACAACTGCGCGGTCTGTCATGGCGCGGACGGCGGCGGTAACTACGGTTTCCCGAACCTGACCGACAATGACTGGCTGTATGGCGGCACTCCGGAGAAAATTCTGGAAACACTGCACAACGGCCGCCAGGGGCTGATGCCGCCGCAGGGGCCGATCATCGGCGAAGACGGGGTGAAGAATGTCACCGAATATGTTCTGGCCATGAATGGTCTGGAGCATGATGCCGCCCTCGCCGAGCAGGGTAAGCAGGTATTCGGTACCGTGTGCATGGCGTGTCACGGAGCGGACGGGAAGGGCAACCAGGCACTGGGTGCACCGAACCTGACCGACGATATCTGGCTCTATGGCGGCACCCGTGAAGAAATTCAGCACACCGTGCGTGGCGGCCGAAGCAATAACATGCCCTCCCAGAAAGACAAGCTGCGGGAAGACAAGATCCGTCTGGTCGCCGCTTATGTCTACAGTCTGTCCCGTCAGGAAGACGTGCAGCAATAAGTGGATCGCATTGGCGCAACCCAGTTTGCGCCACTTCAGTCAATGGGGGCGCGAGCCCCCATTGTCCACAGGGAATGGCACTGCAGGGAAGAAGAACAAGCCTCATTGCAATGATTGCAGTATCCATCCCGAGTCCCTTCGGGCAAGCGAGGTTTTGTGAGCGATAGAATTCCTACCCGGGAAGAGCAGGAAGGTGGTGGCGAAGTCCGCTATCGCATGCTCTACGAGTCAGACGACAAGGTCTATATCCGGCATATCCGCGGCGTTTATACCCGTATCCGCAAATATACCGGCCTGCCTCTGTTACTCGCATTTTTCTTTATTCCCTGGCTCAATATCGATGGGCGCCAGGCCGTACATTTCGATTTGCCCGCGCGGCAGTTCCACATACTGTGGGCGACCTTTGGCCCGCAAGACGGCATCCTGCTTGCTGCTCTGTTGATTATCTCTGCATTTGCTCTGTTTGCGGTCACCACCTGGCTGGGGCGGGTCTGGTGTGGCTTTACCTGTCCGCAAACCGTATGGACGCTGATGTTTATCTGGGCCGAGCGGGTATGTGAAGGTGACCGTGCGAAACGCATGAAACTGGATGCCGCTCCCTGGAGCGCCGAGAAGGTGCTGCGCAAGGGGGGCACGCACGCGATCTGGCTGCTGATATCCCTCGCCACGGCCCTGGCGTTTGTCGGATACTTTTATGGTATCCGCGATCTAGTGGTCGATCTCGCAACCTTTACCGCACATCCACAGGGAGCTTTCTGGGTCGCATTCTTTATGTTTGCCACCTACTTCAATGCAGGCTTTATGCGCGAGCAGGTGTGCAAATATATGTGCCCCTATGCACGCTTTCAGTCGGTCATGTACGACAAGGACACACTGGCGGTGTATTACGATGCCAGGCGTGGGGAAGCCCGTGGGCCACGTAAGAAGGGTGTGGATTACAAGGCCCAGGGCCTGGGCGACTGCATCGACTGTTACTGGTGTGTGCAGGTGTGCCCGGTGGATATCGATATTCGCGATGGCATGCAGTACGAGTGCATCAATTGCGGCCTTTGTGTGGACGCTTGCAATAGCGTAATGGACAAAATGCAGTACCCGCGGGGGTTGATCCGTTTCACCTCGGAAGACGAGCTGGAAACCGGCAAAACCCAGTATATACGGCCGCGGTTGGTGGGTTATGGTCTGGTGCTGCTGCTGTTGATCGGAGCCTTCTCCTATGAGGTGGCCACCCGCTCTCCGGTGCAGGCGGAAGTATTGCGTGACCGCGGCGCGCGCATGTATCGCATTTCCCAGGGGATGGTGCAGAATGTCTACACGGTCAAGATCAACAATATGGATCAGCGGCCCCACGAGTTCAGCATTCGAATCACCGGCAAGCCCGGGTACGATTATTCGCTACGCATGCAGCAAAGCCCACTGGTGAACCCGGGCGAGTTATACTCCGTGCCCATTCGGGTCAGTGTGCCGAAGAAGCAGCTGCAGGACACCAAGCACGATATTTATATCGAGATCCAGGCGAAGGGTGCACCGGAACTCAACGATCGACACAAAACGGTGTTTATCGGCCCCAAGTAAACAGACCAGGTCGGGCGGAGCGGGGCTGAAGGCACCGCTGCTCCACCGGGTTTCAGCAGATTTTGGTTGATTCTGTGTCTCAAAAAGCAAATTCCAACAAGACCGCACCCTGGTTTCGCGAACCCTGGTTCTGGATGGTTATGTCACCGCTGATACTGGTGGTGATCGTATCCTTCGTTCTGGTCTCCGTCGCCGTGCGTCACGGTGACGATGTGGTCAGTGATACCTATTACAAGGACAGCCGTCTGTACCACTACAGCGCGGAACAGGATCAGCGGGCGAAGGCCATGAACCTGGCCGGAATGATCCTGTTTTCGCCGGAAGACAAAACCGTGTCCCTGGATCTGCGCGGCGACCTGCCTGGCTATCCGGAGTCACTGGTACTGGTGCTGAGCCACCCGGTGGAAGCGGATCTGGATGAGCGTATCCTGCTGCAAGAAATTTCCACGGGCCGCTACCGTGGACAGGTAGCCGCGCCCTTGCAGCACCGTTGGTATCTGCAGGTAAGCCCGCTGGGCGAGCAGGAGAGCGAGGCACAGTGGCGCCTGAAAGGCGAGATCAATTTCAATATTGGCAACGGAGTGCCCCTGAAACCCGTCGAGCAGTGACTCAATGATCGAACCGCTCGAAACCACCACCGACACGCCTTCGAAGTCTTCCTCGAACGTCACCTCGCACTCCCCGGACAGTGAAAACGCCTGTTTTCACTGTGGTCTGCCAGTTGCCGAAGGTAGCCATTATTCCGTCAAAATCGATGGGATAGCGCGCGCTATGTGTTGCCCCGGTTGTGAAGCGGTGGCGGGCGCTATTGTGGCGGGGGGGCTGGATAACTTTTATCGCTTTCGCGAGCAGAACAGTGAGCGCCCGGAAGGTGGGTCGGAGCGGCAGCGCTGGCAGGCATATGACCTGCCCCAGGTGCAGAGTGAGTTCGTGCGCGCATACTCTGGCACACTGCCCGGTATTGAAAACCCACACAAGCTGCAGGTGGTGAGCTTGCTGGTGGGCGGTATCACCTGTGCCGCCTGTGTCTGGCTGATAGAAAAACAGCTGATGTCACTGGCGGGGGTGGCGCGGGTATCCGTCAATGCCAGTACCCACCGCGCACAAATTGTCTTCGACCCGCACCGGGTTGCGGTCAGTGCGATCTTTTCTGCCCTGGCTTCCATTGGTTATCGTCCATCGCCCGCGACCGCTGCGAACAGTGAACGTATGCTGCAGCAGGAGCGCCGCGGGGCAATTCGTCGCCTCGGCGTCGCCGGGCTCGGAACCATGCAGGTGATGATGTTTGCCATCGCCCTGTATTTTGGTGGCAGTAAGGGCATTGACCTTCAGTTTGAGCAGTTCTTCCGCTGGGTGTCTCTGGTGGTGGCCACGCCGGTGGTCTGCTATGCAGCTCAACCCTTTTTCGGCGCCGCCTGGCGTGCCTTGCGCAGTAGCCACCTGGTGATGGATGTTCCGGTTTCCCTGGCCATCGGCCTCGCCTATGGCGCCAGTGTTTATGCCACGGTGTTTGATACCGGTGAGGTCTACTTCGAGTCCGTTTCCATGTTCACCTTCTTCCTGTTGCTGGGACGCTTTGTGGAAATGCGGGCGAGGCACAAGGCGGGCCTGGCCAGCGGCGGCCTCGCGCAGCTGCTGCCGCTGGCGGCACTGCGACTGGGGCGTGATGGCGAGGTGGAGTCGGTTCCGGTTGCCGCCCTGGCCGAGGGCGAAAGCATTCTGTTGCGACCCGGGGATACCGTGCCTGTGGATGGCGTGGTTACCGAGGGAGCCAGCGGTGTGGATGAATCGGTACTGACCGGTGAATCGGCGCTGCAGCAGAAACAGGCCGGCAGTGCGGTATTCGCCGGCAGCGTCAACGGCGACTCCTCTCTGACGGTGCGTATCACTGCCGCCGGTAGTGGCACCCGGCTGTCGGCCATTGAAAAGTTGGTCGAGCAGGCGCAACTGGATAAGCCCGCGCAGGCCGCGCTGGCCGATCGCATTGCCGGGCGGTTTATTGCCGCAGTCTTGATGATTTCAGTGGCGGCTTTTGTATTCTGGTGGCAGCAGGCGCCGGAGCGGGCCTTCTGGGTGGCACTTTCCGTGCTCGTGGTCACCTGTCCCTGCGCTCTGTCTCTGGCGACGCCCGCTGCACTGGCTGCTGCAACACTGCGCCTGCAGCAGCTCGGGCTGCTGGTGGCTCGTGGGCATGTGCTCGAAGCGCTGCCACGAGTGACGCGGGTGATTTTCGACAAGACCGGGACCCTCACGGAAGGGGCACCGCAGCTACGCGCGGTTCACCCGCTGCGTACCGGTATCAGTGAGGAGGCGGCGCGAGATATCGCCGCAGCGCTGGAGGCCCGCAACAATCACCCGCTGGCGCGCGCGTTCCGGCCCTGGTTTGGCAATCGCGCTGCCGATGGGCTGCGTTCGGTGACCGGCTGCGGTGTGGAGGGGCGCTGTGACGGACAGGTGTACCGCCTCGGTGCCCCCGGATTCGTGCTCGAGCTCGCTGATCGCGCAACCGCGATACCCATAGCGGACCCGCAGGTCCCGTCTGCTCAGGGCCAGTGGTTAATGTTGGGAGATCAGCGCGGGCCCGTGGCCTGGCTGGGCCTGGGAGATGCGCTGCGCCCCACTGCGCCGGATGCGGTTGCCATGCTGGCCGCACAGGGGGTCAATTCCGAGCTTCTCAGCGGCGACCAGTCGGCAGAAGTGCCGCGGGTCGCGGAGTGCGTGGGTATTGCCGAATATCGTGCCGGGGCCTCACCGGAGCACAAGCTTCGCCGCCTGAAGGCACTGCAGGGGGAGGGCGAGCGGGTATTGATGATTGGTGACGGCATCAACGATGTTCCGGTGCTGTCCGGGGCCGATGTTTCCGTTGCCATGATGTCGGCGGCAGATCTGGCACAATCCCGGGCGGATGCCATTTTGCTGCAGGGGGATCTGCAGGCTCTGCCGAGGGCCTTTGCTTTGGCAGGCAAGTGCCGCACAATTATTCGCCAGAACCTGGGTTGGGCGATCCTGTACAACGCCCTGGCATTGCCCCTGGCGTTTCTCGGGCTGGTGCCCCCCTGGGCGGCGGCCATTGGCATGTCCCTGAGTTCGCTGATTGTGGTGGTCAACGCGCTGCGCCTGTCCCGCTGGCAGCCGAAGGGGTAGCGCGAGCGCCCCATTGGTAATCTTTTGTTTGTCCTGCCGAGGTATACGTGGACAGTATCTTCTTATTGGTGCCCATTGTGATTCTCTTCATCGCCGGCGCGGTGAAGCTGTTTTTCTGGGCGGTAAACAGTGGTCAGTACGACGACCTGGAGACCGAGGGGCGCCGTATCCTGTTTGACGATGACGTGGTCCCGCCCCCAGGCGCGTCTGAAGCTGATCGCGCGCCGGCGGAAAACCACCGGCGGAAGGGCGACTGATGCCCGAATGGAGCGTGCTGGCCGCGGCGCTGGCAATCGGCTTTTTTGGCAGTAGCCACTGTATCGGGATGTGCGGCGGTATCTCCGGCGCGCTGGGGCTGGCGGTGCCCGGCGAGAAGCCCCAGTGGCCCAGACTGCTGGGTTACTCCGCGGGCCGGATCGCCAGTTATGCGCTGATGGGGCTGATTGTCGGCGCCGTCGGCGCCTATCTGGCGGTGGACCTAGCCGCCGGTCTGGCACCACTGCGGGTCGTTGCCGGTTTGATGCTGATTGCGATGGCCCTGTACCTGGCGAACTGGTGGCGCGGGCTGGTGTGGCTGGAGCGCGGCGGCGCCGTGCTGTGGCGCGGGTTGCAGCCACTCTCCCGGCGTCTGTTGCCGGTCAATTCCACTTCGCAGGCCGTCGCTCTGGGGGCCCTGTGGGGCTGGTTGCCCTGCGGCCTTGTTTACAGTGCGCTGACCTATGCCCTGGCGCAGGGCAGTGCGCCGCAAGCCGCGCTGGCCATGTTTGCATTCGGCCTGGGTACGGCGCCGGCGGTACTGGCCACGGGAGTGGCGGCAACCCGTTTGCGCGCGCTGATCCAGAAACCCGGCGTACGCCTGTCCATGGCATCTCTGGTATTCGTGTTCGGGCTGTGGACCCTTTGGGGGGGCTTTGGTCACGGCGATCACGGCCAGCATGGGGGCCATGCCGGGCAGCACGGCCCGCATACGGAATCCCACTCAGAAGAACTTCCTGTCGAACCCTCTGCTGGCTCCCATCACCACCATCATCACGCCGATCAGTATACCGCGGATGATGAGTCTGACGACGGAGCTGCCGACTGATTCTCCCCTTCAGGTACCACGCTGGTGCGCGTCTGGCGGCACCCCGGGGTTAGGGGTAAACTGGCGCAAATATGACCGGTGGCGTGGCCGCCCTGTACGACCAGAGTAGTTGCGACCCGAAGGTAGTTGGCAGTTCCCGTTGGACCCAGTATGAAAAAAATAAAAAGCAAAAAAGCCTCCCGTAAGTCGACCGGCGCGGGCGCTGCGCAGCAGTCGGCGACCGCCGCTGCCGTTCCGTCCTGTCCTGCGGCGCCAACCAATATCTGGATCAACCTGTTCGCCCTGGGGTTATCTCTGGCGGCGGTATTCTGGCTGCGCGCCTACGGGCAGGATCTGCACGTGAAGACCCAGTCTCTGGTGGTGGTGGCGGTAGCATTGGCGTTGCCGATCATCATTCTGGAGTGGCTGATCCTCAAGCCCTGGCGCAACCCTTCCGCCGGCCTGGATTTTCGTCGCGTCAATTTCAGCCTTGGTCGCACGGCACTGAAGCTGCTTGGCTTTTATCTTACTGTCGGTTCCGTCGCGTTTGTCTACTGGCTGTTTCCGGAATATCACGGCTCGTTCTACGACAACTATTTCACCGTGGTGAAAGCTGTGCTGCCCTGGTGGATGCTGCTTGCGGTTCCGTATTTCTATCTGGTCGATGGCGCCATGCAGTCGCCCAAGGACAGCTACTGGCAGCTGGGCAGCTGGATCATGGGTAACCGCAAAGGCGTGTCCGGAAAAACCATTGGCCAGTTGTACCTGGGATGGCTGGTAAAACTGTTCTTCTTGCCGCTGATGTTTGTGTACCTGGGCAACAATCTTACCAACCTGCTGAATTTTGACTTCTCACGTCTGCTGGTGAGCTTCAAGTCTGTTTTTGATTTCACTTTCAACTTCCTGTTTTACATCGACCTGCTGTTTGTGACCGTGGGTTATGTGTGCACCCTGCGACTGTTTGACTCCCATATCCGCACCGCTGAGCCGAGCTTTCTCGGTTGGGGCGTGGCGCTGATCGGTTATCAGCCGTTCTGGAGCCTGTTCTCCGGTACCTATCTCAAGTACGACGATGCACCGGCGTGGGGCTACTGGTTCTGGGATACCCCCTGGGCCTACACCCTGTGGGGATCGATCATTCTGTTGCTGATCGCGATTTATGTGTGGGCCAGCATTCCGTTTGGTATCCGCTTTTCCAACCTGACGCATCGCGGCATCCTGACCAACGGACCCTACCGTTTCACCAAACACCCGGCCTATATCAGCAAGAACCTGTCCTGGTGGATGATCTCCATGCCCTTTATGGTCAGCGCCAGTGGCTCCGAAGCCCTGCGCCAGTCCCTGCTGTTGCTGATGGTGAATTTCATTTACTTCATGCGTGCGCGCACCGAGGAGCGTCATCTTGCCTGGGATCCCACCTATGTAGCCTATGCGCGCTATATTGGAGAGCGGGGTATCTTTGCCTTTATCGGACGCCGCTTCCCGCTGCTGCGGTTTGGTAACGGTCGCCTGTTCTACCACGGCGACGATGCCCCGGCGGTAGAGCCTCTGGTGACCGGATCAACGGCGCCTTCCGCCCCGGCCAGACCTGCCTGAGCCGGTGGTATCGATGAGCGGGAATCTGCGCGGCTTGGCGAGCGGTTTGCCCCCGCAATTACGGCAGCTCGATCGGCGCTGGCTGATTTACGCCGGCCTGTATTTTCTGATCGCACTGGGTATCTGGCTGCGTGTAGAGCATATTTTTACCTACAACCCCCTCGCGCATATCTGGAGCGACCCCCAACGGCACTGGGAGCAGGGCACGGCAACGCTGCGCACTGATCCGATGACCCTCACCGACCCAGTGATGTACCAGCTGTACATCGGTGTGCTCGCCAAGCTGACCCTGAAAGAGCCTCTGCTGATTGCGTTCTATACGGCGTTGCTCGCCTGCCTGACGCCCTGGATCTGGTATCGCTTCGCCCGCGAGTTGCTGCCCTCCCGCATGCAGGCCACGGCGGTGTGGGCCGCGATTTCTCTATTGCCTTCCTGGATCGGGATCTACAGCTATTTCATGCAGGAAACACTGTTGCTGCCGCTGCTGGGAGCCGCGCTTTACGCCAGCTGGCGCTGCCGGCGCAAACAGACCCTGGCGAGCTTCCTGTTGATGGTGGTGCTGTGGACCTGTGCCGGGCTCACCCGGGGGATCGCCATCCCCCTGGCCGCGGTGGTGACCACGTGGCTGTGGCTGGTGCAACCCCAGAAACTGGCCAAGGCGGGGTTCAGTCTTCTTGTACTGACATTGCTGATGGGGCCGCTGGCCTACCGCAGCTATGCGGTAATGCATATGGTTTCTCCCCATGGTATCGGGCAGCTGGTGGCACTGTACCTGCGCTCCGGCAAGCGGGAAATACACGTGCACTATCTGCGCGAGGATGGCGCGCAGTGGAATTACTGGTTTGGCTCCCCGTCGACAGGGGAAAAGCCCCTGGCGCCGCTGAGCGACTGGACCACAACCCGCGAAGGCGCGGTACACGCGCGTATCGAAATTGCCAACGGAGCGGAAGACTGGCGAGCGGCGCTGGCACGCTACCCAATGACGATGGAGCGTTATCTTCACCTGACCGGTGAAAACCTGGTGTATCTGTTCTTTGGGTCGTCCTGGCCCGACAACAATCGCGCGCGCCTCATCGAACGGCTTAACCATCACAGTCGCTGGCTATGGGCACCGCTGTGCTTGCTATTGATGGTGGGTACCTTGTGTTACTGGCGGCGTTTGCGGGAAGTGCGCCTGTTTGCTGTGTTGGTGGCCACCTGGTTGCTGGTGCAGGGCGTGCTGCCCATCGCGGTCAATGAGGGGCGTTATCGTAAACCGCTGGAGGGATTTCTTCTGGTCCAGGGTGTGGCACTGGCGGGCGTGCTGCGCCGGCGGCGTCACCTGGAAGCCGGTGGCGGGCTCCGTTCGACACACACACAGACAGACGAACCGGTGGCCGATGCTGGCGACAAGGCGGCATTGCCGCTGCCGGCAACGGCGGCCGCCCACCCTCCAGCTCCGGATCATGTCAGTGCGTAAGCCGGGTGGGCCCGCCGCTGCACAGCGCCCGGCCCCGATCTGGTGGCGGCCGGTGATGCGGCTGCTTCGCAGGTTCGGGAGTTTCGTGGTGGTCGGGGGGCTGGCAACGGGTGTTCAGTACCTGCTGCTGGTTCTGCTGGTGGAGCTGGCGGGAGTGTTTGCAGTGCTCGCTTCGGCTATTGCCTACGGCGTTGCCTCCGCGCTCAATTATCTACTGAATTTCTATATCACCTTCCAGGGGCAGGCCGGGCACACGCAGGCGTTGCCGCGCTTTGCCGGGGTCGTGGCGATCGGGCTGGGGGTGAATACGCTCTGTTTTACCGTGTCCCTTCTTTTTTTACCTTACTTGCTGGCACAGGTGGCCGCCACGCTCGTCACACTGGTAAGCAACTTTGTACTGCATCAATTCTGGGTATACCGGGAGCGAAAATGGAGACCATGAGCGACCCTATCGGCGCGGGTGCGCCGCCTTCTCTGGCGATTGTTGTGCCCTGTTACAACGAACAGGAAGTCTTGTCAGACTCGGCGCAGGAACTGCTGACGGTTGTGGCCGGGCTTGTCGAGGCTGGACGCATCCATGTGCGTTCAAGAATCTATTTTGTCGACGACGGCAGCCGCGACGCTACCTGGCCCATGCTGGAGCAGCTGGCACTGCGGAATCCGCGTATCGTCGCGGTGGCACTGTCGCGAAATCGCGGTCATCAGAATGCGCTGTACGCCGGGCTGTCGCAGACCTCGGAGGATATGGTGGTCAGCATTGACGCCGACCTGCAGGATGGCCCGGAGAATATTGCGGCCATGATCGATGCGTTTGTCGCCGGCAATGAGGTGGTATTTGGCGTGCGCACCGAGCGGGACACGGATACCTGGTTCAAACGTATGACCGCCGAAGGCTATTACCGGGTGATGCAGCGCCTGGGGGTGGACCTGGTGTTCAATCATGCGGACTTCCGCCTGATGTCCCGGCGCGCCGTGGACACGCTGCTGGAATACCCGGAAACCAATCTGTTTCTGCGGGGAATGGTGCGCGAGCTCGGATTTCGTTCCACCACGGTTTCCTATGCACGCCGTCCGCGCCTGGCGGGAGAGAGCAAGTACCCACTGCGCAGAATGCTGTCGCTCGCCTGGCGTGGGGTCACCGCCTATTCGATTGCGCCCCTGCGCGCCATCACCCTTCTGGGGCTATTGGCGGGAACCGTTTCCCTGGTGCTGATCGCCTGGGTGCTGGTGGTCAAAATGTTCTCCGGCAGCGCGGTGCCCGGTTGGGCATCCATTATGGTCCCCGTATTGTTTATCGGCAGTGTGCAGCTGCTGTGCCTGGGGGTGATCGGCGAGTACCTCGGCAAGATCTACGAGGAGGTAAAACGCCGTCCCCGCTATCACCTGCGCGAGGTAGTAGCGCGTCAGGCGGTGGAGTCGGAATCCAGTCGCAGTGACAGGTCGATGGCACGCAGGTGTTTGGTCAGACTTCCGGAAGAAATGTAATCCACGTCGAGGCCCGCCAGCTGCTGCAGGCGGGTTTCGTTCACGCTGCCGGAAATTTCGATTTTCGCGCGCCCCTTGGCCAGTGACAGTGCTTGTGCGGTCATCTCGTCGGTGAACTCGTCCAGCATGATGACATCGGCACCTGCATCCAGCGCCTGCTCGAGTTCCTCGATCGATTCCACTTCCACTTCTACCAGCGCGCCGGGCTTGATCTGGTGTGCTTGTGCCACCGCGTTGTGAATGCCGCCCGCCGCGGCAATATGGTTTTCCTTGATCAGGAAGGCGTCGAACAGGCCGATGCGGTGGTTATCACAGCCCCCACACAGCACCGCATATTTCTGCGCGGTGCGCAGACCGGGGATGGTCTTGCGGGTATCAAGGATTCTGATTTCCGTACCGGCGGCGAGGGCCGCATAGCTGGCCGCGGTAGTGGCGGTGCCAGACAGGGTCTGTACAAAGTTGAGCGCACAGCGCTCGCCGGTCAGGATGCTGCGGGCGTTGCCGTCGAGTTCAAAAAGTACACTGTCGGCGGCTACCTGCTGGCCATCCTCAACATGCCAGATGACATCCAGATCCGGGTCCAGCTGACGAAACACCTCTTCGACCCAGGGGCGGCCGCAGAAAACACAGTCTTCGCGGGTAATCACCCGGGCGCGCGCGGTGCGATCGGCAGGAATCAGCTGCGCGGTGATATCGCCATCCCCGACATCCTCCGCCAGCGCAGCGCTTACAGAACGCTGGATGTCTGCTGCGAGATTGGGGATGCTGGTATCGGCCGGTGTCATGCTGGGACCTCGATAGTGCTTTGCCCCGGGCTGGCGTACAGTGGGGGCGGAAGAGGGTGGATGCGGCGCGTCGTAATGGGGGCGCTTAAACGGCGGCCATAGTAGCAAATCTGACGCTGTGGGGCGCAGTGGCGCGGAGTATTTTATGGGGCGCTGGGGGCGCCCGGTAGCATCTAGGCCTGTGATTAGGGTCGCAAAAACGATAGTGCCAGTTGTACGGAGGTTGTGCTTGGGTGGTCGCTGTACTTAGAATCAACGGTCGACCAAGATAGGGCGATCCGTTCTTTTGTGCTCGGTTTCTTTGTTCCACCGGAAAGTGGTTGGAAATTGAGCGGAGAGGTAGCAGGCAAAAGGGCCGGAAACTCAATAAACCATGCACAGTGCGCTTCCCAGGGCCGCTGTGTCGCATCACCCGACCACTTCATTGATGAAGGCAATGGTCGGCGAGGCTAGATGGCAATGAAAGATACCGATAGTGTAGCTCCGACCGTTGCGTCCAATGTGGTATCCATGCGCGGTGCCCAAAGTGAACCGGGGCAGAGTCGTCGCAGTGGCTCGGTTACCCTGCCGCCACCGGTCGTGGCCGTGCGCGATAAGGCGAAGGCCCTGCTGATGGATCACACCAAGCAGGTATTTGCCAAGGTGGACGATTCCCTGTTTGCCATGGCCGAGAAAGCCCACGGTCAGGAAGAGCAGGACGGCCTGTTTCGGGCCTTGCGGCTGCTGCGTGTCGAGCGCCGCCGGTTGGTCGAGCGATTTGCCGATGCCCTCGAGCAGGGATTTCAGGTGCGCGAAATCAGTGCCGATGAGGAGGACCCCTACTCGGCGGATAACCTTTCTCTGGTGCACAACGACGACCTGGAACAGCTGGTTGCCGTGGACACCATGGTGGCCAATGCCAAGAGAGACTTTGCCGAGCCACTCACCGAAATCACCCTGCGTCTCAACACGCTCCTTTCCGTCAAGATCTACGACAAGAACAACCCCCTGGGCCCCGACGCTATCTGTGATGCTTTTATCGAGGCCTCGCGCGCTCTGGACCTGCATATCCGCGCGCGTCTGACCCTGCTGAAAAAATTCGAGCAGATGGTCATGCTGAATCTGGGCAAGGTCTATCAGCAGTGCAACGACCTGTTTATCGAGCAGGGTGTGCTGCCGTCTCTGAAGCAGCAGCGTCGCGCTGCCCGTCAGCAACGGCCGGCACCGCGCCCTCAGCAACCGGCGGGCTCCGCATCTACTGCGCAGGGCGACCAGGGCGGATCGCAGCCGGGGGCCTATGCCGGGCATGGACTGATGCCGCTGGGGAGTGGCGCTGCGCCGATGGCACCGCAGGACCTGCTGTCGCACCTGGGTGCACTGCAATCGCATTTGCCCGAGAGCTATGGTGATGGCGAAGTGCAGCTGTTGAATGTCAACAGTATGCTGCAGGAGCGGTTGGTGGAAGTGCGCCAGTCCGCAGCCTTGGCCAAGATGGACAGCGATATCATCAAGCTGGTGGAGATGCTGTTTTCTTTTATTCTGGAAGACCGCAATCTCGCCGAGCCGATCAAATCCCAATTGGGGCGCCTGCAATTACCGCTGCTCAAGGTCGCCATTGCCGACAAGTCCTTTTTCAGCAAGGGCGGCCATCCGGCGCGCAAACTGCTGAACGAGCTTGCGGACGCCTGTACCGGCTGGCAGGCCAAAGACAATTACGAAAAAGACCCGCTGTATAAAAAGATTGGTGAAGTGGTTGCCCGGGTACTGGCGGAGTTCGATCAGGATATCAATATCTTCTCCACGCTGCTGGAGTCTTTCCGCGAATTTATTGAGCGTGAACGCAAGCGTGCCCAGCGTCTCGAACAGCGCATCGTGGATGAGGCCGATGGTAAGGCCAAAACCAAGGCGGCGCGCGCACGGGTCGCTGCGGTAATGGATGCGCTGATGGCGGAGCGGGATCTGCCACCGGTAGTGTCCGAGTGGCTGGAAAAGGTCTGGGCCAATATGCTGTTCCTGACCTGCATCAAAGAGGGCACCGAGAGCGAAAGCTGGAGCCGCGATGTGCGCACCGCGAGGGATCTGGTTTGGAGTGTACACGCTCCCATGCCAGAGAGTCGCAAGCAGCTGCTGGGGTTGCTGCCTACGTTGCAGGGACGTCTGAAGGCCGGTGTCGAGGCCGTATCACTGAACAGTTTTGAAGCCCGTCGAATGTTCGCCGGCCTCAAAGAAATTTACCGGGAGCGCTTTGCTCTGGCGCAGCGGTTGCTGGAAGAACGCAGCCGGCAGGTCGAGCAGGAAGCGCGCGCGATGGCTGCGGAAGCGGCCAGTCAGGCCCCGGTAGAGGACGAGGCCGAATCCGCGCCTCAGCCCCCCGTTCGCGAAGAGCCGGTTGAACCGGTTGTAGAGCTGCCGCAAATGGAAGAGTTGGAGCAGGCGGTGGCTGAAGTCGAGCTGCAACCGGATGCTGTCATCCGTGAAGAGATTCCAGAGACCGATACCCATTGGCAGCAGACTTTCCGTCTCGCCCAGGGAAGTTGGTTTGAGCTCAAGCGCGGTGAGGAAGAGCAGTTCCGTTGTCGTCTGGCGGCGGTCATCAAAGACATCGATCAGTTTATCTTCGTCAACCGCAATGGTGCCAAGGTCGCTGAATTTACCCGGGCGGAGCTGGCTATTGCCCTGCGCAAAGGCGAGCTTATGTCGATGGACGATGGCATGCTGTTCGAACGCGCGCTGCAGTCGGTGATCGGAACCGTACGACAGTCGCGCGGTGAAATGCGCTGATTTTCTCCCCGTAACCACTGTCGCGAGGAATACCCGCTTCGGTACAGGCGCCCTGGAAGCGAAGCGGGTTTTTTGACGGGCGTATGTAAAGTACGTTACTTTGTGTTGTCAGAAAATTGTAATAATTTGTAGGTCTCTGGTTTAACGTCAGGTTACCCGCGATCCTGTCCGTTTTTTTCTCCTGCCTTTCCTGTCGTGTTGGTATATCCGCACAATATTCAAAGAAATCTACGAAAAATGGCCCTTTCTGGTACTTGCGTGTCGTTTGGGTTTGCTGGATATTGATCGGCAGCTTTTATTCATCGGGATTAACCGCCCGTTGAAGTCAGACTTTTTTCAATTTTTACGTATCAGCCAGTTGCAGTTCAGGCACTGATGGGATTTTCGGTGTCGAGAATCTGTGGTGGCTGTCATTGCCGTTTCTGTTGCGGGCGCTTTACGGGGTAGTTGTATTGGGGGATTGCGCGCAACGGCTTCTCAGTGATGAGGCGGCGTAACCGATGCCAGGAGGGCGTGCCGGGGTGAGCAAGGACGAAATGGAAAGAAATAATAACGAACTATTTGTGATTACCGGTGGTGCGAAAAGTGGCAATACCCGAGAGGCCCAGTCTAGCCCAGCGATGGGCACAAATGCTAGACAATTGTCCAGAAACGTGAGCCTCGTAAACCAGAAAGCCATTCAGTGGATTCAGGGCCGTGCGGAGGAAGTCTTCGCGCAGGTCGATGATTCGCTGTTTATGATGGCGGAAAAAGCGCACCAGCAGGACGAGCAGGATCAACTCTTTCATGCGATTCGCGTCATTCGAGTAGAGCAGAGCAACCTGATTGATGGGTTGTGCGACGGTATCGAGGAGCGCTTTCATAACCCCCGTAACGACGCGTCCGGTGATGACGTCAGTCCGGACCTGAGTACCTCCCTGAAAAGTCTCTCCCTGCTTAATAACGACGACCTTGAGCAGCAGGTTGCCATCCGCTCCATGGTGGCAAATATTCGCCGCGATTACGCGGAGGCCATTGCGGCACTGTCTCTACGCCTCGATACACTGTTGTCCAGCAAGATATACGATGAAAACCTGCCGCTGGGTCCCGCTGCCATCTGCAATGCGTTTGTCGATGTCCTGAACGATATTGACGTGTGCTTGCGCGCACGTATGACAGTGTTGAAGAAGTTTGAGTTACATCTGGTGAATCGACTGGGGGAACTCTATGAGGCCTGCAATACGCTACTGATCGAGCAGGGAGTTCTGCCAACCATCGAAGACCCTTTGCGTCATCGCAGCCGCCCATCTGCACCAGCGACCGCTGGGCCGGGGAACCAGGCGGGGGAGATCCCCCTGTCATCTGCTGCGGCTCCCGTAGGGGCTGCCACTGAGGTATCGCCAATGGGAGCGCCTTCTGGCGCGGCCGGTATGCCCCCTGGCAGCTACCACACGCTGGCCGGCGACCCGGGCGCCGGCGGCACATTCCCCGCCGCTGCCATTCCCGCAGGCAGTGCTGGAGCCGGGTCTGCGAGCGGATATAGCGGTACACCGGGGCTCCTGCCCGCCGGTGCCGGCGCACCCGCCATGGCCACCCCGACGCTGTTGCAGCACCTGGGCCAGTTCCAGTCCTCCCTGCCTGCCCAGGCCAGTGCGGCAGGCCAGTTGATCAACGTGACGGAGTTGCTGCAACAGCGCCTGGTCGAGTCCAAGCAGAGCGCTTCTCTGCACGAGCTGGACAGCGAAGTAATCCGTCTGGTGGACATGCTGTTCTCGTTTATGCTCGAGGACCGCAATCTCGCGGAGCCTATTAAGGTTCAGTTGATTCGCCTGCAGTTGCCGATGCTGAAACTGGCGGTGAGTGATAAGGCATTTTTCAGCAAAAGCGGGCACCCGGCGCGGCGCCTGCTGAATGAGCTCGCCGATGCGGCTATTGGCTGGCAACCCGGGGAAAATTATCTGAATGACCCGCTTTACCGCGAGGTCTGCACTATTGTCGAAGAGGTATTGTCCCGTTACGACCGGGACGACCGCGTTTTCCGGCAATTGCTGGAGTCCTTCCGCGAGTTTTCCCTGCGGGAACGTCGGCGCGCCGAGGTAATGGAGCGTCGCACCATCGACGAAGCTCAGGGAACCGCGCGGGTCGAGGCGGCCAAGGCGCGGGTAGCTGCGGTATATGACACCCTCACTGCGGATCGTAAACTGCCGAAGATTGTTCACGAGTGGTTGAACCGTGTGTGGAGTAGTGTGCTGTTTCGCGCGTGCCTGAAAGAGGGGACGGATAGTGGTGTGTGGCGTCAGCATGTACTCACTGCGCGGGATCTGATCTGGAGCGTGGTAGCGCCGATGCCCGAGAGCAGCGTGAAAATGCAGCGCCTGTTACCCGGTTTGAAAAAGCGTCTGGAAGACGGTGCGCAATCCCTGTCCATGAGCGCCGGTGACCGCCAGCGGCTGATGGGTGGACTGGAAGTGTTGTACCGGGAGCGTCAGACCCTGGGTGAACGGGTGGAGTCTGAGCGCGAACGTCGGACCCGCGAGCGTCTGGTGCAAGAGTTGCGTAGAGAGGCCGATAGCGTGCTGGCTATTCCGGTAGAGGAAGACGCCGTCGCTGAAGATGACGCCATGCTCGGCGTGGCTGCGCCAGCAGCGCAAACTGAAGTGCTGGATGAAGCGCTGGAACTGCCGGCAGACCAGAAAGCGCTGCCGGATGTGGAAGAGATCCAGCAGGTGGTGACCGACGCTGCGGTGACGGAACCGGCGGACCTCAAGCCGCTACCCAGCGACGATAACCACTGGCAGCAGACCTACCACCTCAAAGACAGCTGGTTCCTGTTGCGTCACTCGGAAAAGCTGCCGGTGCGCTGTCGCCTCGCGGCGATTATCCGCGAGTTGGACCAGTTTATGTTCGTTAACCGTCAGGGAGCCAAAGTGGCCGTATACTCTCGCCTGCAGTTGGCGCACGCGTTGCGTGACGAAGCGTTGCTGCCACTGGAGCAGGGGCCTCTGTTTGAGCGGGCACTGGAGTATGTGGTGGGCAGCTGTGGTGAAAGCAAGATCCCCATTCGGGTATAACCCGCCGGTTGCTGCCAGCGGCACACAGGATTGGTATATCATTGATCTTAAATGTGGGCCGCTATTGGCAGATACTTCTTCGCTTCCATAAAATAGCTCCCTGCTCAGTTCCGGTGGAGTTATGTTTTGAAATATCAGGTCCAGTCAGGGTGGCTGTCGGGTGTTCGTCGCGTGGCAAGTCCGCATTGCAATGCCCGCCCGGACAACACCGAAGTGGATCTGCTGGTTATCCACAGCATCAGTCTTCCGCCGGGGCAGTACGGTGGCCCCTATATTGACGAGTTCTTTCTCGGCCATCTGGATATCGATGCCCATCCCTACTTTTCTGAAATCGCCACTCTGCGAGTCTCCGCCCACCTGGTGATCGATCGCACCGGGCGGGTTACCCAGTATGTGCCGTTTGATGCCCGTGCCTGGCACGCGGGGCAGTCGATGTTCTGTGGGCGTGAAAACTGCAATGATTTCTCCATCGGTATTGAGCTGGAGGGGCTGGAAACCGATACCTACACTCCGGCTCAGTACGAGACACTGGCGGAAGTCACGCAAGCTATTCTCGAGGCCTATCCGGCCATCGATCGGTCGCGGATTACCGGGCACTCGGACATTGCGCCGGGGCGCAAGCTGGACCCGGGTCCGGGATTTGACTGGGACCTTTATTTTAATAAGTTGGATCAGCTCACCGGGCCGACCTCAGGCAAATAAGCCCGAGGACCAGCTGCGGCGGGTATTGAACCAAAAAGATGATAGCGGGGGAGCTATGGCACTTCTGATTGTGCTGCTGGCGTTGGGGCTTGTTCAGATCTGGGGGTCCGGTGGGCCCCTACACCGCGATGCCTGGTTCGGACGCTGGCAAGCGCTGGTATTTCGTCAACCATCGTTGCGCGCTCGCGCGGGCATTGGCTTCGGTATTCTGGTGCTTGCGCCGGTGGTGGCGGTTGCCATCGTTCTGGCGCTGGCGGAGTCGCTGCTGGGTTGGCTGGGCGTGATTCTCATTAGTGTGCCGGCGTTATTGTATAGCTTTGGGCGCGGTAACTTTAACGATGCGTTAGCAAACTACCTGCGCGCCTGGTACCAGGGGGACCTGGAGGCGGCGAAAGCCGCTGCCGCCCCGCTGATGACGACCGAAGATGCCTGTGCGGCGGGACAGGCACCGGATGCGCAGACGTTGCACCGAGTTGTTTTTCGCGCAGCGGTTTATCGAGCCTTCGAACGACTGTTTGCAGTGCTGTTCTGGTTCCTGTTGTTGGGGGTGCCCGGGGCTCTGCTGTATCGCATGAGCCAGATGGCGTTGGAAGCTTTTGCGCGAGCGCCGCAGAACCCCGTAGAGGGTGACCTGCTTGCCCAGGATCGAACGCTGGCGGCGCGTTGGCTGTGGCTGATTGAGTGGCTCCCGGTGCGCGCTCTGGGTTTCACCCTGGCAATTGTGGGCAATTTCGCCGGCTGCTATCGGGTGTGGCGCGAGCGCCTGACCTGCCGGGAAACCACCACCCCGGATGTGCTCGAGCATTATATGGAGGGGGCGTTGGGTGGTATTGATAGCAGTGAATGCAGTGCTGGGGTTGCCGTTGATGAGGGGCAGCGACTGTGCGGTGCGGAAGTGGAAGCGATGCAGGCACTGCTGTCACGAGCCCTGCTGATGTGGATTACACTGATGGCACTGTATGTGCTGTTTTGGTAGCTGGCGGCCCACGAAAGCGAATACCTGTGTCTGAATTTTTATCTGATTCCGCTTTGTCTCCTCTGGGCCTGCCGGTGGCGGCAGACGTGCTCACCGCCGCCGAACGCCTCTCTGGAATAGTCCATCGCACCCCCCTCATTCATTCATCGGCGCTCAATGCGCAACTGGGTGCCGAAATCTACTTCAAGTGCGAGCACCTGCAGAAGGTGGGTGCCTTCAAGGCGCGAGGTGCGGCCAATGCACTGTTTCATCTGCCACCGGGCACTACCAGGGTGGCGACCCATTCCTCGGGGAATCACGGGGCTGCCCTGGCCTGGGCAGCGGCCCTACGGGGCCTCCGCTGCACCGTAGTGATGCCGGAGAATGCGCCAGACGCGAAAAAAGCGGCTGTCGCCGGGTACGGTGCAGACATCGTGCCTTGCGCACCGACCCTCGCGGCGCGCGAATCAGCCCTGGCGGACGTGGTCGAAAAGACCGGCGCGCATATTGTGCCTCCGTTTGACGACCCGCGGATCATTGCCGGGCAGGGGACTGTGGCCCAGGAAGTCATCGGCCAGTGTCGCGCCCTGGGCTTTACCCCCGACCTGCTGGTGGCGCCGGTGGGCGGCGGTGGTCTGTTGGCGGGTGTGGGATTGGCGGTTTCCGCGCTGGCGCCGCAAGTCAAGGTACTGGGGGCAGAACCCGAAGGCGCTGACGATGCGCAACGCTCTTTTCGCGGGGGCAAACGTGTGACCGAGCAAACTCCGGATACGATCGCCGATGGCCTGCGTACAACCCTGGGAGAGCGCAACTTCGCGGTAATCCGGGAGAGCGTCAATGACATTGTGACGGTTTCCGAGCAAAACATCGTGACCGCGTTGTCGCTGCTCTGGGGCCGCACCAAGCAGCTGGTTGAGCCGTCTGCTGCGACGGGACTGGCGGCTGTGCTTGAACACGCCGCGCGCTTTCGCGGCAAGCGGGCGGTAATCGTGTTAACCGGTGGCAATATGGATCTGGCGGCGGTGGCGGCTATTGCTGCGGCAAATTGAGTAAGCTGTACGGGGCCGGAAGGGAGGACTGGTATGAACGTTCTGGGATATGGCCTGTGGCGCGGCTGTCGCCCGCAGACTGCTACACTGGGGAGAATATTGTTCCCGCTCGTCGCTCTGTCTGCGCTGCTATTTGCATTGGATGCCCGCGCCGAGCCATTTGTGCTGACGTCGCCGGATTACGCGGAAGGTGACCGGATGCGCGCCGAACACCGGTATTACGGGTTTGGCTGCAATGGCGAGAATATCTCGCCCCATCTGAAGTGGTCGGGTGCTCCGGAGGGGACCCGAAGTTTCGCTCTGGTAATGCACGACCCGGACGCGCCCACCGGCAGCGGCTGGTGGCACTGGGTGGTTTTCAATATACCCGCGCAGATGCGCGGCCTGCCGGAAGGCTCAGGCGACCCCAAAAACGGGTTGATTCCGGAGGCGATTCAGAGCCGCACCGATTTTGGCAGTCCCGGCTATGGCGGTGCCTGCCCGCCGGAGGGACATGGTGAACACCGCTATCAGTTTCGTGTCTATGCGCTGAAGGTGGAGCAGCTGCCCCTGGATGAAAATAGCCCAGCGGCGATGGTGGCGTACCAGATCAATGCCAATAAACTGGCAGAAGCGCAGCTGGAATTAAAATTTGGGCGCTAGCCGCTGATTGCGATCAGGCGCTAGCGCCGAACATCAGGCAAGCCGATAAAAGGAAACAGAGCCTGCCCATGCAAAAACAGAACATGACCTGGGGTGAGGCGCTCCGGGTCTACCTCAAGCCCAAAGTGCTGGCGATGTTTTTCCTCGGCTTTTCCGCCGGCCTGCCGCTGCTGCTAGTGTTTTCCACGCTCACAGCCTGGCTGCGCGATTATGGCGTGAGCCGCACGGCGATCGGTTTCTTTGCCTGGGTGGGCATCACTTTTTCCATCAAGGTGCTGTGGGCACCGGTCATCGACTACCTGAAGATCCCCCTGTTAACGCGCGTGATGGGTAAACGGCGCAGCTGGATGATTACCGCGCAGATCGGTGTGGCGCTTGGCCTGCTGGGTATGGCGAGTGTCAATCCGCAACTGGCGTTGACACAAGTTGCGATTCTCGCGGTGGTAGTGGCTTTTTGTTCCGCATCCCAGGACGTGGTGATCGATGCTTATCGCATCGAGTCCGTTGACCGAAATTTACAGGGGGCCATGGCCGCGAACTATGTGTTCGGCTATCGCATTGCCTTGCTGGTAGCGGGTGCGGGGGCTTTGTACGTGGCAGAACTGGCGAACTGGTCTGTCGCGTATGCCACCATGGCAGCGCTGATGGGAGTAGGGGTCATCACCACCTTGCTGATCTCTGAACCGGATCACGCCAAAGTAAAAGCCATGGCGGAAGAGTTTCAGCACGAGTGGGTGGATCGGATGCTGGGCAGTGGCCAGCACAGCCGGATTTGGGAGTGGTTCGTGCGTGCAGTTGCCTGTCCGTTTATCGAATTCTTCCAGCGTAATGGCCGGTTCGCCCTGGTACTCCTGCTGTTTATTGGAGTTTACCGGCTAAGCGATATTGCCATGGGGGTGATGGCCAACCCTTTCTATCTGGATCTTGGCTTCAGTAAAAGTGACATTGCCCAGATCACGAAAGTGTTCGGCTTTTTCTTTACCATCTTCGGTTCATTTCTCGGTGGTCTGTTAGTGGTGCGCTTTGGCATCATGCGCCCGTTGATACTGGGTGCCGCGATGGTGGCGGCAACCAACCTGCTGTTTGCCCACCTGGCCAACATTGGTCCGGACAAAACCTGGCTGGCGCTGGTCATCAGTGCCGACAATGTCAGCGCCGGGCTTTCCAATGCGGTGTTTATCGCCTACTTGTCGAGCCTCGCAAACCAGGCCTATACCGCCACCCAGTACGCGCTGTTCAGCTCGCTGATGGCGCTGCCAGGGAAGTTTATCAGTGGTTTCTCGGGTATCGTGGTGGATGCGCAAGGGTACAACCTGTTCTTTACCTATGCCGCGATCATCGGTGTGCCGGCGATTCTGCTGGCGGTCTACCTGTGGTGGCGCAGCCGCCGCGAAGAGGCGCTCGCCAAAGAGGCTGCGCCCGGCTAGCGGTCGGCCTGTCGTTTCAGGCCCCGGGCTGAGGGTGGTACCCGCGGTGCCCTAGAGTTCATCGGCCTGCGGCCACCCATATCGGGCCAGATCCACTTTTCCGCTAATCAACACCACCCCTTCCGCTTCAAGGCGCTCCTTCTGACGTTGCGAACCCGGCGGGGGGAGGGAGATTTTCCCCTGGGCGTTGATCACCCGGTGCCACGGCAGGGTGGTATCCCCGGGCAGTTTCCTCAAGGTGTGGCCGACGAGCCTCGCTGCACGTGGTAACCCGGCCAATTCCGCCAGTTTTCCGTAGGTGACCACCCGTCCCTGCGGTACCCGCGCGAGTGCAAGAAAGATGCGAGTTGTGGCATCATTGTCAGTTGATGTAGGTTTCTGCACCAATTCTGATCCTGAAGTTTGTGAACTTCTGCGCTGTGTCGAACTCTTAAGTTATTAGTTTCGAACAATTAATAATGTAAAGCTATCGAAAGGTTGTTTCGTGCTGTCTGTTGTCCCCCGATTTTCTCCGATTACTCCACTGTTTTCCGCACTTTTTTCCCGAAAGAGTACCCTGACTCTGCTGGCCTGCAGTGCGGCCGCGCTGCAAGCCCAGGCCGGTGTACTCAGCCTGTCCAACGGCGACCGAATTTACGGTGAGCTGGTGCTAGTGGAGAAAGATAACGTGGTCTGGAATTCCGAGACCTTCGGTGAGATCACCGTGGAAAAAGGCAAGATCCTGTCTCTGGAAACCGACAAGGACCTCAAGATCGCCGGGCGCGATGAACCCTGCGCATTGGCGGGCCACCGTCAGGAGCAGTGGGAACTCTACTGTGATGAAGGCTCTGGGTGGGTAATGGATTTCCCCGCCATTGACCGCGCAGAGCCCTACGTCAACTTCGTCGGAAACCCGATTATCTTTCACGGCAATGTGGCAGCGTCCGGGGTTTTTGAAGAAGGTAACCGCGAGCGGGAAGACTGGGATATTAATGCCAACTTCGATATACGCAACGGAGATTTCCACCACATTATCGGTACCCAGTATCAGAACCAGAACAACCCGGAAATCGATGATCTGGAAAAATACCGCCTGAGCTACGATCTGCGGTGGATTTTTGCGGAAAAATGGTTTGCCGCGGGAAACAGCTCCCTGGTCCACGAAGAAGCGCGCAACATAGACCTGACCACAACCCTTGGTCTCGGTCTCGGTTATCTGTTTTTTGATACCGATAAGTCGGCCTTGTCCATTCAGGGCGGTGTGAGCAGTCTGAAGGACGAGTATATTGACCCCAGTCTCAATACCACCGGGGACTCGCGTTATGCTGCGGGTCGCTCCGCCTGGAACTATCGCTATAAATTTGATGTGGGCCCCGAGATCTATTACAACCAGGAACTGCTGCAGTCATTCGAGTCCAGTGATGACTACCAGAGTACGGCGGAGATCGGCGTTCGCACGCCATTGGTCAAAGGTATCCTGATGGAAGTGAAGTACGCTTGGCAGTACGACAATACGCCATCGATCGATAGCGAAAAACAGGACACCAAAATGACGGTTGGCGTGGGTTACTCCTGGTAATAGCGGGCATCCGTTTACGCTTGCCCAACCGACCTACGCGGATACCGGGGGGCAGTTCTCATCCCGCAGCGGGAACGTCCAGGACACGTATTTTCGGAAAACTGATTTATGAATGTAGAAAAAAGCGTTGTAGCCATTACCGGAGCGGGCCAGGGTCTTGGGCGCTCCATGGCGGTGTATCTCGCCCAGCGCGGTGCGCGGTTGGCGCTGCTCGATCTGAATCAAGAGCGTCTCGATGAGAGTGTCGCCGCCTGTGAGGCCGCGGGGGCGGAGGCCAGAAGTTACGTGGTGGATGTCTCCCGTGAAGAAGCAGTGGACCACTGCTTTGAGGCGATCACTGCGGATTTCGGCACGCTGGATGTCCTGGTGAATAACGCCGGTATTATGCGTGACGGCATGCTGCTGAAGGTGAAAGACGGCAAGGTGACCGATCGCATGTCACTGGCCCAGTGGCAGTCGGTGATCGATGTGAACCTGACCGGTGTATTCCTTTGCACCCGTGCTGCCGCTGGGATCATGGCGGAGAAGGGAAGCGGTGGCGTGATCATCAATATTTCCAGTGTATCCCGGGCTGGCAATATGGGGCAGACCAACTATTCCGCATCCAAGGCCGGTGTTGCGACGATGACCGTTACCTGGGCGAAAGAGTTGGCACGGTACGGGGTGCGGGTTGCCGCGATCGCGCCGGGCTTTATCGGCACCGAAATGGTGGCACAGATGCGCCCGGAAATTCTGGAAAGCCTCGTCAAACAGGTGCCCCTGCGTCGAATCGGCGAGCCGGAGGAGATTGCCAGTACCGTTTCTTTCATCATTGAAAACGACTATCTGACTGGGCGAGTGGTGGAAATTGACGGCGGCGCCCGCATGTAAGGGAACTGGGGCTGCCCCGAACTTGAATCCCAGATCCAGATAGTCCTGGAGAAAGGGACGCTCACCGATCACTGAACCCCTCTGGAGCCCGGGCCTATGCGACCCTTACTGCTGTTGTTCATTATTCTACCCATTCTTGAAATGTGGGTGTTGATCAGTGTTGGCGAGGAAATCGGCGCACTGCCTACCATCGGTCTGGTGTTTTTCACCGCGGTCGTTGGGCTGGCACTACTCAAGCGCCAGGGAATTTCTACCGTGATGCGGGCTCAGCAGAAGATGCAGATGGGGGAGCTGCCCGCTAAAGAAATGGCAGAAGGTATCTTCCTCGCCGTCGGTGGCGTGCTATTGCTGACCCCGGGTTTCATTACCGATGTTTTTGGGTTCATCTGCCTGATTCCTGGTATTCGTCAATTGGTACTCGGGCGTCTTCTCAGCCATGTAGTGGTGGTGCACGGGTCCCATACGGGCTACCAGCAGCCCGGCGGACAGGGTGCGGATCCCCGTTCAGGGAGTGCTGGCCATGAAGGGAAAGGACCTCGCAATGTGATCGGGGGAGATTACAAGCGCGAAGACCCGGGCTCAGAGCATAAATCTGACTGATTTTTAACCGGTGACGGGGTTCCGCTCCCCGTCTCGCACCGGTACCCCATGACCAACAGTCGCCTCTTTGGTCTTTTTACCACTTCTTCCCCTCAGACCGTTCTCCGCATATCCCGCTGGCAGCGCATTCCCCTGCCCGTCGGGGCACCGCTGGCCGGCGGCCTCCACAAGGAAATTTTGCAGTTTTTTTCTGCAAGGCTGTTGAAATCGCCGTTGGGCTCCCACATATAGGCTCCACTCAAGATTTTTCCTGGCGCCGGATACCGGAGCTGGGGCTGGCCGAGCCCTCGAAGTGAGGGGCGGCCCCTTGTAATTGCAACCCTAAATCGACGCATTGGAGAGCCAATCCATGAAAATTCGTCCTTTACACGACCGTGTAGTCGTACGCCGTAAGGAAGAAGAACAGAAAACTGCAGGCGGTATTGTTCTGCCGGGCGCAGCGAAAGAAAAGCCGAATCAGGGCGAAGTGGTTGCCGTGGGCGAAGGCAAGCAGCTGGAGAACGGCGACGTTCGCGCACTGTCCGTAAAAGTCGGTGACACCGTAGTATTCGGCCGTTACGCCGACAGCAACACCCTCAAGGTGGACGGCGAAGAGCTGATCATCATGAGCGAAGGCGACATCTACGGCGTACTGGAAGGCTAATTAGCCCCAGTATCAGACAACGACGAACAGAATTGAGGAATTAAGACCATGGCAGCAAAAGACGTTAAATTTGGTGATGACGCTCGCCAGAAAATGCTGAACGGCGTAAACATCCTGGCAGACGCGGTAAAAACCACTCTGGGCCCGAAAGGCCGCAATGTGGTTCTGGACAAAGCTTTCGGCGCGCCAACCGTAACCAAAGACGGTGTATCCGTAGCCAAAGAGATCGAGCTGAAAGACAAGTTCGAGAACATGGGTGCACAGATGGTAAAAGAAGTCGCCTCCAAGGCTTCTGACACCGCCGGTGACGGTACCACCACCGCAACCGTACTGGCCCAGGCCATCGTCACCGAAGGCCTCAAGTCTGTCGCCGCCGGTTTCAACCCGATGGACCTGAAACGCGGTATCGACAAAGCCGTAGCTGCGGCGGTTGAGCACATCGCTGGCCTGTCCACCCCCTGTGAAGACAGCAAGTCTATTGCCCAGGTCGGCACCATCTCTGCCAACAGCGACCAGCAGGTGGGCACCATCATCGCGGAAGCGATGGAGAAAGTGGGCAAAGAAGGCGTAATCACTGTTGAAGAAGGTTCCGGCCTGGAAAACGAGCTGGACGTTGTAGAAGGTATGCAGTTCGATCGCGGCTACCTGTCTCCGTACTTCATTACCAACCAGGAAAACATGACTGCGGAACTGGACAGCCCGTTCATCCTGCTGGTTGACAAGAAAATCTCCAACATCCGCGACCTGCTGCCTCTGCTGGAGCAGGTAGCCAAGGCTTCCAAGCCGCTGCTGATCATCGCCGAAGACGTAGAAGGCGAAGCGCTGGCCACCC
This sequence comes from Microbulbifer elongatus, assembly GCF_021165935.1. NCBI lineage: Bacteria > Pseudomonadati > Pseudomonadota > Gammaproteobacteria > Cellvibrionales > Microbulbiferaceae > Microbulbifer > Microbulbifer elongatus. Next base: position 3,463,898 of record NZ_CP088953.1, on the reverse strand, counting down.
TGGTTGTCAACAGCATGCGCGGTATCGTAAAAGTTGCCGCGGTTAAAGCACCGGGCTTCGGCGATCGTCGCAAAGCCATGCTGCAGGATATCGCAATCCTGACCGGCGGCACCGTGATCTCCGAAGAAGTTGGCCTGGAACTGGAATCCACCACTCTGGAGCACCTGGGTACTGCCAAGCGCGTTACCCTGTCCAAAGAGAACACCGTGATCGTAGATGGTGCTGGTGACGTAGCCGATATCGAAGCGCGAGTGAAGCAGATCCGCGCACAGATCGAAGAGTCCTCTTCCGATTACGACAAAGAGAAGCTGCAGGAGCGCGTTGCCAAACTGGCTGGCGGTGTTGCAGTGATCAAGGTTGGCGCAGCCACCGAAGTCGAAATGAAAGAGAAGAAGGCCCGCGTTGAAGACGCCCTGCACGCAACCCGCGCTGCTGTAGAAGAGGGTGTTGTTCCTGGCGGTGGTACCGCTCTGGTACGCGCCACCCAGGCGATCAAGGTAACCGGCGACAATGAAGACCAGAACCACGGTATCGCTGCTGCACTGCGTGCGATGGAAATGCCGCTGCGTCAGATCGTAACCAACGCCGGTGACGAAGCGTCCGTTGTCGTGGACAAAGTGAAGCAAGGCGAAGGCAACTTCGGCTACAACGCCGGTACCGGTGAGTACGGCGACATGCTGGAAATGGGTATCCTGGATCCCGCCAAGGTGACCCGCTCCGCGCTGCAGGCCGCGGCCTCCATCGCTGGCCTGATGATCACCACTGAAGCCATGGTTGCAGAAATCCCGGAAGAGAAGCCGGCTGCGCCTGACATGGGTGGCATGGGCGGAATGGGTGGTATGGGCGGCATGATGTAAGCCGGCCTCCAGCCAAGCCATAAAAAAACCCCGCGCTGCGGGGTTTTTTTATGTCTGAAGATAGGTGGAAGATCTAGCCTGTACCGAATCAGCAGGCAATCTGATACACCGGTGCTGGTTCGGTTATCTCATGACCAGCTGGATTCCCGGCATGAGGGTGGATTGAAAGGCCATGATCGAGGGAATCCATCGGGCTCAAAACGCCTTTGCTCCCACGGTTAACTACGTGGGTATAGATCTCGGTAATGCTGATATCAGAATGGCCCAACAGCTCTTGAATCGTCCGCAGGTCATACCCCGATTCAAGCAAGTGCGTGGCAAAACTGTGCCGGAAGGCGTGTGCTCTTGCCGGCTTGCGGATCCCGGCGGCCTTTACCGCACGGCGGATTTGCTTGGCCAATGCTGTTGGATGAAGGTGATGCCGGCGTACTTCGCCAGTGCGCGGGCAAGGACCAGTCTGAGATGCCGGGAACAGGTATTGCCACCCAAGCTCACTGGCCGCCTTGGGATACTTCCGCGCAAGCGCATCGGGAAGATAAACATTGCCGATACCATCGGCCATGTCCTGTTCGTGGAGAATGCGTACACGCTCAATTTGGCGGCGCAGGTCTGCGACAAGCCCCTGTGGCAATATCGTCGTACGGTCCTTATTTCCTTTACCGCTGCGCACATAAATATTATTGCTGCCAAAATCAATATCTTTCACCCGAAGAGAGAGCATCTCAGCCGAGCGCAAGCCTGATCCATATAGCAACTGCACCCGCAATCGCCCAGGTCCAGAAAGATGCGATAAGATCGAGGCAACTTCTTCGCGACTGTAAACCACAGGAAGGCGGCGAGGACGTTTCGCTTGCGTGAAAGAAAGATCCTTTAGTTCGATATCCAGAAAGCGAGTGTACAGATATACCAGCGCGTTCAAAACGATTCGCTGGGTACCTACGGAACAGTCCCGCTCCTCCGACAAATGGGTAAGAAATAACTCCACGTCTGGAACGCCCATATCCTGGGGGTGCCGTTTGTTGTGAAACAGAATGAATCGCTTAATCCAGTGGATGTAAGTACGTTCAGTCGTATAGGCGAGACCGGCTTCACGCATGTGCAACCGAAGAGTGTCTAAAAGTCGAACAGGGCGCACCGGTACACGTTTTCTAATGTTGTCCATAAATTGCTCACCGTAACTGTTTTTATATACAGTATATCTGTAAATAAACCGCGTCAACGCCAGATTCAGAAGCCTATGGCTTGTGTGCAGGGAATGAGATAGGCTAAACCTTTGATATACAAAGGGTTTGGCTATTTCATGCAAGCCATTTGGAAAACAAGAACAAAAGCCATGGGCTTCTTTTGCTCGCATGAATGTGACGGCCTGTTTCTATAGGTTGTTGATTCTTGGTTATTTTTGTTGAGGTGTTGATTTCTGCGCCGAGGAACAATTGCTTCTGCAACAAAAGCCTATGGCGTATGAATAAAACTGTTATGCATCACGTAGGAATAAGTGAATGGCAATAAAGTGCCCTCAGTGCAAATCGAAAAAAGTAGATGAAGTGGTGCCAATTAGTTTTTCTAAGTCTCGCTGCCCGGATTGCGGTTTTGAGTACATGTTAAGTATTTGGTATCGGCTATCTATCCATGCATTCCTGTGGTCGATACTTATCTTTTTAGTAATTCCTTTTAACTTTATTGTTTCAGCTGATAGTGTATCTAATGCGGTAGGATTTACCTTGGTCGGCTTGATGATTGTTTGTCCTATGGTGTACTGGTATGTCACGTATACATACTATCGAGTAGAGAGTCCCAACAAGGCAAGTAGAGCCAACTTCTTGATTTTTTGGATTCTTACCGCCGCAACGTTTGCCCCGGCAGTTATCTACGTAGCTGGCTCCAATGCATAACAAACAGCGGCAGAGCGACAGCCAACGCTACGCACCTTTTGTGTTACTCGCTGGCGCTCAAACATTAACACAAAAGGTGCTCCGCGCTGGCTGCGCCTGCGCTGGGCGTTAAGTTTGGTAGATCACATGAGTAGAATTTTAGTAAATATCATTGTGCCAGCTCTTTCAGCAATCCTTGGGTTCTCGGGAGCTCTAGCCGGAGCGTTAATCCCGTCTTGGACTAGTGAAAAAATATTTGAAAGACAGGTAAAAGTCGAACGAGAAAGGATTCTTTTTACAAAGAAAATCGAGCTCTTGGAAAGAGTTTCAAAACTGGCAAATTTGACTTCAAAATATGAGGGTTATCAACACTATCTAAATCTTCAAGCAGACTTGGCTTCAGACTTGAAAATATGTAAGGCATCTGGAATAGCTGATTGCGTAGAACCTGATGGAACAAAGAGTGCGCTTGCAGTAAGCGAAAAACGGTCAGATTTGAATGCAGATTTTTCATCAACGATGCAGTTGATTAATATATATTTTGGCAAAAATGTCAGTGCGGAAGTCAATAACCTATCAGCTAGAAAGGTCTGGTGGGATAACGACGGCAATAATTTCAGGGATTTGATCATAGCAATGCGAGACGAAATCCATGGAAAAACTTAACAATTTGCTGCAGCTGACGTCTTACTTTATGCGTCTTTTGCGCAGTCGCTGCGCTCCTATTCTTGCGCAAAATACACACAAAGTAAGCCGCCGCTGAGCAAGGCGTTAACTGTCACTCATGAATTAAACTATGTTCCAAGATTCAGCTACGACAATAGAAAATTACGAAAGATTTGTTCGGAGAGTTATAGAGTCAGGTGAAGTATGGGGTATTAAACACCCAGATGGCACTTGGGCTACTAGCGAGTCAAATGAGTTTGAAGAAACGCTCGTCTACGTATTTTGGTCAGATAAGTCCTACGCAAAAAGGCATTGCAAAGAGGTTTGGAGTGATTCCGTACCATCTTTGATTGGGTTGGATAGTTTTATCGATAATTGGCTTAGAGGGATGCATACTGATGGCCACTTGGTCGGCCCGAATTGGGATGCGCATCTTTTCGGTTTGGAGGTGGAGCCCGTCGAGCTGGCCCAACGACTAATAGAGTCAGACAGTTAACAATGCGCTGCAGGCCGACGTCTAACTTTGTGCACTTTATGCGCGGTCGCTACGCTCCCATTATCGCGCATAAAGCGCACAAAGTTAGCCGCGGCTGAGCGCGGCGTTATGAGCCTGAGATCGAAAGTTTGATCAAGTATGTGATAGTTTTTCTTGTCGTAATTCTGACTGGCTGCACTAGTCAATACAGCGTTGTGCCAGTACCCTCTAAGTCGGAGCTAATACTTGGAGTTTGGTATTTTAATATGGGGAAAAGCGGTTACATTAAACTTAACTTCCAAGAGAGTGAAAACTTTTGTATTGCAATTGTGCCGTGTTCGCTGGAGGTTGAGAAGCCCGGCCCTGGTGGAAAATGGAGTATTTCAGGAGATACGCTTAGTTTAGTGTGGCCAGATGGATCAGATAAAACTCAGCAATTAATATCGATATCAAATCAAGAGTTTAAGTTGGCGAGCAAAGTTGGGTTTGAAAGGTATAGTAGAGAGCCACTCGGTTGCCCCGGCTCATAACAAGGCCAAGCAGTTTGCTCCGGGCCTTTGGCCCTCCGCGGGACGCCCAACGCTGTGCACCTTTTGCGCGGTCGCTGTCGCTCCCATTATTGCGCAAAAGGCGCACAACGTTGGGCGCCCCTGTTGGCGGCGTTAGCATAACCAATGAATAAAGTATTTTTTCAGTCAAGAACGCAAGATGCTGTTTCTCGGATAATTCAATCGTCAATCTATGCGATAGTTTTACTGGTTACGTGCTACTCAGGTTCAATTTTTTTGGATTTCCCGATTAACGAAATTTATTTAAAAATTTATACTTTCGGATTCTTCGTATTTCAAATGGCCATATTTACTTGGCTAGTTTTATTTAATACTGGTGGTGATAAGGTTGTCGAGCACTCTCTCGAAATTACCCAGGATAAGGTGAGGTACACTGATTTTGGCGATGTCACCGATTTAGATCGGTCAGATATAAAATCTGTAAATTTGAAAATATTTCCATCAATAAATTTCGTGATTCTCGGGCTGTCTGGTCGTAAAATCGAGTTCCCGTACTTTACATTTAACTCAGAGCAGCGTCGCAGTATTCGTCAGGCTCTAGTGCCAAGAAGATGCTAACAAGCGACTGTGATGTCAAGCTGCCAACTTGAGGTCGCTTTCTCCCCAGTAAGTACCGTCTCTCACCATGGCATTTAGTATCACGATCATCTTTCGCATGCAGGCCGTCAGGGCGACTTTTTTATGTTTGCCCTGGTTCACGAGCCGCTTATAAAACTCTCGGATCATCGGATTGTGAATCGTCGATGAAAGGGTGGCCATATAGAGAATCGTTCGAACAGGTGCTCTGCCACCTCTTATTCGACGCTTCCCCCTGAGAGACCCACTATCTCTGTTGAAAGGTGCTACGCCGACGAGCGCTGCGATCTCCTTGGGGCTTAGGTTACCCAGCTCCGGCAGTTCCGCTATTAGCGTAGTCGCCAGTAATTTACCTACCCCAGGAACCGATTCGAGCTGTTCGCGCTTGGAGCGCCAAAGCTCCTCGGCTTTGATTGCTTTATCGAGCTTTTCGTCGACTCTCTCGATTTCCTTTTCCAGGAATTTAATATGGCGGCGGTAATCAGCTTGAAGGCACTTGGGCATTATCTTTCCTCTGTTTTTCTCCATCGTGCGCATGGTCATAAGCTGCCGCCGTCTAACCAGTAAGTCTTTGATTTGACGCTGTATTTTTGATTCTGGAGGCATAACCTTAGGCTGCATCACTGCACCAAACTCTGCGATGAGCTTCGCGTCAACCTTGTCTGTCTTGGCGAGAACCCCTGCGGCTCCCGCGTAGCGTCGCACCTTTAACGGATTCACAATTACGACAGGAATGCCAACTTCAACGAGTTGCTCATAAAACAGGCGTTCATACCGGCCGGTCGCTTCTAGCACGACCCTTTCGACCTTGAACCGGCGTATCGCCTTGATCCATTTATTGATCGCGGTTTTGGTGTTATCAATTTGCCAATACCGGTCTCGCTCGTGGATGTAGATATCAAGAAAAGCCTTCCCAATATCTGCACCGACGTTTACCCCTTTTGTAGCCATTTCGCGCATTGTGAGATCATCCCATCCTTGCTACATTCGGGCTCATGAGGCCCATTCGACTGTTCGGGTTATACATAGGGTCGGTGTGGCGCTACACGCTTGTTAACGGGCTAGGTAGAACCTGCTCCTGCCAGGCATCGAGCTGCCACACCGGTAACTTGTGGAGGCAAGTTACGGGCCTCACTTTATCGAATATTTGGGGAATTTGACCATACAATGCCGGGCAAAATACTCCGGGCCTTCGGCCCTCCGTGGGACGGCTTACCTTATACGCGTCCTGCGCGGGTCGCTACGCTCCTATTTTCGCGCAAAACGCGCATAAGGTAAGCCGCCCCTGCCGGCGGCGTTATGAGTCGTAAGTAGCAATGACAGGAAATATCCCAGAAATAGTTGTATTCGTTGTCGGCGTGCCACTATTTCTCATAGGATTCTATCTGTGGTTTCAAGCAGCGAGGCACATGATTGGTCTGCTTTCTCATTTTAAGCCAAACATGTGGTGGGGGCAGTACATACCAATTTGTATATTTATCCCTCATTTTTTTACGGAAGAGGGCAATCGGCACAGACTGCAAATGTTAAAGTATGCAGGACTTTTTATAGTCTTTTGCGGCACACCATTTCTTGCGTATGCAATTTGGAGCTACTCCGCACGTTGAAAACTCATAACAAGCGCAAGCAGTATGCTCCGGCCCTTCGGGCCTCCGCGGGACGCCCAACGCTATGCACGTTTTGTGCGGGTCGCTGCGCTCCCAGTTTCGCACAAAACGTGCATAGCATTGGTCGCCCCTGTTGCGGGCGTTATGGTGCCGGGCCGTAAAATTTATGGTGTGTGCCAGTGTGTAATTGAAAGCACTGTTTTGGCCCGCAGTATTTGGCTATTTGCCATGATAAAATCAAGCAGCTTCGTTCCTAGTGCTTTCGTTTAAGCCTGTAGGAATCGCGGCAACTCCGCTGCAACAATGCGGAGTGCCAAAAAGAGAATAATTGGTTGGGGGGGAAGCTGGAAGTTCTTTCCTCGTTTTTAAGAAGCTTCGGCGCATTCGGTGCCCGTAGGTACTTCGGAGCGCGTCAGCCATAACCAGGCGCTGCAGCCGACATCTTACTTTGAGCACTTTGTTGCGCAGTCGCTACGCTCCTATTTTCGCGCAACAAAGCGCCCAAAGTAAGCTGCGGCTGAGCGCGGCGTTAAGTTTCATGAACATAAAAGCAATGTTTGATTTCGGCGGAATTAGGAAGGCGCGTACACCGCCAATCATCAACCTGGCCGTAGGACTCAGTATCTTTTTTTTACTGATTCCTTGGTTGCTGATAGATGGCAAATTTCTACTAAAGAAAATACGATTCAGGTATCAAGAGCAGTTGTTGACCATTGCTAATGATCCATTGTTTTTCTATGCACTCGCATTCTTCGCGGGTGTGTTTGGCTTCTTCACATTGTGGGGCTTCGTAAACGGGTACCGGCAAAATCGCGAGCAGCAAAAACTTAACAATCACAGGCAGTAAAGCTCCGGCCCTACGGGCCTCCGCGGGACGTCTTACCTTATGCACGTTTTGCGCGGTCGCTTTGCTCCCATTTTCGCGCAAAACGCGCATAAACTAAGCCGCCCCTGCTGTGGGCGTTCAGGCTGTAGAAAAACTCGAGCCTCTCTCTAGTAGATAAATTTTTCGTGCGGAGAGTGCCCTGAAATGCTTTTCGCCATGTAAAGTAGATCCAGAATTCACGAAGAGACGCGATTTTCTGGGTGAAATATGAGCAGTAAGTAAAGGCCGGAGTTTTTCTACAGCCTCGTTAATGTTCAGGTTCATCATGCCGCCGCCTGAAAATTGCAGTGTACTTGATGAGCGATTCGGCGGCCTCTAGCGTTGTAGAAGCAGTATCGCTAGCAGGGATTGACGGTTGATATGAAATGCCTTCAGAGGCTTCCCTTCGTTAAGGTTGTCGCTGGCGGCGGAAGAAGTCGGGAGGGGTGTTCCTTTTGGGCGTTTAAGCCGCTCCAGGGAAAGCGTGGTATGGTACAGCCAATCGTGCCGCTCGCAGTATGTTGGCAATTTTGTGGCGTTGAGTTTGGTGGTCTTGTTCAGTATTAAATTGCTTTCAGGTCATCAAACATTAACAAGGCGAGGCAGTTCGTTCCGGCCCTGCGGGCCTCCACCGGACAGCTTACTTTGTCCACTTTATTGCGCGGTCGCTACGCTCCCATTTTCGCGCAATAAAGCGCACAAAGTAAGCTGCCGCTGCTCGCGGCGTTAGCTGTCTACGTTGGCAAGCAATACGGCGCAAAAAATTTAAGGTTATATTTATGTCCGAGATTAAGAAAGACGCGGAAAAGGCCTATGCGGCAACGAAAGGAGCGGCGAAGAAAATGGGTAAACTGGCTTCCTTTCTTGCTAAAGGAGCGGCAGTTACTGCCGGTGTTAAGATCTCTGACAAAAAGAGTGAAGAACAATTAAGGGTGCAGCCAAGCCACAAAAATGAATGGTTTGAATAATTTCACGTTGTAAAATTTAGCCGTAGATACACTTAAAATTTTAAATGGAAGGCGGTGGAATTCTGTAGTGGACTTCACATTCTAAACTATTAAAAATTTTGGTAGTGACAGCCCGGGGTAAAATGCCAGTTTGAGGTGCATTGTGAGCCCGCCAGCTAACAATCAGCGGCAGAGCGACAGCCAACGCTACGCACTTTTTGTGTTACTCGCTGGCGCTCAAACATTAACACAAAAGGCGCTCCGCGCTGGCTGCGCCTGCGCTGGGCGTTAAGGTTTCGGATGTTTCAGTGCCCAAAATGTAAGAAGGCGGAATTTAGTTTTTTTCGTAAGCTTTGGGCAACCAGGTTGTCTCCCAAGCTTTGCGGGAACTGCGGTGCTAAATGCTACATACCAATAAAGTACAGTTTTTACTTCTTTCTGTACCTGCTGGTTCCATTCTGGGCAGTAGTTGGTATCGCATATTATTCTGAAAATAATGCGTTTTTATGGCTAGTTTTTCCCATTGCGCCCTCTATTTTGGCAGTACATATAGCTCGCTCGCCATTGCAGTGGAGCAACTAAACCTTAACAAACGCAGGCAGTATGCTACGGCCCTTCGGGCCTCCGCGGGACGCCCAACACTATGCACATTTTGTGCGGGTCGCTGCGCTCCCAGTTTCGCACAAAATGTGCATAGTATTGGTCACCCCTGCTGCGGGCGTTAAGCAAAAGGACAGACAATGGCTCAAGGCGTAGTCTCGGACAACTGGTCGTTACAGGACATAACAAGTCTATTTGTTAGGGGGCTTGAGAGTGACGTAGCTGGTGAAATTGTTTTAAAAGGCGAAGAGCATTCTTATCAGCCCATATCGAGCGCCATTATTCAAACAGAGGCTCTCTTTGATTTCACTTCTGATTTGATCCTCCGCGATGAAATATTGGTAGACGAAAAATTTACGCACGCATGGGAGCAAGTGCATAGCCCAATACTAGAAGCAAAGTGTTTTGGTGTTGTACGACCATATCCGTTTTTATCTGAACCTGAAAAAATTGCAGGCCCCCGTGAATCGATCGTAAACCATATTTGCTCCACGGAATCTTTGCGGGTTTCTCATCAGAAGAATGTCGATGGCTGGAATGCTAACAAACAAACACCAGATCCACTTCTATCTGCAACTTTATGGGGCGGCGCTGGTATGTGCGCTAGAGGCTTTGTTTATGAAAAAGGCTACACACCCCACCCTTTACGGAAAAGACTATTTGTGAATTCTGGGTTCATGCTGCCTGCAGCCGATGCTCTTCATCAACTCACTACGTTTTTAGATGACCAGAAAGTAAAAGTAACAAAGAAGATTTATGGTAATGATTCACTATTTTCTGCTTACGTTAATATTCCAGCATTACCTATTAGAGTCATTCAAGAAGCGAATTCTGCTAATCAATTGATTAGTACTGCATTACAAATGAGAGATGATTTTCAATCACTTCGTGATTGGTTGAAAATGTTCCAGAATGCAATGAGTGCAGACGATACAAAGAGCCTTTTAGAGTACAGAAAGCAACTTGACTCAGTAAACCAATATATAGATAAAAAGATTGGATTTGGATCTAAAGACAGACCTGTAACAATGGAAGCAGGAATGGGAATCTTCAAGATTGCCACGCAGGGCAATCCCCTGGAGAATTTAAAAAATCAATTCGGTGTAAGAGCTACACTTAATAAACTAGTTTTTGGTGGTGCAGGATCCGCTGAGTTAAAGAAATATGTCAGCATGTTTGGTGAGCGGGGCTCAGAGATTGGCTATGAAATTGAACGCTCTTTCACGAAAATTGCTTAACAAGCGCATGTTGCCGGACTGGTTTTCCGCTGCGCTCCAAACCAGCCGCAAATGCGAGCGTTAAGTTTGGTAGATCACATGAGTAGAATTTTAGTAAATATCATTGTGCCAGCTCTTTCAGCAATCCTTGGGTTCTCGGGAGCTCTAGCCGGAGCGTTAATCCCGTCTTGGACTAGTGAAAAAATATTTGAAAGACAGGTAAAAGTCGAACGAGAAAGGATTCTTTTTACAAAGAAAATCGAGCTCTTGGAAAGAGTTTCAAAACTGGCAAATTTGACTTCAAAATATGAGGGTTATCAACACTATCTAAATCTTCAAGCAGACTTGGCTTCAGACTTGAAAATATGTAAGGCATCTGGAATAGCTGATTGCGTAGAACCTGATGGAACAAAGAGTGCGCTTGCAGTAAGCGAAAAACGGTCAGATTTGAATGCAGATTTTTCATCAACGATGCAGTTGATTAATATATATTTTGGCAAAAATGTCAGTGCGGAAGTCAATAACCTATCAGCTAGAAAGGTCTGGTGGGATAACGACGGCAATAATTTCAGGGATTTGATCATAGCAATGCGAGACGAAATCCATGGAAAAACTTAACAATTTGCTGCAGCTGACGTCTTACTTTATGCGTCTTTTGCGCAGTCGCTGCGCTCCTATTCTTGCGCAAAATACACACAAAGTAAGCCGCCGCTGAGCAAGGCGTTAGGCAACCAAAATCATGAGTGAGTGCCAAATCAACATGGATTTATCCGACATCATCGCTATTTTGGCTGCTCTTGTGGCATGCTTGTCAGCTTTGTATGCACGATGGGCTTGGCGAGAGGCAAAGAGAGCAAATGAAATCTCACTATCTGGCCACAAGAAGGAAATCTATGATGCGTTCTTTGAGCTAAAGATGCACATGCAGCAGAAAGCTGAGTTCGCGGAGCTCTCTGAAGTCTCCAAGTTCTATTACCCATCAAGAAATGCGAAGTTATATCTTTCTAAAAGCCTGGCTGAAAAAATATCTAAGTATTACGAAGCATGTTTCTGGGTTGCGGATATCCACCGTAGTAAGGGTGGCCATGATGGAGAAAGCATGGAGAAGTGCAAGCCCCATCTTGATACTGAGCAAAAATTGGCTCCTGAAATTGATAAAGCTATTTCTGAGTTAATCCGGAGTGCAAATGCCTAACAATCGCAGGCACTGGGACAAAATTTCCGCTGCGCTCCAATTTTTCCCATGCTGCGGGCGTTCAGGCTGTAGAAAAACTCGAGCCTCTCTCTAGTAGATAAATTTTTCGTGCGGAGAGTGCCCTGAAATGCTTTTCGCCATGTAAAGTAGATCCAGAATTCACGAAGAGACGCGATTTTCTGGGTGAAATATGAGCAGTAAGTAAAGGCCGGAGTTTTTCTACAGCCTCGTTATTGTTCTGGCCCGCAGAGCCGCCGCCAAATAAATTTCGGTGTGCTTGGCAGGCAAAATAAAAATATCCAGCTCCGTAAAGGCTGGATCTCAAGCAATGGATTTACGAGACGATTTTAAGTGTCTTCAGTGGTATCCATTCTAAAAGTTTGATGAAGGCGGCGGGGGTAGTATGGTGGAGCGTTCTGGTCTGGCTAATAACAAGATCAGAAGAGGGTGGCGCGTTGCATGCAACAGTGCCACTCAAAGTATGTTTGTTTTTTCCGGCTGATAGTTTTGTGCGCTGTAGTAATTTTCTGTCTAAAGCGCGTCAACAATAACAAGGCCAAGCAGTTCGCTCCGGGCCTTCGGCCCTCCGCGGGACGCCCAACGCTGTGCACCTTTTGCGCGGTCGCTGCGCTCCCATTATTGCGCAAAAGGCGCACAACGTTGGTCGCCCCTGTTGGCGGCGTTATGCGAAAAGACACCTGATAGATCGGAGATAAGGTGAAAGAATTTTTCATTGCACTGAAAGATAATTTGTCGAATGTATTCTCAATGGTAGGTATTGGGTTAACAGTCTACTTCGCGGTCTTTTATGTCCCAAACTATGTTGAAGAGATTGAGATAAAAAAAATTGAGAGTACTCATGAGGCATTAATTGAGTCGATTCAGGAGCTTGTCTACAACAACCATGAGATTGACTCGGGGGACATCCGCACTCTTATAAGAGGAAAAGAGCTATCTGGAAATATGAAATACCCTTTTACCAGTGAGGAATTACTGATTCAAGTTCAGGAACGATTTCTTGAAAATAAATTTATTCCCCTGGAGCAGCGTAAGGCGCTAATTGAAAAGCTAGATTCTGTAAGGCTGTCGCTGCCAAAGCCTACATTAGAAGAACCAGTTGATGAAGAAAAATCGTTGTCGCGATATGCTGATTTTCTTTCATGGGTTTCGGCTATTTTAGGTTCAATCGCTGCTTACTTTGGTTTAACTAGTCTCTGGTCAAGAAACCTAAAACTAGAGGAGTTTAAAATTGAAGAAACAATTGAAAATCGACAAGAGTCACTAAAACGGAGAGTCCACACGAGCATGATAATGGAGCGTAAGATTTACGAGACGCTCAAATCTGCTTTGGGCCCCAATCACGTTGAATATTGTCCTCCATCTACGCCAGCAGATTTCATCATAAAAATGGAAGGGGGGAGAGACACTGCTGTTGAGGTGAAGTATACGGAAACGGAGGTTATGCCTCTGCGGGTAATAAATAAACTTATTCATGTAGCTATAGAAATGAAAATGCCCGTTGTGCTTATTAGTAACGCCAATGTTACGTCAAGTGCACATAAAAAATTGCTAGAGTTCAACTCTCAGCATGAAGATACACCTATAAAGTATATAAATATTGATGAAAGCAAGGATATAGAGCGTGACCTCAAGGCGCTATTCAAGTAAGTTGCCTAGTATCAAGTTTGAACCGCGACAATAACTGTTATCTTCCATAGTACATCTCTTCTGGGGTTTTGTAGCCGAACCGCTTTCTGGGGCGGCTATTTAATTTCATTGCAATAGCGTCACATTGCTGCTGTGTAATGTCTTCCATGCTGTGATCCTTCGGAAGGTATTGCCTGATTAACCCGTTGACATGCTCATTGCTTCCTCGCTCCCAGGAGTGGTACGGGGTGGCAAAATAGAATTTTACTGCACAGCAGTCCTCAATCTTCTTATATTGGTGGAATTCAGTACCATTGTCAGCGGTTATAGTTTTAATATTTCTCGGATCACGATTAATTAACCGTACTGTTTTCTTGTTCAGCTCATAGGTTGATTTATTTTTGAGCTTCCCAATCATCACAAACCCCGTTTTACGCTCCAGCAATGTAACAATGCAGTGGTTGCTGCCCCGGCCGTGAACAGTGTCAATTTCCCAATGGCCCTTGTAACGCCTGGTCTCTACACTTTTAGGTCGGTCTGTGATGTGCCGCTTATCCGCAAGTCTCCCCCTGCTGTCATAGGCTTTGTAGCGCTTTCGACGCTGTTTTGAGGCTTGGCGTAAATGCGTCCATAAGTTGCCGCCATTCTTCTTATTTCTCCAGATATACTGGTAGATAGTTTCGTGGCTTAACCGGCGTTTCATCAATTTATGTCTGCGTATGTAACCGACTATTTGCTCTGGGCTGTACTTCTTCCGAAGTAACGCTCGCACAAGCTTAAAGTGGCGTTCAGAATAGTGCCTATTACGACGTGATCGTCTGCGTCGCCCTCGAGTACGACTGTCGGCCTTACTCGGTCTATAACCGCCATCGGTTCGGTGGCAGCTGTTACGTTGGAACTCCCTATAGAGGGTACTCCTGTGGCGCCCAGTCAACTCGGCGATATCGGTGACGGAAAGACCTTGTGCACGGTAGGCCGCAATCGTGTATCTTTCTTCTCTGGTGATCTGTTGATACTTCATTGGTGCAATTCACTTCTTGGCGGGAGTAAAATGCCCCTAGTATCGCAGATCACCTCCAGTTTTAGGTAATTTGTCGCGGTTAGTATATGAATCCGGGTAGGTTAACAATCAGCGGCAGAGCGACAGCCAACACTACGCACCTTTTGTGTTACTCGCTGGCGCTCAAACATTAACACAAAAGCTGCTCCGCGCTGGCTGCGCCTGCGCTGGGCGTTCAGGCTGTAGAAAAACTCGAGCCTCTCTCTAGTAGATAAATTTTTCGTGCGGAGAGTGCCCTGAAATGCTTTTCGCCATGTAAAGTAGATCCAGAATTCACGTAGAGACGCGATTTTCTGGGTGAAATATGAGCAGCAAGTAAAGGCCGGAGTTTTTCTACAGCCTCGTTAGCTGCCGTAAGAGAATAGATCTGTGGATAAGGTCAATTTAGATGGGCAGAATCTAATATTCTTAAGTCCTGATGACGTTTCAAGTATTCTGGAAACAAAATCGTTTGAAGGATTTTCGCTTTTCCACTATGACATTCTTGCACAGGCGCTACAGGAGTATCGTGAATATACTGGAGTTGAAATCGCTCTAATGGGAGCGAGAGGGCGCTATCAGTTAATCTGCTTCGTAAGGGTATCTGGTGAAAGGTATAGAGTTCACATTGAGGATGTCATTTGCGAGCACTGTGATAAAAGGGGCGGAATATCTGGCACGCCTGGAGTATGGGATCTCTATCTATTCTGCGAAGATCCGCATGCGGTACACAGTAACGCAATGGCCTTACCTGTTAAAAAATGCATCCACTGCTCTGGCTTGCTAAGCCGCAGGCATAAAATTTGGTTCGAGCACGAGCAAAGCAGCTAACAAGTGACTATGGCTCTGAGGGAACCTAACCCACCTTTGCACACACCTCTATTTAACTAAATTGTCGGTGTAGTCGCAGCTCGTCATATCTAATCAAAGCGTCGCCGATACCTTTGCAAGAGAGCGCTGATTTTCTATATGCTCAATTACAGCTTCAATAACGAGATCCTCTCCTGCCAGGTAGGATTCCCAGGTGTTTTCAGCGGGGATGTCAATCTCTAGTTGACCAATTTCGCTGATTAGTAGTTTGTTTGGTGGCCAGCAATCGTCAAACCATCCACAGCCGTTAGCCAGGTCTGTCCAGCCTTTGGTGAGATACAGCTGAACGCCGGAGGTTGGTAATTTAGGGTAGAAGCCTTCAGCGCGGAAGCGTAATTTGTCACCTACTTCGCTTCCGACTACTACGAGCTTTTCAGGTGCAAGGTGCTTGAATTGGCTTGCCGCAATGATGCCTGCAGAAAATGTATTGGGGCCGACAATGAGGTATATGCGACCATTTGCCGGTACTGTATCCGCGATGGTGCGGACAATTGGTAATGCCTTTGTGTAGTCACCTCCACGGTTAAATCTGAAATCTACGATAACATTCTTCGCGTTGTCGGCGTTGGCTAGATCGATAATTCTCTGTTCAAAGTGCTCTAAGGACTCGTTTTTATCCGCGAAGCTGGCATTCATTCGTACATAGATTGCGTCGTGGGAAGGCATGTCACGTAACAGGTGCAGTTTCTCGGTTTCCTGAAGATAGAGCGGGAGATCCTCGGTTTTACTCAGGGCTGATACCCAGCCATCGGTTTCAAAATGTTCATCTTCAGGGAAGGCGTTGCGAAATTCCCAGAACGGGTCTCCGGGTTTCAGGTCTGCCTCTGCACGGAGCCGAATGGTGGTGTGGACCTTGTCGGGGCTCTCAGTTTGGATTTGTACGGCGCCGTCATCAATCCGGGATCCGAGTAGCGCGAGTGCACTGGGTGCGGAAAACAGAAACTCGCTGCGGTACTTGCGCCAGCTTTCGGTGCCGCCACCGGTCAGAATGGCGCTTTTGGGCAGAAGTGCTTCCGGTGTTTTTCCGCCGAGTGTCACAATGCGGTGCCCGAGGAGTGTGCTGTAGTCTGGGCGTGCTTTTACGATAATCAGTCCATTGGCTGTCCAGTGAAAGCGTACTGGAAGCCGGTACATTTTTGTTGTCAGTGCGGTGGTATGCGCATTGTCGAAAATGGAAAGTGCTCGTAAAACGATCAGAGTAAGCTCATCTACTGTCTGCGGTGAAGACGCACGCTCTATAATCTGGGTAAATTCAGTCGCTTGCTGTGGGGTAATACCTTTTTCGTTTGCGAGGACGATCTGTTGAAAATACTTGAGGTCGGCGGCGAGCGATGTGGTTGATTCTATTGGTGGGATCTTGGGTTTGGCGAGCATTTGTAGCCCACCAGCGGACAGAAACAGGCCGGCGAGGACCAGGTTGAAAAGTACGTAGCCAATTACAATTTTCTTCAGGGTGCGCATGATTTATGTTCTCTTTGGCGCCATTGCGTAGGCGCTTCGCAGTTGAGCTTATGACGGTTGTATCCAGCCACGTTTTAAACAGAGAAAATCGTTCTGATAGTTGACGAGGAGACGGGTATCGGTACTCCGCTGTTCAGTATTCCACAATACCGATCTTACGAATCTGTGCAATACCGAGGCCAGAAAGGCGAGAGGATAGATATGCATTTGGGCTGTCGATGCTGTCTGTTTTCGCATCGAGGGGTGGTGTTCGTCGTTGTCATTTATATATTCGAAGAGTGCTCGGTCGCTCGCCGGGCTATTCGAATAATCAATGCGTTAACGATGATAGCCGGTCATGCCGGGAATACAGTTCTGTAATATATCATTCACATTCAGAATGGTGGCTTGCTGGCTGGGCGAAATTTTTCTGATACGTCGCCCGAGAGGGAAATACTGTCCGGGTCTAACCGCATTATCGGTGAGCCTGGGGCCAGTTGAAAGCTGTCCAGGTCGGCCCATATAACATTCGGGCTAGTGGTCAGTTCGAAGAAGTAGCGGCGGTCGGTCAGGTTAATCGCTGTACGGTATTCTGTGTTGTAGATACCGAAACCTTTGTAGGGGGCCCCAAAGGGAACCGAAACATTCCGCGCGATGGCGAGTATTGCGGCAATCGCCTCACGTTCGGTGTTGGGTTTCGGCAGGATTTCGGAAAAATAGCTGGCCCGCTGGAAGCGATCAACTGGGTTCACATTTCCCGGTAGCGGTGTGTCACTACTGGGGTTCGAATAACCCTGCTTCTTCAGCAGCGCCAGTTGCTCGTCATAGGTGGGATCATTGGTCATCACCCGATACTGCTTGCCGTGGTGCACCACCGGCTTGCCATCGATATATTCGAGTACCGCAGAGTCACCGCTGGCATCTTCTATGGCCAAGTGCACCGTGGCTTTGTGCCCGTGGGCTTCCGTCATTACGATCTGAATCTGCTTCATCAGCGCCAACGCTTCTTTCACGTTGGCCGCGTTGTCCAGCAGGTACTGCAGCCACAGCCCGGCCTGAACCCCGGGTCGCTTGGTATCTCGCGGCCCAAAGTCGGTGTCATTCAAGTACAGCAAGTGACCACTCAGGCCTTTCTCATTCAATCCGTCTGCAGTTCCGATGCCGTACATCGTCGTTACGAGACTGGCGTATTTGGAGGTCCATCGGGCCGGGTTGTCTTTGACCGTTATGGTATCCCCGGTGCGTCCACCATCGCGCTCCATTCCCCTGGGGAATACCGTTAACACCGGCTCGGTCGATTCCGGCCAGTCCATCGTCCGGCTCACAACTACGGCCAAGTCGTTGTTGTTCCAGAGAATTCGGGTACAGGCCTCTGTGGGTTGGGTCCAGGTAGCGGTAAGCACGGAGCACAGCAACAGGCTGTAACAAACGGGTAAGAACTTCAGTTTCAGCATCGACGGTACCTCTTTGGGAGAAGTGTAGTAAACGACGACGCTGGTTGCCGGGTCAGTATTGATACCCAAGTAGGTCACATACGTCTCACTCGTCGTATCACGTTTCGCGAACAGTTGCGTGAGAGCTGGAAAGCTTGTCTTATCGGGGGCAATGGCCGGTTAATTTCTTCATGGTTCGTTCCCTGAATCTCAGGTGCGAGAAACCTGGAGCGTTTGGCCGCTGGCACTGCTTTGTCGTGCCAGATGAATCAGGCGGATACTCCACAACGCCTGTTCGGCACTTACCGGGACGTCACCATTTCTCTGAATGGCAGACGCCAGCTGGTGATAATAGTGCTGATAGCCCCCGGATTCCGTAGCAACCGGATAGGTGCTGTCGGCCGTGAAAAGCTGGCCAAACTGCTCGGTATTCTCCTGCGCCCAATCGGCCGTTACCGGCAGTGTGCCGGACTTAAGGCGATCCTCCTGCGGGTCCAGGCCGTACTTTACATAGCTGCCAGTCTCCCCCTGCACCTCGAAGCGCAGGTTCGGCGCGGCGCAGTAGGGGCTGCTGCGTAAAACGGCGGTGAGTTCTGAGTAGTGCAGGGTGATGTGGAAGAAGTCATCCACTTGGGACCGTGGCCGCATTGCCTGTACCTGCGCCGTGATCGCTGTGGGCGGGCCGAACAACTGTAGCGCCTGATCAATCAAATGCGGCCCCAGGTCAAACAGTATTCCGCCACCTTCCACATCTGACTCCCGCCAGCGCTTGCGTACTTCGGGGCGGAAGCGGTCGAAGTGACTTTCGAAATAGCGTACAGGGCCCAGACTATTACCAGTAATCAGTTTCTGCACCGTCAGGAAGTCACCATCCCAGCGTCGGTTGTGATAGACGCTGAGTACACGCTGCTGTTTTTCTGCCAGCGCGATCAGCTCCTCACCCTGCTCGACGCGGGTAACGAAGGGCTTTTCCAGCACCACATGCTTGCCCTGCTCAAGGGAAAGTTTGGCCAGTGCAAAGTGCGCGGCGTTGGGGGCGGTAATAATCACCAGGTCGGCATCGCATCGGGTCAGCAATGTCTCTGCATCGGCATAGACCTCGACCTCCGGGTGCTGCTGTTGCACCTGCTCGCCCTTGGATGTGCTGACCGCCGTGAAGCGGAAGAGCGGCAGGTTCAGGATAAACGGCAGGTGAAAAGTCGTCGCAGAAAAACCGTAGCCGATAATGGCGGTTTTGATTTCGGCAGTGGTGTTCATGGTAAAGCGGGCTCCGCAGTACTTATCGGAAAAATCGTATCCAGCGCCACAGCCTGAGCACATCCAGCAGTGCGCCCGCTACGTAGGTGAGGGCACAGGCTTTCAGCACACTGTGGGCTTTACTTAGCAGGTGCTCCGGCAGGTAGCCTTCCCGCAATATGGGCAGGGCCTTGTTGAAGCTCGCATCGTACTCTTCCGGCAGTATCGCCACGTACATCAATACGGAAGCCAGCATGGTGATCACCGCGATCAGACCTATCCACAGAAAGACGATCGGAGATTTGATCAATAGTGTGAAAACAGGAGCTGCGACCAGTATCGTGCCGCCGATCTTCTGGATCTGCCCGGCCCGACCCAGGTATTTGTCCCGCAGTCGGGAGATGGGCTCTTCGCGGCAGAACTGCATCGCATGGCCGACCTCATGGGCAGCCACCGCCACCGCCGTTACCGATTTGCCATCGTAAACATCCGGGCTGAGCGCGACGATTTTCTCTGACGGTGAGTAATAGTTCTCGTCTTTGCCGGCCCTGATCACCTGGACTCCGTCGAGTTGAAATCGCTCGATCAGGTGCTCGGCCAGTTCCGCGCCGGACCCCGGCATATCGCCGACCTCGGTAGAGTGTCGCCATAACACGTAACGCACCCACAGTTGCGGGCCTACGATCAGGGCGGTGATGGCCAGAGTGGCGAGTATGTATGGCATTCGGGACGATTCATTAGACGGTGAGCAAAGTCGTTATAAAGGTTGCTCTTACCTGGTTGTTTTTGCAATGCCTTTCGCGTAGGCGTGAGTGCACACTAACCCCTGGCGGTGGCGACAATTTCACTGACCAGATCTTCAGTAAACAGGGATTTGGACAAGTAGTGTCTGCCACCGGATGTTGCCACAATGATCAGCCCCAACTCGGTCTCAATGACATCGTGGATATCTGACCATAGCAGTGCAGTCTGTGTGTGCTCGCTCTGAGTGGCTATTCCGCGTTCATCGACAATGACGGTCACTTCACTACCCGCGCTTTTTCCCCACATCTGCCGCGCCAGCCACCAGGTGCGTCGGAACCGGATATGCAGAAGTTCCAGAATCGCGAAAGCGATGAGCATATAGCCCAGTACCCGGGGCTGATCGGTAAAAATCAGTGATCCTGCACCGGCAGCCAGCATTAGGGCCGGGAACAGGTAGTTGGGCTTGGCACCTTTTCCATAAGGTAGGGACTGATCAAAACATTCGGCCAGGTAATCCCTTGATAGGGTGAATTGTTTTTTGAAAGGCTGCATGCAGAAAAGTGTTCATTGTATGCCGAGGTGGGGGATTATTGTACAGGCAGGCGACGTGATTCCCGATAGCGGCCAATACGTTGCTGTGCGCGATCAGGATTCACCATCGGGATCGAGTGCCATCCTGCGCGCCGTTAAAGCCAGTATGAGTTACCGGTTCTAAAAACTCTTCGGAGCATCGTCTCTCGTCGATTTGGGGTGGCCTTGTGCCGCACCTTTTTGTTGCCTTTGGCTTGCACCAGGGCAGAGTATTGCGGACGATAGCCAGTCATGAAATTGTGGAGGTTGCCATGAGTGATGCGGTCAGAAATCTGAAAAGTCAGGTCCTGTCCAGTGACTGGTCCCGGTTTGAAAAATATACGTTCGAGTTCAAAAACCCGGAAGGTCAGTGGGAAGTTCTGCAGCGGGAAGTCTACGACCGCGGGGACGGTGCGGTGGTGCTGCTATATAACCCGGAGCGCCGCACGGTAGTGCTGACCCGCCAGTTCAGGCTGCCCACTTTCCTTAATGGCAATAAGTCGGGCCTGATGATAGAGGCCTGTGCCGGTGCGCTGGAGGGGGAGGATCCCACGCTGTGCGTTATTCGCGAGGCCAGGGAAGAAACCGGTTACAGAATTTCTCAACTAGAGAAGGTGTTTGAGGTGTACATGTCGCCAGGCTCGGTCACGGAAAAACTGCACTTTTACCTGGCACGCTATTCCGAGGAAGACCGGCTCACCAGGGGGGGCGGGTTGGATGCGGAACAGGAATACATTGAGGTGCTGGAGACGCCATTTGAGCAGGCGTTTTCCATGATCGGAAGCGGGGGGATTTGCGATGCAAAAACCATCATGTTGCTACAACACCTTAAAATTTCTCGACTATTGGAAGCCTGAAAGCGTGGAAACTCGCATTTTCACCGAAAATAGCGAAATGTTTCCGGTTACATGGTGGTAATTAACGCTTGCGCAGGGCATTGGCCGCTGGCAGCATAGTCTTCAGCCCCCAGAGAGGGGCGTTTTATGAATCTACAATGAAACCGGTTACATTTGTGCGGATGGTGCTCAAATGTTGATCGGAAGTGGGTGCGCTGCAGCGGTATATGGCGCACAATTCGTCAAATAACGATAACAAGGTATTCATGATGAAGAGGGAAATCTCGAAATTTCTACCTTTGGGGCTGGTGAGCACGCTGGCGCTGAGCGCGGTGGTGCCCTTGGCACAGGCGCAAAGCGACGCTGGAGAAGAGACAGGTCAGCAGTTTGATGCCGCCCTCGAAGAAATTACTGTTTACGGCATCCGCAAATCCCTGCGGGATGCGGTAAACCAGAAGCGCGATGCGAATGTGATTGTCGATGTCATTTTTTCGGAAGATATCGGCAAACTGCCAGACGAAAACGCAGCGCGCGCACTGCAGCGTGTGACTGGGGTTCAGATCTCCACCCGTGATGGGGAAGGCTCTGAGATCCAAGTGCGCGGTATGTCCCAGGTCAATATGGAGATGAACGGTGTCTCCTACGTGGGCACGCCTTCACAGCCTGGCTTCCGCTCAAGTGTGCGCCGCAATGCGACCCTGGAAGATATTCCTGCGGAGCTACTCTCCGGCATTGAGGTGATCAAGTCGCCCACTGCGGATCGTATTGAAGGTGCTATTGGTGCAACGGTCAATATGAAAACCCGCAAGCCATTGGATCAGGACGGCTTCCAGGTGGCGGGCTCCAGCAAAGCGTCTTATTCCGAGCTGGCCGACGAACCGACCGAGCGCTACTCCTTTCTAATCGGCAACAACTGGGACGATAAGTTCGGCGTGCTGCTGAATGTTACCCAGGGCGAAAGCGTCAGCCGCAACGATTCCATCGACTACCGCAACTGGGATGGTCTGGTATTTGAAGACTGGAATTCCAACGTGTCCTCGCTGCAATCCTGGAATGAAAATGTATGGTGGGATGCGGAGCAGGATCCAGCCACCGTTTGCGCCCCCTTTTGCTGGCGCAATATGGGCTGGGGTGACGACGGTACCGGCACAAACGTAGCCGGTGAAAATGGCGGCTGGCTGCCGACCATGATGTATCTGGACCCGGAAACCGGAAATCTCAGCCAGGTGATCGCCCCGCAGGAAGTGGAGCTGCAGCAGAAGGAAATCTATCGCGACCGCACCGGGGTAAACCTGTCTCTGCAGGCGAATCCCACGGAAAATATGAGTCTGTACGCGGACGTGATTGCCAGCAAATACGAAGAGCAGCAACATGCCACCATTCTCACTTACGGTATTCGCGATATCGATTTCCCCAACACTGGTGTGATACTCGACGAATCCATTATGCCGTTTGTGCTCGGTCAATATACCGAGGGTAGCGATGCGCCCGTAGTTGCCGGTATTGAACCGGGCAACCCCAATATGGTTGACGGCGAAGTGACGCTGCTCTCCGGTGGTTTTACGCCCATCAGCTGGAACAATAACGGCAATGCACACCGTATGGGTGGCCAGGCGGCATCCCGGGATGTCCAGAACCACAACATCTCCGTCGGTGGCAGCTGGTGGAGCGATGACTGGACCGTATCCGCAAACCTGTCCAGCGGCCGCTCCAAGTTCGACAGCATCTGGCTGCGCCAGGATCTGAAAGGCAGTTACGGCAACGTGAACTGTGCCTGGCGCGACCCGCGCCCGGTGGACCCGAATACGGGGCTGGAAGTGGAATGTGCCGACGCAGTGCGTTGGGGGTATGACCTGACCCAGGGGGATGTGGGCAGCATTGTGCTGGATCCGAACCTCTCCGCGGCTAACCCCATGGATCCCAATGCGAACTACCTGACCGACCCCTACAGTTATGCGATCGCATTTGTCAGCCTGTGGAAGGACGAGTTTGTATCCGAGCAAGACGCCGTTGCTTTGGATTTCGATTACAACCTGGATGAAACCCTGGGTGCGTTGAACTTCTCACAGGTTGAATTCGGTCTGCGACTGGCAAACCGCAGCAATGAACGCAGTGTAGAGCGCGGTATCGGCGATCACTGGCAGCCAGAGTGTACCGATGACAGCTGTACCGTGGTTACCGATCAGCGTCTTGGCGTCGAGGATGCCAACTCCATCTATGTGCAGCCGCACCAGATTCAGAATGCGGTTACTGTAAACGATGGTAGTTTCCTGGAAAAAGTTGGTGGCAACCTGCCGCGTCAATGGATTTCCGGCAATCCGTCCATTTACGGCGACCCACTGCGTGACCTGAACGATACCTGGGGTATTTACCCGGTTTCAGACAAGGTAAACGACTATCTGGTGGAAGAGGACACCCAGGCAGCCTATGCCAAGGTGAACTTTGAAAATGGCAGTGGCACCGTCAGTGGCAACCTCGGCGTTCGTCTGGTGCAGACTGAAACAGATTCCACCAATTACACCGTGCGTGAAGGTGCCAGCTCCCAGTACCTGTTTGTATCCATCTACGATGAGCAAGACTATCTGGCGAATACCCTGAGCCGTGAGTACACGGATGTCTTGCCGAGCGTCACGGTCAACTGGGATATAACCGACGATCTGAAGTTGCGCACCGCAGCCTCCAAAGTCATGGCGCGTCCCGATCTCACAGATCTGACATCTGGTATTTTTATCACCAGTATTACGTCCCGTACCGGCATTATCGGCAACCCGGATCTGGATCCGTACCGTGCGAATCAGTTTGATACCTCGCTGGAATGGTACTTCAATGAAGGCTCGCTGCTTTCTGGAGCGCTCTTCTACAAAGATATCGAAAGCTTCATCACCCACGACTACAGCCAGACTTTTATGGGCCCCGGCCGAACGCCGAACCCGGATACTGGTGAGATCGAGGATGTTCAGTACAACGGCCGTATGGCCGTGAACGATGAAGGTCTGGTGCAGGGTGCAGAGCTGTCGTATCAGCAGATGTACACGGGCATGCTGGAAGGTTTCGGTTCTGTGTTGAACTACACCTTCGTGGATAGTGAAACACCAGACGGTATGCCCGTGCCGCAGCTGTCAGAACACAGTGCGAACGCGATCGTATTCTTCGAAAAAGGCGACTTCGGTGCGCGTCTGGCCTACAACTGGCGTGATGATGCGCTGCTGGCCGCACGTGGCTCCGGTGGGCGTTCAGAATACAGCAAGGACTACGGTCAGCTGGATTTCTCCCTCGCCTACGATATCAACGACAACTTCAAGGTGACTCTCGAAGGCCTCAACCTGACAGAAGAAAACCTGGAGTCTTATGTTGAAATCGAAGGGCGTCGTTTGAGCTTCCAGCAGCTGGATCGCGTGTTCCAGCTCGGTATTATCGGACGCTACTGATCGGCAGCAATCGCGATCAAGGGGCGGTGAATTCCGTCCCAGTTTCTCAAAAAATCTCTCACAGGATTCTCTCGTCCTTTCGTTGATAGTTCGCCCGGTTTTACCGTAATGCTGTTCACTTAAGCGGAGCAGCACGACGATTCACCGGATAGCGGGTTTTGCTGATCTTTACCGTCCTCGGCCTAGAAGGCCGAGGACGGTCCTCTAAAAACAGGTTCCCAATCCCCGCCCTAAGCTCCGATAAGCGCGCTCCAGTCCTTGATAATGGCTGAGCCGCGGCCATGACAATCAGCTGCGCAGCAATATACTGGCATGCGAACTTAAAGCGTATCCTGGCTGGGTTTCCCCCGTGAGCGACCGCTGCCTGGCTTGCCTCTCGACGTATCACGTTGTACGCCAACAGTAGCCCCCACACTTCCTGATAAACCAGTGCCACGGTCTTGCTACGTAGGGTGACGGCGTTGTGCTGCATGGAACTTTTGATGTCACGGAAGCCGATTTCGATTTCCCAGCGCTCTTGGTAGAGCTTCGCGACGGCTTTAGTGCCGTAAGTATCTGCTGGTAGCGAGGTAAATACCGTTTTGTTTTTGCCATTATGCTTATAGCTCACTGCTCGAACTTCCCAGTACTCGGGAAGGGCCGGATTGCGCTTCCGAGCCTGGGGGGAGACCTTCATTCGCAGTAGTCGATCATTTTTGTTGTAGACCTCCACTGTCTCACTGACCAGGCCTTTGCGTTCGGGGATCAGCCAGTGGCGTTGCGTGTTCTGATCCGCCCACCGCAGCAAAAGGTCTGCACTCCAAAAACCCTTATCAAACAGGGTTACGGAGGCTTCCGGCACCTGATTCATAAACTCATCGGCCAGGCGTATTTCGCTGCGTCGGTAAGGGCTTAGCTCTGCATTCAGAAGTACATGTGAACGTACGTTCATTAGAGCAACCAGGCGCATAAGAGGGTACGGAGTTTGCCGGTTTGTGCTCGTGTTACCGGAGCCAAAATGATCTCGCAGCTCAGGAGTATCTTGAGTGCGCAACAGCGCGCCATCGACAGCGAGAACTTGCAATCCTCGCCATTCATCTTCGGGGTAACGCTCATGTCCCCAGTGCACCCCGGTACGTTGAAATAGCCACTGAACGGGGTTAGCACCAAGACGCTGTCGCGCCTTTGATACCCCGCTTGGGGCCAACAGGCTATCGTTCGCGAGCCCCTGAGCACAGATATTGAGCCTGCGGGCAACTTCTGAGACCGGTTCATTCCTGAACAGGGCCATGCCCAGCACGAGCCAGAGTACCTGATCGGCGGGAAGTCGACGGCGGCGAATAGTGGCTTGCGAGGATAACTGCAGAGCGGAATCCACCCATTCAACGGGAATGTTCTGGGTGAAGGTACTCAGGTCACAGAAGGACTGGAGGGCATCAATATCGAAGAGAGACTGCTGAAGAGACACAAAAAAATCCGGTTTCCTGATCTGGAAACCGGATTTTCCGGGGCCCCACCTTAGGCTGCAATGCTTAAGTGAACAGCATTACGGTTTTACCGGGCTTTTTTATACGCGGCGCATTTTCAAAGATCGGCGTTTTATTGCGCCAGCTCTTGGCGAAAGCACGAAATAAACCACTGATAGCGAGCGGGCAAAGTGTGGCGCCTTCTCTGTACCAGGTACAGGGTTTCGAAAAGGGCTTGATTTTTTGCGCCGGTAAAACGCGCGGTCAAGATTTTTTCAGGATGTGGGAAACTGCGCACAGCGGCCTCGGGTAAAACGGTAAAACCGGTTCCTGCGGCAACAGCCAACAGAATCTGGGTTATCTGATTGATAGATCCGCGCCGGGGAAACGCTTGAATGCCTTCGTAGCGATTCCCGAAAACAGATGCCAGCACCTGCTCCGCATAAAGTGTGCAATCCGGGTGATCCACATAGCCGAGTTCGAGCAGCTCGTCGATCGACGGGGACTGTGCGCGTCTCAATTTCGTGCTGGCCGGTAGTACCAAGCAAAGTGCCTGCTTGCCAATCGGATGTTGGGCGAGGGCGGCGTCGCTACTCTGATTGGTGACTATGCCCATATCCATCTCGTCGTTAAGAATTAGTTCTCGAATACGGCGGTTCGGTGCTGCCTCAAGTATCAACTGTAACTCGGGGTACTGTTGCTGGTATTTCAAGAAGCTCGGGTACATCAACAAAGCCAGGCTGCCGGAGCAGGCAATGCGGCACTCGCCGCGATGCGGGCTGTCCTCACTGAGATTGCGAAGAAGGCTGTCTTCCAGCGCAGCGATATTTTCAGCGTAGGCGAGTACCGCTTTCCCAGCTTCAGTAAGGTCGAAGTGACGTCCCTCCCGCTCTAGAAGCTCATGGCCCACCTGGGCTTCCAGCTTGCTGATGTGCTGGCTTACCCCGGGTTGGGTCATATGCAGCGCGGTTGCGGTTTTGGTGAACTGGCCGGTAGCGGCCAGTGTGCGGAAGGTCCTCAGCCATTGGTGATTCAGCACGGTAAAGTCCATAAGGTAACATTATGCAATTTATTATAATTCATAATTTTTTGTTTGGTGTGGCTGTGGCTATCATGTCCCCGTAATGAGAAGCCTTAACAGCGGGGAGTCCCCACGGAGGTCACGATGAGTCAGTCACCCTATCCAAGAACCTTTTCACACATTGGTATTTCCGTTCCAGACCTGGAGCGCGCTATGCGCTTTTATACGGAGGTCTTGGGCTGGTACACAATAATGCCGCCGACCAAGATCAAAGAGGATTACAGCGCCGTTGGCATTATGTGTACCGATGTTTTTGGTCCCGGCTGGGAAGAATTTCAGATTGCGCACCTGGCGACCGGTGATCGCATTGGTGTGGAACTTTTCCAATTCAAGCAGCAAGAAAACCCGGAAAACAATTTTGAATACTGGAAAACGGGAATTTTCCACTTTTGTGTACAGGATCCGAATGTTGAAGAGCTGGCGGATAAGATCGTCGCTGCCGGCGGCAAGCGCCGAATGAAGGAGCCCCGTTACTACTATCCGGGTGAAAAGCCTTACCGGATGATTTATATGGAAGACCCATTTGGCAATATTTTGGAAATATACAGCCACAGTTATGAGTTGACCTACGGTAGCGGTGCCTATCAATAAACACTGGTCCAAAAAATTAGTAAGTAGGAGTTGCAGTATGCATAGGTTCAAAGTCTTTGTGGTGTCATTCGCAGCCCTGTGTTTTTCACTGGGTGCGTTGGCTGCTGGCAGCGCTAAACCTGGTGGTAGCCAGAGTGATGTGGATTCAACGCCCAAAAATGTCAAAGTGCTAATGGTGTTAACCAGCCATTCGGCACTGGGTGATACCGGGAAAAGTACCGGTTATTGGCTGGGTGAATTCACGCATCCTTACTACAAGTTTACGGATGCAGGACTGAACGTAGAGGTTGCTAGTATTGCCGGAGGTAAGGCGCCAGTGGACCCTGGTAGCCTCGATGAGCAAGACCTAGTCAATCAGCGCTTTCAAAAAGATGCACAGGCGCAATCTCTGGTGGAAAATACGAAAAAGCTCGAACACGTAAAGCCGGCCGACTACGATGCCATCGTATTTGTTGGTGGGCACGGTACCGTGTGGGATTTTCCTGAGGATAAGGCAGTCAGTCGCGTGGCGGGAAATATCTATGCCAGCGGTGGCGTTGTCGCTGCCGTCTGTCACGGCCCGGCTGCGCTGGTGGGCCTGACGCTCCCCGATGGCAGCAAACTGGTGCAGGGGAAAACCGTTACCGGCTTTACCAACGAGGAAGAGGCCGCAATTGAATTGACGGAGGTCGTACCATTTTTACTGGAAGATGCACTGAAAGCGCAGGGTGCCACATTCTCTGGTGGCGAGGCATTCAAGTCGCATGTAGTAGTTGATAAGCGCCTGGTAACCGGTCAGAACCCTCAGTCTGCCAGTGCGCTTGGTGATGAAGTTGTACAGCTTTTGAAATAGGTATGTTTTTTAAACTGAATTGGCGGTAGGTATAATTATTACCTGTTACCAAGACCGGTATTCCAATTCAGTAACCCAAACCTGTAATTAACAAGGGGGCAATAGCCCCCTTATTGGTCTTACCGTCGGATACTACCCTGGCTAGTCTGCTTTCTCGCCGGTCTTTTCTTCTTTCAGAATAATACCCAGCAGGCGTTCGGCATTCCGCTCAATCAGGCTGCGATCACCGCGCGCTTCGAGATTAATCCTGAGCAGTGGTTCCGTATTGGACCGACGGATATTGAATCGCCAGTTCTTGAAATTGATGCCGAGGCCATCGGTGGTTTCAGTGCTCGCGGCACCTTTGGCGAACTCCCGTGTTACATCTTCAATCACTGCATCGGCGTCGTGCACGCTGATATTTAGTTCGTCAGAGCAGGGGTAGCTTTCGGTCATCTCTTGCACCAGTTGCGAGAGTCGAAGCCCCGATTTGCTCAGGTGCTCACAGATCAGAAGCCATGGAATGGTGCCGTTATCGCAATAGGCGAAGTCGCGGAAGTAGTGGTGCGCGCTCATTTCACCACCGTAGATGGCGTCTTGCTCACGCATCACCTGCTTGATGAAAGCGTGACCGGTGCGTGAGACCTGGCAGTGTCCGCCGGCAGCCTCAACAACCGCATGGGTATTCCAGTAGAGGCGCGGGTCGTGCACGATGGTCGCGCCGGGTTGCTTCTTGAGTAGAATCTGTGCGAGCAGGCCGACCAGATAGTAGCCGTCGACAAAGTTGCCGTGTTCATCAAAGAAAAAGCAGCGGTCGAAGTCGCCGTCCCAGGCGATGCCGAGGTCAGCATTGTGTTGTTTGACGGCGTTTGCAGTCTCCTCGCGGTTTTCAGGGAGCAGCGGGTTGGGTACCCCTTTGGGGAAGTTGCCGTCGGGGTCACAGTTGAGGCGAATAAATTCAAATGGCAGATGTGATTCCAGCCGTTCGACGATATCGCCCGCACCGCCATTACCCGGGTTCACAACTATGCGCAGTGGCTTCAGCTTTTCTCTGTCCACCCAGCCGAGAAGATAGTCTGTGTACCGGGGTTTGAAATTGCCGCGCTGGGCTTTGCCCGACTGAGTTACCGGCGGCATATCGGCGGTTGCGACGAGTGCCTTGAGGTTTTCCAGGCTGCTCGGACCAGAAAGCGGGGCGGCACTTTGTTGTACCAGTTTGATGCCGTTGTAATCTTTGGGGTTGTGACTGGCGGTAATACACAGGCCGCCATCGAACACGGCACCGTTGTTATCCCCGGCATAAGTCGCGTAGTAGATTTCTTCGGTCCCGCACTGGCCGATATTTAAGGCGTTACAGCCGGCGGCGGTAATACCGCGTACTACCGCGTCCGTAAGCGCCGGGCTGCTGAGACGGATATCGTGGCCGACAACCAGATTGCGCGCATTCAACAGCTTGGCGAAGCCGTACCCCACACGCCAGGCGATGGACTCATTCAGTTGTTCCGGCACTCGGCCGCGAATGTCATAGGCCTTGAAGGCATCAACCGGAAACGGCTTCATATTCTGCTCGCATTTTCAGTTTGGTGGCAGCGGCGTAATCTGCCGCTTCGGTGGTGGCCACCATCAGGTGGTAGAGCGTACTGGCGGGAGCCAGATTGTTGGCGACCCGGTTTTCCGCATCGAGCTGGTCGATGTAGAGTCCGGGAACGTTGTCGTCAAAGTAATATTTGAATAGCAGTTGAATCCCGCGGGCGGCGTGTGCTTCCGCTTCTCGATCGCCACTGTTTGCTTGACACAGGCTCGCTTTGATCAGCTCGGTCAGTGGCCAGCAGCGCTTGCTGGCTTTAAGGACGTTGCCCTGAATCGAGACGGCGTCATACAGCAGGCCGGTGCCCGGCTCTGTGCCCAATTTCAGTGCCCGTTGGTACAGGGTGTTGGTGTAGCGTCCTACAGGCGCGCCACTGCGCTGGCTGTACTGATGTAGTAACCAGACCCACTCGAGCATATGTCCGGGTTCCACTTCCTGTCCCTCGTCGTCGCTGAGTGGACGCCAGTCGTGGTGGAAATATTCCAGCAGTACACCGTTTTTGCTGTCGTAGAAGCAGTTTTCGAACAGGGCGAAGACTTCTCCCGCCCGCGCCAGCCAGCGCCCGTCATTGGTGGCATCGTAGAGGGCGATAAAGGCCTCCAGCAGATGCATGTGGGGGTTCTGACGGCGAATGTCGGAGCTGTAGTCGCCTTCCAGCCAGCCTCCTCTGGGGCCCTTGATGTATACATCGAGGTGTTGAATGAGCGCTTCTGCCTTGCGCAGCGCGGCACTGTCGTTAAACGCGCGAAACCGCCAGGCACTGGCCAGTAGAAAGAATGCCAGGTCGTACAGATCCTGGCGCGGGTCGTGTATTGCATTTTCGCTGTTGAGCACGTGTACGTACACCTGCGGTGCACTGGGGTGCTGGGCATAGCGGGTGACGAAACGATCGAGATCGGCAACGATTCCCTCGGCGCCTGCGACCCAACCCCGTCGGCTTGCGCAGGCCAGTACAAACATCTGCCGGGCCTGCACCCGAACCCTTTTTGGGCAGCCGGTATCGGGGAGACCTTCGGGGGTGAGGCGTTCGTGGGCACTGCCACTGGCGCGGTCAAACCCCTGCTCCATCCACAGGGGGAGGGCGGCGCTGGTCATCCAGTGCTCCAGCTGCTGTGCCCAGTGATTGATACTCAAAGACATCGAATTGGCCTTTTCTGGCGATTTGTCGGGTTGGTAACCGGTTACATTTTCCTGAATGTACAGCCACCACTTTTTATGGCCGCTATTATGCAGTGTAGTGTAACCGGTTACAAATGTGCTTTTTGCGTTGCCAGTTCGGCTTGGCGAATGGCGATCGCTATCTGTAGGTACTATTTAGTGGGGCCAGCGAGTTAGTGGGGCCTGCGAGGCCGGCGAAGTGCCTCGCTTGCGCTGCGGATTAGCGGGGAAGGGGTGGTGTGCTTTTGCGCACCACAAAATCGTAGGGCAGTACGGTTTCGGTCTGCTGCAGTTCTTTACCTTCGATCAGCTCCAGCAGGGTGTTGAAGCTCGCTCGTCCCAGCGCCTCCGCGGGCTGGGAAACTGTGGTCAGGGGTGGGTCACTGTAGCGGGCAAACTCGATATCGTCGAAGCCGGTAATGGACATTTCCTCGGGAACCTTGATGCCCGCACTTTTAAGCCCCTGCATACAACCAATGGCCATTTCGTCGTTCATTGAAAAGATGGCAGTGGGGCGGTTCTTCATACGTGCGAAATGGTTGGCGGCCATTAGTCCGGAGCCCATGGTGAAGTCACCATTGACCAGCAGGTCCTCGTCAAATGGGATGCCGGCGCGCTCAAGGCTGGTCCGGTAGCCGCGCAGGCGATCGCGGGAGTGGGGGTTGTCCGCCAGGCCGGCCAGCACGCCGATGCGCTGGTGGCCCTGGGCAATCAGGTAGGTGACCACTTCTTCAGCGGCACCTGCATTGTCGATACGCACCGAGGGGTAGGGGGTATTTTCACAGCCGGCGGCGGAAACAATTGGAATGTCCGCCTTGGGCTGCAAAGACTTGCCGGGAATATGCGGTCGCAGTTGCAGGATGCCATCGGCCTGGCGGGTTTCCACCAGGCGGGTGTACTCCTCTTCGCGCGCGCTGGAATCGCGGGTGTCGCCCAGTAGAACGCTGTAGCCTTTCTGCTGAGCGGCATCTTCAATACCGCGAATAACAGTGGCGAAGAACAGGTTCGAGAGGTTCGGCACCAGGACCACGATGGAGTAGGCGCGTACGGCGCGAAAATTGCGCGCCATCATGTTCGGGCGGTACCCCACCTTTTCCACGGCTTCGTGCACTTTACGCAGTGCTTCCTTGGAGACTTTTTCCGGTGTGCTGAGTGCCCGGGAGACGGTGGCGATGGATACGCCCGCTACGCGCGACACTTCCCTAATGCTCGACATAATTACTGGCCATCGGTATCTGGTTCGCCGCAACTGCCGTTGATGGCAAGGGCTGCGGTATGACCGCCGGGGGTTATTGGCGGCGGTCTTCCTAGGCGCTGGTGACCTTGGAAGGCGCTGAAAAGTTACCGGAAATTGTCATAAAGCTCTAGCAAATTTGTGTGTAACCGGTTACATTGGTGTTTCTGGCGGCCCCTCACAAGGGGGTTTACCTCGGGTCGCCCTCAATACAATAAAGAGCGCTGGTCCTTCGCCGCGCCAAGCGATCATAGAGAGATGAGTTGCCTATGAGCCTTGCACCAATAGACCTAATGGTCATCGGACTGTATTTATTTGCGTCGCTGTTTATCGGGTTCTGGGTATCCCGCAAGGCATCGAAGAATATTCAGAGTTACTTTCTCGGTGGCAACAAGCTGCCCTGGTACTACCTGGGCTTGTCGAATGCATCCGGGCAATTCGATATTTCCGGCACCATGTGGATGGTGTACCTGCTGTTTATCTATGGTCTGAAAAGTATCTATATTCCCTGGCTTTGGCCGGCCTTCAATCAGATTTTCCTGATGGTTTTCCTGTCGATCTGGTTGCGTCGCTCGGGCGTGATGACCGGTGCCGCGTGGATTCGTTTCCGTTTTGGAGAGGGCCGCGGTGCGGAGCTTTCCCATCTGGTCATTGTCGGTTTTGCGTTATTGGTGGTACTTGGCTATCTCGCCTACGGCTTTGTGGGAATCGGTAAGTTCGCGGCCGCGTTTATGCCCTGGCAGCTCTCGGCAGATCCTCACAACAATGAGATTTTTTACGGCCTGATTCTCACCGCGATCACTGCCGTGTATGTGGTGAAAGGTGGGATGTTCGGTGTGGTACTCACCGAGGTCATGCAGTTTGTCATTATGACAGTGGCCTGTATCGCGATTGGTGTGATTGCCATGTACCAGGTCTCGCCAGACATGTTGCGCGCGGCTGTTCCTGAGGGCTGGTTCAGTATGGGCTTCGGGCACACCCTTGATCTCGACTGGAGCGGTATTCTCGATAGCGCCAATCAGCGTATTGTCGACGACGGCTGGTCCCTGTTCTCCGTGTTTTTCATGCTGGTGTTGCTGAAAGGTATTCTTCAGAGCATGGCGGGCCCGGCACCCAACTACGACATGCAGCGTATTCTTTCTGCGCGTACTCCGGTAGAGGCGGCAAAGATGAGCTGGCTGGTCAATCTGGTGCTGTTGTTCCCTCGCTATATGATGATCACCGGTCTGACAATTCTTGCCCTGGTGTTTTTTGTCGACGACCTGCGTGCGATGGGCGAGGGTGTGGACTTTGAACAGATTCTGCCGTTTGCCCTCGCCAACTATGTCCCCGCCGGGTTGCTCGGGCTGGTAGTCGCCGGATTGCTGGCGACCTTTATGTCGACCTTTGCTGCTACCACCAACTCGGCGCCGGCGTATGTGGTCAACGATATCTACAAGCGCTACTTCAACAAGGATGCGGATGAGAAAACCTATGTGCGTATGAGCTACCTGGTCTCAATCACCTTTGTGATTCTCGGTACTGGTATCGGCCTTTTCGCACCATCACTCAATTCCATCATTCTCTGGATCGTGAGCGCACTGTACGGTGGCTACACCGCAGCCAATATCCTCAAGTGGTACTGGTGGCGTATGAATGGCTTTGGTTATTTCTACGGCATGCTTGCGGGGCTGTTGGCCGCGATTCCGATGATGTTTACCGATATCTCTCCGTTGTATGCGTTCCCGGGTATGTTTGCACTGTGCCTCACCGCGAGTGTCGCCGGCTCACTGCTCACCGAGGCAGACGATATGGAAACGCTCAAAACCTTCTATTTCAAAACGCGCCCCTGGGGATTCTGGAAGCCCATTCACCAGGCCCTGTTGGTGGAGCATCCAGAGCTGAAGCGCAATACCGATTGTAAACGTGACCTCTTCAACTGTGCGATTGGTCTCGTCTGGCACACCGCGCTTACCGCAGCACCCATCTTTATGGTGATTCAGCGCTGGACCGAATTCTCCATTGCCATGTGTGTCATTGCATTGACCAGCTATCTGCTCTGGAAGAATTGGTATCGCCTGATGCGGGATGACCCGGATGCAGAAATGGGCGAACAGATAAAAAAGCCTGAACAGGGCTCAGGGCAGAGCCCGGTTGCAGCCGCAGGTTAATCTGGTTGTACGGGCACTGAACAGAAAATGGCGGCACTGAGGTGCCGCGCAAAAGAACACTTTCGAAAATAACATTAGCCGAGTGAATTATGTCTAGTCACCTGGAAAAAGTACGCGCACTGATCGTAAATCAAGAGTCTCTGCTGGCGAAAAAGAATACTCCGGCAGACGGTGGTAATGGAATCTATCAGCGTTGGCAGAATCCGATCATCACCCGTCACCATGCGCCAGTCGCATGGCGTTATGATCTGAATGAGTCCACCAATCCATTTCTGATGGAACGGCTGGGCGTGAATGCGACGCTGAATTCCGGCGCGATCAAACTGAACGGAAAGTTCCTGCTGGTGGTACGCATGGAGGGTGTGGACCGCAAGTCTTTCTTTGCGGTGGCCGAAAGCGAAAACGGTGTGGATAACTTCCGCTTTTGGGACAAGCCGGTGGTGATGCCGGAAACCGAAGATCCGGATACCAACGTATATGACATGCGCCTGACTCAGCACGAAGACGGTTGGATCTACGGCCTTTTTTGTACCGAGCGTAAGGATCATACCCGTCCTAACGATACAACAGCGGCAGTGGCCCAGTGTGGCATTGCCCGCACCCGCGATCTGGAAACCTGGGAGCGCTTGCCGGACCTGATCACACACAGTGGCCAGCAGCGTAACGTGGTGCTGCACCCGGAATTTGTTGACGGCCAGTATGCGCTTTACACCCGACCACAAGATGGCTTTATCAGTGTCGGTAGTGGCGGCGGCATTGGTTGGGGGCTGACGGAATCCATGGAAAATCCCGAGGTAGTGAAAGAGGTGCTGGTGGATACCAAGGAGTATCACACCATCAAGGAAGTCAAGAATGGTCAAGGGCCGGCCCCCATCAAAACCGATCGCGGCTGGCTGCACCTGGCACACGGTGTGCGCAATACCGCGGCCGGCCTGCGCTACGTACTTTACATGTTCATGACGCACCTTGAGCGCCCGTGGGAAATTACCCATTTACCGGGTGGCCACTTTATTGCGCCGGAAGGCAGCGAGCGCGTGGGTGATGTATCGAATGTGGCTTTTGCTAATGGCTGGATTGAAGATCAAGGTAACGTTTTTATTTACTACGCCTCTTCCGATACCCGAATGCACGTGGCCACCTCTACCGTGGAACAGCTGGTGGATTACTGTGTAAACACACCGGAAGACGGGCTGCGCTCGGCGGTATCTGTGGCTACACGTATCCAGTTGATTGAAAACAACGCTGCAGTTCTCCGAGATCTGTAATGGCGCTGGCGGTAAACAACATGGAAGGCATCTATACAATGCAAGCGACTAGCAAATCCCAGCCAAAACTGGGCCTGACCAACTATCTGCCTGAGTTCCGCCGGCAACTACTGGATATTGGCCAGTGGTGGAAAAACCATGCCGTTGATACGCATAACGGTGGTTTTTTTGGTGAAGTGAGTGTGGCGTGCAACCCGGCACCAGAAGCCGACAAAGGTATTGTGCTCAACGCGCGTATCCTCTGGTTTTTCAGTGAGTTATGTCTGCACCTGCAACAGGACCCTGATGCAGACAGTGATTCGATCGAGGAATACCGGTTGTTGGCCGCCCGTGCTTTCGATTATGTGACGTCACATTTTCATGACGAGGAATTTGGTGGTGCATTCTGGTGTGTGGACTACATCGGAAAAATGAAAGAGGGCAAGAAACAGACCTATGCGCAGGCGTTCTGCATCTATGCCTATGCTAGTTATTACCGCTTGAGCGGCGAATCTCGTGCGCTGGATTTAGCGCTGGCGTACTTCCGCTCGATTGAGCAGCATTGCGTGGATCGAAAATTGGGGGGCTATCTGGAAGCGGTGACACGAGAGTGGCACCCGGTTACGGATTACCGGCTCAGCGATAAAGACCTGAATGCACCGAAGACTATGAACAACCACCTGCATGTACTTGAAGCGTACACCGGGTTGTATCGTGTAGCGCCCACTGAAGAGGTCGCGCTAGCCCTGAAGAACAGCATCGATTGGTTCTGTGAAAATATCTGCAATGCGGAAAACGGCCACTTGCGGCTGTTTCTGGAGCATGACTGGACGGATGTTTCCGCAAGCTACTCTTACGGACACGATGTCGAAGGTAGCTGGTTGCTGGCAGAAGCGCTGGAGGTACTGGATGAGCCGGCGTACTCCGAAAAATATCAGCCGACGGTGGAGGCTCTGGGAAGATCCTGCGTGGAAGAGGGGATTGGTGGTCTCGGTCAGGTTCTGGACACCTTTGATTTCACAACCCAGTCGCGTCACCTGGATTCGGAGTGGTGGGTCCAGGCGGAGGCATTGGTCGGGTTTCTGAATATGTGGCAGAGCACTGGCGATCCGCGGTTCAAGACAGCATTCGAAAATGTGTGGACCTTTATCAAAAATCACCAGATTGATTGGGAGCACGGTGAGTGGCTGTACCACGCTTCTATTGATCGAATGAAGGCGGACCAGGGATACAAACTCGGTTTCTGGAAAGGGCCTTACCACAATGGGCGCGCGATGATGGAAGTCATTCGCCGCCTCGAGAGTATCGCTGAGGCGACCATGAGCGAAATACAGGAGCGAGAAGAACGTGCGGCTACTGCATAAGATATTGATGGCCTCCGTCGGTGCTCTGGCACTTGCGGGCTGCGAGATTGCCGATTCCACCACACTGCCGGCGCACTGTGTTGTTCCTGAGCCAAACCCCAATGTGGCGCCATTTGCCGGGTTCCAGGAATTCGTGACCCGCGACGGTATTCGATTGCTGGAAGGGGAGCGCCCGCTACGTTTTATTGGCTTGCACGCCACAGAGCTGCATCGGATTGAAGATGATGTTGCTTCGGCCAATAGTAGTATCGGAAAGTCCGACCATTTCCGCTGGCCCACTGCGAGGGAGCAGAGCAACTGGATTCAGGCCCTGGTTTACAGCGGTCATACGGTTTCCCGTATCTATACCCTGTCGGTCGATGATATTTCGTTGCCCGCGTCGGTACGTGCGAATATGCCCGCGCATATTGTGCAGAATGCCGAGACCGGGGCGATTTCTCTCAATGAAGAAGCCATGCAGGTGATGGACCGCATGGTCTACCTGGCCGATACCCTTGGGTTGCGTCTCATTATCCCAGTGATCGATCACTGGAGCTGGTGGGGAGGTAAGCGTGAGCTGGCGTTGATGGTGGGCGAGGCGAATGAGGATACCAAGGAAAGCGGGCCGCTTTACGATACCCAGAGTAAAACCTACGCAGCCTATCGGGATATTATTGAGCAGCTGGTCACCCGCAAGAATACCTGTACCGGGCGTGAGTACCGGAATGAGAAAGCCATCATGGCCTGGGAAACCGGCAACGAGCTACGTGGCACCAACAAGACGTTTCTTGCAGAGACGGCAGCACTGTTTAAGCAGCTCGCTCCGAATCAGCTGGTGATAGACGGTGACCAGCAGGCGGACTATATCAACGCAGCGGGTACTGCGAGTATCGAGCAGGGGGAATTCCTGGGGCTGACCGACTCCAACGTCGATCTGCAATCAAACCATTTCTACGGCCCTTATATGTCGGCGGAAGAGGTGCGGTTGCAGGCGGCTCTGGCGGAGAAATTTAATAAACCGCTGTTTATCGGCGAATACGGTTTGCAGCCCATGGACAACCTGCAAGCGGTCACCGACGCCTGGA
Source organism: Microbulbifer elongatus (assembly GCF_021165935.1). Classification (NCBI taxonomy): domain Bacteria; kingdom Pseudomonadati; phylum Pseudomonadota; class Gammaproteobacteria; order Cellvibrionales; family Microbulbiferaceae; genus Microbulbifer; species Microbulbifer elongatus. Next base: position 3,425,480 of record NZ_CP088953.1, on the reverse strand, counting down.
TGGATGAACCTGCGGTTGCCGGTGGCCTGGTGTGGGGATACCGCGGGCACCGCGAGGCAGGTGGTTTTTACTGGCACAAGGAGTCCGGCGAGTATATGAGCTACCACTTGCCGGGTTTTGCGGCAAATGACGGCAACAACGAGCGTGCGGTCATTCACATGGTCCGCTCTGCGCAGGCGGCAATCGCAAACGACGAGCGCACACAGACATTTGCCACTTCCTGGCCGGTACCGCAGGCACCTCTACTGCACCCGATTTCGGATACCGGCGGAGTTAATTGGATGGGGGCGCCTACTGCCCTTATCTACCGGCTTTACGCATCGGCAAACGATGGCAAAGACTGGGCGCTTGTGGCGGACGACTTGAACGATGGTGCGAATGGGTGGGATCCGCAAACAATGGATCTGTACTCTTTGAAAAGCAGGGATAACACCAGTGAAGTTACCAGTGCCCAACACGCCTGTTTTCAGTACCGCCTGACTGCCGTTAACGGAACTGGGGAATCCGAACCCTCCAATATAGAAACCTACTGCGCACAATAATAATCAGCATTGAGAGAGCACTATGGCGAATCAACATCGGCTTTGGACGACCGCAATTCTTTGTTTTGTTGCCGTCGTACTGACAGCGCTGCTCGCACCTGAAAGTCGCGCTGGGACCGAGCGGCCGAATATCGTGTTGATTACCGCAGATGACCTTGGGTTTGACGACCTTTCACTGCACGGCAATCCGGTGATCGAGACTCCAAGTCTGGATCAACTGGCAGCAGAGTCCGTCCAATTCAGTGATTTCACCGTGACCCCGGTCTGCTCCACAACCCGTGCGTCGCTGTTGACCGGAAGGCATCACTATAAAGCGGGTGTTTCCGGAGTACACGGTGGCCGCGACTATATGAGCCGGGATGAAACGCTGATATCCGAAGTACTGAAAGAGCGTGGTTACGCCACTGGCCTCTGGGGTAAGTGGCATCTGGGAAAAACCCGCGGTTACCTGCCTTGGGAGCGTGGTTTTGACGATACCTACTACGCGGAGCTGTATGTACACGACAACAGTTTTGGATATCGGCAGGGCGAACGTGTCGAGCACGACACCTGGGTATCTGAAGTGGTTACCGACTACGCAATCGATTTTATCGAGCGCAACCGAGAGCAGCCTTTTTTTGCCTACTTGAGTTATTTGGCTCCCCATGAACCCTGGCAGGCGCCGGAGCAATTTGTTCAGCCCTACCGGGAAAAGGGGCAGCGTGATGCCATCGCCAATCTGTACGGTATGGTGTCCGAAATGGACTTTCATATCGGTCGGCTCTTACAGTATCTGGATGACTCGGGACTCGCGGAAAATACACTGGTCATATTCATGAGCGACAACGGTCCCTGGTACGGATCGAGTAACGCGGGTCCGATGCTGCGCAACGAATGGCGGCAGCGCAATCCCAACAAGTCGCTGGGGCAAAAAGGGCGCAACTGGCAAAACGGCGTCAAGTCGCCGCTATTTGTGCATTGGCCGGCCCGCTTCGCGCCGGCAACATCCAATGCCTTTGTGCATGTAACCGATATTTTTCCCCTGCTAATGGAGGTTACAGGCGGCGCTGCGGAGCTGGAGAAACCACTCGATGGGGAAAGCTTTCTCGCCGCGCTGGAAGGCAATGTCAAGTACCAGCGGCAAAAACCATTTCTGATCGGGAGCCACGATCTGGTATCTCATAAGAAACATTTCAATGAATGGACCCCGGTAGACGCGGCGGCACGTGCACAGATGCCGTTTGAGTCTCAGATGCTAGCATTGCGCCAGGGGCCTTATAAGCTGATCTTGAATCCGATTCTGGATGAGCCCGATTACCCCGAACCAGTGGACGGCTATCTGCTGTTCGATCTGCAGAAAGATCCCGGTGAGCGCGAGAATATCTTACGCGAGCGGCCACAATTGGCTTCAGAGCTGAAAAGAACCATGCGCGAGCTGTATCAGGAAATCATGATCGATGCCGATAGTTTGCGCACGCCAGTCTACCCGGTTCACGGCCCGGTGGACGTTATCAATGCTTTTGGCCCAGCCAGTACCGGTGGCGAGGTGGTCAGTGGCCCGCACAACCTGAAAGGGTTTTCCGAACCCGGTGATTTTTCCGAATACCGGTTGCACGTCGAGGCGGCGGGGCGCTATCGCCTGTTTCTGGATAAATCCGGGTTTCAGGGCGCAGGGCTCAGGTTTTCCGTGTCTCTTGCGGGACAGCAAGTCCCTCTTTTATTGGAGGAAAAAGCCATTCAGCAGATTGGGGAATTCGAGCTCCCCGCCGGTGAAGCATTCCTGCGTTTTGAACTCCAGGGTAATGAAAGTATGACGCCCTGGGCGCGCTTTGATTCCTTCCGCAGACTATATCTGGTTTCTGTAGAAGTAAAAGCTCCCGAGTCACAGATTATGCAGTTAGAGGCAGTAACGCCGGACTGAAAATCTGTGTTGAGTGGTAGAGGTCTTTCTCGTCGACCTCGTCGGTTGCCGCTGTTGGGGAAACCCACAGCGGCTTTTTTGTGTGCGCCAGGCATGGCGCGTAGCGCCGTGACTGGCGCTGTTCCGGTACGCGTGGTGGTGGCCGGATGACTTGGTGGTGAAAGTCCACTATCGGCCCGGCAAGGGGAACGATTAGCTGAACGGCAAGGGTGTCCACCGCGAGGTGGAATCTGAAGGAAGCCGAAGGCAAAACACTGACCCGACGAACAGAAATCGCATATTAGGCGGTCGCAGCGGGTAAGAAGGCACAATTCTTCAAAGCCCAATACTTGCACGAACACTGCGGACGTAAATGCGGCGGGTATAAGTGTGAAGGTCACGCGCATTACCCTGGGAGGTCTGCCGTCCTGCCAATGGCTACCGATGCTGTGAGGTATCGGGATGGGACGACAGAAGTCAGCAGAAGCCATAGTAGATCTGTCACCGCAGGTTGAAGGGCGGAACATGTTGGAAATTGGAAACCCCGAGTTCTCGATGACGGACGCAAACACCGCAAAACAAGAACAGCTTGTTGCCGACATCTATCCCAGAGGGTGGTACCCGATGGGCAAGCCGTCGGTGGTGCCAGACGTCACGGTGGATGAAGACCCGTTTCCAGAAGAGACCGGTGACCTGATGACGGACGTGGTGGTGCGAGCCAACATGCACGCCGCCTACAAACGGGTCATGCGCAACAAAGGCGCTCCGGGTGTAGACGGTGTAACCGTCGACAAGCTGAAAGCTCAGCTACAGACACATTGGCCAAAGACCAGAGAAGCTTTATTGGCAGGTGATTATCGGCCGCAGACCATCAGGGCGGTGGATATCCCCAAGCCCGATGGCGGAACCAGAACCCTGGGCATCCCCACGGTAATGGATCGGCTGATCCAGCAGGCCATACATCAAGTGCTCAACCCTCTCTACGATCCAGTGTTCTCCGAGCACAGCTACGGCTATCGCCCGGGGCGCAGCGCCGGAGACGCCGTCAGGCAAGCGCGCAAACACATTGCCGCAGGCTGTGGCTGGGTCGTGGATCTGGATCTCGAGAAGTTCTTTGACCGGGTCAATCACGACATCTTGATGTCGCGGCTGGCACGGAGAATCAAGGACAAGCGGCTGCTCAAACTGATCCGCCGTTATCTCGAGGCGGGTATGATGATCGGCGGACTGGAAACCGCTCGCTACCAGGGCATGCCTCAAGGCGGACCTCTCTCTCCATTGCTATCCAATATCCTGCTGGATGAATTGGATCAGGAACTGGAAGCCCGAGGGCACCGCTTCTGTCGTTATGCTGATGACTGCAATATCTACGTCAAAAGCGAACGCGCAGGTAAGAGGGTGCTCGAGTCTGTCAGTCGCTTTCTGTCGCGCCGACTGAAGCTCAAGATAAACCCGAGCAAAAGTGATGTTGCGCGCCCGAGCCGACGTACCTTCTTGGGGTACACCGTGTACGGGAGCAACTCAAACGCGCGGCTAAAGATTGCGCCGAAGTCGATAGTGCGGCTCAAGGGTAACCTGAAAGAGCGGTTCAGGCGTGGAAGAGGGCTAAGCCTGCTGAAGCTGGTGAAGAGCCTTAATCCAGTGCTGCGTGGTTGGATGAACTACTACCGCCACACGCGAGTGACAGGAATCTTGCGAGAACTGGATATCTGGATACGCCGCCACATACGCAAAATCCTATGGCGTCAGTGGAAACGTCCGTCTACCCGGATGCGGATGCTGGTTCGGTTGGGATTAAGTGTGGAGCGTGCGTGGAAAAGCTCAGTGAACGGCCGGGGAGCTTGGTGGAATGCAGGCGCAATGCACCTGCGACATGCACTGCCAAATCGTTTCTTTGCTCGAGCTGGTCTGATGTCCGTGGTTGCTCAGTACCACCGGCCCTTAAGTACAACATGAACCGCCGTATACGGATCCGTACGTACGGTGGTGTGGGAGGACGGCGCGGGTGACCGCGCCTCCTACCCGATTTTCGAGGTAGTAATGTGGCCGATGCAGGCTGCCAGGCAGCCTGCATCGGGTACGTTTCTGGTTAATTTTTCAGACTGTCGGAATGTTTGCGAATGATGGCCAGGGTGCTGGTATCTGTGTCGAACACGGAATTCAGGCCTTGCGGTTCCTGGGGTGGGTCACCCAGAAAATCGCTACCGGGTCGCCACTGATACTCTGGGTTGTTTGAACGGCCATAGCCACCGAATGTCCAGATGTTGGATCCTACCAGTGGGCCACCGGTGCGACTGCTCTGCTCGATTGTCTTGTAGATCAGCGCCAGGAATCGGTCCCGGTACTCGGTACTCGCTTCCGGTGAGAAGCTGCCGCCGTCGCGCTCGACACCAAATTCTTCCAGTACCAGAGGCTTTTCCTGTTGTTTCGCGAATGCAATATGGCGGCTCAAGTAGTCGGTCGCCTTGTCGACGGCGACGGGGTAGGTGCTCTCCGGATTGCTGCTGTCAAACCAGCCCCAGTTCTTGATCCACAGGTGCACCGTGAGGTAGTCAATGGCATCTGTGTCGTGGGCTTGCAGATACACGTCCGCCTGTTGTTGCGTACCGGCAAGTCCTTCACTGCCGGTGCTGACCAGTTGGTTGGGAGCCAGTCGATCGAGTGTCTCGGCACTGTCCTGCACCCAGCGGATATAGTCTGTGGCCCGTGTTGCATTGTAGGTTGCACCACCTGAGCGTGGCTCGTTGGCCAGTTGCCAGGCCATGATGGTGGGGTCGTCGCGGTATGGTGTACCTGTAATGGTGTTTTGGCGCTGTGTAAGAGTGGCCGCCGTATCCAGGTACTGTTTCTGGCAGGGCGCACAGCGGTAAAAGTCCGTGGTGCTTTCGATGTATTCATCCCACTTGCCGCTCACATCCGGGTCGTCCAGCGCGGCATTCTGATGCCATACCAGATACTGAGACATTCCGCCGGACCACTGCCAAAAATTGGTGAGGTACAAAACCGCTTTCATATCCCGTGCGTGCATCTCAGCAAGTAGCCGATCTAGCCCTTGCAGCAGTGTCTCATTCAGTTGTCCGGGGGCGTTTACCACTGCAGGTTTGACACTGCGTGACAGACTGCTCTGCTCCGAAAGTGCCAGCACTCGCAGGTTGTCGATGCCCTGGGCCGCCATCAGGTCTAGCTCACGGGTGAGGCGTTCCGGGTCGGTTGCCGCCAGGTAAGCTCCGTACCAGTAGTTGGCACCGGTGAAGTGGTAGGGGCGGCCATTCAATTCGAAATGCCCGTCCTGGACGCGTACAAATGCCGTTGCCGGCGCGGTAGCGGTACCAGCCTCCGTTGCCTGTCTATGGTCACAGCCTGCGATGACTACCGCCACCGTGAGCGCGAGGGTATTTATTGTTTTCATAGGTGAGGATCCTCATATTTTCTGCACTGGGTGCATTCAGTTATTTTTCTGGTGACTGGCGACCGTATGTTGGCTGGCGCGTTCTGCTTTTACCGTGCGATAGCGGTTCAGCAGCCGGTTGGTGCTGCCATCAAATGCCTGGCAATCGGCGTCGTCAGTGAGGTGCGGAAGTAGGGAATTACATATTTGCTTGCCCAGCTCGACGCCCCACTGGTCGAAGGCATTGATGTTTCGGAGTACACTTACCGCAAATACCTTGTGCTCGTACAGGGCGATCAGCGCGCCGAGCGTTGCGGGTGTCAGCGCATCCATAGTGAGGGTGTTGCTGGGGCGGTTGCCGGGCATGGCTTTGTGAGGAGCGAGTGCGGCGGCAGCGTCAGCATCCATTCCCGCTTCAGTGAGTTCCGTGAGCGCCTGCTCCAGCGATTTGCCTACCATGAGCGCTCGGCTCTGTCCCAGACAATTGGCCACCAGAAGGTCCTGATGATTGCTGATGGGGTTGTGGGAGTGCAGCGGTAGTATGAAATCCGCCGGCACCAGCAGATTGCCCTGGTGTAACAACTGATGAAATGAATGCTGTCCGTTGGTGCCTTCGGCGCCCCAGATAATCGGGGAGGTAGGGTGCGACAGACGTTCTCCTTGTAAGGAGACGGACTTGCCGTTGCTCTCCATGTCGAGTTGCTGTACGTAACTGGGAAAGTCTCCCAGGTAGTGATCGTACGGGAGAAGCGCGTGGGTGTTGGCGCCCCAGAATTGCTGATACCAGAAGCTCAGCAATGCCATTACTACCGGCATATTTCCTTCTAAAGGCGATTGTTGAAAATGCTGATCCATTTCCGCGGCGCCACGATGAAATTCCACAAACTGGTCGTAGCCGATCGATAGCGCCAGTGGCAGGCCAATGGCCGACCACACGGAATAGCGCCCGCCCACCCAATCCCACATAGGAAATGTAAATGCGGGTTGAATCCCAAATTCTGCAATTCGGTCAGTAGCGGTACTGATGGCTGCGAAGTGGCGCTCGACGGCATCCAGGCGGCCGGTTCTCTCAATCATCCAGTTTCGTGCTGTGCGGGCGTTGGCAAGAGTTTCCTGCGTGGTAAATGTTTTCGAGGCAACGATAAACAGCGTGGTTTCCGGGGCGGCGTCGCGCAGTTTTTCACTGAGGTCACTGGCGTCTACGTTGGAGACAAACCGAACATCAAGATTGCGTTTTGCGAAAGGTGTCAGGGCGCGGCAGGCCATGGCCGGACCCAGGTGGGAGCCGCCGATACCAATATTGATAACGGTGCGGAAGGGCTTGCCGGTCACACCGGTGAGCTGGCCACCGCGCACATCGCCCACAAACTGCTGTATGCGCGCGAGGGTTTCATCCACTTGTGCGCGGTGCGCGTGCTGCTCGGGTAGAGCACCGCGCAGCAGGGGGTGTAGTACCTGGCGCTGCTCCGTGGTATTGATGGGTTCACCGCGGAACAGGGCATCCCGCCGCGCCTCAAGTCCACTGGCGCGTGCGGTCTGTAACAGTGCCGCCATGGCCGGTGGGTCGATTCTGTTTTTTGCATAGTCGAGGTCGAGCCCTGAGGCCTGGATGTGCATCTTCTCCATACGATCCGGGTTCTCTTCGAACAGGGTTGTCATCGGTATCCTGGAAAGACGTTTTTGTTCTACTAACAGGCGTTTTTCCTGGGATGGTATGTCTGTTGGGCTCACGATCACCTCGCTGCTATCTCTTGTTGCTGAATTTATGGAAAACCCTGTGGGGGAGCGGAATGACGCGCTATCTCCTGCGGGATATCCCGCTATTCAACCAGAATGTGTAACCGGTTACATCATATGGCGTGATTTTTTGCCTTTTTGTGGTGCGATAGTAAAAAAGTTTGCACTCGGGTAGTGCTTGTAATAATCTCGAAATGGAACCGGTTACATGCGGTTGCGCAGAAAGTGCCTGAGTTACTGATTCGGTATTTTTTTGCCCATCGATTGTAACCGGTTACATGCGGGCTTGTCCCAGCCGCAGTGAAAGCGAGGCGAAGTCTTCGTCCCGGCCGTGCCCAGATCCGCGCGGTCTCTACACGATAATAATTGAGGGAAAACAAAATGCTGGCAAAACAACTGCCGTTTGCTCAAGCGATTCTGGCTACAAGTGTTGCCGCCTATGGCCTGTTAGGCGCACCGGTTGCGTTCGCACAGGAGGGGGCCGGTGAAATTGAAGAGGTAGTGGTGCAGGGGATTCGCATGTCTCAGGAGACTGCGATCAACACCAAGCGCAACGCTACCTCTATCGTGGATTCGATTGTGGCGGAAGACATCGGCAAGCTGCCGGACGTCACCATCTCTGACTCGCTGCAGCGTATTACCGGTGTGCAGATCCGCCGGACCGCAGGCGAGGGTAGTACCATCAACGTGCGCGGCATGCCACAGGTGATGACCACTCTCAATGGTGAGTCCTACCTCGGAGCCGGTTCCGTGACCACGGTGCAGCCCAACTTCAACGATATTCCCGCGCCGCTGTTTGCCGGTGCCGATGTGTACAAATCGCCGACCGCATCCAAGTTGTCTGGTGGTATTACCGGCATGGTGAACCTGCGTACCCATCGCCCGATGGATTTCGATAGTGGCACGACCACCTCATTTGCCGCAGAAGGGCAGACCGGTCGCGACTCCGGTGAAACCGACAGTGCTGTTTCGGGCTTATTTGCCTGGAATAATGAGCAAGTCGGTGTACTGCTTTCTGCTTCGCTCGCCAATGTCAATCTTGCGAACTATTACAATGGCATGGCCGGGGGTGGCTCGGATGCGGGCTGGTCCGGTATGCCTTCCGAAGCCGGCAGTGATGCGGATAACTGGAATTATCACGGCAACGACATGAACGGCGACGGCGACCTCGACGATCGCTACATCGCCTATCAGGGTCACACCGCCTATAACCAGTTTGCTGAACGCGAACGCTTTGGTTTGAACGGCTCATTCCAGGCCGACCTCGGCAAAGGTTTTGATCTGGCCGCCGACTTTTTTTACACCGACATGGATGAAAAAGATCGCCGCGCGGGTATTTCCATTTCCGATAAGTGGCAACAGTGGGGTTGGGCTGCTCCGCTGGAATCCAGCGAAGGTGCTGACGGTATTCACACCGTGCAGGTGTATCAGGCAGACGGCCGCCGCCTGAAGTCCTACTCGGAAGTCAAAGGAACAGTATCTGAGTCCAGCAACATCAATATCGAACTGAACTATGACAATGGTGGCGCCTTCACCGGTGGTGCCCGCCTGGTTCACGGTCGTGCGGAACAGAGCAAACTGAACAGCTACATCGATCTGGATATGGCGGACGGCAGCCAGTGGGGCGTGCAATATCCTGAATATCCCGGCGGTGCCAAAGCCAGTAACCCCAATGGCTATTCGGATCCCTACCAGTCCATTGTTGTAGATTACCGCGGTGACGACCCCCACTGGAGTGGGGTGCCGGATCTGGTGAATAACCTCGATGGTTATTCCGTGGGTGCGCTCTCATCCGAAAATAACTACGACCGCGAAGGCGAGATGACCATTGCACGGTTCGATGGCTCATTTAACTTTGACAATAGTGGTTTCTTTCAGTCTGTGGACGGCGGTGTGCGCTACTCCGATCGCGACGCGGAAAATGAGCAGTACCACTTACTGGCACCGATCGGGAACAACGGCTGTCTGGTGCGCTGGAAAGCGACCGACGTTGTGATGGGCAATGCCTGTTCCTTTGGCGATGGCAACGGAACCTACTACACCGCTGGCAAACCGATTCCACTGTCTTCTTTCGGTAGTGATGTGCAGTGGGTGACCGACTTTGGCGGCGCTACCGGTATTCCCGGAGTGTACGCGCTGAATCCGGAAGCCATGGACAATGTGGTGGCCTTCCACAACTCCCTGTACCCGAACAATGAGCGCGGAATTATTCCCGGCCAGTCTTATGCGGTAAACCTGCAGGAGACTTCCGCTTACCTGCAGGCCAACTTTGCTGCCGAAATGGGCGTTCCGGTCAGCGGTAACTTCGGCGTGCGCGTAGTACAAACCGACCTGGAAGTTGGTCAGCGCGTAGTTGGCGGTGCCCGTGATTACGGCGCGCCGGAAGTAGACGGTGGCGAATTTGTTACCAGCCGCTCTTACACCGACGTGCTTCCCTCTCTGAACCTGGCGTTCGATCTCCGCGATGACCTGAAACTGCGCGCGGCCTATGCCAAAACCATGTCGCCGCTGAATCTAGAGCAGTGGGGCGGTGGTCTGTCTCCTACCTATGCGATCAATTCCAGCACCGGTGTGTTTGAAGTGATTTCGGCCAATTCCAACGGTAACCCGGATCTCGACCCGTGGCGCGCAGACAACTTCGACCTCTCCCTCGAATACTACATTGGCTCCGGTATGGTCAGTGCGGGTCTGTTCCTGGTGGAAATCGAGAGCTTTATCGAGCGTGGCTCTGTACCCATGGATCTGCCGGACCAAGATGGCGTAGTGCGCCGCACCACCGATGTTCAGACCAATGTTCAGGGCGATGGTGGTGAGCTCTCCGGCATTGAGCTTTCCGCCAAACAGGCGTTCGACTTCCTTCCGGGTGTCTGGGCGAACTTTGGTGTGGATGCGAACTACACCTACTCGCCCAGTGATTCGGGCAAAGTGGACATTGACGGGAATGACCTGCCGTTTGCAGACAACTCCGAGCAGCTGGCGAACTTTGTCGGTTGGTATGAAGGTGAGCGTTTGCAGGCACGCCTGGCCTACAACTACCGCAGTGAGCGCGTGGTTGCCTTTAACCAGGTGTGGGGCACCGAAGGTCTGACTTTGATGCAGGCACCGACCACCTATATCGACGCTTCCGTCAGCTACGACATCAACGATGACGTCACCGTTTATCTGAACGGCTCCAATCTCACAGGAGAAACGGAGGAGTACTACCTCCAGTGGGAAGATCAGAAGGCCTGGCAGAATGCCTATGAACCGCGTTACACGCTGGGTGTTCGCGCCAAGTTCTGATCGTTGTGCAAAACCGTCCGCGTGTGAGCGGCGTGGATGGTTTTTTTCGGGGCTACGCGAGGCGTGGCCTGACTCTCCTTTCCGCAGTTGTCGGACTCTCGACATTGGCCTCCGGTTCGCCGGAGGCATTTTTAAAAAAACAATAATACCTTTTGTAAAAATTTTATCTTTCACGGGTGATGTTTCTCATGTCTTCCGTGGAGAGTGTTTCACCCTCAGGTAGTGACTAGATCTTTGATGAAATTCGTAACGAAACTGATCGCCACATGTATTCTCCTGATCCTGTTTGGATGTGGATCATCCGGTGACGACTCTCACTCAACGATCTCGGATAGTGATGTGGGAAGCAATCCACCACCGACTACGCCCGGCTCTGAAGATGATGAACCACAGCGGGTTGCCCAAGGCTTTATTACCTATCAGGGCGAAAGGCTGTATTTAAACGGTTTCAATATTGCCTGGTTTGATTTTGCCAACGATGTGGGCAGCGGGCTGGCTGAGCCCGAACTGCGCAAGGCACTACAGGACGTTGTTGATGCGGGCGGCAATACACTGCGTTGGTGGATGCATACCGATGGCGCTTACACCCCGGCGTGGGAAAACGTCGATGGAGTGCGCCTGGTTAGTGGTCCCGGCGGTACCTTTATTGAAGATCTGGCGCGGGCGCTGGATATAGCGGCGGAGTACGGGGTGTATATCGTCCCGTCCCTTTGGTCGTTCGACATGCTGAGGGCGAACAGCTATCGAAACCCTCCAACGGCCGATAACTATCGACTGCTGACCGAAGACGCGGTATTGCAGTCCTACCTGGACCAGGCCCTGTCACCGATGGTGCAAGCATTGAATGGGCATCCACAACTGGTTGCCTGGGAGCTGTTTAACGAACCCGAAAATATGACCGAAACCTGGTTTGAAGCGGATGGTGGCCGACGCCCCACACTTGCCGATCTTCAGCGGGTCCAGGGAAAAATGGCGGCCACAATTCACCGGGTAGCGCAGTCGCAGGATCAAGTTGCACTGGTTACAACGGGATCCAAATCACTGGGCAAATACAACTCCGATGCTGCCGGTGGTGAAAACCTGTATCGCGACGATCGGCTTATTGCTGCAGCGGATAACGACGCTCTGGCAGTACTCGATTTTTATCAGGCTCATTATTACAACAATGAAGGAAAGCAGGGAGCCTGGTCCCCGTTTCATCATTCGGCGGATCACTGGGGCCTGGATAAGCCCATCGTAATCGGTGAATTCTATATCGAAGACCTTGTCCTCATGGGAGACCCGGTTTTAGCCAGTGAATTGTGCAAGCGACTTTACGATCTCGGCTATGCGGGCGGTTGGGGTTGGCAGTGGAACCAGTGGCCGGACAAGGTTGCTGCCTGTGTTCGGAATGTTCCCTAACGGGAGAAAGGGTTAATTCAGCAGACGCATCTCAAATTTTGCGCAACGCAAACCTCGCGTTGCGCGAAGTACCCCAGGAGGGTGTCCGCCTGGGTATTCTGCGCCGGTAGTGAGCATTTCAACGTGGCCGGCCGCCGGTGGTTACAACAATAAATTAGTAGTTCTTTTATTCATTCAATCAATCGGTTTTCACAACCAGGAAAACTGGAATCCAGCTGTATCCAGTGCTCTGAACAATAAAAACGTAAGAGCCATAGCGATGAAAAAAATAGTGCAATTAGCGGCAGCGATATCATTCGCCGCCAGCCAGCCCGTGCTTGCGGCCGGGTGTGATTCTCCTGCGTATTCCGCGAATACCCAATACACCGGTGGCGAGGAAGTCGTCTACCTGGGCGATGCGTTCCGCGCGAAATGGTGGGTGAAAGGCCAGGCGCCTGACCCCAGTGAACAATGGGGTCCCTGGGAGTACCTGACGCAATGTGAGGGCTCTGTGGACCCTGATCCCGATCCCGATCCCGATCCCGATCCCGATCCCGATCCCAGCGGGGATTACACCCTGAGCGCCGCGGCCGGCTCCCTCAGCGATGGCGCGGTGCTTGAAGGTGAGCGTATTACGCTGGCCCATGGCTTCGTAACCTGGACACATGCCATCAGTCAGCCGGGACAATACCGGGTATCGTTTGATATCGCTGCCCCCCATGGTGCGAAAACCAATACCTTTACCGCCGCTGGCGAAAGTCGCGCGGTGACCAACACCGCGGATACCGGCATTCAGAGTGTGGTGTTTGACAATGTCACACTGTCAGGTGGCAATCACCAGTTTTCGGTGGATGGACGCCCGCAGGCAAACTGGGGCTATATCGAGGTGCTGGGTGCAAATATTGCGCTGGTTACGGCCGATACCCCGGAGCCATCGCTTTCCCCGGCAACGGTTTCTTTCACCGCAGGGGATAGCGCGGACCTGGTGCTAACACTGAATCTGGATGGCGACACCCTCAGCACTGTGACACTCGCCGGGCAACCGCTAAACAGCAGTGATTACACACTCGGTGGCTCGCAGCTGTCACTTTCCTCGCAGCTTTTCCACGGGCGCACCGCTGGTGAGCAGCTGGTTTTGGAAGTGACATTCGCGCAATCGGATGCTGCCACTTCCACTATTTCCATTGTGGCTGCAGGCAGTTATGAAGACGGCTTTGTTTACGTCACCGATGACGGCCACTTTGGTCTTAACGGCGAGTATTTCTATACCAACGGCGCCAACAGCTATATCCCGTTCTACAAGCACGAGCAGATGGTGACGGACCTGTTTGCCAGTGCGGAAAACCTGGGTATGACCAGCTTCCGTACCTGGGCATTCTGCGACGGTGAGTATTACGGGACCCTGGCCAATACCGGCCTGGATGGCGACATCATGTGCTTCCAGCCAGAGAACCCGGATTCGGTCAGCGCTACCGAGCGCTTTAATGAAGCCGCCTTCGCTCGCCTTGACTGGGTTGTGGAAGAGGCACGCAAAGCGGGCCTGAAACTGATTCTGCCACTGACCAACTACTGGGGTGGTTTCGGCGGTATGTGCCATTACGCCTACTGGTCGCCGAATATCATTGTGGATAACGACGGTGACGGTGTGGAAGGACCGCAGGACTATGAAGCCTGTTATCGCTCCGAACAACGCCAGCGGGGCGTGACACCGCCGGTGGTGATGGTGGAAGTGGATGGGGAAATGGTCGCGAAGGAAGATCATATTTTCCTCGCTGAAGCCAATGCCCAGTACTACGGCGATGACTGGTCGCGCACACGTTTCAAGGAATACATTTCCTACCTGCTGAATCGGGTCAATACCATCAGTGGCGTTGCTTACAAGGATGACCCCACCATCATGATGTGGGAACTGGCGAATGAGCCGCGCTGCATCACCTGTACGCCGGAACAGAAAGCCGACTTCCACGACTGGATTGACGATATCTCCTCCCATATCAAATCCATCGCACCGCGCCATCTGGTGTCCACCGGCACCGAAGGGTTCGATGCGGACAATCCCTGGGAACCTGAAGACCAGAAGGGCAAAGACGGCAACGACTTCGTCACCGATCACAGTTTCCCGAATATCGATGCGGCCTCTTTCCATATGTACCCGGATTGGTGGGGATTGGATGAGGAGCAGGCCAAGGAGTTTGCCCGCAGCCGTATCGCCAAGGCGCGCGCCATGGGCAAGCCCGTGTACATGGGTGAATATGGCCGGATGCTGCAGTTTGACCCCAATACCATGAAGCCGTGGATGCACTGGGACGGCCGCGACGGTATTACCCCGGCAGAGCGCAAACGTGTTTTCGAGGAATGGCTGGCAATTGCCGACGCCGAGGATCTCGATGGCGCGCTGATGTGGATTCTGTCCGACACGGATTTCTGGGAAATCCCCAGCGAAGAAAATATGGGCGGCCCTTACTGCGATACCACACCGGGACCGGCCATGGCCTGTGACGGTCTGTATAACGACTGGGATCGTTTTACCATCTACTGTAATCCAGAGTATCAGTACGACGATGCCTGTGATGTGTTTGGTGCTTACTCGCAGATCGTCGCTCAGAAAAACGTGCCGGTCGCTAATGACGGTACACCGCTGGCACGCTTCACGTTCGCACCGGGTGTACCGCAACCCGATGAACAGATCAGCTTTGATGGGACCAACTCCTACGATGGAGATGGGGAAATCGTCAGCTATCAGTGGACCTTCGGCGATGGTAGTAGTGCAACCGGTGCACAGGTAAACCACAGCTACAGTGCCGGGGAGTACACCGTGACCCTGACGGTGCTTGATGACAGCGGAAAATCCCATCAACACAGTAAAACCGTCACGGTGGAAGCCGCTGCCGCCAACAGTCGTATTCTGTACAACGGCAAGCCCCTGTACCTGAACGGTTTCAATATCGCCTGGTTCAATTTCGCCAACGATATTGGCAATGGTCTGGATGAAAATTCCCTGCGCAGTGCCTTGCAGGATCTGGTGGATGCCGGCGGCAATACCCTGCGCTGGTGGATTCACACCGACGGTTCCTATACCCCGGCCTGGGGCAATGTAAATGGCGAGCAGGTGGTCACCGGGCCTGGTGGCAGCTTCATTCAGGACCTGCAGCGGGCACTGGATATTGCCGCGGAGTACGACGTGTACATTGTCCCCTCCCTATGGTCTTTCGATATGTTGCGGGCCAACGACGTGCGCAATCCGCCGACCTTCGATAATTACCGGTTACTGACTCAGGACGCGGTATTGCAATCCTATCTGGACAACGCTCTCACGCCGATGGTGGAGCAGCTCAACAGCCATCCACAACTCGTGGCCTGGGAGCTGTTCAACGAACCGGAAAACATGACGGAATCCTGGCTCGCCGCGGATGGTGGTCGTCGGCCGACCCTGGCCCAGTTACAGCGGGTACAGGCAAAAATGGCGGCGACTATTCACCGGGTAGCACAGAACCTCGGCCAGCAGGCACTGGTGACCACCGGCTCTAAATCCATGGGTAAATACAACTCCGATGTGGCCGGCGGAACCAATCTGTACCGGGACGATCGCCTGATCGCCGCCGCAGACGGGGACGCTCTGGCCGTGCTCGATTTCTATCAGCCCCACTACTACAACAATGAAGGCAAGAACGGGGCCTGGTCTCCTTTCCATCACTCAGCAGACTACTGGGGCGTCGACAAGCCCATTGTGGTTGGCGAGTTTTATGTTGAAGACCTGAATGTTCTCAATGACCCGGTAGATGGCCGCGATCTGTGCGCGCGCCTGCACGACCTCGGTTATGCAGGAGGCTGGGCCTGGCAGTGGAATCAGTGGCCGGGTGATGTATCCGCCTGTGTCAGCAGGGTGCCCTGAGGCGGTGTGATTACCGCCGATATTTGCCGGTGCGTGCCGGCAATAGGCAAAGAACAGTGGCTGGTGCACCGTGGTGCGCTGGTCATTGCACGGCAGTTCCTTTGCCGTGAAGTGCGGTGCGTGTATCGCGGGCCGCAGAGTTGCCGGGCAGTCAGATTCTGCTTGTGCCGCTGTTGTCCGCTGTATCGACACTGGTCGCAGTTAACGGCGAACTCACTCCAATGAAACACCAATAAAAAATGCATGGTGAGTGAAATGATAAAAGCAAAAACAGGCCTGTCGCTGGCAATAGCCGCGATGATGGCCGTTCCCCTTGGTGCACAGGCGGCCGCCTGTACCGCGCCGGAATGGGATACCGCCTTCCAGTACAAAGGTAACGAACTGGTCACCTATGACAGCGCCCACTTCAAAGCCAAATGGTGGGTGATAGGCACTGCACCCGATCGCAATGAGCGTTGGGGGCCATGGGAATTTATTGAAGACTGCGAGACTGGTGGCGATCCCGATCCCGATCCCGATCCCGATCCCGATCCCGATCCCGATCCGGTGCCAGTCGTATCTCCACAATCCCGCTCCTTCAACAGCGATGGCGGCAGCGATGTGGTCTTTACCTTGAATACTGATGGCGACACTCTGGTGTCCGTGGACAACACCACGCTGGCGACGTCCATGGGTGAAAGTGCCTACAGCCTGAACGGTTACGAGCTCACTTTCAGTGCTGCCTACCTGAGCAGCCTTGACACAGGAAACTATAGTTTCCAGCTAAATTTTGCCAGCGCCACGCCACTTGCGGTCGATATCAATGTGGTGGAGGTGAGCGACGAAGCCCAGACACTGACACCGCAGGATGCCGTGCTCAGCGACGGCGCGGAACTGGTGGACGGCTTTGTTGAACTCAATCACGGCCAGGCGCAGTGGCTCTACTACGCCCCCATGTCCGGGGAATATGTGGTGGAGTTTGATTACCAGTCCCCCCACGGTGAAAAAACCAATACATTCTATGTGGGTGGCAGCACGCAACAGGTTGCAACACCGGCCACCACCGGTACCGAGACCTATTCCATAACTGCGAACCTGAGTGCCGGGGAACAGGTTATCGGCGTGGATGGAACCGGTGGTAACTGGGGCTATATCCTGTTGGGCGACGTGCGGGTTATCCCGGCGGAAGTAGTGCCGGAAGATCCCACACTGAGCCCGGCCAGCAAGAGCGTACAGGTTGGTTCCGGTGAAAGCGTCAGCTACAGCCTGAGCAGTGGCTCTTATACTTTTACCGGCCTCAGAAATGGCGGTACCACGCTCCAGCAGGGCATCGACTACAGCGTGAGTGCGGCGAGCCTGACCCTGGAAGCGGGCTATATCAGCACACTCGCGGTGGGCAGTTATACCCTGACCGCTACTTTCGAGGATGCCGACCTGGGCAACCAGTCCGTATCCGTAGAGCTGCGTGTAGACAGCGAGCCTGTGGTGATGCCAACGGTCTCTCCGGATAGCCAGACCGTCAATGTAGATGCGCCCACCGCGCTGGCCTTCAACCTGGATTCCGGTTCCTTCTCCTTTACCGGTGTTAACGCCGATGGTGTCGCTCTGCAGGCCAGTGACTACAGCTACGGCAGCGGTGTACTCACCTTGAATGAAGCGCACGTGGCCAGCCTAAGTAGTGGGCAAACCGTCAGCTATAGCGCCCAGTTCAGCAGCAGTGATCACGGCAGTGCCTCGGCAGATTTCCTGGTGACCGCTACGGAAGCGCTTACCGGTGACTGCTTCGATATCAGCACGGTGACTTCCGAAGGTGCTGTAATTGAAGGTGACCGCGCGAAGGTCACCGGCACCAATGGCAGCGCCGCCTACTGGACTTTTAGTCTGGAAAAGGCCGGTCAGTATCAGGTACTGCTCACCTATAGCACCGAGGGCGGCGACAAGTATGTGTCCTACCTGCTGGACGACGGTGGCCTGTCGAATATGGTGTGGCCGAATACGCCCGTTTCAGCACCCCAGGACATGGAGTTTGTGCACAACCTGAGTGCGGGTGTACATCGCATCGGCATGATTAATCGCGAAGGCGATTGGGGCTGGGCCAGCGTACACAACCTGTGCGTGAACTTCCTCGGCAACCTGGAAATCAACAGCCCACAGGCGTTCGACCACTTGAGCAGTGGTGCGGACATTACCGTGGACTTCGATAAGGACGCCACCGGTGACCTGACGTATTCCGTTAACGGTGGTGCCACCCAGGTATATGCTGGTAACAGCCCACTGGTAATTCCTACCAGCGGTGATGGTCTCTACGACCTGGAATTTGGAGTTGCCGGCACTAGCCTGAAAAAAGCTTTGAGGGTGCAGGTGGGTAATGCCCCCGGTCCCTTCTATGTGGATACCCTGGGCACACAGTTTGTTCTGGGTAACCAGCCGTTCTACTTTAACGGTTCCAACCAGTACTACCTGATGTACAAGCCGGAAGCTATGGCGGAAGACTTCTTTCAGCGCGCGCACCATCTCGGCATGACCTCGGTGCGCACCTGGATGTTCTGCAACGACACCAAAACCCATGATGGTGTCTGCATCAACATGAAGTCCGGTGAAGACTTCCTGCTGACCAAAGCGAATCGCACCGCTGCCGAGCAGGCCATTGTGGATCGCAGTTTCGAGCTGTTCGACAACTATGTGGCACTGGCTCATCAGTACGACATCAAGCTGGTGTTGTCACTGGCGGATCACTGGAACTACTTCGGTAACCTGGATTCTTACGGTTCGCCGCATTTCTCCACGCCGTCGTCCGTAGACAAGTTCAAAGGCTTTATCACCGAACTGTTGCAGCACCAGAACCCCTTGACCGGCTATACCTACGCGGAAGATCCGGCCATCATGATGTGGGAGCTGGCCAACGAACCCCGCTGTGAAAGCAGCTGTAATGTGCAAATTTTCAAAGCGTGGGTGGACGATATTTCCAGTCTGATCAAGTCACTCGCCCCCAGTCATCTGGTATCGATCGGTGCGGAGTCCTCATTTGGCCATAATGGCACCGGGGATGACTTCAATTTCGTCAGAACGGTCAACGATTTGCCCACTATCGACGCAATCAGTGCGCACCTTTATCCCACCTGGTGGAATATGTCCGACGCGGAAACCCTGGCTAATATCGACCAACTCGCCGAAGTAGGGCGGGTACTGAATAAGCCAACCTATATCGGTGAGTTCAGCTGGCCGGTGGCCTCGGAAGCGACAGTGGCCGAAGACCTGAACGTGCGTTACCAGAAGTTTGTCGACTGGTACGCGCAGGCGGAACAGAACAAGGACGCCATTGGCGGTATGCACGCCTGGCAGCTCTCCGGTAAGGAGTGGGGCAACGGCAACACGCCACTGGATGGTTGCCAATGGTGCGCCGGCCCCTACGGTGAACCCACTGGCGGCTGGGTATCCAACAACGATGGCTTCCAGATGTACTGTGCGATGACTGCGGAAGAAGCAACCCTCACGGAAACCGGCGCCCCGGGCTCCAACACCGAGGGAAGTAAGATTCATATCGACCTGCACAAACCGGTTTGTGATTTGTTGATCGATCGTTCTTCTTACTACGAGTCCCTGAATCAGTAGATCCAACTCAAGCCCGGGTATGCCCCGGGGAAAACAAGGCCGCAGTGGGGTTACCTGCTGCGGCCTTTTTTGTGGGTAAAGTGCGGTAAACGGTTATTTACATTTCTTTAGCTTGCAGAAACCCCACTTAACTGGCCAGCGAATAGAATTCTTCCATCGGTACTCGAACGCCGTACGCGACTGAACCGGATCTGCAAACTTAGGAGGAAACCTATGCCAAATCTGCAGAAGCCCTTGATGGCCATTGCCATGACACTGGTCCTGTTTTCAGGAAGTATTGCGGCCCCTTATGCGGATGCGAGCCCACGCTATAGCGAGCGTCACAGTGCACACCACCATCACGCGAAACCGCAACAGAAAACGGTTGTGGTTGTGAAAAAAAATGTACCCAGTGGGATATCGTGCAAAAGCGCTACCAGTGGGATACCGCAAGGTGATTGTCAGCGGTAAACCCTATTTTTATGCAAAAGGTAACTACTATCGCTGGCTGCCGAAGACGGCAACGTATGTGGTGGTAAAGAATCCGGGGGCTGCCTTCGGATAAGGTGCATCCGGTGCTTGCGCCGGGGTTTTTGATGAATGTGAATGACGGAATTTTCTGATTAAGGAATCTACCAATGAAGAATGTCCACGCTCTGTTTATTAGCAGCATGCTGCTGGTTACCTCCACCAGCTTTGCCCAGGAAGAATCTTCTACCGGGGGCAAGGGCGGTCGCCTTGGCGATATGATGACAAAGCTCGACACGGATGGCGATGGCCGAATTTCCGTGGATGAGTTCTCAGCTTTCTCGCCGAAAAGAGGCGACCCTGAGGAAATGTTTTCCCGCATAGGTCAAGACGGCGACGGCTTTGTAACTGAAGAGGAAATGAAGCAGGCCCGCAAGGGAATGCGGGGAAAGCGGAAAGGACAAGAGTAATCTAGCTAAGCAGCGCGCAGTGGTAATTAACTCTTTTTATTTCTTTTAGTGTCCCTGACCAAATATGACTTACCCTGACTGCGTTTTAGCTCGAAAAGATCGATAGCCCTTAGCAGGCTGCTCAGGTTTTTGAAGCCATAGTTTCGGCAGTCGAAGGAAGTCCCATTGGAGATATTGGAGCCGACAGCACCGAGATCGGCCCAACCATCGTCGTCCTTGGTGGCTTCGATAGCCTGGCGCAGCAGCGTGATCAACTTTGTATCAGACTTGATGTTTTTGCGCTTTTCTCCACTCTTTTTCTCAAGATATAAAAAAAGCGGGCTTTCGCCCGCTTCAATACCTCTCATCCTGTGAGCGACTCTTTCTTGTAGGTATTCCTTATCTACAGTCGATGTGTTCTCAGTGCGTTACCACTGCAGTGCACCACCGGTCTGGTATTCGATGACCCGTGTTTCGAAGAAGTTCTTCTCCTTGCGCAGGTCCATGATCTCGGACATCCACGGGAAGGGGTTCTGGGCACCCGGGAACTGTTCTTTCAGACCCAGCTGGCTCAGGCGACGGTTGGCGATGAAGTGGAGGTATTCCTCCATCATGGCCGCGTTCATGCCGAGTACGCCGCGGGGCATGGTGTCGCGGGCGTAGGCCACTTCCAGTTCCATACCTTCCAGGATCATCTGGGTGACTTCCTGCTGGAACTGTTCGGTCCACAGGTGCGGGTTTTCCAGTTTGATCTGGTTGATCACGTCGATGCCGAAGTTGAGGTGCATGGACTCGTCGCGCAGGATGTACTGGAACTGCTCGGCAACGCCGGTCATCTTGTTGCGGCGACCCATGGACAGGATCTGGGTGAAGCCGCAGTAGAAGAAGATACCTTCGGTGACCGCGTAGAAGGCGATCAGGTTGCGCAGCAGCTCCTGGTCGGTTTCTGCGGTGCCGGTCTTGAAGTTGGGATCGCTGATGGAGCCGGTGTGCGCGAGGCTCCAGGCGGCTTTCTTGGCGACGCTGGGGACTTCGCGGTACATGTTGAAGACTTCGCCTTCGTCCATGCCTAAGGACTCTACACAGTACTGGTAGGCGTGGGTGTGGATGGCTTCTTCAAAGGACTGGCGCAGGATGTACTGGCGGCATTCCGGGTTGGTGATGTGGCGGTAGATGGCCAGCACCAGGTTGTTGGCTACCAGGGAGTCGGCGGTGGAGAAGTAACCCAGGGAGTATTCCACGATGCGACGCTCGTCTTCGGTCAGACCATTGGGGTCTTTCCACATGGACACGTCTTTGTTCATGTTTACTTCCTGCGGCATCCAGTGGTTGGCACAGCCGTCGAGGTATTTCTGCCAGGCCCAGTCGTACTTGAACGGTACCAGCTGGTTGAGGTCGGCGCGGCAGTTGATGATGCGCTTTTCGTCTACCTGGATACGGGCAGCGCCCATTTCCAGTTCTTCGAGGCCCGGGGCCGGATCCAGATCGTTTACGGCGGCACGCGCGGCTTCGACCGCTGAAGAGGGCGTGGCCTTGGAGGTGGACTCGGCTTGGGCCGCGGTCGATGCCGGGGCACTGCTGGCGCTCTCTACCTGGTAGTTAGCGCTGGGTTCGGTGACTGCCTGCTGCTCGGATTGCAGTGCACCCGGCACCGGTTGCGGTTCGGCTTTCTTGGGCTCTGGCTTGGCTTGTGTGTCGATATCGTCCCAGCTCAGCATGTCTTCCCCTTATCTTTTCCGTGCGATGCCCCATCGGTGATGGGGTATCCAAAATGTGTGTCGTGTGCGACCTGCGCCCGGCCCGGGTTTGACTCTTTTGTTGAGTTTTTGCCCGGTGCCGGGGCGGCGCTTATGGTCTTGGTTGCGTGGGGGCCGCTGCTGCCAGCGGCTCCACGCGGTGCTCTCCCCCGAGAGTCTTTTGGCTTGTAACGAGCGCTTATTGGCAGGCTTCGCAGTCTGGATCGTCCAGCGAGCAGGCCGCGGGTACGGCTGCCGGTGCGGCGCTGGCAGCGGGGGCGCCACCGGCGCTCACGGCGTTCAGGGTGCCACTGTTCACGGTGGATTTTTCCGTGGTGGTGGCGGCCAGGGCGCGCAGGTAGTAGGTGGTTTTCAAGCCGCGGTACCAGGCCATGCGGTAGGTCAGGTCCAGCTTCTTGCCGTTGGCGCCGGCGATGTAGAGGTTCAGGGACTGGGCCTGATCGATCCACTTCTGACGGCGGCTGGCGGCGTCTACGATCCAGCGCGGCTCTACTTCAAACGCGGTGGCGTATTTGGCTTTCAGGTCGGCCGGTACGCGGTCGATCTTCTGTACAGAACCTTCGTAGTACTTGAGATCGTTGACCATCACCTTGTCCCACAGGCCACGGGCTTTCAGGTCGTGTACCAGATAGGGGTTCACTACGGTGAATTCGCCAGACAGGTTCGATTTCACGTACAGGTTCTGGTACGTGGGCTCGATGGACTGGGAAACGCCGGTAATGTTGGCGATGGTCGCGGTCGGGGCGATGGCCATCACATTGGAGTTACGCATGCCCTGGCTTGCGACCTTGTCGCGCACCAGATCCCAGTCCAGGGTGCTGCTGGTGTCCTGGTCGATAAACTGCTCGCCGCGGTTCTTGGCGAGAATTTCGATGGAGTCGATCGGCAGGATGCCCTGGCTCCACAGGGAGCCTTCGTAGCTGCCATAGCTGCCGCGCTCTGCCGCCAGGTCACTGGAGGTGGAGATGGCGTAGTAGCTGATCGCTTCCATGGTGGTGTCGGCGAACTGTACGGCTTCATCACTGGAGTAGGAGATGCCGGCCTTGTACAGCGCGTCCTGGAAGCCCATCAGACCCAGGCCCACCGGACGGTGGCGCATGTTGGACTGACGCGCGGTCTCCACGGAGTAGTAGTTGATGTCGATGACGTTATCGAGCATGCGCACGGCGGTTTTCACGGTGCTTTCCAGCTTGCTCATGTCGAGCTTGCCGTCTTCGCCAATGTGCTGGGACAGGTTGACCGAGCCCAGGTTACATACCGCGATTTCGTCGTTGGCCTTGGTGTTGAGGGTGATCTCGGTGCACAGGTTGGAGCTGTGTACCACACCGGCGTGCTGCTGCGGGCTGCGCAGGTTACAGGCGTCCTTGAAGGTGATCCAGGGGTGGCCGGTTTCAAACAGCATGCCCAGCATCTTGCGCCACAGGTCCACCGCGCGCACTTTTTTGTGCAGCTTCAGTTTGCCTTCGGCAACCAGCTGTTCGTAGTGGTTGTAACGCTCTTCAAACTTGTCGCCGAACAGGTCGTGCAGGTCCGGGGTGTCCGCCGGGGAGAAGAGGGTCCACTCCTTGTCTTCGAACACGCGCTTCATGAACAGGTCTGGCACCCAGTTGGCGGTGTTCATGTCGTGGGTACGGCGGCGGTCGTCACCGGTGTTTTTGCGCAGCTCGAGGAATTCTTCGATGTCCAGGTGCCAGGTTTCAAGATACGCACACACGGCGCCCTTGCGCTTGCCGCCCTGGTTGACCGCAACCGCGGTGTCGTTGGCCACTTTCAGGAAGGGCACAACACCCTGGGATTTACCGTTGGTACCTTTAATGTAGGAGCCGAGAGAGCGCACCGGCGTCCAGTCGTTACCCAAGCCGCCCGCCCACTTGGACAGCATGGCATTGTCCTGGATGGCACCGTAGATGCCGTGCAGGTCGTCCGGCACGGTGGTCAGGTAGCAGGAGGACAGCTGTGGGCGCAGGGTGCCGGCGTTGAACAGCGTCGGGGTGGAGCTCATGTAGTCGAAGGAGCTCAGCAGTTCGTAGAACTCGATGGCGCGCTCATTCGGCTTGTCTTCATTGATGGCGAGGCCCATGGCCACGCGCATGAAGAACAGCTGCGGCAGTTCGAAGCGGACTTCATCGGAGTGCAGGAAGTAGCGGTCGTACAGAGTCTGCAGGCCGAGGTAGGTGAACTGGTGATCGCACTCGGGTTTGATCGCATCGCCGAGTTTTTCCAGGTCGAAGTTGGCCAGCGCCGGGTCCAGCAGTTCCAGCTCGATACCTTTGGCCACGTAGGCGGCCAGGGCCGGCTTGTACAGGCTTTCCATTTCTTTCTGGGTGGCGGACTCGGCCACGTTCAGGAAGCGCAGGGCCTCACTGCGCAGTTTGTCCAGCAGCAGGAAAGCGGTGGCGTAGGTGTAGTTGGGCTCCTGCTCAACCAGGGTGCGCGCGGTGATCACCAGTGCGGTGTTGATGTCAGTTTCAGAGACACCGTCGTACAGGTTTTTCAGCGCTTCGTTCAGGATCAGGCTGGCGTCTACATCGGTCAGCCCTTCACAGGCTTCGCTGACGATGGTGCGCAGGCGCTCCATATCCAGCGGTACCAGTGAGCCGTCTTCCATCTTCACGCGAATGCTTGGATGGGTATCGCTGGACTGGACCGCCGCGGTGGCCTTTTCTTTGTCTTTCTCGGCACGCAGGCGCGCGTGCTCTTCGCGGTACAGCACGTAATCGCGGGCGATCTTGTGTTCACCGGCGCGCATCAGTTCCAGCTCGACCTGGTCCTGAATTTCTTCGATATGAATGGTGCCGCCGGAAGGCATGCGGCGCTTGAAGGTGGCGCTGATCTGGGCAACCAGGTCCGCCACACGCTCGTGGATACGGCTGGAGGCGGCAGCGGTGCCACCCTCAACGGCGAGGAACGCCTTGGTAACAGCGACGGAGATTTTGCTGTCGTCATAGGGCACAACGGTGCCGTTGCGCTTGATGACGCGAATCTGACCGGGGGCGGTGGCAGCCAGTGAGGTGTTGCTGCTGGCCTGGTCTGTTACCGAATCCTTGGTAGTGCCATTAGGCACAGACTGGGAACGCCCTGTCTCTGTGTGCATGAATTTCTCCGTAAGTTTTCGTGCGCGTCGGGGTCGACTGCCTGGGTTTTTGCTCTGATTTTTCAGTGTGTCGGCTTGTGGCCTTAATTTGTTCTCGCGACCAGTATTCCGCCATTCAGCACAGTTTTTGCGCGAATCGTAAGGATTCCGCAGGCACAAGTAGTGGCGGCGAAGTCATGGCTTCGCTCGGGTAACTCTTGTGGGGTACTGCTTTGATACTGCGTCTGGCCCGGGCATTTGCCTCTGGCGCCACATTCACAGGGAAGGTTGTAAAAGTGGATAACCTGAAAAGCCAGCTAGTTGGTGCGATAGAGTACAGACACTATATGTTGTGGTTGATCTGCTGGCGCAGAAAGTCACATTGCGCCGTTTTCCCCGATGCCGCCTGGGCTACATCTGGGGGCTGCTTAGTGCTTAAACCCAATATATTGGGGTCCGATCTCGAATGAGCAACAAGATAATGCGGTTGGGGGGGTAATTCAAGGCGGATAACCACGGAGTTACTTGTGGATAATTTGTGGGTAGGCGGTGCGAGGTTGAATTCTATTCCCCGGCAACGCCCGCCATTACTGGGCGGGTATAAAAAGTAAACAGTGGATGGCGCGCAATCCACAGTTTAAGAATATTTTTTAATAGTAAACCCGTCTCAAATTAAGCCCGGCAATAACAATTCCCGGTTGGGCATTCTCTGATCAAATCGGCACTGGCAGGTCAATTTGGGCGCCAGGCAGAGGCTGGCATTCCGGGGATTGTCGCGATTGTGTTGCGAGATGATTCTGGTGCCAGATCGGGTGATCTGCCGGTCCGGGGCGTGTTCATTCTGTGGACAACTCCCATTGCATCAGGGCAGTGGGGGGAGGTACTGGCGCCAGCCTCCGGGAAGTCAGAGGCCGGCACCCTGCCGTGGGTGAATCACCCGGTCAGTTGCTGTTGTCCTGGAGAAATTCCATCAGCGCCTTCTGTGCGTGCAGTCGGTTTTCGGCTTCGCCCCACACTACGGAGATTTTTTCATCTTCCAGCAGTTCGCCACTGACTTCTTCGCCGCGGTGCGCCGGGAGGCAGTGCATAAAGATGGCATCCCGGTTGGCGTGGCTCATCAGCTCGTGGTCGACCAGGTAGCCGTCGAACGCCTTGAGGCGGATCTGCTGCTCGGTTTCCTGGCCCATGGACGCCCACACATCGGTGGCAACCCAGTCGGCGCCGCTGACGGCTTCTTTTGGGGTGCGCACCACCTGCACCCGGTCTTTGGCACGGGCGAGGATGGCTTCGTCCGGATCGTAGCCTTCCGGGCAGGCGATACGCAGTTCAAAGTCGTACATCAGCGCGGCATTGATATAGGAGTGGCACATGTTGTTGCCGTCTCCTACCCAGGCCACGGTTTTGCCTTCCGGGCTACCGCGATGTTCTACGTAGGTCTGCAGGTCTGCCAGCAGCTGACAGGGGTGGTAGCTGTCGGAGAGGGCGTTGATCACCGGCACCTTGCTGTATTCCGCAAAGCGCTCCAGCACGTTGTGGCCGAAGGTGCGGATCATCACCATGTCGACCATGCGCGAGATCACTCGCGCACTGTCTTCAATCGGTTCACCGCGTCCCAGCTGGGTGTCGCGGGGGGACAGGAACAGGGCACTGCCGCCCATCTGCGCCATGCCCGCCTCAAAAGAAACCCGGGTGCGCGTGGACGATTTCTCAAAAATCATCCCCAGCACTTTATTGCGAAACGGTTCGCTGGCAATGCCCTGGTTACGCAGTGCCTTGAGCTCGATCGCGCGCTCGACGACTGAACGCAATTCGTCCCGATTCAGGTCGAGCAGAGTGAGAAAGTGTCTGACTGCCATATTGGTATCCTCTTTAATTCCTTTGTCGTCAGGCGGCCTGTTGCGCGAAGTCCCGCACCAGTGCGGCGACGGTGCTGGCGACCTGTTGGCATTCCGTATCGTTCAGAGTCAGTGGCGGCAGCAGGCGCACCACGTTGCCGGCGGTGACGTTGATCAGCAGTCCCTGGGCCCGGGCCAGATCCACCAGTTCGGCGCAGGGGCGATCCAGCTCGATGCCGATTAGCAATCCCAGGCCGCGGATGTCTTTGATGTGCGCACAGCCGGCCAGGTCGGATCTGAGCTGCTCCAGCAGTTGCGTACCGAGGGTTGCCGCTTTCTCGATCAGCCACTCGCTCTCCAGGGTCTCCAGCACGGCCAGGCCAGCGCGGCACGCCAGCGGATTGCCGCCAAAAGTGGAGCCGTGGGCGCCGGCAGTAAATAGTTCGGCGGCTTTACCGCGCGCCAGGCAGGCGCCGATGGGCACGCCGTTACCCAGGCCTTTGGCCGTGGTGACCACATCCGGCAGCAGGCCATCAGTGTGCTGATAGGCGAACAGCTTGCCGCTACGGCCGTTGGCAGTCTGGATTTCATCCAGCATCAGCAGCCAGTCCCGGTTGTCGCAGAGTGCGCGCAGGCGCAGCAGGTAATCGGCGTCCGGAATACGGATGCCCCCTTCACCTTGTACCGGCTCTACCAGAATCGCCACGATATCATCGTGGCTATCGGCCAGCGCGTCGATGGCTGCCACATCGTTATACGGCACCCGCAAAAAGCCTTCCGGCAGCGGCGCAAAGCCCTGTTGCACCTTGGGGTTGCCGGTGGCGGTCAGGGTGGCGAGGGTACGCCCGTGGAATGCACCTTCGGTCACCACGATCTTGGGGCAGGCGAGGCCGCGCTCGTTGCCGAGCTTGCGTGCCAGCTTGATCGCTGCCTCGTTGGCCTCGGCACCGGAGTTGGAGAAAAACACATTGTCCATTCCCGACAGCTTTACCAGTTTATCTGCCAGCTGTTCCTGGGGCGGGATGTTGTACAGGTTCGAGACATGCAGCAGGGTGTTGGCCTGTTCCTGGATCGCCAGCGTAACCGCCGGGTGGCAGTGGCCGAGGCCACACACCGCGATCCCGGAGAGCGCGTCGAGATATCGTCGGCCATTGTCATCCCACACGTAGTTACCTTCACCTCTGACCAGGGTCAGGGTTCTGTTGCCGTAGTTCTGCATCAGTGCGGGAGTAGCCACCGTATATCTCCTCTGTGGGTGGGTCTCTGTTGGGCCTGCTTTCGCGATAGCGATCGACAAACTTTCGACAAGCAATGCGAGACAAAAGGGCCCAAAGTAAAAGGGAAACCGCAGAAAATACGCCTTGGGCGTATCGTGACCGCAATTTCCCCGGGGAACCGGCAATACTAGCACAGCTTTTTGTCGGTTTATCGTTTTCTCGGGAGTCGTTAAAGACACAGGCTGTGCCTAACCTGTAGTAACCATTGAAAGCCACTTTCGGGCCGGGAAGGGGAAGCGGCAGAGCAGGTTTTTGGCATTCGATTGCGAGGAGTCGACTATGCAACTGGTGCGGATCGAAACTCCGGTCATCTCGCATTTCGCTTACCTGATTACGGACGGCGATGTAGCGGCTATTGTGGACCCGAGGCGGGACGTGGACGTGTATTTGCGGACTGCCCGTGATCTTGGGTGCCGGATTACCCACATTCTGGAAACACACCGACACGAAGATTTCGTGATGGGATCCCGTTATCTGGCGGAGGTAACCGGGGCCAAAGTGGTGAATACCGGGCACGCGCTGTTCGGGCGAGGTGATATCGCACTGGGTGACCGCGAGGGGTTTGAAGTTGGTGCGCTGAAGCTGGTCGCCCTGCATACCCCGGGGCATACCCCGGAAAGTGTGTGCTATCTGGTGTTCGGGCTGGAAAATGACCGCCCCTGGGGCGTGTTTACCGGTGATACGCTTTTCTACGGGGATACCGGTCGCAGCGATCTGCCGGACGAAGCGCGTGCAGTGGAAAATGCCGGGTGTATCTACGACTCGGTGCACGAGAAACTCGGGGGGCTGGACGACGAGGTGCTGGTGTTTCCCGCCCATGGTCCGGGCTCGGTCTGTGGCAGTGGGATGCATGCCATTCCGCACTCTACCCTGGGGCGGGAGCGTCGGGTCAACCCGGTATTCGTCAAAGACAGGGCGGCATTTGCGCAGCAGAAAGGTGGCGAGGAGCTACCTCGACCTCCGTATTTCCGACGGATGGAGCTCGTCAATCTCAACGGTGGGTTGCAGCCATCGGCCTCTGTGGACGCGGTGGCCTTGATGCCCCCAGACAGGTTCGCTGAGGCTGCCCGCGATGCGAAGGTGATCGATACACGGGAGCCCGAGGGCTACTGCGCCGCGCATATCAAAAACAGCTACAGCGTGTGGCTCCAGGGTTTGCCGGTGTTTGGTGGTTGGGTAGCGGAGTCCCAGGACAGGATTCTGCTGGTGTGCGACCGCGAGGAAGACATCCGCGAGGGTGCAATGCACCTGGCGCGGATTGGCCTCGACCGGGTTGTCGGCGGGCTCAAGGGTGGTTTCCCAGGCTGGCGCGATAGTGGGCAGCCCTGGGGGTGTTGCGGGGTGATCTCGCCACAATCCCTGAGGCAGGCGCTGCCATCCCAGCGGGTCCTCGACGTGCGGGAGGCCGGTGAGTTCGCTGCCGGACATATTCCCGGTGCCCTGCATTGTTTTGTGGGGCATCTCGAAGAGAAGCTGGCGAAGTTGGCGCTGGATAAAAACGCCCCTCTGGTCGTGACCTGCGGTGTCGGGCACCGGGCCGGCGTGGCGGTGAGTATTCTGCGCCGAGCCGGGTTTCGCGATGTACGCAATCTGCTCGGCGGGATGAAAGCCTGGCACACCTGTGATTTCCCGGTCATGCAGGGGCGGGAGGGCGCCCCGGAGTAAAGCCCGCCCATAGGGTGCGGAATGCATGGGGGTCAGGTACAATCCGCGCGACTGTGGCCCCGGAGGCGTGCGATGTGCGACATCGCCACCCGGCGACCGCTGATGGGAAGTGCTTTAGTGTGCGCTCTTCCGGCATGAATGCATAAACTCGAGGTTAGATTCCACTATGGATACTCTGGAAAACATCAAAAAGCAGATCGCCGATAACGACATCCTGCTTTATATGAAAGGCAGCCCCAACGCGCCGCAGTGTGGTTTCTCCATGCGTGCCTCCCAGGCTGTGATGGCCTGTGGTAAGCGATTTGCCTATGTGGACGTGCTGTCCAACCCGGATATCCGTCAGGAACTGCCGAAATACGCCAACTGGCCGACCTTCCCGCAGTTGTGGGTGAAGCAGGAGCTGGTGGGTGGCTGCGACATCATCATGGAGATGCATGAAAGCGGTGAGCTGAAAACCCTGATCGAGGAAGCCGCCAAGGATGCCGAGCAGGGCGAGTAATCACTGCCGAATCTCGGAGCCATAAGCCCGGGCACAAAAAAACCGCGAGATTTCGCGGTTTTTTTGTGCCCGGAATTTGCCTGTAGGAGCCGGCCCTGCAGACGAACAGCGCGCTTCGCCCCGTTCGTCTGCAGGGCCGGCTCCCAGGGTATTTTATTCCTCGGAGGCGGACACCATCTGGGTCTGCAGGTAGTTCTGCAGGCCGACCTTGTCGATCAGCCCAAGCTGGGTTTCCAGCCAGTCCAGGTGCTCTTCCTCGGAATCGAGAATGCGCTGCAGCAGTTCACGGCTGCCGTAGTCGCGTACCGATTCGCAGTAGGCGATGCCGTCGCGCAGATCAGGAATGGCTTTCTGTTCCAGCTTCAGATCGCACTTGAGCATTTCCTCGGTGTTCTCACCGATAAGCAGTTTGCCGAGATGCTGCAGGTTGGGAATACCTTCGAGAAACAGAATCCGTTCGATCAGCCAGTCGGCGTGTTTCATCTCGTCGATGGATTCGTGATACTCCTTGTCGGCCAGCTCTTTCAGGCCCCAGTCCTTGAACATACGGGAGTGCAGAAAATACTGGTTGATGGCAATCAGCTCATTTCCCAGTGCCTTGTTCAAATGTTCGATGACTTTGGGATCGCCTTTCATGGTGTTCTCCTTGAGCCGGGTCGCAATGTCCTGTGGCGGTAATTATTAATCAAAACGTTGGCGCTGATCTTCTAAAACAGGCGGTGAACAGCAACGGAGTTATTCCGGCCTGTACCATCAGAATTGTAGAGTCCACAGCGCGAGATTGTGTGGAGTTTGCGTTGCAGAAAAGGACAAGTCAAGCGAGGAATGTCGGCGAACGTGCAGGAAAAAAGCCAGAAAATTAACGGGAAAAAGGCCGAAAACTACACTGAGAACGATTGCTGTTTAGATTGTTTGCGGCGGGCGCGGGTTCATTCGAGCTCGCTGCGCATTTTGGAGAGCTGCTTCTGAATCGCGGCGACATCAAATCTGTCTTTCAGACTGATTTCGCAATCCTCCTGCAGGCGTTGGATCAATTGCCTAAGGGCCTGCTGCTCTTCCTTGCGCGAGCAGATTTCCGCAAGCGCAATCAGTGCGCTGCATAAATGTCGCATGACCACGCCGCTGTCCCGGCCGTACTCGCGGATTTCATCCAGGGCCGCTGCCAACACATCGGCAAAGTTGAGTTCGGTGGTGACCAGGCGCAGGTTCTGATCGTCGTCGTGAAAGCAGTTGGGAAGTGCGGGGCGTTGCAGAATGATACCGATCCCATCCACCAGGCGGTCAATGCAGGTATAGGCCGTGAAGGGATCGTTGATCCCCGGCGACAGGGCGCGCACCGCGATCTGTGCCAATTGACGAACGGAGAATATGACATCCTGCTCGGCAGTGGGTTGCGCGCCGAGGGTGATCGCGCCTTGAATGGCTTCGGCGATCGCCTGGCTGTCAATATTTCGCGGCGGATTGTGCACCGTGGCGATATTGCCCCAGTGGTAGAGAAATGCCCCCGGATGGATTTTCAGGCGCACCGTACACTGGTGCTCGCAGGCCCAGGCAATCAGCTTGCGGTTATCGATGCGCTGAATGTACCCCTCTTTGTTGGCCCGTACCTGCAGGCGGTCGTCCGCGAGTGGGATATCCCGTATATCCCGTCTGCAGGTTCTTGGGTTGCGACAGTCGTCCGCGGGATAAATAGTATCCAGCGCGTTGCGAAACTCCCGGTTGATCTCAAAGGTGATGTTGTCGATCTGAATGGACTGGGCGACGTTGTGAATGAAATAAATCAGGTAGGCGATACAGGCCAGTGCCATCAGCAGCGCAAAGCTGACCGCGAGGGTGTGATGGTGTCGCGGGCCGCTGGTGTCGATACCGCGCATGACCAGCAGCGCATAGACAAAGGTAGAAAGAAAGATGCCCAGGGAAATCTGGGTGCCCCGGTCGCGAATGAAGTTGCGTACCAGACGGGGGCCAAACTGGTTGGAGGCGAGGGTCAGGGCGACGGTGGTAATAGAGAAGACGGTACCTGCCACAGTAATGGTGGAGCTGGCAACGGCGGACAGCAAAGCGCGGGCGCTGTCCGGGTCGCGCAGTTGTAACCAGCCCAGCCCGGGGAGCTGTTCAACGTTCCAGTGCCGATCGATACTAAGAAACCCCTGCGCGAATAGGATCGCCGCAGCCATCATGATTGCCGGGATAACCCAGAAACTGGCGCGCAGTCGTTCGGCAAGGTGCAGCAGCTGTTGTTTCATGGACCCGCACAGACTCCAGGCTCAGGTAAAAGCAAAGTGGCAGCTTTAAGCCTAGGTCAGGGGGCGCAGGTGGGGGAGCGGGATGCCGCAGCGGTGCCGGTAAATAAGTGATGCCGGGGCGAGACGACGGCGAGTGGGCGCCGGCAATCAGCCGGCGGAATAGAAGAGGGCGCTGTTGGTGTTGGTGAGCATACCGGCGGTCATGGTCTCGTCGATAATCTCCTGCGTCAGTTCCGCACAGCGGCCGCATTGGGAGGATACCCCGAGGTGGCGACGCAGTGCTTTCACTGAGGTGGAACCATCGTATACAGCTTCTTTAATCTGGCTGTCGGTGATGCCTTTGCAGATACATACATACATCGCGGTAACCTGGCGCAAATACAGTCTTCTATTCAACGGAGAGTGGATCTTATTGTTAATGAGAATAAGTGTCAATAAGATTTTTCGACCGTTCAGTATGTATTCTAGTTGGTCGTATGGTAACCAGAAGGGTTGAATTTGACCCGTTGGTCTGGGGTTATGAGGAGGGCAAACGGCGTGGGGCAGCTGCTATTGGCGTTATATAAAAATTTAATGGGACTGCCTTAGGCCCCTGTGTATCATAGCGGCCCCCTATCGATCTTTTGTCTATTTATAGCTGCTGGTTATAAATTGACCATTTCTACAATCCATTATCTATCTCATTGAGGAGGTTCTCATGGCTGTATTAGTAGGTAAGCCCGCACCGGATTTCACCGCGGCAGCAGTACTGGGTAACGGCGAAATCGTTGACGCGTTCAACCTGGCAGAAACCATCAAGGGCAAGAAGGCGGTGATCTTCTTCTACCCGCTGGACTTCACCTTTGTGTGCCCGTCCGAGCTGATCGCCTTCGACCACCGCTTTGAGGAGTTCCAGAAGCGCGGTGTTGAGGTAATCGGTGTTTCCATCGACTCTCAGTTCTCTCACAACGCCTGGCGTAACACCGCCATCAACGACGGTGGTATTGGTGAAGTGAAGTACACCCTGGTTGCGGACGTGAAGCACGAAATCTGCCAGGCCTACGACGTTGAGTCTGAAGGCGGCGTTGCTTTCCGTGGCTCCTTCCTGATCGACGAAGAAGGCGTTGTGCGTCACCAGGTGGTGAACGATCTGCCACTGGGTCGTAACGTCGACGAGATGCTGCGCATGGTTGACGCGCTGGCGTTCCACCAGGAGCACGGTGAGGTCTGCCCGGCGGGCTGGCAGGAAGGTGACAAAGGCATGAACGCTTCCCCGGAAGGTGTTGCTGCCTACCTGAGCGAGAACTCCGGCAAGCTGTAAGTTGCAGGAGTGCAGGGAAGGCCGCCGGCCTTCCCGTGCTTGGAAAAACCGCCACGAGGCGGTTTTTTTATGCCCGGAGAAAATCTTCCTGCGCCAGCAGGGGTAAAAAATGCGCTAACATGCGCGCCTGTTCCAGTTTTATTACAATGCGTCGCCGCTGGGGATACTGTGACCGGGGGTTTCCGGGCAAAGAATTTTTTGCCGGGCTGCTAGTCTTATATTCAGACTTCCACACATTTGCCGACGCAGTCTGAGCGGGTGGGGCGTTTCGCCTGTTATGCCGACCGGGCACAGCAGGGGCGGCCGATGGCTGGGCAACTCGGTGTATTGCAGTAACGCACACGGTGTACTTCAAGGTGTTTCAGGGCATTTTCCACAGAATCTACAGTGATCTGCGTGGCGCGTGGGTACCGTTTCTCGTTGCCGTTGCGTTGACCAGCGCCACGGCCCCGGCGGTTGCCGATGCCGGCCGCGGCGACAAGTCCGCCAGCGCGCGCACAGCCAACAAGGCTGTCGCGAAAAGCGTGGAAGCCAGTGCCCGGGAGTTTGATCGCTATTTCCGCCAACTGCTGAAGCAGCAGGGAATTCCCGGCGCCGCTTATGTCATCGTGGATCGCGACAAGGTGGTCGCCATGGACACCTACGGGGTGCGGATGAAGGGCAAGCACCAGAAGGTGACTACGCACACCGTATTCCGTCTCGCCTCCGTGTCCAAGACCTTCGCCTCCAGTATGGCGGCCGTGCTGGAGCACAAGCACAAGTTCAACTGGGGCGATAAGGTGGTGCGTTATGTGCCACAGCTCAGTTTCAAGACCCCGGCGCTGTCCATGCAGCTGCAGGTGCAGCACCTGCTCAGTCACTCGTCCGGCCTTACCCCAAACGCTTACGACAACTATCTGGAAGACAATCGGCCCCTGTCCAAAATTCTGCCGAAGTTTGCTTCCATCGACCCCCACTGCGCTCCCGGCAAATGCTACGGCTACCAGAATGTGCTGTTCAGCCTGATCGAAGACGTGATTCAGAAGGCCACCGGCGTGCCCTACGGGCGCCAGTTGAAAGAGCGCTTTTTCACGCCGTTAAAAATGGATGATGCTTCGCTGGGGTGGGAAAGCTTTATGGCGGCGAACAATCGCGCCGCGCCCCATGTGCAGACCGGCAAGGGCTGGCGCCCGGTGAAGGTCGAGAAAGAGTATTACCTGGCGGCTCCGGCAGCGGGTGTGAATGCCAGCATCAGCGATATGGCCCAGTGGCTGAAGGCGCAGATGGGCTATTACCCGGATATCCTGTCCCACGAGGTGATCAACGACCTCACCACCGAGCGGGTGGAGACCCGCCGCCACCTGCGTCATCGGATCTGGCGTGACTATATCGACCACGCCGGTTACGGCCTCGGCTGGCGACTGTACACGGTGGGGGATGATCGCATTGTCTTCCACGGGGGCTGGGTCGCCGGTTTCCGCGCAGCCATCGCTTATTCCGAGAAGCGCAAGGTGGGCATTGTCATCCTGATGAACGCGGAGTCCCGGGTAATCTCTGATCTCACCGGCAATTTTATTGCGGATATCACTGGTAACGGCAAGCTGGTACAGGCAATCGCCGCAGCGTCGAAAAAATAGTCACTGCCGCCGGGGGGAGCTGTACCGGTCGCCCTCCGCCAAAACCCGGTCGCGCGCTTGAATTGCGCGTGACCGTCCCAATATTGCATCCCCTGACATTGAATTGTCTGCCGTCGGGCAGGCCGAAGTTGTTTTAGATAGGGGAGATACCACTCATGACTGTTGAGGCGCATAAAGAGAGCCACGGCTTCCAGACAGAGGCCAAGCAGTTACTGCACCTGATGATCCACTCGCTGTACTCCAACAAGGAGATTTTCCTGCGCGAGCTGGTATCCAACGCTTCCGACGCCGCCGACAAGCTGCGCTTCGAGGCGCTCTCCAATCCCGGCCTCCTGGCGGAAGACCCGGATCTGCGTATCCGCATCGAATTCGACAAGGACGCGGGTACCCTGACCATTACCGATAATGGTATCGGTATGAGCCGCGACGAGGTCATCGAGAATCTCGGTACCATCGCCCGCTCCGGCACCGCCAACTTTATGCAGAACCTTACCGGCGACCAGAAGAAGGACGCGCACCTGATCGGTCAGTTCGGTGTGGGCTTCTACTCCGCCTTTATCGTCGCCGACAAGGTCGACGTATTCACCCGCCGCGCAGGCGCCGATGCCAGCCAGGGTGTGCACTGGGAGTGCAGCGGCGAAGCCGAATACTCGGTGGAGAACGTCGAATGGCCGCACCGCGGTACCCGCGTGGTGCTGCACCTGAAAGATGAAGCCAAAGAATTTGCCGATGACTGGCGCCTGCGCTCCATCATCAAAAAGTACTCCGACCACATCGCTATCCCGGTGGAAATGCTGAAGCAGGAAGTGCCCTCTGATGACGAGGAGAGCAAGGAAGACAAGGCGCCAGAGTTTGAAGCGGTCAACGCCGCCCAGGCCCTGTGGACCCGCCCGCGCTCCGAGGTGAAAAGTGAGGAGTACAAAGAGTTCTACAAGCATATCTCCCACGACTTTGACGACCCGCTCACCTGGAGCCACAACCGTGTGGAAGGCAAGCTGGACTACACCAGCCTGTTGTATATCCCGGCGCGCGCGCCTTTTGATCTGTACCAGCGCGATGCCGCCCGCGGCCTCAAGCTGTACGTACAGCGCACCTTCATCATGGACGACGCCGAGCAGTTCCTGCCCCTGTACCTTCGCTTCGTCAAGGGTGTACTGGATTCCAACGATCTGCCGCTGAACGTCTCCCGCGAGATCCTGCAGAAAGACCAGAATACCGACGCCATCAAGAGCGCCCTGACCAAGCGCGTGCTGGACATGCTGGACAAGCTGGCGAAGAAAGACGCGGATCAGTACCAGAAGTTCTGGGATCTGTTCGGCTCGGTGATGAAAGAGGGCCCGGCGGAAGATTTCTCCAACAAAGAGAAAATTGCCAAGCTGCTGCGTTTCTCCACCACCCACACCGACGATGCCAAGCAGGATCAGTCCCTGGAAGACTATGTTGGTCGCATGCAGGAGGGTCAGAAGAACATCTATTACGTGTGCGCTGACAACTTTGCCACCGCCAAGTCCTCCCCGTACCTGGAAGTCTTCCGCAAGAAAGGCATCGAAGTACTGCTGCTGACCGATCAGGTGGACGAGTGGTTCGTTGGCCATATGCAGGAGTTCGACGGCAAGGCGTTCCAGGACGTGGCCAAAGGCGCCCTGGATCTGGGTGAAGCGGAAAATGAAGACGACAAGGCCGAGCGCGAAAAGGCAGAAAAAGAAGCCGGTGCGTTGGTAGAGCGCGTCAAGGAAGTGCTGAAAGAGCGCGTGGAAGACGTGCGCGCAACGACCCGCCTGGTGGATTCCCCGGCGTGTCTGGTGGCCAGCGACAACGATATGGGGCTGCAGATGCGCCGTATTCTGGAGCAGGCGGGACAGACACTGCCGGATGCCAAGCCGGTATTTGAAGTGAACCCCAATCACCCGCTGGTGCAGCGCCTGGATCAGGAGCAGGATGAAGACCGCTTTGCGGATCTCACCAATATCCTGATGGATCAGGCAAATCTGGCGGCGGGCAACCAGCTGGCGGACCCTGCGGACTATGTGCGCCGCCTGAACACACTGCTGCTGGAGCTGAATCGCTAAGCCCGCCGTAGGTGTTTTGCTGCAAAAGCCGGCGGAGCTTCTCCGCCGGCTTTTTTATTGGGTGGCGTTGCCTCGAAAACTGCTCCGGGTTTGGTCCGCGCGGAAA
The DNA here is from genome assembly GCF_021165935.1 of Microbulbifer elongatus. Taxonomy (NCBI): domain Bacteria; kingdom Pseudomonadati; phylum Pseudomonadota; class Gammaproteobacteria; order Cellvibrionales; family Microbulbiferaceae; genus Microbulbifer; species Microbulbifer elongatus. The sequence continues at coordinate 3,387,450 of NZ_CP088953.1, read as the reverse complement.
AGACTGAGCTATATTTTGCCTGCCGGTTTTTTACGCGAATTGGCCGTGATTAGGCGGCATTTATTGGCGAACTTGGCAAAAATGATCAATTTCCTCTGCGCCCATTGGGTGCTGGCAGCGGGCTCCGTATAATCCCACGCTGCACACGAAACACGACAGAGTGGTATGACCCAGCAAGACGTATCTTCAGACGCCCCGGAATCCAGAATGTCCATCGCCGTGCTCGGTGGTGGCAGTTTTGGCACCGCGATCGCCAATATTGTTGCCGGAAACGGCCACGACACCCGCCAGTGGATGCGCGACCCCGAGCGCGCCGCCGCCTGTATGGCGGATCGGGAAAATCGCCACTACCTGCCCGGCGTAGCACTGCATCCGGACCTCAATATCACCGCAGACCTCGAGCAGGCAGTGCGTGGTTGTCAGGTGGTATTTGTGGCGATCCCCAGTAAATCTTTCCGTGAGGTAGTGCACCGCGCCGCGCCGGTGCTGGATCAGGGCACCATGCTCATTTCCCTGACCAAGGGCGTGGAGCACGACAGCTTCCACCTGATGAGCGATATTCTGCGCGAGGAAACCGAAGGTATGCGGGTTGGGGTACTGAGTGGCCCTAACTTTGCCAAGGAGGTTGTCGCGGGGCACTACACCGCCACGGTGATCGCCAGTGAAGACGAGTCCCTGTGTACTACCATCCAGAAGGTGCTGCATTCAGAGACCTTCCGCGTCTACTCCAGTAACGATGTGTTTGGCGTAGAGCTGGCGGGGGCGCTGAAAAATATTTACGCGATTGTCACCGGTATGGCCGTTGCGCTGGGGCGTGGGCAGAACACCACCAGTCTGCTGATCACGCGCGCGCTGGCGGAAATGATGCGCTTTGCCGAGGCCATCGGCGCCGATCCCATGACGTTTATCGGTCTTGCCGGTGTGGGAGACCTGATTCTTACCTGCTCTTCGGATCTCAGCCGCAACTACCGGGTGGGATACCTGGTGGGTAAGGGCAAGAAACTGGAAGATGCGGTTGCCGAGATCGGCCAGGTGGCGGAAGGCGTGAACACGGTTCGCCTGATTAAGGCCAAAGCCGATGAATTGGGCGTCTATATGCCCTTGGTTTCTGCCATTCACGCCATATTATTTGAAGGTACCCCGATTCCCACGGTTATCCGCGAGCTGATGTCCGGGGCGCAAACCTTTGATGTGGCCTATTCGGCCAAACCCTGACTCCTTATCAATCGCTGCGGAAATACTATGAATAATGCACAACTGAAGCAGAACCTGACCTCGGCCGACCACTGGACGCGTCTGTTGTTCATGGTGCTGTTCGTGATCCTGCTGGAGGTTGCGGGTGTCGTCATGCTGGCGACGATCGTGTTGCAGTTCCTGTTCGCCATTGTCTCTGGTGGCCCGAATGAGAATCTGCGCCAGATGGGCAATCAGATTGCCTCCTATATCTACCAGACCCTGCAATTCCTGATCTACAACACCGAAGAAAAACCGTTTCCTTTTTCCGAGTGGCCGGAATCCTGAGCGCCGCCAGGTAGAGGACTGGATTCTCGCCGCGGAATCAAATCTGAAACGAAATCGGACTATATTGAGTGTTCCTGAATTTCGGATTGACTGAATCGTGGCTGGCCTGGTGGCCGGCCTGTCCCCATTTGTGGTGCCCAACAACGGACTGGTGATCGCCCAATGAGCAATGAAGAATTGAAACAAAACCTGACCTCAACCAACCAGTGGCTGCGCCTTGTGTATATGGTGCTGTTTGCGGTGCTGCTGGAAATCGCCGGCTTTGTGATGCTGGCGGTGGTTATCGCCCAATTCCTGTTCGCCATTTTTACTGGCGGAGCCAACGATAACCTGCGCCGCCTGGGGGATCAGATTTCCTCCTATATCTATCAGACGCTGCAGTTTCTGATCTACAACACCGAAGAGAAGCCGTTCCCGTTTTCCGAGTGGCCAGAGTCTGAAGAGGAAGACCTGTCCAGCTACGAAAGTGCGGAAGAAGTGGATGGTGAGGTAATTGACGACGTCGACACCCTCGAGGCCGAACTGGACGACGTCGAAGCCGAAGTGGACGAAGTACAGGCCGAAGTGGATGAGGTTCTGGGCGAAAGTAGCGACGACGTGATTGAGCCGGAAAGCGCCTCCGCCGAGGGGCAGGCCGCAGAGAAGCCCGCCAAGCGCAAGAAGCCGGCAAAAACCAGTAAAGCCAGCGATGAGGAAGAGACCGTCATCGAATTGGGTGCTGACTCCGCGGAGGCGGCCGCATCGGACAGTGAAGGCAAGGCTTCCGACGAGAAGAAGTAATCACCGGCGGTCCGCTGTAATTGGAGAGCCCAGTGCTGTTGTTTGTAATGCGTCACGGCCATGCCGAACCCCTGCGGAAAAGCGATGAAACCCGCGCCCTGACCGACGAAGGGCGCGCGGAAGTCGCCGCCGTGTGTCGGCAGCGCGCCTCGGAGCTGGCACAGGTGAAGACCATCTGGGCAAGCCCCTTTGTGCGCACGCGGCAGACCGCCAAAATTGTGGCCGAAACCTTTGATCTGCCGGTGGAGATTCAGGAGTTTCTGACCAGCGAAACCCCGGTGGATGTAGTGCTGGACGCACTGATGGCAGCAGATGCACAGCGCTTTCCCTTGATGCTGGTCAGCCATCAGCCATTGGTGGGTACCCTGGTAAACGGGCTCTGTGGCAGCGGTGATGAGCACCCGATGGGCACCGCCAGTCTCGCCTGTATTTCCAGTGAAGTCTGGGCGCGCGATTGTGCCGAACTGGAGTGGTTGCAGCACAGGCCCTGAGTGAAAACCTGCCCGGACTGTGCGATCGGTTAAAGCCGCTGAGTTCTGTGGCCATTGCGACACCGCTGCAGGGCTGTCAGCATGTGGGTTTCGGCAGCGATTCCATTTCTAATTTATGCCTAGTTCCTCCCCGTCCCATTCCCCGCTTCCCCCGCGCGAAATTACGCTCGATGTGCAGGGCAATCAAATCGCTGCCCGGCAATGGGGAGATCCCGCGGGCGTTCCGGTACTGGCGTTGCACGGCTGGCTGGATAACTGTGCCAGTTTCGACAAAATGGCGCCGATGCTCAAAGGCCTCAACCTGGTTGCGGTGGACCTCGCCGGCCACGGGCAGAGTTATCACCGTCACCGGGACGCGAATTACACCATCTGGACCGAAATAGAGGACGTGCTGGCCATTGCCGACGCGCTTGGCTGGGCCCGGTTTGCCATGCTGGCGCATTCCCGTGGGGCGGTCATTGCCACAATTGCTGCGGCCACTTTTCCCGAGCGGGTTCAGCGGCTTGCGCTGATCGATGGGCTGGTGCCGCCACCGACCACCGATGCGGAGGCGCCGGAAACCCTGCGCAAAGGGATCGAGCAACGCGCACGCTACCGCGGGCGCCGCAGCCGGGTGTTTGAATCGCTCGAGGTGGCGGTGACCGCGCGCAAACACGGCCTGTTCAAATTGAGCGACGACGCGGCCCGTGCGCTGGTGGAGCGGGGTGTGCGCTCCTGTGAGGGGGGGTATACCTGGAGCAATGATCCCCAGCTGATGGCGAGCTCACTGGCCAAAATGAATGAACCTCAGGTGCGCGCTTTTCTCTCCCGGGCCACCATGCCGATTCGGCTGGCCCTGGGCAAAGAGGGTATTCAGGGGATGATTGAGCGCATTCGGCCCCTGGCTGAGCAGATGCCGAATTTAGCGTTGAGGGAGTTTGCCGGCGGCCACCACCTGCATATGGAGGACAGTGCAGAGGACATTGCGGAGTGGTTTTTACCCTTTCTCTGTGGCGGGGAAGGGCGGGCCGGTTAATCCGTTAGAAGGGGATTCGCTTGGAATAGCTGGCCTTTTGCATATCCCGCACTTCCACGGAGATTTCCGGAACATCCGGCGCTGCCTCGCACAGGTAGTTAAAAATCGCTGCGCTCAACGCTTCTTTCTGCTCTGCCGTGCGCCCTTCCAGAATGCGTACTTCCGCGTGAATAAACAGGTTGCTCGAGCCCTCATGGCTTTTGCCGAGCACGAAGTCCCGGTAGGGCAGGGCGCGGGTTTTGATCGCGCTGGCATTGAATAGCCCGGTCTCACTCATCGCCTGCTGGCCATTGCTGACCAGAGCGGGAATGGAAATACACTCTTCCAGTTTTTGCGAATACTCAATCACCAGATGGGGCATTGCCGGGCTCTCCAGTTAACTCTGCCAGTCAGGTCGCCGATTAAATCGCGCCAGATGATCTGGGACTAGCGGATCAGGGACAGGAACTCGTTGCGGGTGGCCTGCTGGCTGCGGAATGAGCCCAGCATCGCCGACGTTTTCATTACCGAGTTTTGCTTTTCCACCCCGCGCATCATCATGCACATGTGTTTGGCTTCGATAATGACGCCCACACCCGCGGCCCCGGTTACCCGTTGGATCGTCTCGGCCACCTGTACGGTTAATTGTTCCTGAATCTGCAAACGTCGCGCAAACATGTCTACAATGCGCGCCACTTTGGACAGACCCAGTACTTTGCCATCGGGGATGTAAGCAACGTGCGCCTTGCCAATAAACGGCAGCATATGATGTTCGCACATGGAGTAGAGCTCGATATCTTTCACCAATACCATTTCGCTGCAGTCGGAGGGGAACAGAGCGTCGTTGACAATCTCTTCCACCGTCTGATGGTAGCCGCGGGTCAGGTACTGCATGGCCTTGGCCGCGCGCTGAGGGGTGTCTTTCAGTCCCGGGCGCTCCAGGTCTTCACCAATGGCTTCGATAATGTGTGCGTAGTGTTCTTTCATCAGTATGCTTCCAACGTCTCGCCCGCGGGGTTGTTCTGCCATCAATACGCAAATGAACGGGCGTTCGATCACCGGTGAACCGGTGGGGACGGTCTCGCGACCAGAGGGTGCGCTACCCTAAGCCTTTGTCACACGGTAGTAAAGCGCCAAACTTTGAGGAATATCGCCAATGATAGAGAAACGGGAGTCCGATCTGCACGAATTGTGTACCGTGCTGGACTATATCCGCTGGGGCGCCAGCCATTTCAATGAAGCGCAGCTGTGGTTCGGCCACGGCACCGACAATGCGTGGGATGAAGCTGTCCTGCTGGTCACCCACGCGTTGCACCTGCCCGTGGACAGCAAGCCGGAAATCCTGTCCGCGCGGCTGACCATGCCGGAGCGGGAAGCGGTTATGGAAGTGCTGCGCAAGCGGGTCAATGAGCGCTTGCCCGCGCCTTATCTCACCAACGAAGCCTGGTTCTGTGACCTGCCGTTTTATGTGGACGCGCGGGTACTGGTGCCGCGCTCCCCGATTGGAGAGCTGATCCGCAACCGCTTTGAACCCTGGTTGCCGCAGGAGCCTCTCGCCATTCTTGATCTCTGTTGCGGCAGTGGCTGCATCGGCATTGCCTGTGCCGAGGCATTTCCGGAGGCGCGGGTGGATCTCAGTGATATTTCTTCCGATGCCCTCGAGGTCGCCCAGATCAATATCAATCGGCATCATCTCAATGAAGAGGTGCGCGCGGTACAGTCGGACCTGTTTGCTGGCCTCAAGGGTTGTAGTTATGACCTGATCGTCAGCAACCCGCCGTATGTGGACGCCCGGGATCTGGCGGAAATGCCCGCGGAGTACCAGGCGGAGCCGGGGCTGGCGCTGGGTTCCGGTGACGACGGTCTGGATTTCACCCGTCGCCTGTTACTGGAAGCGCCGGACTATCTGCAGCCGGAGGGAGTGCTGGTGTGTGAAGTCGGCAATAGCTGGGTCGCGCTGGAAGAAGCCTATCCGCGGGTACCGTTTTTCTGGCCAGAGCTGGAAGATGGGGGGCACGGGGTTTTCGTGCTGACCCGGGAAGAGCTGCTGGCCTGCCGCGCCATGTTTGCGGAGGCGGTTTGAATCTCCAGCGCCTCGTTGGAGAATCCTCTATAATGCGCGGCCTTTAACGAATAATTCACTGGGGTAGGGAAAACCGGGTATGTCGGGCAACACATTTGGCAAACTGTTCTGTGTCACCACGTTTGGCGAAAGCCACGGTCCTGCGTTGGGCTGTATTGTGGATGGCTGCCCTCCGGGACTGGAAATCTCCGCCGAAGAAATCCAGCTGGAACTGGATCGGCGCAAACCCGGTACCTCCCGCTATACCACCCAGCGCCGCGAAGCGGATGCGGTGAAGATTCTTTCCGGTGTGTTCGAAGGACAAACCACCGGAACCCCGATCGGTCTGCTGATTGAAAACACCGATCAGCGCTCCAAAGATTACGCCAATATCGCCGAGCAGATTCGGCCGGCCCATGCGGATTACACCTACTGGGCCAAGTACGGCCTGCGGGACTATCGCGGTGGCGGCCGTTCTTCCGCGCGGGAAACCGCGATGCGTGTAGCCGCGGGCGCGATTGCCAAGAAGTGGCTCAAGCAGCAGTTTGGGATCGAGGTGCGGGGCTATCTGTCCCAGTTAGGCCCGATCAAAACCGACAAGCTGGACTGGTCTCAGGTCAGCGAAAACCCGTTCTTCTGCCCGGACGCGGACAAGGTGCCGGAGATGGAGGCGTACATGCAGGCGCTGATCAAAGAGGGCAACTCCATCGGTGCGCGTATTTCCGTACATGCGAGCGGCGTGCCGGCGGGGCTCGGTGAACCGATCTTTGATCGCCTGGATGCGGATCTGGCTCACGCATTGATGAGTATCAATGCGGTCAAAGGCGTGGAAATCGGAGCTGGGTTTGCTTCCGTGGAGCAGAAAGGGACCGAGCACCGTGATGAGATTACCCCGGAAGGTTTTCAGTCAAACAATGCCGGCGGTGTGCTGGGCGGTATTTCCAGTGGTCAGGAACTGATTGCACATATTGCCCTGAAACCCACTTCCAGCCTGCGTATCCCGGGCAAAAGCCTCGACACCAACGGCAACCCGATCGAGGTAGTGACCAAGGGGCGCCACGATCCCTGCGTGGGTATTCGTGCGACGCCGATTGCAGAGGCGATGATGGCGCTGGTGCTGATCGACCACATCATGCGTCAGCGGGCGCAGAACGGGGATGTGGAGTTTGGCTTGACGATTCCGGCGGGCGACTCCGCCTGATTTGGGTTTGGCCAGGTATCCCTGTTAAAAAAGGCGGAGCGCCTGAAACGCTCCGCCTTTTTTGTGCCTGTCGATCGGTAATCGCGATTACAGGTGCAGGTTCAGACCGAGGTAGGGGCCCTTGATTTCCAGGTCGCTCTGCAGGGCGTCCAGCTCTTTGACGTCCAGGGTCATGGAGCGGTAACCGGCTTCGATGGCGAAATCCAGTGCGGGTACGAAGTCCCAGCGGATCTTGGCGGTCAGATCGGTGTGACGGTCGCCGTTATAGCTGGTGCCGTTGCCCTGGGCGATGATGGACCAGCCGGTGAAGGGCAGGTCGAAACGGGCTACGCCGTAAACCATGGGCAGAACCCCGGAGAGTTCGATCGTTTCCGTTTGCTGTACCGATGGGCAGGGGGCAGATTCCGGGATGCAAGCCAAGCCGATAACGCCGTCGCCCTGGAAGTCACCGTCGTACATACGGGCGGTGAGGCCGAGATCCAGGTTGACCCAGTTATCGAGGATCTCGTAATACAGTGTGGCGTCGGTATGGCTCAGCGTCATATTCGCGCTGAGCTCGGAGCCCGCCACAAAGGTTTCATCGCCGAAGGTTACGTTTTCGTCCAGGGTGGTTGCACCATTGGTTTCGATCTTGCTGTGCGCCACCAGAATATTCGGGATCAGGGGGATCGGGTGTTCCAGGGCTGCCTGAATAAAGGTCACGTTGTCTTCGGCGAGGGCAAATTCATCGACATTGAAATTGTCGACGCCAATGGTGCCGCTATAGGCGGGCTTCCAGGCACCCAGTGTTGCGTCGAAGCCGAGGATGGTGTCGGCACTGGCAGAAGCGGAGGCCAGTGCTGCGCAGATGGCCAGGGTTATTTTTTTCATGTGGAGTCTCTCCCGTTGAATTCTGCGGCGGATTCTACCGCCTTTTGATGAAGTTTCCCTGAACCGGCGGCCATTCAGCGATATTTCGACGCAATTTTGCGTACTGCTTGGCGTTCCCGTTGAACCGGACCTTGCGGCCGGGTCAGTCAGAGGCCGCGGGCTTCCTTGAACAGCAGCTGCTGCAGGGCATTGGCCGCATTGCTCAGGGTGCGGTTGCGGTGATAGATGATGCCCAGGTTGCGCACAATGCTCAGTTGCGGCATGGGCAGTTCGGCGAGGGTATCGTCGATCAGGGTTTTCGGCAGCACGCTCCAGCCGAGGCCGACGCCCGCCATCATCTTGATGGTTTCCAGGAAGTTGGTGGCCAGTTTGGCGGTCAGCTTGAGCCCGTGGGCGTCGAATTCCCGTTTGATCAGGCGGCCGGTGTAGGTGTTCATATCCGGCAGGATGGCCGGGTACTGTGCCAGGGCCGGCAGGTCCAGTTCGGGCATCTGTGCCAGCGGGTGGTCCGGGGCGGCCACCACCACGCAGGGGTCCGGCCAGATAATCTGTGCGTTGAGATTGGGGTAATCCTTCAGGGCCAGGGTGACCACCGCCAGCTCGTATTCACCGGCCATCAGTGCTTCATAGGCCTGTTCCGAGTCGAGAAAGTCGATATCCAGCGCCACATCCGGGTAGAGGTTGCTGAACTCGCGCAGCACCGGTGGCAGGTGGTGCAGGCCCACGTGGTGGCTGGTGGCAATACGCAGGCTGCCGCCAATGGTCTCGCCGAGGCTGCGCAGCTCGTGCTCTGCGTCGCTGACCTCGTTCAGGATATGGCGCGCGCGGGGTAACAGGGCGCGCCCGGCGTTGGTCAACTGTAGTTTGCGGCCGATTCGGTCAAACAGGGGGGTGCCCAGCTGCTGCTCCAGGGAGGCCAGGCGTTTGCTGACCGCCGGTTGCGTCAGGTGCAGCTGTTCCGCGGCCTCCGAAACGGAGCCCTGTTCTGAAATGGCAAGAAAGGCCCTGAGCCACTGGATTTCCATGATGCTTCTCTGAATGGCTGTTTTCGGGTATTCCAAAAACGAATGCGCCATATAATAAATATAAATTGATGTTATTCAAGGCTCCCCCTAGACTCCCGCATGTTATCCATAGAGGAGATGGGGCTATGGGCCATCCTGAGAAGCAAGAAGCGAATAAAAAACAGACGCTCTACGACAAGCTGTGGCAAGACCACCTGGTTAAAAGCCGCGACGACGGCACCGCACTGATTTACATCGACCGTCACCTGATTCACGAAGTGACCTCTCCTCAGGCCTTTGAAGGGCTACGCCTGGCTGGCCGCAAGCCCTGGCGCACCGATTCCGTGGTGGCTACCCCGGACCACAATGTGCCGTCCGACGCCGCCGAGCGCGCCGGCGGTATCGCCGGGATCCAGGACGAGGTGTCCCGTATCCAGGTGCAGACCCTGGATGAGAACTGTAAGGACTTCGGCATCGTCGAGTTCGGCATCAACGATCCGGGTCAGGGGATTGTGCATGTGATCGGGCCGGAAACCGGCGCGACCCTGCCGGGTATGACGGTGGTGTGTGGTGACTCCCATACGTCCACCCACGGCGCACTGGGCGCCCTGGCCCACGGTATCGGCACCTCCGAGGTGGAGCACGTCATGGCCACCCAGTGTCTGATTCAGAAAAAGATGAAGAACATGCTGGTACGCGTGGACGGTGAGCTCGGCCCGGGTGTAGCCGCAAAAGACGTAGTACTGGCCATCATCGGCAAAATCGGCACCGCCGGTGGTACCGGCTATGCCATCGAGTTTGGTGGTTCCGCCATTCGCGCCATGTCCATGGAGGGGCGCATGACCATCTGCAATATGGCCATCGAGGCCGGTGCCCGCGCGGGTATGGTGGCGGTGGACGATATCACTCTGGAATACGTGAAGGGCAAACCCTACGCGCCCAAGGGCGAACAGTGGGACAAGGCGGTGGAAAACTGGCGTCGTCTGCACTCCGATGACGGCGCGCACTTCGATGAAATCGTCGAACTGAAGGCGGAAGATATCGAGCCGCAAGTGAGCTGGGGAACGTCACCGGAAATGGTGGTACCGGTCAGCGCGGTAGTCCCGAGCCCGGCGGACGAAAGTGATGCCACCAAAAAAACCGGTATCGAACGCGCGCTGGAATATATGGGGCTGGAAGCCGGTCAGAAGATTACCGACATCAAGCTGGACCGTGTATTTATCGGCTCCTGCACCAACTCCCGTATCGAAGACCTGCGCGCCGCCGCCGAAGTGGCCAAGGGCCACAAAAAGGCCGACAGTGTGAAGCAGGTACTTGTGGTTCCGGGTTCCCAGTCGGTGAAGGCGCAGGCGGAAAAAGAAGGGCTGGACAAGGTGTTTGTTGAAGCGGGCTTCGAGTGGCGCGAGCCTTCCTGCTCCATGTGTCTGGCGATGAATGCGGACAAGCTGGGTGCCGGTGAACACTGTGCGTCCACGTCCAACCGCAACTTTGAAGGTCGCCAGGGTTACGGAGGGCGCACGCACCTGGTGAGTCCGAGCATGGCCGCCGCGGCGGCGATTGCCGGCCACTTTGTGGATGTGCGTGATATGCAGAAGAAGGAGGCGCACTGATGAAAGCATTTACCAAACATACGGGCGTGGCCGCGCCCATGGACCGCGCCAACGTGGACACGGATCTGATTATTCCCAAGCAGTTCCTCAAATCCATCAAGCGTTCCGGCTTCGGCCCGAACCTGTTTGATGAACTGCGTTACCTGGACGAGGGACAGCCGGGCCAGGATTGCAGTCAGCGTCCGGTGAATCCGGATTTTCCGCTCAACCACCCGCGCTACCAGGGTGCTTCCGTGTTGCTGGCGCGCAAGAATTTTGGCTGTGGTTCCAGTCGTGAGCACGCGCCCTGGGCGCTGGATGATTACGGTTTTCGCGCGGTGATTGCACCGAGTTTCGCGGATATTTTCTTTAATAACTGTTTCAAGAACGGTCTCCTGCCGATTGTTCTGGAAGAAGATGTTGTGGAACAGTTATTCCAGGAGATGTACGCGGAAGAGGGCTACCAGCTGACCATCGACCTGGAAAAACAACAGGTCATCAAACCCAGCGGCGACACCATCGACTTTGAGGTGGACGCCTTCCGCAAGCACTGCCTGCTGAATGGCTTGGATGATATCGGCCTGACTCTGGAAGACGCCGATGCGATTCGCGCCTACGAAGCCAAGCGCCGCGAACAGGCGCCCTGGCTGTTTGATGCCGTGAAGTAACAAGACAGAATAACTGGAAGACCCATGAGCAAAAAAATCATGATCCTGCCGGGCGATGGAATCGGCCCGGAAATTGTCGAGCAGGCGGTGGCGGTACTGAAAACCGCCGATGAAAAGTTCGGCCTGAACCTGGAATTTACCGAAGGCCTGATCGGCGGTGCCTCCATCGATGCCCACGGCGAACCGCTGACCGATGCGGAACTGAAAAACGCCGGTGACTGCGATGCGGTATTGCTGGGCGCCGTCGGCGGTCCCCAGTGGGACACCCTGGACCGCGCCATTCGCCCGGAAAAAGGCCTGCTGAAAATTCGCAGCGGCCTGGGTCTGTACGCCAACCTGCGTCCGGCCATTCTGTATCCGCAGCTGGCCGACGCTTCCTCCCTCAAGCCGGAAGTGGTCTCCGGCCTGGATATTCTGATCGTGCGCGAGCTCACCGGTGGTATCTATTTCGGTGAGCCCCGCGGCATCAAGACGCTGGAAAACGGCGAAAAGCAGGGCTTCAATACTTACGTGTACAAAGAGTCCGAGATCGAGCGTATCGGTCGCACCGCGTTCGAGGCGGCCCGGAAACGCGGCGGCAAGCTGTGTTCCGTGGACAAGGCCAATGTGCTGGAAGTGACCGTACTGTGGCGCGAAGTGCTGGACCGCCTGGCCCCGGAATACCCGGACGTCGAGCTGTCCCACATGTACGTGGACAACGCGGCCATGCAGCTGGTGCGTGCACCCAAGCAATTTGATGTGATGGTGACCGGCAATATGTTCGGTGACATCCTGTCCGACGCCGCCGCCATGCTCACCGGCTCCATCGGTATGCTGCCGTCGGCCTCCATGAACGAATCCGGCTTTGGCCTGTACGAGCCCTGCCACGGCAGTGCGCCGGATATCGCAGGGCAGGGTATCGCCAACCCGCTGGCCACCATTCTTTCCGCCGCCATGATGCTGCGTTACTCCCTGAATATGGGCGACGCGGCCGACGCCATCGAGGCGGCAGTGAGCAAGGTTCTGGATCAGGGACTGCGCACCGCGGACATTTACACGGACGGCTGTAAAAAAGTCTCCACTGCGGAAATGGGCGCAGCAGTGGTGGCCGCTTTCTAATACGGCAAGCCACCAGTCAATGTCATCCCGGCCAGCCGTCATCCCGGCGAAGGCCGGGATCCAGTAAACAGATTAACCAACAGGGTAATGAAATGAACAAGGTAGGATTCGTAGGCTGGCGCGGTATGGTCGGCTCCGTTTTGATGGGCCGCATGCTGGATGAAAACGACTTCGCGCATATTGCCGAGCCGGTATTTTTCTCCACATCCAATGCCGGTGGTAAAGCGCCGGAAATTGGCAAAGAAGTCGCGCCCCTCAAAGACGCCTACGACCTGGACGCTTTGGCCGAGCTGGACGCTGTTGTCAGCTGTCAGGGCGGTGATTACACCAAAGAAGTGTTTGGCAAGCTGCGCGAAAAAGGCTGGGACGGTTACTGGATCGACGCTGCCTCCAGTCTGCGGATGAACGACGACGCCATCATTGTGCTGGATCCGGTGAACCGCGATGTGATCGACAACGGTATCGAGTCCGGTGTGAAGAACTATATCGGTGGTAACTGCACCGTGAGCCTGATGCTGATGGGCCTCGGCGGCCTGTTCAAAGAGGGCCTGGTGGAGTGGGTAACCGCTCAGACCTACCAGGCAGCCAGTGGCTCCGGCGCCAAGCATATGCGTGAGCTGATCTCCCAGATGGGCAGCATTCGCGATGGCGTCGCCTCTGAACTGGCGGACCCCGCCAGTGCCATTCTGGAAATCGACCGCAAAGTGGCGGAAAACATGCGCAGCAGCGACTTCCCCACCGCGCAGTTCGGCGAGCCGCTGGCCGGTAGCCTGTTGCCGTGGATCGACACCCAGCTGGAGTCCGGCCAGAGCCGCGAAGAGTGGAAGGCCCAGGTGGAGGCGAACAAGATTCTGCGCACCGACAGCACCGTGCCCGTGGATGGTACCTGTGTACGCATCGGCGCCATGCGCTGCCACAGCCAGGCATTCACCGTGAAGCTGAAAAAAGACCTGCCGCTGGAAGAGATCGAGAAAATCATCGGCTCTGCCAACGACTGGGTAAAAGTGGTGCCTAACGACCGCGAAGTGACCCTCAAAGAGCTGACCCCGACTGCGGTTACCGGCAAGCTGGATATCCCGGTGGGCCGTCTGCGCAAACTGAGCATGGGTGGCGAATACCTGAACGCCTTCACCGTTGGTGACCAGCTGCTTTGGGGGGCCGCCGAGCCGCTGCGCCGCGTGCTGCTAATTTTGCTTGGTAAGCTTTGATTTGCTAGCCAGAGCTTAGCTGCCTGAGCGAAGGTGCCGATATCGGGTAACACCTTGTGAGACCTTCCGCGAGAGGGACCTCGCGGAAGAGCCCCCAGGGATGGGTTGAGGGGGGGCGCCTAGCCCGTGTCTCACAAGGTGTTACCCGGCAGCGGCACCGCCACTGAACTTCGCAATTGCGTGTCCCAGTGTCATATATCCCCCCTGACAGCTTCCCCCCTGACTCTCCACGAGTATAATCCCCCGCAATTTCAGACTGCTGCTTTAGTGGTCGACCTGGCTGAAAAGCATTCGAAAATACACGTGAGTACAAATATGACCGAATCCACCCGGGAACTGGTGATCGTTGGTGTTGGCAGCGCGCCCTTTGACGCGCTGCTGGAGATCCTGGAAGAGCGCAAGACCGTCACCCCGGGCCAGCTCAAGCTGGTGATTGACGACGAAGCCGAAGTCGATCCGCAGGTATTCGCAAATCGCAGCGTCGCGGTCACCGCCATCAAAGACTTCACTTTTGCACCGGAGCAGGTTGTGCTGCTTCTGACCGCCGGTGAAACCGCCACGGCGGCCCTTGCCAAGGCCGAGGAGGCCGGTGCCTGGATAGTGGATGCGGCGGGTATTACCCGGGGTGACGAAAGTGTTGCCTTGATTCACCCGCTGCTGAACAGCGCGGAACTCAATCAGCGGGATGAAAGCGATCGCAAAGTGATCGCCGTGCCCGGTGCCGGTGCCGCCATGCTGGCCGAGGCGTTGTTTCCGCTGAAGTCGCAGCTGCAGTCGGTGGAAGTCGTGCTGAACCAGCCGGTGTCCGCGCTGGGCAAAAGCAGCGTGGATGCAGCCGCCGCACAGACCGCGCGTCTGTTTAATGGTCAGGACCCGGACGTGGACGAAGCAACCGGCCAGCGTCTCGCGTTCAACCATCTCAGCTCCGCTGAGGCACTGCTGGAAAGTGGGCATAATTTCAGCGAACTGGCACTGGTGCTGGAGTTGCGTCGCCTGCTGGGTGAAGACGTGGCACTGGATGCAAGCATCAACACAGCCTCGGTGTTTCACGGTCAGCTGGCGAATATCAGCGTGCAGTTGAAAGAGCAGCTGGCGCTCGAAACAGTACGCGGTTTATTGACCAATGGCGCGCGCCTGGAAGTACGTGAGCGCCCGTCGGCACAGGATGCCGTCGGTAGTGAGAGTACGCTGCTGGGACGTCTGCGCAGCGGGTTGATCAATCCGCGTCAGGTCGTTTTTTGTGCGGCATCCGACAATTTGCGTAAAGACGTCGCAATTAACTGTGTACAGATTGTCCACTTGTTGCTAAAAACCCATTGATATTTAATACTTAGCGGCCTTTCTGAAGGTTTCTTCTTAACTTTGACCCTTTCGGGGCATGGCGGCGCTTGGGGGTGTGGCCAGTAGTGTTAAGCGGCACTTCGGATAGGCCACGTCTTTTTCGGGGGGTGACTCTTTCGCCAGCGCTTGCTGGTTAATCGAAGAAAGTTTCGCCGGAGAGTAGAGCCTGGTGTCTCAGCGCCGGTTCTTTTTGAGTAATTTTTGTGCATTAAAAGTGGCACAAGTCGGAAACTGTTGGTTGCTTGGAATAAGCTGGGTGATTTTTGAGCAGTTTGCCGGCGTGATTCTAACAATAAAGGGAATCGGATATGCGTGTGCAAAAGCTGGCACTTGCGGTGGGTCTAGTCAGCGCACTGGGTGGCAATGGGGCTCTGGCGCTTGGTCTGGGTGAGATCAAGCTGAATTCAACACTCAATCAGCCACTCGATGCAGAGATCAAACTGCTGCAGACCCGTGGCCTGGGCGAAAATGAAATCAAGGTTCGCCTGGCGAGCACCGAAGATTTTGAGCGCGCTGGCGTCGATCGGGGCTATGCCCTCGACGGGATCCGCTTCGACGTGGATTACTCCAGTGGCCAGCCCGTGGTGCGTATTACCAGCCGTACGCCGATTCGCGAGCCCTTCCTGAACTTCCTGGTGGAAACCCGCTGGCCCAGCGGCCGTCTGTTGCGGGAATACACCCTGCTGATGGACCTGCCGGCCTTCTCCACCAATACCGCGTCGCAGCCTGTACGCGCCGCGGAGCGCGAGCGCCAGCAGGTGCAGCGCAATGCGCCGGTGCAGAAACCGATCCAGCCCACCGTGCAGCGCACGCCAGAGCCGGTTCAGGCTCCCGCTGAGCCGCCGGCCGCAGAATACACCGCCCCTCAGGAGACCGTTGCGCAAGAGCCGCAACAGCCTGTGTACGAGGAGCCGGCGGAAAGCTATAGCGAACCGCAGACGGCCAGTGATTCTGGCAGCCGGGTATACGGCCCGGTGGAAGCCAATAAAACCCTGTGGGAGATTGCCCGCGACAGTCGCGAGTCCCGCGATCTCTCCGTGCAGCAGACCATGCTGGCGATCCAGCGCCTCAATCCCGAGGCCTTTATCAACAACAATATCAATCTGCTGAAGAAGGGCGCAGTACTGCGTCTGCCCACTGCAGATGAGGTGCGCAACCTCACGCTCACCGAAGCGGTTACCCAGGTCGCCACCCAGAACGATGCCTGGCGCGAGCGCGTGGCGGATACCGATGTGACCGGTGCACCGCTGGATGCCCGTGCCTCCGTCGAAGAAACCGTCGAAAGCGATGCGTTGGAAGGTCGGGTGTCGCTGGCGGCGCCTGGTGATAATGAATCGGTACTGTCCGGCTCCGGCAGTGGTTCCAGCGAAAGTGACGCGCTGGAAGGTGAGCTGGCGGTGACCGAGGAAGAACTGGATAAATCCCGCCTCGAAAGTGCCGAGCTGCAGGAGCGTATTGGCGAGCTCAATGAGCAGATCGATACCATGGAGCAGCTGGTTGAAGTCTCTAACGAAGAGCTGCAGGCGGTACAGGCGGCGGCAGAGCAGACCAACGACGCGCTGGAGACAGAGGCGGGTGTTGATGGACTCGAAGCCGAGATCGAGGCCGGGCTGGAAGCGGACGCCTCTGGTGAGAGCGTGGTCGAAGACGGTTCCGCCATCGATGATGCTGCCATGGCCGGTGATGCGGGTGTAGACACCGGCGAACCGGAAGTGACCGAGACCGTGGAAGCTGCACCGGAAGTGGCGCCGGCACCCGAGCAGGAGCCGAGCCGCAATCGTGTCGTCGTGCAGACGCGCCCTGAGCCCACTCTGGTTGAGCGGATCATGGACAACATTGTGCCGATCGGTATTGGCGCAGGTGCGCTGCTGGCCGGCCTGTTCGGATTTATGAGCTGGCGTCGCCGCAAGGAAGAAGAGGAGGCCATTCGTCAGGTCGAGGCGGAGATGGCGGCGGAGCGCGCACAGGAAGAAGCGCCTGAGGAAGCCTTTGAAGACGACACTCTGGTTGCCGTTGAAGAGTTCGAAGCCAACGACAATTTTGATATCGACCAGCTGAGTGAAGTGGAAACCGACGATCCGGTGGCGGAAGCGGAAATCCACCTGTCGCTGGATCAGTATCAGGAAGCGGAAGCGAAATTGCTGGCAGGCCTCAAATCTGCACCGGAAAATGTGGATGCGCGGCTGATGCTGCTGGAAGTGTACGCACACCAGCAGGACGGGAACCAGTTTGATGAGCACTACCGTCAGTTGCTGAGCTACAGCGATGGCCCGGCAGCGGACCGCGCCGCGCGCCTGCGGGAAACCATTGCCGGTATCGGTGCTTTTGTTGCACCGGAAAATGATTTTTCCAGTGAGTCGCTGGAAGCCGCACAGCTCGACGATATGGGTGCTGACTTCGACACTAGCGAAGTGAGCTTTGATGATCTGGATGAGTTTTCGACCGCCGGTAACAGCGGTGACACGGTTATCCAGAACAGCGAGAGCGATCTGGAGTCTCTGGACGATCTCTCTCTGGATCTGGGCGGCGAAGAGTCCGCGGCGACGGCCTCGGAAGATGAGTTTGCGCTCGACCTGGATCTGGGTGACGACCTGTCTTTGGACGGACGGGCGGATACGGCAGAAGTGCAGGACGCGCAGCCGGCGGAAGAAGAGTTCTCCCTGGACCTGGGAGATGACCTGGGGTCGGAAGCGGACAAGTCCGCAGAAAGCAGCACCACAGAGACCAGTCAGGAAGCCGATGATTTCAATCTCGATGATCTGATGGCCGACGGTGAGCTCGACCTGGAGAGCCTGGAAAGTCTGGATCTGGATGGCGATTTCGACATGGCCGCCAGCGACGAGGTGCCGGTGGCGGAAGAGGCTCCGGTCTCTGCTTCCCCCGAGGCGGACGCGAATGACGGCGGTCTGGAATTCGACCTGGACCTGACGCCGATGGACGACGCCGACGAAACGTCTGCGGAAGATGACGCGGTGGCCGCGCCGGAAGCGGAGTCCTCCCAGGACGAGCTGGCGTTCGGTGCCCTCGAGAGCGAACTGAGTGGTGATCTGGAAGAAAGCTTCGGTGATGACCTCGAGGGTCTGGATCTCGATAGTATCGACCTCGGTGACTTTGAGCTGGAAGGAGAGGCTGAAGCGCCTGCCGCCGCGAGCCCCGCCCAGTCGGAAGCCGCCAGCGAGCAGGATCTGGACCTGGCTGTGGTCGAGGAGCCCGCAGCACCGAGCCCCGCTGCCAGTACGCCGCCCGCAAAGGAGTCGTCTGCTGAACTGGGTGATCTGAGCTTTGATCTGGAAGGTGATCTGGATTCCGAGCTGAACCTGCTGGAAGGCAGCGACGAAGTCAGCACCAAGCTGGAACTGGCGCAGGCCTACCTGGACATGGGCGACAAAGATGGGGCCCGGGAAATCCTCGGCGAAGTCGTTGAGGAAGCGGCCGGGGAACACCAGCAGCGGGCCAAGGAGATGCTGGAGCGCATGAGCTGATTGCTCGGGAGCGCTAACGCCGATTGATTCGATTTTCACGCTGTCTACAGCAACAACACTTTGACCCCGCTTTTGCGGGGTCTTCTTTTTTCCGGGCCAGTGTTCTGGAGCGGTATTCCGGGTCAATAGTCCGGGTCAGTGTAAAATGCGCCCATGATGAACAAGATTTACCACTACAAACCCAACGGCGAGGTGCCGGCGGGCGAATCTCTGCCTGAGGGGGTGCACCGCATTGCACTGGGTGTGGAATACTGTGGCACGCGCCTGCGGGGCTTTCAGAAGCAGAAACACGATCCGCAGACGGTGCAGGAAACCCTGGAAAAGGCGCTGTCGAAGGTTGCTGCAGAGCCGGTCGCGCTGGTGTGTGCCGGGCGCACCGATGCGGGGGTACACGCCACCGGTCAGGTGATCCACTTCGATACCACCGCCGTACGCCCCACCAAGGCGTGGATACAGGGGGTGAATACCCAGATGCCGTTCGATGTACGGGTGCACTGGGCGAAGGAGATGCCGGCGCAGTTCCACGCGCGCTTTTCCGCGCGCAACCGCACCTATCGCTACCTGATCCACAGTGCGCCGACCCGCGCAGCACAGGCAGCGCGCGAAGTGACCTGGACCGAACGCACACTGGATATACAGGCCATGCGCGCAGGTGCCCGGTACCTGATCGGAGAGCACGACTTCAGCAGCTTTCGCGCGGCCCAGTGCCAGGCGAAATCGCCGGTACGGCGGCTCACACGGTTGGATATCGGCCGGGTAGGGCGGTTGATTGTGCTGGAGGTGAGTGCCACGGCGTTTCTGCACCATATGGTGCGCAATATCGCCGGTGTATTGATGGCGGTAGGGCGCGGTGATCGCCCGCCTGCGTGGGTGGGGGAGGTGCTTGCCGCGCGGGACCGCACCGCTGCCGGGGTTACCGCCGCGCCACATGGTCTGTATCTGGTGGATGTTCAGTACCCGCCGGAGTTTGCACTGCCGGCCGTGGCACCTGGCCCTCTGTTGGTCTCGCAACCGCTGGGTACCATCGGCAGGGATCCGTAAGGCTGCGCCATGGATGGAACGCGCTGGCCTGCGCGTTTCGTCGCGCCCGGTGATCTGCTAGTATCGCCTGCTCTCCGAATTCTTCTGCTGCCAGCTTCCGGGATGTACGGCGTAGCGCGTCGGGCTGGTGGTGTAGGTGCAAGTGTGAAATTCCACACAAACGATTAATGGATTATGCGCGTAAAGATCTGCGGGATTACCAGTGTCGAAGACGCTCGCCTGGCGGTAGATGCCGGCGCGGATGCGTTGGGCCTGGTGTTTTACCCTCCCAGCCCCCGGCATGTGACGGTCGAGCTGGCAACAGAAATTGCCAGTGCCGTATCGCCGTTTGCGGTACTGACCGGGCTTTTCGTCAATGCGCACCCACAGGAAGTGGAAGATATTCTCAAGCTGGTGCCCCTGAATCTGCTCCAGTTCCACGGCGATGAAAATGCGCCCTATTGCCGTCAATTCCATCGCCCGTATATGAAAGCCCTGCGCATGAAGCCGGATCTGGATCCGGTGGAAGCCATGGCGGCTTACCCCGACGCCCGGGGGGTGCTACTGGACGCCTATCGCAAGGGGGTGCCCGGGGGTACCGGAGACACCTTCGATTGGCAGCGGGTGCCCCAGGGCGGTGACCGCCACATTATTCTGGCCGGTGGCCTCAATCCCGAGAACGTTGCAGAAGCGATTGCCGCTGCCCATCCGCATGGCGTGGATGTCAGCGGTGGCGTAGAAGCCGCCCCTGGCCGTAAAGACCCGCAAAAAGTGCGTGCATTTATCGATGCCGCCCGTAGCGCCGCAACAAGCGACGCGCGCAGTAACGCATTGACCCAAGGAGTTTGAGCAGTGAGTAAACCCAGTTCGCCCATCGATTTCGGGGCCTATCCGGATGCCCGTGGGCACTTCGGCGAGTTCGGTGGACGCTTCGTCTCCGAAACCCTGATCAGCGCCCTCGATGAACTGCAGGAAATGTACCAGCGCCTGAAAGACGACGCGGATTTCCAGGCAGCCTTCGACTATGACCTGGCCCACTATGTGGGGCGCCCCTCGCCTCTGTATCTGGCGGAGCGGCTGACAGAATCCGCCGGCGGCGCAAAAATCTGGCTCAAGCGTGAAGATCTCAATCATACCGGCGCGCACAAGGTGAACAACACCGTGGGTCAGGCATTGCTGGCCAAGCACAGTGGGAAAAAGCGGGTGATTGCGGAAACCGGCGCCGGTCAGCACGGTGTGGCCACGGCTACCGTCGCCGCTCGCCTGGGACTGAAATGCGCAGTGTACATGGGGGCGGAAGACGTCAAGCGCCAGTCCCCCAATGTGTACCGCATGAAACTGCTGGGGGCGGAAGTGATCCCGGTGGAGTCTGGCTCCAAGACCCTGAAGGACGCCATGAACGAAGCCATGCGCGACTGGGTCACCAATGTGGACGATACCTTCTACATTATCGGCACTGTGGCCGGCCCGCACCCGTACCCGCAGCTGGTGCGTGACTTCAACTCGATTATCGGCCGCGAAGCCCGTCGCCAGAGCCTGGAGCAGTTCGGCCAGTTGCCCGATGCGCTGGTGGCCTGTGTGGGCGGCGGCTCCAATGCCATTGGTCTGTTCCACCCGTTCCTCGGTGATGAATCGGTAAAAATGTACGGCGTGGAAGCGGGCGGTGACGGGGTGGAAACCGGTCGCCATGCGGCGCCACTGAACGACGGTGTCCCCGGTGTTCTGCACGGCAACCGCACCTACCTGATGGAAGATGACGACGGACAGATCATCGAGACACACTCCGTGTCCGCGGGCCTCGATTACCCCGGTGTGGGGCCGGAACACGCGTGGTTACGGGATATTGGTCGCGTGGATTATGTCGCGATCAATGACGACGAAGCGCTGAACGCGTTCCGTAAGCTCACCCGCACCGAAGGCATTATTCCGGCGCTGGAGTCCAGTCACGCCGTGGCCTATGGGGTCAAGCTCGCCGCCACCATGAAGCCGGATCAGAATATTGTGGTGAATCTGTCTGGTCGCGGTGACAAGGATATTTTCACCGTCGCGGCCATCGACGGTATTGAGGTGTAAGGAGCACAGTGGTGAGTGAGTTGAATAACAGAATTGATCGCTGTTTTGCCAAGTTGCGCAGCGAAGGGCGCAAGGCGCTGGTGACGTATATCGTGGCCGGCGATGGTGGCCTGGAAAATACCGTGGACCTGATGCATCAGCTGGTAGCCAGTGGCTCCGACCTGATCGAGCTGGGTGTGCCGTTTTCCGACCCGATGGCGGAAGGGCCTGTGATCCAGAAAGGGCACGAGCGTGCGCTGGAGCAGAAGGCCTCGCTGCGCAAGTGCATGGAGTTGCTCAAGGAGTTTCGCTCTCAGGATGACGAGACGCCGGTCATCCTGATGGGTTACGCCAACCCCATCGAGAAAATGGGTGCGGAAGCCTTTGCCGATGCGCTGAAGGAGGCCGGTGGTGATGGTGCCCTGACGGTGGACCTGCCGGCGGAAGAAGCGGGCCCTCTGAACAATCTGCTGCAGGCGCGTGACCTGCGCAATATCTTCCTGTTGACTCCCACCACCAGCGATGCGCGTATTGCCGAAATCACCAGGCTGGCCAGTGGCTTTGTCTACTATGTATCCCTGAAAGGCGTGACCGGTGCCGGCCACCTGGATCTGGATTCGGTGCGCGATAACCTGGCGCGGATTCGTCGCCATACGGATCTGCCCCTGTGTGTCGGCTTTGGTATCAAGGACGGCGCTTCCGCGAAAGCGGTCAGCGCCGATGGCGACGGTGCAGTAGTGGGCAGTGTGCTGGTATCGGCGGTGGGCGAGGCGGCGGACGGCGCTGCAGCCAAAGACCGTATTGGCGGCATTGTGGCGGAAATGCGTGCAGCGCTCGACGCGTGAATGGGTGTGTGGGGTTGGCGCAGGTTCATTGATAAATCAGGCGCCGACTAGCCTGTAATACCGTTTGGCCAGAAAGCCCGATTTTGCGGCTTATCTGGCCAAGTGCAATTTTTTTGAAAGTGGTTTAATTCGCGGTTTTAGAATTGCCGGTCATATAGGCTGGGCCCTTCAGCAAGCAGGGTATTGTCCGGCAGGAAACGAATTCAGAGTGCTTCGGGTTGACCGTGGTGCTAAATGGCAAGTATTGGATTTGGTAACAGAATGAGCTGGTTAGAAAAAATTGTTCCGTCTGTGATTCGTACCGAGCGCCGCGCTGGCGCGAGCAAGGTGCCGGAGGGGGTGTGGAAGAAGTGCGTCAAGTGCGATTCCACCCTGTACCTGCCGGAGCTGGAGCGCAATCTGGATGTGTGCCCGAAATGTGAGCACCACTTCCGTATCGGTGCCCGTCGTCGCCTGGATATGTTCCTGGATGCGGAGCACCGCGAGGAGCTGGCGACGGATGTGGAGCCGGTGGATCGCCTGAAGTTCAAGGACGTCAAGAAGTATAAAGACCGTCTGACCCAGGCGCAGAAGGCGACTGGTGAGAAAGATGCGCTGGTGGCGATGCAGGGTTTGCTGGAAGGCAAGCCGGTGGTTGCGGTGGCGTTTGAGTTTGCTTTCCACGGTGGTTCCATGGGTTATGTGGTGGGTGAGAAGTTCACCCGTGCGGCCCGGCGTGCCCTGGAAGAGAATATTCCGTTGGTCTGTTTTTCGGCCACCGGTGGTGCGCGGATGCAGGAGGCGCTGATCTCGCTGATGCAGATGGCGAAGACGTCGGCGGTGCTGGAAAAGATGCGGATGGCGGGTGTGCCTTACATTTCGATCATGACGGATCCGGTGTACGGTGGTGTTTCTGCTTCTCTGGCGTTGCTGGGGGATATCAATGCGGCGGAGCCGGGTGCGCGCGCGGGTTTCGCCGGGCCGAATATCATTGAGCAGACGATCCGTCAGAAGCTGCCGAAAGGTTTCCAGCGTGCGGAGTTCCTGCTGGAGCACGGTGCGATCGATATGATTATTCCGCGCAAAGATATGCGGAATACGGTTAGCCGGATTCTGGGTAAGCTTTCCAATAATTGATCCCTTGGTTTGGGTCTCGGGGTCCCGGTAGCTGGCCTTGTGGCGGCGATGCTACCGGGTGCGGTCTTGCGAGACACGTCGTGAACCCATCCATGGGGACTCTTCCGCGAGGTCCCTCTCGCGGAAGGTCTCGCAAGACCGCCCCCGGTATCACCGCCTTCTCATCAG
Source organism: Microbulbifer elongatus (assembly GCF_021165935.1). Taxonomy (NCBI): domain Bacteria; kingdom Pseudomonadati; phylum Pseudomonadota; class Gammaproteobacteria; order Cellvibrionales; family Microbulbiferaceae; genus Microbulbifer; species Microbulbifer elongatus. Next base: position 3,363,940 of record NZ_CP088953.1, on the reverse strand, counting down.
CCTTTGCGTTTTTCTCAAGCTAATTTTCCCTGCAGTTTCTTGCCCCCTGTATACCGGCTAAAATTCTTCCATCTGAATAAGTACCGGTGACCTCATGCGCGACCTCCAATCCTGGCTCTCCCGCCTGGAACAACTCCACCCTACAGAAATCGAACTCGGCCTGGATCGCGTTGCTGCCGTGGCGAGCGATCTCGATGTGCTGACGCCAGCCCCACGGGTAATTACCGTGGCGGGGACCAACGGTAAGGGCAGTTGTGTGCGCACCATGGAGGCGCTGTTGCGCGCCGGGGACCATTCCGTGGGGGCTTACAGTTCGCCGCACCTGCTGCGCTTTAATGAGCGCATTCGGATTGACGGGCGGGAGGTGGACGACGGGCAGTTGATCGCGGCCTTTGAGGTGGTGGAGCAGGCGCGGGGTGAGATTAGTCTGACCTATTTTGAATTCACGACGCTGGCGGCTTTGTGGCTGTTCAAGCAGGCGGAGGTGGAGTTTGCGTTGCTGGAGGTGGGCCTGGGTGGTCGCCTGGATGCGGTCAATATCGTCGATCCGGATATTGCGATCATTACCAGTGTGGCGGTGGATCACGAGGCCTGGTTGGGGAATGACCGGGAGGTGATTGGCCGGGAGAAGGCGGGAATTCTGCGTGCGGGGAAGACTTTTATTTGCGCGGATCCACAGCCGCCGGCTTCGGTGATTGATGTTTCCGGCGAGCTTGGCTGTGAGAGCTTTTTTATCGGGCATGCGTTTTCCCTTGCCGATGGGGAGTATTCCCTGCAGGCGGAGCCGGCTCTGTCATTGGGTGTGCCGGCGCTGCGGTTGCCGCCGGCCAGTGTGGCGGCGGCGTTGACGGCTTTGGCGGTTGCGGGGGAGTTGCCGGGGGCGGAGCAGGTTTGTGAGGTATTGGAAGCGCTGCAGATGCCCGGTCGTTGTCAGGCGGTGCGTTGGCAGGAGCGCAACCTGTTGCTGGATGTGGGGCACAATCCGGCGGCGGCGAACTATCTGGCGGATTGGCTGGCGGCTCATCCGGTGACGGGTCGTACGGTGGCGCTGGTGGCGGTGATGGCGGACAAGGATCTGGACGGTCTGGTCGAGCCACTGAAAGCGACGGTGGACTACTGGTTTCCGGCGCTGTTGCCGGATAATCCGCGCGCGGCGAACGCCGAGCAGATTCTGGCGGGGCTTGCGGCGGCGGGGGTTGCCGGGGAGCAGGTTGCGGACCGTTGCGCGCCGGTGGTGGAGCAGTTACCGGTGGCCATGGGCGTGCTGGGCAGGGAAGACAGGTTGCTTGTTTTCGGGTCTTTCTTTACCGTTGCGGAAGTATTGTCCGAAATAGAGCGGCTCGGTGGAGCCGAATAGCCCAGACCTAGAGAGCACAGACACATGGCCGGTGGGGACAGCGACTCCGAATCCAATTCTCAACAACGCCCCAAGGGCTCGCCTCGCCGGCTGAACGATGGGGTGAAGCAGCGTATTGTGGGGGCCCTGGTGCTGGCGGCGCTCGCCGTCATTTTCCTGCCTTCGCTGTTTGACCGGGAAGGGGCGCGTTATATCGACGTTACCAGTCAGATTCCCGCGGCGCCGGATATCAAGCCAATTTCCATTGCCGAGCCACAACCCATCGAGAATATCGCGCCCGCGCCGCCGGTAAACGACGTGTTCCAGCCGGATTACGTGGAGCCCTCGAGCCCCGCGCCGGACCCGGAAGCGGTATCCCTTGCGTCGGAGTCACCCGCGGAGCCGGAAGTGGTGGCTCAGGGTGAAGCGGAGCCTGAGCCCTCCAAGCCGACCGAATCAGCAGCGCAATTGCAGCTGCCAGCGGAGCAGACTCAGCTGGATGACCAGGGATTACCCGAGGGTTGGGTGGTTCAGGTGGCGGCCTACAAAGAGGCGGCCAGCGCTGACCGCATGCGCAATAAACTGATGGATGCCGGTTTCCGTGCCTATACCCGCGCCGTGGATACCCCCAAGGGCCGCTTTGTACGGGTATTTGTGGGGCCCAAACTGAGCCGGGTGGATGCGCAGTCAGAAAAGCAGAAGCTGGATAAACTCCTCAAGACCGAGACCCTCATCCTGCGCTACCGGGCCTGATACCGGCGGGCGCGGGCTGACCTTACCATGCACTCCTTTTCGAATAGCTTGTCATTGGATTTGGTGAACTGCTTCACTGGCTCCGGTCGGTAAGTTAGAATGCGCGCTCTTCGCGGCAGCCGCCGCGTAGCAGGTAGGGTTGAATGAACTGGGCTGACTGGACCATTCTGGCAATCGTCGCCATCTCCACGCTGATCGGCTTGAGCCGAGGCTTCGTGCGCGAAGTACTGTCGCTACTCACCTGGGTGGCGGCGTTCGTAGTGGCGATGATGTTCCGCGACCAGCTGGCGCCACTGCTCTCCAACCTCGTCGATACGCCTTCACTACAGGCCATAGCCGCCTTTTCCATACTGTTCATCTTTACCCTGCTGGCAGGAGCCGGCCTGAATATGACCCTGTCTGCGTTCGTGGAGGCCACCGGCCTGTCGGGCACCGATCGGGTATTGGGTATGGTGTTCGGTCTGTTCCGCGGCTGCATCATTGTGATGGCGTTGCTGATCTTTGCCCCGGCACTGGCGCCGGTGGACCAGGACGGCTGGTGGCAGCAATCGACGTTGATACCGCATTTTCTCGAATTTGAGGATCGCGCGCGCGAAGCGGCAGGCGCGATCAAGGACTTCTTCGCAGGGCAAATTGACTGATCGATGGGCTGCAGGAGGCGGCGCGGGATCACCATGACCATTTCGAAATGACTGGGGTTATCTGAAGTATGTGTGGCATCGTTGGAATCGTCGGTAAGAGTGACGTCAATCTGCAGTTATATGACGCGCTCACTCTGTTGCAGCACCGTGGCCAGGACGCCGCCGGCATCGTCACCTGTGATGGGGACCGCCTGAATCAGCAAAAGGCCAATGGCCTGGTGCGCGACGTTTTCCGGGCGCGCCATATGCAGCGCCTGACCGGCAACTTCGGTATCGGTCATGTGCGCTACCCCACCGCCGGCAGCTCCGGCCCCGCGCTGGCCCAACCCTTCTACGTCAACTCCCCTTACGGCATCGCCATGGCCCACAATGGCAACCTCACCAACGTCAATGAGGTGAAGGAACAGATCTTCCAGCAGGACCTGCGCCACATCAATACCGACTCCGACTCGGAAGTCCTGCTCAACGTCTTTGCCCACGAGCTGCACAAGCAGCACAAACTCCAGCCCAAAGCCGAAGATATCTTCACGGCCATGCGCGCGGTACACAAGCGGGTGCGCGGTGGTTACGCCTGTGTGGCGATGATTGTCGGTTACGGCGTGGTCGCCTTCCGCGACCCCAACGGCATCCGTCCGCTGGTGTACGGTAAGCGCGAGACCGATCAGGGCACGGAATATATGGTGGCCTCGGAATCCGTGGCGCTGGACGTTCTCGGTTACACCCTTGTGCGCGATGTGGCACCGGGTGAATGTATCTACATCGAGCTGGACGGCACCGTGCACTCCGAACAGTGCGCAGAAAACCCGCAGCTGCGCCCATGCATTTTCGAACACGTGTACTTCGCCCGCCCGGATTCCATTATGGATGGTGTTTCCGTGCACAAGGCGCGTCTGCGTCAGGGCGAGCACCTGGCTGAAAAAATCCTGCGCGAGCGCCCGGACCACGATATCGACGTGGTCATCCCGATTCCGGATTCTTCCCGTTCCGCGGGCCAGATGGTGGCACATCGTCTGGGTGTAAAATTCCGGGAAGGTATGGTGAAGAACCGCTATATCGGCCGTACTTTTATCATGCCGGGTCAGAAACAGCGTAAAAAATCGGTTCGCCAGAAACTGAACCCGATCGAGCTGGAGTTTCGCGGCAAGAATGTACTGCTGGTGGACGATTCCATCGTGCGCGGTACTACCTGTAAGCAGATCATCCAGATGGCGCGCGATGCGGGTGCCAACAAGGTTTATTTTGCCTCGGCTGCGCCGGCGGTGAAATACCCGAACGTGTACGGCATTGATATGCCTTCTGCCACCGAGCTGGTCGCCCACAACCGCACCACTGAAGAGGTGTGTGAGGAGATCGGCGCGGACTGGCTGATCTATCAGGATCTCGATGAGCTGGTGGTGTCCTCTGGGGATGGCAATACCGAGATCAAGGAGTTTGATTGCGCGGTCTTTGATGGCAAGTACATCACCGGTGATGTTACCCAGGAATACCTGGACAGCCTGCATGCGGCGCGCAATGACAATGCGAAAGGGAAGGGCAACGAGAGCTCGTTGTAAGCTCTAGTAAGGCTCCCTCTTATTTTATTCGGCCCACCCATCGGTGGGTCGAAGTGTATTTGCCAATCGTTAAGGCGCTGATGCCGGAAGTTGTTTGCGAGACCTTCCGCGAGAGGGACCTCGCGGAAGAGCCCCCATGGATGGGTTTACGGCGTGTCTCGCAAACAACTTCCGGCAGCAGTGCCGCCAGTGCCCTACCTACGTAGCACCCCGTACCGCGGTGGTAAAATGAGCTCCGATTTTGCCAGTATTGGCGACAGAGCAGCGGGTATCCGTTTTCAAAACCGCTGTGAATACGTCCATGTACGCTGCGTCGGCGACGTCCCTGTCGCCGACGCTTTTGAAAACGGATCCCCGCTACTCTGTCTTCGCATTAAATCTATTTACTTCGTAGCTTTTATGATTCGCTCTGCCCAAGCCGCCTTCATGGGTTAAGATTACCAGCTCAGCAATTTCTAACCCGGGACGGTTAATCCATGTTTGAAGACGACGGCTACGCACTGGAAACACTGGCGGTACGGGCAGGCCAGAGCCGGTCGGCGGAAGGCGAGCACGCCGAGCCTATTTACACCACATCCAGTTACGTCTTTCCCTCCGCGGCCGAAGCCGCCGCGCGTTTCTCCGGGGATTCTCCCGGTAACGTCTACTCCCGCTACACCAACCCCACCGTGCGTATGTTCGAAGAGCGTATCGCCGCGATGGAAGGGGGCGAGGCCGCCGTTGCCACCTCGAGCGGCATGGCCGCCATTCTCAGCCTGTGCATGGCCACCCTGAACAGCGGTGACAAAGTCATCTGCTCCCGCAGCGTATTCGGCACCACCACCGCACTGTTTACCCGTTACATGATCAAGTTCGGGGTTAAAGTCAGCTTCGTCGAACTCACCGACTTCCAGGCCTGGAAAGACGCGCTGGATGGCGACACCAAACTGCTGTTTATGGAAACACCGTCCAATCCCCTGTGCGAAGTCGCGGACATCCGCGCCATGGCCGACCTCGCCCACAGCGCCGGTGCACAGTTAGTGGTCGATAACTGCTTCTGTACCCCGGCACTGCAACGCCCGCTGGCGCTGGGGGCCGACATTGTTGTGCACTCCGCCACCAAATTCCTCGATGGCCAGGGTCGCTGTCTGGGAGGCGTGGTGGTGGGCAGGAAAGAAGTCATGGACGAAGTCGTCATCTTCCTGCGCACCTGTGGCCCCAGCCTGAGCCCGTTCAATGCCTGGGTATTCCTGAAAGGGCTGGAGACACTGAATCTGCGTATGCGCGCGCACTGTACCAGTGCGTTGGATATCGCCTGGTGGCTGAAAGAGCAGGCGCAAGTGGAGAAGGTTAATTATGTGGGCTTGCCCAGCCATCCCAATCACCAGCTGGCCGCTGCCCAGCAGAGTGGTTTCGGCGCTGTATTCAGCTTTACCGTCGCCGGTGGACGCGAGGCGGCCTGGAAGGTGATTGATGCCTGCCGGATCTTCTCGGTGACGGCCAACCTCGGCGACGCCAAAAGCACCATCGTGCACCCGGCAACCACCACCCATGGCCGCCTGAGCGATGAAGACAAGGAGAAAGCCGGCATCACCGAAAACCTGATCCGTATCTCCGTTGGCCTGGAAAGCGCGGATGATCTGAAGGCGGATCTGGCGCGAGGCTTGTCGGCGATCACGTAAAATGGTCACAATGGCGCGGAATGTGACATGATGAATGGCCCCGGTTACCCCGGGGCCTATCATTGAGTGAAGAAAAACCGAGCTGTAATGGATTTGCCGTGCAAAAAATCATCTCCGCTATTGTCGATGACATCGGCAAGGTTCTGTTAGGGAAAGAGCATCAGGTGAAACTGGCGCTGGCCTGCTTGCTGGCCCGTGGTCATCTATTGATCGAAGATCTGCCCGGGATGGGCAAAACCACTCTGGCCCACGCACTGGCCCAGGTACTGGGGCTCAGCTACAAGCGGGTCCAGTTCACCAGCGATATGCTCCCCGCGGATATTATCGGCGTGAGCATCTTCGAGCGGGAGTCCGGCCAGTTCCGTTTCCACGAAGGGCCGGTATTCAGTCAGCTACTGCTTGCCGACGAGATCAACCGCAGCTCTCCCAAAACCCAGAGCGCACTGCTGGAGGCGATGGAAGAGCGCCAGGTCAGTGTGGACGGCGAAACCCGTCCGCTCCCCGAGCCCTTCTTCGTGATCGCCACCCAGAACCCCCTGCAACAGTCCGGCACCTTTGTACTGCCGGAGTCGCAGCTCGATCGGTTCCTGATGCGTATCAGTCTTGGCTATCCTACCCGGGAAGCGGAGCGGGCCCTGTTCAAAGGGGTAGATCCCCGTGCCCAGCTGGCGCAGATCAAGCCGCGTATCAACAGTGACGGTCTACGGAAGTTGCAGGGGCTGGTCAGTCAGGTCAAGGCCTCCGATTCGCTGCTGGATTATCTGGAACGCCTGGTGCAGCACACCCGCCAGAGCGCCGAATGTGGCGTTGGGCTTTCTCCGCGCGGCGCGCTGGCTCTGCTACACGCCGCCCGTGCCTGGGCGCTGATTCACAACCGCGGCCACCTGCTGCCGGAAGACCTGCAGGCGGTCTTGCCGTCTGTGGCCGGTCACCGCCTGCAGAGCGACGGCAGCGACGGTACGCAGCTGGTGGAGCGGATGATGCACCAGGTCGATATCATCGCCGCCTGAGGCGAACGGGGTTTGTGCACACGTGCTCGAAAAAGTTTCCTCCGATACCGGCGGCCTTCACGCTGATACCACCAGCCCGCTGAACCGACGCTGGCTGCGCTGGCTGGACCGTCGTCTGCCTGCGGCGGCCAGTGTCACCCTCAATCACCGCAAGCTGTTTGTGCTTCCCACTGCCGCAGGCATGGGATTTCTGCTGCTGATTTTCCTGCTGTGGCTGCTTGGCACCAATTACGAAAATAACCTGGTCCTCGCCCTAGCATTTCTGCTGGTGGGGCTGGTGGTGATTCTACCGGTGCACACCTTTGCCAATCTCTCCGGTCTCAGGTTGCGCCTGCTGGAGGTGGACCCGGCGTTTGCCGGGGATTTCGGTACGGCGAAAATCGTTCTGGAAAGAACTGGCAAGCGCACCCACGAACGGGTGCGCCTGAGCTGGCCGCCGGAAGAGGGGGTGCTGGTAGATATCACCACGGGGGAACCTGTCGACGTCCGGCTCGATCTGCCCCTGGTACGGCGGGGCAGGGTTCGCGCACCGCGCATTCGGGTAGAGAGTCGCTTTCCCCTGGGACTGTTCAAGTGCTGGAGCTGGGTAGACCTGGATGTGGAGTTCCTCGTCTATCCGCAACCGAAAGCCCCGGGCCCTTTGCCCTGGGGCGCCAGTGTGGGCGAGGGAGAACAGGAAAAAAGCTTTTCTGTCAGCGGTGATGATTTCGCCGGGCTGAAAAATTATCAGGCGGGGGATTCCTTGCGACATGTCGCCTGGAAGCAGTTTGCCGGTGGGCGTGACCTGTACAGCAAGGAATACGCTTCCGGCAGCGATGCCCGTCTGTGGCTGGATTGGGATCTGCTCGCCGGTCGCGACCCCGAAACCCGTTTGAGTAATCTGTGTGCCTGGGTGCTGGAAGCAGAGCGTAGTCAGGTTGCCTATGGATTACGCCTTCCCGGTCAGGTACTTGCACCGGCACTGGGGAGTGCTCACCGGCACAAGGTGTTGAGTGCACTGGCACTCTTTCCGGTAAAAGGAGTGATGGGGTGAGCGTTCACAGCGGGCAGATGCAGACCCTGTTGCCCCGAGAGAGCCTGTTGTGGGTGTTCGCCGCCCAATTCGTGGTTCTGTTGCCACACTTTACGCACCTGCCCATCTGGCTGGTATTTGCCTGGGGTATCGCGGTTTACTGGCGCCTTGAGGTGTTTCGCGGGCGGCGGGAAATACCCGGGCGCGTGGTGAAGCTGGTGGCGGTCAGCCTGGCGGTTGCGGGGCTGGCGATGACCTATCGGCGCTGGTTTGCCCTGGAGCCCATGGTGGCATTGCTGGCGGTGTCATTTACCCTGAAAAACATCGAGTTATTGAGCAGGCGGGATGCCCTGCTCAGTCTCACTCTGGCCTATTTCCTTGTCGCCACACTGTTCGTATTTGACCAGACGATTCCCTATGCCCTCTACGGCGTGTTCAGCCTGCTGGTCGTTACCGCCGCGCTGGTGGCCCAGCAGGGTAGTGGCAGTGCGCGGGCCGGGCGGGCCTTTGGCCTGTCAGCGAAGCTGCTCGCGCAGGCGGTGCCAGTGATGCTGGTACTGTTTGTGGTGATGCCGCGACTCGGGCCTCTATGGGCAGTTCCGCAGAATACCTCTGCGGCTTCCACCGGAATCAGCGATTCCATGAGTCCCGGTGATTTCAGTCGCCTATCCAAGTCCGACAAACCCGCGTTGCGTATTTCCTTCGATGGCCCGGTGCCGCCACCGGAGCAGCGCTACTGGCGGGGGTTGGTGTATACCCACTTTGACGGCCGCCGCTGGAGCGAGCCGGGGATCACCGGCAACCGCTGGGCCGGTCGCCGTTCCCGGTTGCATCGCGAGGATGAGCAGAGTCTGCCTGCGGTAGGGCCACGCTATCGCTATCAGGTTATTCAGGAAGCCAGCCACAATCCCTGGCTGTTTGCCTTGGCAACCCCCCATTCCGATACCTCGGGTGTGCGCACCACCGCAGAAGACACCCTGATTTACCGCAACCCGGTGGGCAGTCGCCTCGCATACGATGTGCGCTCCTGGCCGCGGGAGAGTGTTCCGGTGCAGTCGGGGTTGAGTGCCGCTGAGCAGCGTCGCCATCTGCAGCTGCCCAAGTCCGGAAACCCCGAGGCGCGGGCCTGGGCCACGGCACGACGGAACGAGGGGATGGATGCGGAAGCCATTTCCCAGGCATTGCTCGCCATGTACTCGCGTAGCTTTACTTACACGCTGCAACCGCCGGCCCTGGGTGCGGATACTGTGGATGAGTTCCTGTTTGAAACACAGCAGGGATTCTGTGAGCACTTTGCCAACAGTTATGTTTTCACCATGCGCGCCGCGGGCGTACCCGCGAGGGTCGTGGCCGGGTATCAGGGCGGGGAATGGGTGGAGCAGCAGGAATACCTGCTGGTGCGTCAGTACGATGCCCACGCCTGGGCGGAGATCTGGCTGCCGGAGCGGGGTTGGGTTCGTGTGGATCCAACCACCTCGGTGGCGCCCCAGCGCATTCGCGACGGCCTGCAGAGTGCTGCCGCAGACGAGTTTATGCAGGATGCACTTTTACCCCTGCACAAAATTGCTTTTGTCACACGTCTGCGTTTGCAGTGGGACATGATCAATTACCGCTGGTATCGCACCGTGGTGAGTTTCGATGCCGAGCGTCAGGAAGGTCTGTTGCGGCGGCTGCTGGGGGAAATCTCGCCACTGCGGTTAGCGATTTTTCTGGGAACTCCGGTGATCATGGCACTGGCGGTATTGCTGTTGTGGCTGAATTTTTCCGGACGCGGCCCCGCATTGGCGCCGGCAGATCGTCTGTATCTTCGCTTCTGTCGGCGTATGGCACGTGCGGGCCTGCCACGCAATCCCGGTGAGGCAGCCGTCGATTATGCGCGGCGTATAGAGCGGGAGTGGCCGCCCCTGGCACCCATGGCTCTGCGTATCACGCTGGCCTATGAAAAAGCGGCTTTTGCCGATGACGCACAGGCGTTAAAGCAGCTGCGCCGTCTGCTGCGTACTTTCTGGCCGTTGCGGCTTTCCCCGCGCCCGGGCACCACGTCCCCCACGCCGGTATCCCTACGCTAAGGTGTGCTGGGCCTTTGGCGTGAAGGTTTAGCGTAAAAATGTCAGGGAAAAATGTGGGACAATAGCGCCCCGATGTTCGCCGCCACTGGTAACGCCCAGTGACCACTGCGGTGAGTGACTGATTTTCCGGATTCTGTAATGGCTTTTCCCGCACTGGCGGCTCGACTGCGCACATTCCTGCTCGGCTTCAGCGGCACCTCTCTGGCTACCGGCCTGCAGGTAGTGCTGTTGCCGTGGATTGCGGTGTCACTGGTGGAACTGCCGGCGCTCCAGTTGAGCTGGGTGCAGGCATCGGTGCTACTGCCCAATCTGGTGTTCCTTCTGTTTGGTGGCGCACTGGCGGACCGCTTTGATGCCGCGCGGGTCGCGGCACTGTCATGTCTGGGGCTGGCCCTGTGCCATGGGGCTCTGGCGTACTACCTGATGGATGCCATCCCCAGCCTGGCGCTGTTACTGGCCTACGGGGTGAGCCTCGGCTTTTTTACCGCGTTTCTGCAGCCGGCCCGGGAAAACCTGGTGCAGCGTGGGGCCCGCACACCGGCCAGTGGTGCACGGGTGCAGGAGAGTCACGTGCAACATCTGGTGACCTGGATGATGCTCGCTCAATACGGTGGTCAGGCAATGGGGATGCTGTTGGCCAGTCGTTTCGATCACTGGGGCGCTGAACCCCTGCTGCTGATTCAGGTGGCGGTGCTCTGCTGCGCAGCGCTTTTCTTTTTTCGTCTGCGCCGGCATACCTCACCCAGTGAAATACGGGCAAACAAATTACCCTCTGCGCTTCTGGAGGGATTTGTGGAAGTGGCGAGAAGCCGTGCGATCTTCGAGCTGATATTACTGGTGGGGTTCAACGGACTGGTACATATCGGGGTGTTTCTGGTGGTACTGCCACTCATGGCGGAAAGCTATGGTCGCGGTGCCAGCTACTACGCGTCGTTACAGATCGCATTTGTGGTGGGAACCGTGGTGGCCACGATTGTGATGTTGCGCCGGGGGCAGGGGGATCAGCCGGGGCGCGGTGTGCTCATGTGTCTGCTATACAGCGCGGCGTTATTGATTGCGATCAGTTTTGGCCCCACCGCATTCGGCCTGATGCTGTTGTGCGCCTGCTGGGGAGCGGTTGCCGCGGCGTCCGCGGCGCTAGGAAAATCCATCGTTCAAATACTCGCACCGGAACAGGTGCGCAGCCGCATTATTTCCATCTATCAGTTTTCCCTGTTCGGCTCCGCCGCCATCGGTGCGCTAGCCGCCGGTGTCATCAGTGAATTTACCGCGCCCCTGACCACTTTGTGGTGGGCCGGGATCTTCAGTCTGCTTGCCTTTCTATTGGTCTGGGCGAGTGGCGCACTGCGTCAGCTGAATGTGCGGACACAGGAAAACTCATAACGCCAATCGTCGACAGATTTCATCGCGCCATTTTACCAACGGGGGGTTACTTTGCGTTTGATCAGCGAGCTGCGTGCCTATCTGGGTATTGAGAAAAACAATACCAGCCACCGCGAAAAACTCATTTCTGCTCTGGGGGCTGCGCTGGCGATTCTCGGTGTTTTGTGGGCGACACAACAGGCGCTGTCTGCCGGTGTAATCGATATCTCCACCAGTTATTTTATTATCGCGTCCATGGGGGCCAGTGCGGTGCTGCTGTTTGCCGTGCCGCACGGTGCCCTGTCTCAGCCCTGGGCTCTCCTGGGAGGGCACCTGGTATCGGCACTGGTCGGGGTGCTCTGCCAGCGTTGGATTGGCCCCGAACTGCTCGCGGCGGCCACGGCGGTGGGTATTGCAGTGGCCGCGATGTATTACCTGCGCTGTATTCACCCGCCTGGCGGCGCCACCGCGCTGACAGCGGTGACCGGTGGGGAGGCAGTGTATCAGCTGGGATTTGATTTTCTGCTGGTACCTATTTTGACCAATGTCCTGGTGATTCTCGCTGTAGCGATCGCCTTTAACAGCCTGTTTCACTGGCGACGCTACCCGGTACACCTCGGGCGCCGTCGCAAGATGGTCGCGAGTGCGGAGCCGGAAACCCGGGAAACGGAAATTACCCAGGAAGACTTTGCCGCGGCGATTCAGGAGCAGGACTCTTTTGTGGATATCACCGCAGAAGGACTCACCGAGCTGCTGGAACTGGCCAAACAGCATGCTGAGCGCAATGTGGTACACCCCGATGAAATCGTGGCGGGGCGTTGCTACAGCAACGGTAAACTGGGCAAGCTCTGGAGTATTCGGCAGGTGGTGGACGAATCGCGGGAACCGCCGCCCACCAAAGATCGCATCATCTACAAAGTGCTGGCCGGGGACGGCGCCTACGATACGGGAATCTGCCTGCGCGAAGAGTTCCGCCAGTGGGCGCGCTTCGAGGTCCAGCTGCAGGGTGGACACTGGGTAAAGTCCCGGGAAAGTGTCGACGACGAGCACCCGAACTGACCGGTGCCCATGTCTGTACTGTGGCTTCCCGCTCTGGGAGCGGCGCTACCAGCGGTTGCTGATCCACAGGGTCTGATACGGATCCAGCGTCACTGTTGCCAGCATATCGTCGAAGATTGCATCACTGATCAGATCTTTCCACTGATCGGTGCCGATCAGATTGATGGCATTCAGGTGAATGGTATGGGGCTGATCGGAAATATTGTTCAGACAGAAAATACTCTGCCGGCGATCCAGACTCTGCCGCCAGAACGCGAATACCTGATCCCCGAGGTGCAGGGTAAACTGGGTGGCGTTGGGGTGGAATGCCGGTTGCTCACGGCGTAATTTGATCAGTCGGCGCAGGTTGTGAAACACCCTGTGATGGTGAGTATCGGGGTTTGCCAGATGCTCGTTCAACGCCTGCTCCTGCCACTGCCGACGGTTGATGGCGCGGTTGTGGCCGTGCTTTTTCATGCGTTCGTAGTCGTTGGTGGTACCCACCAGGCTGTGCAGGTAAAACGCCGGAATGCCCTCCAGTGCCAGCATGATGGCGTGGGCGCAGATAAAGCGTTCAAGCTGCCACTGGTCCTCCCCCGCGGTGGTTCCTTTCAGCGCATCAAACAGGGAGATGTTGATTTCATAGGGCTTGTTACTTCCGTCATCCAGTGCGCGCCAGGAAATCTGCCCCCCGAAATTCTCCATGGTCTGAATCAGCGCTTCCTGCTCACTGTCATCGAGTAACCCCTCCACAGGCCGCAGGCCGATCCCGTCGTGGGACGCGATAAAGTTGAAGTAGGTGGTGCCGTTTTGAGCCGGCGGCATACTCATGAGCCAGTTTTTCAGGTAGCGGCAGTTGCCGGTCACCAGAGTGTTGACCAGTAGTGGCGGCAGGGAGAAGTTGTAGATGCAGTGGGCTTCGTTGGCATTGCCGAAGTACGAAAGATTTTCCTGATTGGGGATATTGGTTTCGGTAATGATCACCGCGTTGGGATTCGCGTGTTCGATCAGGGTACGCAACAAGCGAACGATTTCGTGGGTTTCGGCGAGGTTCAGACAGTTGGTGCCGAGCTTTTTCCAGATAAACGCGACCGCATCCAGGCGGAACACGCGCACACCCATATCCAGGTACATGCGAATAATGTCTACGATCTTTGCCAGGACTTTGGGGTTGGCAAAGTTCAGGTCAACCTGGTCGTGGCCGAAAGTACACCACACGTGACGGGTGCCCCGAGGTGTACTGGTGGCACGCAATAGCGGCGTGACCCGCGGCCGCACCACTTTACTCAGATCTTCTTTGGGATCAGCCTCGACAAAGAAATCGCTGCCCGGGTCCTCGCCCTGTTGATAGTTCAGGAACCACTCGTGCTGTGCCGAGCAGTGGTTGATCACCAGGTCGGCCATCAGGTGGAAGTCGGTGCTGATGCGTAGAATATCACTCCAGTCCCCCAGGGTTGGGTCCACCTGCTTATAGGCGGAAACCGCAAACCCATCGTCGCTGGAGTAGGGAAAGAACGGCAGTATATGCACGGTATTGATCAGCATCGGGAAATGCGTCTGCAGGAAGTGATGCAGCGTCTTCAGTGGCGGCTGATCGTCACTGAGGATACTGTTACCGTAAGTGATGACGGCGATATCGGTCTGGTCCCATAGATTTTTATGGGCGAGAGGACTCTGGCAGTCTTCGTCCAGACGCATGGTGCGAATCAGGTCCTGAGCGATGGGCTCGATTTCCAGTTCCGGATAGATGAATGCCAGGTGATCTACCACCTTCTGATATAAAACTTCCTGAATGGGCAAGTTTGCGGTTGGTTGATTCACTGTGTCCCCCCGTTGCATAGCAATTCTGGTCGTTCAAGTCATTGTAGTTATGCGTTGTATTCTTCGTAGTCCGCTTCCACGGCCTGCTTCAGCTGCTTCAGAAATCCCGGCTCGGCACTGGTGATACGGTTCCAGCTCGGAATAAACGGTGTCTCCATGGGATTGTCCAGAAAGGCCTGGCCGGCTTTTACCAGATTGCTGGCAAATAGCTCAACCGTCTGTTCCTCTTTGTGAATATCGAAATTGAGGCCATTGATCAGGGCATCGTTGCGGTAGGTTTCCACAAAGTCCAGTGCGATGCGGAAGTAGGTGGCCTTGATACTGCGGAAGGTTTCGGAGGAAAACACCGTGCCCTGGGTTGCCAGCTTGCGGAAAAACGATTTGGCGATATCGATAGACATTTTCGACAGTCCGCAATGCTCGTCGTCAAACGAGACGTCCTGGTGCTTGTGGTCGTAACAGTGTGCAATATCCACCTGACACAGCCGGTTGGTGGAATAGTTGCGGTACATTTCCGACAGTACGCCGATCTCCAGGCCCCAGTCGCTGGGGATGCGCAGATCGTTTACCACGTCGCGGCGGAAGGAGAATTCTCCGGCGAGGGAGTAGCGGAAGCTGTCCATATACTCCAGGTATTTGGTGTGGCCGTAGATTTTTTTCAGGGTGCGGATCAGTGGTGTGACCAGAAGGCGACACACACGGCCGTTGATTTTTCCATTGGCTACCCGCGAGTAATAGCCTTTGCAAAACTCGTAGTTGAACTGAGGGTTTGCTACCGGGTAAAACAGGCGCGCCAGCATCATACGGTCATAGGTCACGATATCGCAGTCGTGCAGGGCGATGGCTTCACCGCGGCGGGAAGCAAGGATATAACCCAGGCAGTACCACACATTGCGGCCTTTGCCGGCATCTTTTGGTGCCAGACCATCCCGCTGCAGCTGTGCATCCAGCTCCCGCAGGCGTGGGCCATCGTTCCATAGAACCCGGACATGCTGCGGCAGAACCTTGAACTGCTTCAGCGCGTCCCGGTATTGATCCTCATTGGCGCGGTCCAGGCCGATCACGATTTCTGAGAGGTAGGGTACTTCCGCCAGGATTTCGAGAATCTTCGGCAGTGCCTCGCCCTCCAGCTCTGAATACAGGGACGGAAGGAGCAGGGACATGGGGCGGTGCTTGGAAAAACGAATCAGGTCCGCTTCCATGTCTTCCAGGCTGCGGTTGGAAAGGTTGTGCAGGGTCGTGATGTCACCATTCTGAAAAAAATCGGTCACGGTTTGCTTCCTGTTTTACGATGTGTGTAATTCGCGATTGAGAATTTCCTGGATTGCCGATGCCCAGCCCTGGGGCCCCGTTTCTCCGGTAGTAATCTGTTGCGGGTGGTGGGGGAGTTCGGGGGGCGCATGAGTGGGCGAGCGCACAATAATGGCGACGTCCGCGATCTTTAGCATGTCCAGGTCGTTGGGACCATCGCCGCTGGCGATCAGTTTGCAGGGCTGGTCGCTGTGCTGCTGGTAGATCTTCTTCAACAGTCGCGTGGCTTCGCCCTTATCGGTCTGCCCCAGCACATGCAGGAAGCGGCCACCCTGGAGCGTGGCAAATCCAGCGGCATTTGCCCGTGCGGTAAACGCTGCCTTCTCCTGTTCCGTGCCGCGCCACAACAGGGGCTCAGAGTAGCGGCGCTGGTTGGCCTGCTCGGCCTGGCTGGCACTGAGCCCCGTGGCGGCGACAATCTCCCCGTTGCTGGCGGCGGAAAAATTCAGATAGGGCGCACCGTGGCTCTCCCCATCCTGCTGTAGAAACGCCACAATGCGCCGGCGCGAGGCACCGGGTTCGAGGACCCAGTACCCGTCTTCTTCATGGGCAAGTTCGGGCTTTTGGGGGAAATAATCTTGTGGAATAAAAATGGCCGAGCCGTTTTCCGCGATGAACGGGTGGCGATTTTGCAGGGTATCCCGCAGAGTCAACATTTCGTCGCGGGTTTTGCTGCTATTGAGGATGACCGGAATACCGACGGCTTCCAGTTGCTGCAATGTGGCGTCGGCAGGTTGATGGGAGTAGCTGAAGTGGTCCAGCAGGGTGCCGTCAAGATCGCTGGCAATCAGCCACTGGGTTTTCAGGCTCGCTATTGTGGTCATTCGATTCCATTTTTCTGGCTTATTGTCGGCACGTAAAAACGCGCGCTCTATTCAGGTAATCCAAAAATAGTGCCAGTCACAGAAATTTGAGGTGTTGCACCGCTTCAGCGCAGTGTATTGGCGGGAAAAACTTCTAGTTCCGGTTCACAGAGCTACCGCGGCGCGATATCTGCATCGAATTGGTGAGCACCCGGTAAGCAAATTTTCTGTTTGCCCCAATATGGGGCTATGGGGCTGAATCGTGATGAGGATAGAGTCGTTTAACGAGAGGGAAAGGCCTCACCAATTGCTCGGTGAGGCCTGAGACGGTAGTCAGGGAGCGGTGCAGGCGAGGCAGCGTGCGTAGAGTGCGCGAGGGTCTTTGAAGGTTTTCAGTTCCGCCAGCGGCTGAACGGCTGGCTGAATACTGTTCAGCCAGGCGCCCAGAGGCAGGTTGCGCTCCACACCGGCGGAAATCTGTGCATCCACATTTTCTGCCAGGGCGCGCATCACTTTCTCACCTGGTGTCAGCTCGCGCTGGATTTCCAGCACTTCGTATTTTTCCAGTTCGGCCAGCTGTGCGGCGTCGGCAATGGCGTCGTTGAGGTTGCCGAGTTCGTCCACCAGGCCCAGCTCGTGGGCGGCACGGCCGGTCCAGACCTGACCCTGGGCGATTTGGTGGATTTCCTCGGGAGTGCTGTTGCGGGCTTCCGCCACCAGCTGCAGGAACTGCGCGTAGGTGTGTTCCACGCCCTGTTGCAGGATGTCCGCGGCGGCTTCCGGCAGGGCGCGGTCGAGGCGCATGGTACCGGCGAGTTCGGTGGTGCCTACGCCATCGTTGTAGATGCCGAGGTGCTCCAGGGAGTCCTCGAAGGTGGGAAAGGCGCCGAATACACCGATAGAGCCGGTAATGGTGGAGGGGGAGGCCCAGATGCGATCGCCACCGGCGGAGATCCAGTAACCACCGGAGGCGGCGACACTGCCCATGGAAATCACCACGGGAATACCGGCCTCGCGGGTGGCGAGGAGTTCCTGGCGGATGGCTTCGGAAGCGAAGGCGGAACCGCCGGGGCTGTCGATTCGCAGCACCAGCGCCTTTACGTTTTTCTCTCGCGCCTCGGCAATCAGTTTGGTCAGCGTGGCGCTGCCAATCTGTCCGGCTGGTGCTTCGCCGTCAATGATGGCGCCGGCGGCACTGATCAGGCCGATTTTGTCTTTTTGCAGGCGCGGGTCCGGGAGGTTGGCCAGTTTCATCTGGCGTAGATAATCCTGTGCGTGGATGGCGCTGTACTGGAATTTATCTCCCTCGGCGACGCCGACAATTTCCTGGAGCTCTTCGATGGCGGCGCGGCGCGTGAGCAGTTTGTCGACGAATTTATTCGCCAGTGCGGCCTGGGCCCAGCTGCCGCCTTCGGCGCGCAGGTTCTGGGGCAGGTTGGCAATGTAGTTGTCGATGGCATTGGGCGGCAGGTTGCGCAGGCCGGTGACCTGTTCGGTGTATTCGCTCCACAGCTGGTGTAGCCAGCGGGCGTTGTTTTCCCGGGAGGCGGGGGACATGTCGTCGCGGGTGTAGGGTTCGATAAAGTCTTTGTAATCCCCGACGCGGAAGACGTGGAAGTTGATTTTCAGTTTATCCAGGGCGCTTTTGTAGTAATTGCGGTAGCTGCCAAAGCCGGTGAGCAGCAGGGAGCCCATGGGGTTCATGTAGACCTTGTCGGCGTGGCTGGCGAGGAAGTACTGGCCCTGGGTGTAGTTGTCGCCGATGGCATAGACCGGTTTTTCGCTGGCTTTGAAGCGCTGCACGGCTTCGCCGACTTCTTCGAGCTTGCTGAGGCTGGCGCCGGCGAGGTGGTCGAGTTCGAGCACGAGGGCGCTGATGCGGTTGTCGCTGGCGGCGTGGTCGATGGCGTCGACGAGATCTTTGACGCGGGTTTCCGGTGGTGTGGCGGGGCCGCCGAGAAAGCTGGGGACGCCGCTGGGTTGGCTGACTTCGTCGACGAGGAAGCCACCGGGGGCGACTTTGAGGGCGCCGCCCTGGGGTACGGTGATACGTTCTTCACCGCCGAAGATGGCGGCTCCGATAAACAGGAGGATGAGCAGGAAGAGGATGTTGGTAAACACCCGGCGCAGCCAGGTAATGGCTCCACCAATGGCGCCAAAAAAGCGACGGATAGGGCCGCGACGTCGTGTTGATTCGGTCAAACCTGAAACTCCTTGTTGATCGGTCTTTTGGGCTTCTTTCTCGCTAGGCCCATTTAAATAGAGTACTTAAGTAATTTCGGGGCGGCACTGCTACCGGGTACATCCTTGTGAGACACGCCGTGAACCCATCCATGGGGGCTCTTCCACGAGGTCCCTCTCGCGGAAGGTCTCACAAGGATGTACCCGGTATCAGCGCCTTCGCCCTGACTTTGAGTGCGATTAAATAAGTAACTAAGCGTTGGTGCTTTCGCTGGCTTTTGCATTTTGTAACTGCACCTGCCAGCGGCTGGTCATCATTGCAGAAACAAACAGAATAAGGCTCAAAGCGGTTAGCGCGCCATGCTGCCAGCCGCGTGTAGGCATCATTACGTCGACGATACCGGCGGTGATGTAGAGCAGCAGGATAAAACATAGCCACAAGTAGGCCCGTTGGTGCTGTTTGAGCAGGCCCGGCAATACCAGCAGCAGGGGAACGGTTTGCAGTATCCACCACTTGAGGGAGCCGTCGAGGAACAGATTCCATACGACGAACAGTAGCAGCAGGCCGCCGTAGCAGATCCAGTTGAGTTTTCGTGCGACGTCCAGTTTGCGGGTGAGGCTGGTGGGGTCGATAGGTTTGCGTTGTTTTTTCTGTCTAGCCACGGTCGTCTTCCAGTTTTTGGGCGAGGGTGGCGATGCGGTTGCCGAGGGCGCGGCACAGGGTGGTTTCGTCCTGGCTGAGTTCGCCTTCGTTGCCACCGGCCCAGTGGGAGGCGCCGTAGGGGGTGCCGCCGGTGGTGGTATGCATGAGGGCGCCTTCGGAGTACGGGATGCCGGCGATGATCATGCCGTGGTGTATCAGCGGCAGCATCATGGAGAGCAGGGTGGTTTCCTGGCCGCCGTGGAGGCTGCCGGTGGAGGTAAATACGCCGGCGGGCTTGCCACTGAGGCTGCCGTCGAGCCACATGTCACTGGTCTGATCCAGGAAGTAGCGCAGGGGGGAGGCCATGTTGCCGAAGCGGGTGGGGCTGCCCAGCAGGAGACCGGCGCAGTTGCGCAGATCCTCGGGGGTGCAGAAGGGGGCGCCGCTGTCGGGTACCGGTGGTTCGCTGGCTTCGGTGTTGGGGGAAACCGCGGGTACGGTGCGCAGGCGCGCCTCGATCCCGGTTTCTTCTACACCGCGGGCGAGTTCGGCGGCCATTCTGGCAGTGGCGCCGTTGCGGCTGTAATAAAGCACAAGAATATAGGGCACGGTAGTTACAGAGGCCACTAGATCAGCTCCAGCACATTTTCCGGCGGGCGGCCGAGTACGGCTTTATCACCATTGATGACGATGGGGCGTTCGATCAGTTTGGGGTGGTTTACCATGGCGTCGATCAGTGCAGCGTCGCTGTGGGCCGTGTCCTTGAGGTTGAGCTCCTTGTAGGCGTCTTCCCCTTTGCGCAGCAGATCCCGCGGGGAAACACCGAGCTTGCCAAGGATCTCTTTCAGGGCTTTGGCATCCGGCGGGGTTTCCAGGTAGAGCACAATTTCCGGTTCGATATTGTTTTCCTGCAGCAGTTGCAGGGTCTGGCGAGATTTTGAGCAGCGGGGGTTATGGTAGATCGTCCACATCGAAAGCGTATCCTGTTAAGGTTTGGCGTATTCTAACAGGTGACTGTTGGTCGTCCATGAGCCTGTCTGAATCCTGGACTACGCTGAGGTATGGCGTACTTTTTAGACAAAATATACGGATTTATCTGCCAGATTCACCGGAAAATGGCGTCCTGGCCTCTATATCGCAAGATCTATAACAAACTGAGAAGACCCATGACTGAAATGGTGCATCGCTGGCGTCGCTTTTTTACTTCCCTGTGGACGGTATTCAACGAGAAGAACTGCCGGCAGAATGCCGCGGCTCTCACCTATATGACGCTCTTCGCGCTGGTGCCGCTGGTGACGGTGAGCTACGCCATGCTGTCACTGTTTCCGGATTTTGCCGGGCTTGAGAGCAAAATTCAGCATCAGATTTTTTCGCATTTCGTGCCGGAGAGTGGGCGCGAGGTACAGGAATACATCAATAGCTTTTCGACTCAGGCGCAGCGCCTGACCGGCCTGGGTATCGCGATTCTGCTATTGACCGCGGGCTTCATGCTGAAAAACATCGAGAATACCTTTAACTCTATCTGGGATATTCCCCGGGGGCGCAAGGGTGTTTCCAGTTTTCTGCTGTACTGGGCGATCCTGAGTCTTGGTCCCATTCTGCTCGGTGCCGGTATGGCGGCAACCACCTACCTTTTCTCGCAAAAAGTTCTGGCCCAGAACGATAGCCTCGGATTGTTGCCGGTGGTGTTGCGTGTACTGCCGTTTATTTTTACCGCAATCGCATTCACCTTGTTGTTTGTGGCGGTCCCCAATTGTCGGGTTCCCCTGAAACACGGGTTTACCGGTGGAGTGATTACCGCCCTTGCGTTCGAGGCCGCCAAGTATCTGTTTGGTGCATACGTCGCCGGTAGCTCGGTGCGCGCGATTTACGGGGCCTTTGCTTTTGTGCCGGTGTTTCTCCTCTGGGTATACCTGATGTGGATGATCGTGCTGGCCGGGTGCGTGCTGGTGCGGACGCTGTCCGCGTATCACGCTGCCGCACAGGGACGCAATTATTCCGACCTGGTGGCGACACTCTCTATCCTATGGGGTTTTTTCAGTAAGTACCAGAAAGGACAGACCATCAGTGATCAGGATATTTCCCGCGCGGGGATTCGCCCGGCCCAGTGGCGACGTATCCGGGAAATCCTGCAGAGCAACAAGGTCATCGGGCAGACGGATCGCAACGATTACGTACTGGTGAGGGATCTCGACGCGGTTACCCTGCAGCAGATGCTGGACTGGTTGCACCCGGCACCGGTGCCAGAAAGCGGCCACCGCGAACTGCAGATGCGCCCCTGGTACCGCGAAGTGGAAGCCCGTTTCCGCGAGGCGCGGGAGTTCTCCCGTGAACATTTGTCACAAAGCCTCGGCGACCTGTTCCGCGAATCCATGTCCAAAGAAATGCTGGAAAAAACCGTGGACACCGGCAGTCTGGAGCCGGCCCGACTGCCGGGGAGTGGACAAGCCTCCGGTGAACCGGTGGCGGACAGCACGTCCACAGGCAGTAAATCCGTAAGCAAGGGAGGCAACCGCAATGCGCGCAGCAGCAAGTCCTCTGGCAAGACCGCGAAATCTTGATCCGTTAGCACCACTACTGATGCTGATTGCCCTGGCGATCAGCGGCTGCGGAGCCGGGGATCGCGGACTTACCGCGTTGAATGGTGAGCGGTTGGAGACCCGCGGCAAAGTGGTGTTGGTGAATTACTGGGCGGAGTGGTGCGCGCCCTGCCGGGAAGAAATCCCCGAGCTCAACGACTTTTATCGCGAGCATGGGGAGCAGGTGCTTGTGCTGGGAATCAACTTCGATCAGCCGCCCGCCGCGGAGGTGCAGCGCCAGGCGGACCGGTTTGGCATTGCCTTCCCTCTGCTTGGTGCCGCCCCCGAAGGCCGCTGGGGTCAGGCGGTGCCACAGGTACTGCCATCCACGTTTATTATCGATCGCAATGGTCAGTGGCAGCGCACCCTGGTCGGGCCCCAAACCGCCGCCTCACTGCAGGAAGCCATCCGTCCTTATTTAGCGCTCTAGTGCTATAACCAAAGTGTCTTTAAGGGAAAACTGCGCCAGCTGTTAGGATGAGCGCAATTTTTTAACCTTAATCACGCAAACCGGGACTCAAATTCGATGCAATTGAGTGCATTTCTACTGCTGGCGTTTTATCTGTTCCTTGTTTGGCCATTGGCGCGCTGGCACCGCAGCCGACATTCGTTGGCACCGGCGGTGTTCGCCGGCCTGCTGCTGGGGGTGTTACTGGGTGGCCTGATGCACCTGGCGGAAGGCTGGGGTGTGAATGTGCCCTGGGTACTGGACTGGGTCGGTCTGCTCGGCGATGGCTATGTCAATCTGCTGCACCTGCTGGTGATGCCACTGGTGTTGATCTCCATTCTGGCGGCAGTGGTCAAAGTCAGTAATACCCGCTCACTGGGCAAGATCAGCGTATCGGTGCTGGCGGTGTTGCTGGGCACCACGGCGGTCGCCGCCTTGATCGGGGTGGTGATCGCGCACCTGTTTGGTCTGTCCGCAGAGGGTCTGGTAGAGGGCGCGCGCGAAGCGGCGCGAGTGGAAGTGCTCAATGAGCGCATGGGCCGTGTCAGCGACCTCAGTATTCCGCAGATTCTCACGTCGTTCATTCCGCGTAATATTTTTGCCGATCTCGCGGGCCAGCGAGATACCTCGGTCATTGCCGTGGTGATTTTTTCGGTGCTGTTGGGGCTGGCGGCACTGGCGGTGCGCAGAGAGAACCGTGAGCAGGGCGCGGCCATCGAGCATTTTGTTTCCGTGGCGCAGGCCTGGGTCATGAAGCTGGTGCGTTTGATTATGGCATTTACCCCATACGGGGTAATGGCGCTGGTGACGGTTCTGGTGGCCAAGTCCAGCTGGACGGATATCTTCAACCTGTTCAATTTTGTACTGGCGTCGTTTGTGGCCATCGCGCTGATGTTTGTGGTGCACGCGCTGCTGTTACTGGTGAACGGTATCAGTCCACTGTTTTACTTTGCCAAGGTGTGGCCGGTACTGGTGTTTGCATTCAGCTCACGCTCCAGTGCCGCCACCATCCCCCTGAATGTGGAAACCCAGATTGACGAGCTGAAAAACTCCCCGGCCATTGCCAACTTTTCCGCGTCCTTCGGTGCGACCATTGGTCAGAATGGATGTGCGGGAATTTACCCGGCCATGCTCGCGGTCATGGTGGCGGTGCCGCTGGGAATCGACGTGTTTGATCCTGTGTGGCTGACGTCTCTGATCGCCGTGATCGTGATCAGCTCTTTCGGAATCGCCGGTGTCGGCGGTGGAGCGACTTTTGCCGCCCTCGTGGTGCTGCCCACCATGGGATTGCCGGTGCAGATTGCCGCGTTGCTGATCTCTGTGGAGCCGCTGATTGATATGGCGCGCACCGCGCTGAATGTGAACGGGGCCATGACCGCCGGTACGCTGACCCAGCGCTGGTTGGGGGATGGTAGCGGTGATGGCGCCGAGGGTGGTGAAGGCAGGGAAGCGGTGTAATCCAAATTTTTTCATCGGTGTGTCAACCATTCAGGTACCCGGACGTTTTGATAGGAGAACAGAGTCGTTCTCACCCCCGTCACGGGGAAAATAACAGGGAAACCACCTATGAAAATGCTCAAGAAATCGACGTTTCTTTTTACGGCCGCCATGCTGCTTTCCGTTACCGCCCTTGCCGATAGTGGCGAGGAGCGGTCAAAACACCTGGATAACAAGGGCGATCGCATTGAGAACCGCCTGGATCGACAGGGGGATCGTGTCGACAATCGCCTGGATAAAAAGGGCAATCGGATCGACAACCGGCTCGATAAAAAGGGCGACCGCATCGATAGCCGTCTCGATCGGGCGGCACAGCGTGCCGAAGCCAACGGTAACGACAGGCGGGCTACCCACCTCGATAACAAGGGCGACCGGATTGATCGCCACCTCGATCGCAAAGGAGATCAGGTCGACAGGCGCCTGGATCGCAAAGGCGACCGGGTTGATCGTCGCCTGGATCGGAAGGGGCAGAATATTGACCGGCGGTTGGACCGCCGCGGCCAGCGCGTATAAAAGTAACCGCTTCAGTCAGGGCGGCGTGGTGAAACCGGCGCTGCGTCGCGCTTACCGCTCGCGCCATTGATAACAAGAACCCTCCCTGAAAAGGGCTCCCTCACAGCATGGAACAATTTCTTGCGTCAGTAGAAAAGCGCGCTTATTCCATGGCCGCGATGGCAGTGGGGAACCGCGAAGATGCGTTGGATATCGTGCAGGACGCCATGTTTGCGCTGGTGCGTCGATACCGGCACAAGCCCCGGGCGCAGTGGCGTCCGCTGTTTTTTACCATTCTCAATAACCGTATTACCGACTGGCATCGCCGCCATAAAACGGTATCCCGCTGGCAGCTGCTGCGGGAAAAATTTGCCGGCGGTGGCGACGAAGACGATGATTTTGATCCGGGTAGTCTGGAAGACACCACCGGGCCCCAACCGGAGCAGGGGGTTATTTCCCGGTACACTCTGGACGCGATTGAAGCGGCGGTCTGCCGCTTGCCGCCCCGTCAGCAACAGGCGTTTCTGCTGCGCTGTGTGGAAGGTTTCGATATCGCCGAGACCGCCAGCGCCATGTCCTGCAGTGCCGGTAGTGTGAAAACCCATCTTTCCCGGGCGCTGGTCGCCCTGCGTACGCAGCTGGAGGAGGTGCGATGAAATTCCCGCGAGGTCAGACAGAAGATCCGAAAGACCGGCGCCTGCGCGAGCAGCAGAAGATTGTTGCCGGCGCCCGGAAAGCGATGGCACAGCGCGACGAAGCCCTCGATGGCGAGACTCGATCACGTCTGCGTCGCGCGCGCTCCGCGGCACTGGAAGAGGCCGCCAACGCTGGTAGCGCGGCCGGTCGCTGGTTACCCGTCGGTGTGGCCGGTGTGGCTGCCACGGTTGTGGTGGCACTGCTGGTGGGGCGGGGTGAGGTTTCGCAGAGTGCGGAAGTGGCGCTGCTGGCAGATGCATGGCTTCTGGAAGAAGACGCGGAGCTGGAAATGATCGAGGACGTTGAGTTTTACCAGTGGCTGGCTGAGGAGGCGCTGGATGGGCATTCCTCCTGACACCTGTCTTGCCCGGTGTCCGCTGACCCGCCTGCTGCTGGCGGGGGCACTGCTGGCGTTTCCCGCGGCGTTTGCCAGTGAGTCGCTGGATGAAGATTTTCTACTGTTCCTCTCGGACTGGACCGATGACACCGGTGAATTCATACCTCCCAGTGATCTGGAGGAAGACTGGGCCGATGGGGCTATTTCTACAGAGACGCAACCCCAGCCAGAAGCGGATAAGGAGCTGCAAGCGCAGAGTGATCAAGGTGAGCCAGATGAGTAACGCCACAATGGGAAATACAGTACCGGCCGCACACCAGAAAGGCGGGCGCGGCTTTGGGGGGCGGTTGGTGTTCGCGTTGATACTGGTGTTGGCCGGAAGCCTGGTCTGGGCGGAGCCGGTTGCCTGGCAGCAATTGAGTGAGCGCGAGCGAACGTTGCTACAGCGATTTGAAGACCGTTGGGATGGCTTTACCCCAGAGCAGCAGGCGCGCCTGCGCCGAGGGGTGGAGCGCTGGTCTTCCATGACCCCGGAGCAGCGTCAGCGGGCGCGCCGGGAGTTTGGCAAGTGGCAGCGGCTAACCCCGGAGCAGCGCGACAGACTGCGTAAAGCCTACCAGCGTTTCCAGGCCCTGCCGCCGGAGCAGCGCCAAAGAATCCGCGAGGCCCGACAGCGCTTTCGACAGCTGTCCCCGGAGCGCCAGCGACGTTTGCGGGAACGCTGGCAGAACCTGACCCCGGAAGAGCGCCAGCGCTTTCGGGAGCGTCGCCGCCAGCGCCTGGAGTCGTCGCAGTAGCCTCGGTTGTTTCTCGCCAGAGTTCAGTTTTGATTCAGCCAGTGCCCCGTAAAGTGCTCCCATCGGCCAGTTTGTGGCCTCAACAGGGCATCCGGTAGTGACCAAACACCGAATAGGGTCACGGGAGGGTGTCGGCGTCCGGGTCTCAGGGAGTACTGAACATGGCGACAGCAAACAATTGGTTTCAACAACTGGCTTTTGCCGGCCTCACCGCCGTGCTGGTGGGTGTGAGCGTCTCTGCCAGCGCCGGTGAGAGTGGCTACTATGAGGGCCAGCATGCTGGTCCGGACGGCTACCACTACGCCACCGTCACCGCGGTAACCCCCATCTACAATGACATCCGCGTGGTAGAACCCCGAACGCAATGCTGGGATCAGACCGTCACCTATCAGCAGCCTTCACCCGCCGGCGCCATTATTGGCGGTCTGGTCGGTGCAGCGGTGGGCCGCAATGCGGTCAAGGGACATAAACACCGGGGCTATCGCCATTATGGGCGTCACCACCACCGCCGTCACCACCGTGCCAACAAGGGCGCGGGTATGGTCGCGGGGGCTGCGGTGGGTGCCTTGATTGGCAACGCCATCAGTCGCAGCCAGGCGCCGGTACACTACGGTACCGAGCAGCGCTGTCAGGTGGTGGAAGAGGTGAGCACCCGGCGGGAGCTGATTGGCTATGACGTGAACTACCGGTACAACGGCCAGGAATATCTGATTCGCACTGACCACCATCCTGGCGATAGAATTCGGGTTCGCGTAGACGTCACGCCGGTATTGTGAACAATTAGTGTTGTCGCAGCGGCGCAGTGGAATTGACAGGAGCAGAGCAGTGAAAGTCGCATTGGTTTGTCTGTGGGTAGCCATTCTGGTTGCCGCACCGGTTTCCGCATCCGCGCGGTATCAGGCGGATGCGCCTGCCCCGAGGATTGCCAGCGTGCACACACTGCCTATGCAGCCCCTGGCCAGTTTCCGGGTGCAGAATAAAGGCATCTCCAAAAACGAAGCCGCCGCAATCGTAAAGCGACAGTTTGGTGGCAAGATTCTGGCGATCAGCGAAGTCCAGCGCAAAGGCAGGGCCGCCTACCGGGTGAAGGGGCTGTCTGATCAGAGTCAGGTTTATGTGGTGTTCGTCGATAAACAGAGTGGACGCATCTTTCGTTAACAGAGCGTTAACGGACTGCTGAGCACCGTCGGACAACGGCTGAACAGAACGGATTGAGGAAAGATCATGCGCGCACTGCTGGTGGAAGATGAGCACGCCCTGCGTGAACAGTTGGCGGCCTCCCTGCGCAAGGGGGGATACACCGTGGACGAAGCCCCGGACGGCGAAGAAGCCCTGTATCTCGGGCGAGAGTTTCCCTACGACGTAGCGGTGATGGATCTGGGCCTACCCAAGGTGGATGGCATTCAGGTGATCGAGACCCTGCGCAAGGAATCCCGGCATTTTCCCATTCTGATCCTCACCGCCCGCGGCCATTGGCAGGAGCGGGTGCGCGGGCTCGAAGCCGGTGGTGACGACTATCTCACCAAGCCCTTCCATACCGAAGAGCTGCTGGCCCGGCTCAATGCGCTGGTGCGTCGCTCTGCGGGATTTTCCTCACCCACCATCAATGCGGGCCCCATCGAACTGGATACCAGTGCCCAGCGGGTAAAGGTGTCCGGTAGTGAGTTGGAGCTGACTTCGTTCGAATACAAGGTGCTGGAATATCTGATGTTGCACCCGGACGAAGTGGTGTCGAAAACCACGCTCACCGAGCACATTTACGAGCAGGATTGCGATCGCGACAGCAACGTGATCGAAGTGTTTATCGGTCGCCTGCGTAAAAAACTGGATGCCGCCGGCGGGGTCAAACCGATCGAAACCCTGCGCGGGCGGGGCTACCGATTTAGTCCGGCGGACTGATGGCATGGTGGACGCGGCTGCACCGCCTGAGGCAGGTGCTGTTCCGCTGGGTACACTCCCTTTCAGGCCGTCTTTCTCTGATGGCCACACTGGTGTTACTGGTATTCCTCGCGGTTTTCTCCGGGGTGCTGGAGCGGGCTTTCCGCACCTCGCTGGATGAAGCCAAAGCGCGGGAACTGCAGTTGCACGTGTACACGCTGCTGGCCGTGGCGGAACCCGACGGCGATACCCTGCAACTACCCCTGAGCCTGCCGGAACCCCGGTTCAATCAGCCGGACTCCGGCCTCATCGGCGCGGTCATGGATGCGCGCGGCCGGGTCATCTGGCGCTCTCCCTCAGCACTCAGCCTGCCCAACTTTTCTGCCCTTCCTCTCCCGCTGCCCCTGCGCCAGGGGCAGCAGGTGTTTGCGGAAGTGCAGATGCCGGATCTGAATCAGCCCTATACCAGCTTTCGCCAGGGTATCGCCTGGGGGCTGGACAATGAGCTCCAGTTTACCTTTGTAGTACTGGAGGACGCTGCCCCGCTCTACGCTCAGGTCAGGCAGTTCAATACCACCCTGTGGCGTTGGCTCGGGGTTGGTTCACTGGCACTGATCGCGGTGCAGTTGCTGGTACTGCAGTGGGGGCTGGCGCCGTTGCGGGGCCTGACCCGTGCCCTCAAAAACATGCAGCACGGCGGTGCGGATTCCCTGCAGGGCCGATTCCCCCAGGAGCTGGTTCCCCTGACCGACAACCTGAATCTGCTGATTGAAAATGAGCGTCGCCAGCGGGAAAAAACACGGCATACTCTGGGCGATCTTGCCCACAGTCTGAAGACACCTCTGGCGGTATTGAAGGGCATGGATGTGGCCGCGGATCCCCTGGCTGCGCACAAGGCGCTGGCCGAGCAAGTGGAGCGGATGGATAGCATCATCAGTTATCAGCTAAAGCGGGCGGTAACCTCGTCACCCAAATCGATTCTACGCGGCGTGCCCGTGCAACCGCTGGTGGAAAAAATTCTCACGGCCCTGGACAAGGCCTACCGTCACAAAAGTATCGACGCGGAATTACTGTGCGACGAATCGGTACTCTTTTATGGCGATGAAGGGGATCTGATGGAGCTGCTCGGCAACCTTCTGGACAACGGTTACAAGTATGGCGGCGGCAGGTTACTGGTGAGTATCTGCAATACGGAAGATCGCCGGGGGCTGGAAATTGTCGTGGCGGATAACGGTCCCGGTCTTTCCGAAGATCAATGGCAGCAGGTAATTCAGCGCGGTGTGCGCGCCGATCAGCAACAGCAGGGACAGGGCATCGGACTTGCGGTGGTGGTGGATATTGTGGAGAGTTATCACGGGTCCATTGGGGTAGTGCCAGAGGCCCAGCGCGATGATGCCTTATGCGGAGACGCGGATCTCGGGGGACTTACCCTGCGCGTCCAGCTGTAAAACAATACAAACAGAAAGCAAAGGGAGTTGTTATGTTTTTTCAATCCTTCTCGGGGGTGTCTCGCGGACTGAAATCCGCGCTGTTGGGGATGATGGCCAGTGCCATGGCTGCATCACCAGTATCGGTAGCGGCCCCGTCGCCCTGGCCCGGTGGTGCGGAAGTCGCGGTGGTGCTGACCTATGACGATGCACTGGACTCCCATCTGGATGTCGCCATTCCCCAGCTGAATGAGTACCGGCTGCCCGGTACCTTCTATCTGAGTGGTGCGCGGCCGTCAATCCGTATGCGCCTGCACGAGTGGCGCCGTGCCGCACAGTCTGGCCACGAGCTCGGTAACCACATGCTGTACCACCCCTGCCGCAAATCTGTCGCCAACCGCAGCTGGGTAAAGCCCTGGCAGGATCTGGACAAGTACACTCTGGAGCAGTTTATCGATGAAGTGCAGGCTACCAACAGTATGCTCGAAGCGATCGATGGCGAGCAGCAACGAACGTTCGCCTATCCCTGCGGCGATATGCTGGCCGGCGGACAGGATGTGATCCCGGAACTGAAAAAACTGGTCCCCGCCGCGCGGCTGTATTCCGCCGATGGTCAGCATCGACTGGACGACAAGGACTTTTACCGGGTCGCCTCGTTCGATGGCGCGGAAAAAAGTGCCGATGAGTTGATCGCCGTGGTAGAAGCAGCGCGGGAAAATAACAGCCTGGTCGGCTTTATGTTTCACGGGGTAGGGGGGGATTACATCACCGTATCCGAAGACGATCACCAGGCACTGCTGGCGCACCTGGCGGCACACCCGGATCGCTACTGGGTGGCCACCATGCGCGAGGCGGTGGCACACCTGAAGAAGGAGCAGCAGCGACTGAATCTGTGATAAAGGCGGTGTGCGCCCGGGTGGCGCACACCGGTTCGAGCGATAGCGAGTGAGTTCAGGAACTCTCGCTGCCCTTGGCACCTTCGATTTCTTCGGTTGTTTCCAGAGTGGTGCTCGCATCGGCGCTCTGCGCGCGACGCTGACCCGGGACCACGCCCTGCCATAATTTGTCTGCCAGTGCCTGGGGCGACTCGCTGCGGCCGTCGGCAATCCACTGCACAATAGCATGTGCCACATTGGGCCACGCAATACGCACCCCCTTCGGGTGCTCTTCCAACCAGCGGCCGATGGTCAGCGCATCGATGTGCTCGACCACCTTGGCCAGCTGCAATTCTTTCAGGGCCATGCCGTTGGCCTCCTGTTCGAACTGGCCCTTGAGCGGGCGGGTCAGGATGGGTTTTCCCAGCGTCAGGGTCTCGGCGATCAACTCGAAACCACTGTTGCAGATAACCGCACGGGCGGTCGCCACATCGTGGCGGAACCCCTCTACGGACGGGGCTTTCAGGGTGATATTTTCTGCCTTGGGCAGATCGGTGGGCAGGCCGTACACAATAAACTGCTGCGGCAGCTGCGCCAGATGCCGCAGCAGAGGAGTAGGGTGCTCAAACGGCAGGTACACCAGAATATGTTCCTGCTCGGTCGGCGTCGGCTCTTCGTGGGCGTGGGCGATAGGTGGCAGGATCGGGTGACCAAAATGGTACCAGTGCATCCCCAGGCTTACCGGAACCGGCGCAAAGGCTTTCATGATACTGCGCGCCACCCAGCCAAACGCCGGGGTGGGAATACTGAAGTTGAACGCGTACTGGTGACCCAGCCCGAGGCTTGCGCATTTGCGCTTTTTCGCTGCCCACGCTGTCACCGGCTCGAAGTCGCTGATGACCAGGTCAAAATCATTTACCGGCAGTTCACGAATATCGTTCAGCAGTTTGCCCAGATCCAGTTGTCGGGCGGTCGCCAGTTTGTCGATCTTGCCTTCTTTGTGTACGAAGGTCAGGCCTTCGCGCCACCAGTAGTCACCAAAGGCCTCCATGGCAAACAGCTTTTCCGGTGGGCGACCGGAGAAGAGCCACTGCACTTCCAGATCGGGAAATTGCTGAAAAGCTTCCGCCATGGCGCGGGCGCGGGAAATATGTCCGTTACCGGTACCTTGAACACCGTACAAAATTTTCAAGTTGCTTCTCCGGGAGGAATGCGAGGGTTATCAATTTCTGGAGCAGGTCGTTGCTGCGCAACAGTTATAGCAGCACGCCGCTGACCGCGAAGCCCACACAGGTGCCAAGCAGTGCCCCGGCAAAGACATCGGTGGGGAAGTGCACGCCGAGGCCCACACGAGAGGTGCCTACACCGGCTGCCCAGAAGTAACCAAGCGCCCACAGCGGATTGAGACACTGGGCAAGCATGGTGACAAACAGGAAGGCGCCGGAGGTGTGGCCCGAGGGCAGGCTGAAGCGGTCGTTGGCGACGACAATGGAGCGCAGCCCCGGAATGGATTCCGGAGGTCGGTTGCGGCGGGTGGTATTTTTAATGGTCCAGTACAGGGAGCGCTCAATGGCGAAGGCCGCCCCGCACACCGTAAAAAACTGCAGGGCGGTACTCAGGCTCATGGCTGCCACCACCAGTG
Organism: Microbulbifer elongatus; assembly: GCF_021165935.1. NCBI lineage: Bacteria > Pseudomonadati > Pseudomonadota > Gammaproteobacteria > Cellvibrionales > Microbulbiferaceae > Microbulbifer > Microbulbifer elongatus. Next base: position 3,332,078 of record NZ_CP088953.1, on the reverse strand, counting down.
GCGACAGCAGGTAGAGCCAGCCGTCGGCCGAGCGGGACAGCAGCAGGTAGTTTCTGCGGGATGCCGGCCGTGCCGCCCGTTCTGCCATTCGCAGCACCAGCGACACATCGACGGTTTTCAGTGTGATAGGTAAGCTTCGCATACGGTAAAAGTACGAAGCCTATGTTGCGCAGACTTGAACAAAATATGTCAGGTCTGTGAAATCTGCCTTTTTCTCCGGGGTTTATGGAACCGGCGGCGCGAGAAGCCACCTGAATTGCCGCTGGCGTCGCGGTGATCTGTTCAGTCGATGCCGATTTTGATCACCCCGGAGCCGGGCAGCTTTTCCACCAGCTCGTGACCGCATAGTTTTGACGGTGTGAAGTATCCTCCTTCCCCCTGATAGTCCAGCAGAAATTCCACCACCGCCAGGGAGCCGTGCACGGTCACATCGTAGCCGTTGGCGGTGACCACCCGGCCTACCCGGCGCTCGCCCCGGCGATCGTTGCGTACCTCGCCCCACACCCAGGTCTGCTGTTCCGCGCGCTGGTTTTCACTGGGGCCGCGGACCTTGTCGTCCACTTTGCCTTTAAGCCAGTTCTGTACCCATTTCATACGCAGCAGCCAGCGCAAGGCGTTCAGCTTCTGCATTTTTTTCGCCCGGCGCGGGCTCATGGGGATGTACACCTCGATATTGGGGATCTCGGTGGAATAGTAGGCGGTGGCCACGTCACCCCAGGGAATGGCGACGGCGAACTTTTCGCCGCGGCCGAAATTGATCTTGCGGGTCAGTTCCGCATGAGGTGTCACTTCGATCTTGCCGTTGCGACGTACCGCGCCACCAACGCCGAGGCTTTCGATGGAGGTTTTGGCGGTACCGGGGCTGAGGCCGGAATCGGAGTCGAACCCCAGAGTGAGGTGTGTGGCACTGTACATCTCCCTGTGCAGCGCTGCCGCCAGGCAGTCCGTGGGGATCACATCAAATCCGGTACCCGGGCACAGCACCACGCCGGCAGCGCGGGCTTCCGCATCCAGGCTGTGGGCCAACTGGTACACCGCCATTTCCCCGGTGATGTCCTGATAGTGGGTGCCGCTGGCAATACACGCGCGGATCATCGGTTCCGCAGTGGCTGAAAATGGCCCCGCACAATTGATGACGGCGGCCACATCCCTGAGGGTACGTGCCAGCGCATCGTCATCGTCCAGAGAAACGGCGATGGCAGGCAGACCGAGCTCATTGGCCAGCGGCTGCAGTTTGGCGGCACTGCGCCCGGACAGAATGGGCTTCAGCCCCTTGGCCACCGCTTTGCGGGCAATCAGCTCGCCGGTATAGCCGTAGGCGCCGTAGATCAGGATTTGCTTTTTGTTAACCGAGTTGTTCACCGAGTGTCCTTATCGTCTTTTTCTGGGGCGAAGCCCGGTATCAGTCGAGGGGGCGTTCCAGCGCGAAGCGCGCGATCGTCTCACCGTCTTTCTCGACGGTTTCCGTAAACATGGCAAGCGGGCGTGCCCACACCCCGAACTCACCATACAGCGCGCGATAAATCGCCAGTGGTTCCCCGTTTTCACTGTGGGTTGCAATTTCCATCAGGTGATACAGGTTGCCTTTGTAATGTCGGTAGATACCTTTTTGTGGGGCTTGCATAGAACTCACGTGGTTTAGTCCAAATGAAAAGGAGAGAGCTGAATCTGGGTAATACGCTGTCCGTGCAGCACGGCAATGCCACTGTAGCGGCGTTCACCGGTAGAGGTGAATTCAAATTCGTATTGCCGCTGTAGTCGCACATGACCGCGCCGGTCGCGCTTCAGGCGGGTGCGGTTCAGCATCACCGTATCGTCCAGCAACTGCACACCGGTTTTCGCGCAGTGGTCTTTCACGATGCGCCGCACCCGATCCTTGGCCGCCATACCGGCCCAGAAATACCAGGCGGGCAGTGCCAGGAGAGAAATCCAGAAGAGGTCGCCGAGCGAGTAATACATAAGCGTTGCAGTTGCTATCATCAAACCGCGCAAGAATACCACCACAGGAGGAAACATGTCTGGCACGATTCTCATCACCGGCTGCAACCGCGGCATTGGACTGGAAATGACCCGTCAATTTGCCGCAGATGGCTGGACGGTTATCGCCACCTGCCGGAATCCCTCCGCTGCCTGGGAGCTGAGTGAACTGGCGGAGGGGAACGACCATATCGAGATTCATGGCCTGGATGTTACCGATTATACGCAGATGGCCGCGCTGGCCAGTGCGCTGCAGGACCGCGCTCTGGATGTGCTGGTGAGCAATGCCGGTTACTACGGCCCCAAGGGGGTCACCTTTGGCAATGTGGACGTCGAAGAGTGGCGCACGGTACTGGAGGTCAACACCATTGCCCCCTACAAGCTGGTGGAGGCCTTTGCCCCCAACCTCGCTGCTGGTAAGCACAAGGTGGTCGGTGTACTGAGCAGTAAGGTCGGCAGTATTGATGACAACGGATCCGGCGGCGGCTACCTGTACCGCTCTTCCAAGACCGCGGTAAATCAAGTGGTGAAGAGCCTGTCCATTGACCTGGCTGAGCGGGGTATCACGGTACTTGCGTTCCATCCCGGCTGGGTGCAAACGGAGATGGGTGGTCCCAACGCCCTGATTTCGACGGATGAAAGTGTGCGCGGGCTCAAACGCTTATTGCTGAATGCGATCCCGGACCAGAGTGGGTATTTCTACAGCTACGATGGTGCGGAAATTCCCTGGTAAACCACTAGGGCAGCGGAATCAGATCCAGATGCTGGGCGATCTGCCCCAGCGACATCAATATGCACATGGTGATCACCAGGGGGCGAATCAGGCGGGTACCGCCGGCGAGCATGGTGTGACTGCCGATAAAGGCGCCCAGCATCTGCCCGACCATCATGGCACCGCCAATGGTCCAGATCACCTTGCCACCGGCGGCAAACAGCGCGAGGGAAACCACGTTGGTGGTGAGGTTGAACAGCTTTGCGCGGATAGTGGCGGTGAGCAGGGTCTGCCCGCGAAATGCGACCCCGGAGGCGGCGAAGAAGGTGCCGGTTCCCGGACCAAAGGCCCCGTCGTACACACCCACGGCGGGGACGCAGGTCAGCGCCCACTGCTTTTCACGCATTTTCCCTTCGCGCTCGCTATTGCCCATGTTGGGAGTGAACCACACGTACAGCGCGACGCTCAGCAGCAACAGGGGGATTACCCAGTTGAGCCAGCTGGTGTCCACCCGCTGAATCAGCCAGGCACCCACGCCCGCGCCAATCCCGGCGGTAATGATGGGGAAGATCAATGAGCGCTCGCGTAAGTGCCCCTTGGAATACAGGGTGGCGGTCGCGGTAAAGGTTCCCAGAATGGCCTGGCTCTTGTTGGTGGCCAGAGCGGCCACCGGCGGTACGCCCGCAAGCAGAAGCGCAGGTACCGTCAGCAGGCCGCCGCCACCGGCGAGGGTATCCACCCAGCCCGCCAGCATGGCCACGGCAAACAGGATCAACAGCAGCGTGAGAGTGATTTCCATCGGGTACTTCTTGGGTAAGTCGGATTAGGGGGTTTCGGAAGCCGGGTTCAATATTTTCTCCGGCAGGCTGAGTGCACCGGCGATCAACGCTTCCTTGCGCGCTTTGCTCCACTTTTTCACCTGCAATTCCAGTTTGAGCGCCTCGGAATGGCTGTCGACACCCTGCTGGAATTCCAGGGTCAGGGGGCCGCGTCCGCGCAGCGCCTTGGCGGCTTTGGGGCCACCACTGCTGTGCTCCTGAAAGCGCCGCTCTACGTCCCGGGTGATACCGGTATACAGCGTGCCTTTACTGGTGCGAATCAGGTAAATAAACCAGTCGGACAAAACACTACCGCCGTAAGAGAAAGTCGTTCAAAACAGGCTCTGCTGCTCACCGGACTGGGGTGGCAGGGTGAACTCACTGCAATCCAGGTCCAGCTTGCGTGCGTTCAGGCCCAGTTTGCGACAGGTTATCCGAAATCGCTGCTGCAGTAACTGGGCAAATACGCCGGTACCGCGCTGGCGCTGGCCGAACGCTGTCTGATTGTCTTTGCCGCCGCGGCTCTGCTGCACCAGGCTCATGACATGCTCGGCCCGTTGTGGATAGTGCTCCGCCAGCCACTGGCGGAACAGTGGCGCCACCTCGTAGGGCAGCCGCAGCAGAATATAGGCGGCGTGGATGGCGCCTGCCGAATGGGCGCGGGTGAGTATCTGTTCCAGTTCCGAATCGTTGAGGGCGGGAATCATCGGCGCGGCCATCACTGCGGTGGGAATGCCGGCATGGGCCAGCGCTTCAATGGTGCGCAGGCGTGCCCCCGGGCCGGCGGTGCGTGGCTCCAGCTTGCGCTTCAGTGCATTGTCCAGTGTGGTCACGCTGATGCCCACATGGGCCAGATTATCCTGGGCCAATTCGGCAAGGATCGGCAGGTCGCGCAGGATCAGCTGGCTCTTGGTGACGATGGTGACCGGGTGGCGATAGCGCTGCAGGGTTTCCAGAATCCGGCGGGTGATCTGCTTGTCTTTCTCCAGGGGCTGGTAGGGGTCGGTATTGGTACCCATGGCGATGGGGCTGCAGCGGTAGGTCTTTTTGCGCAGTGCCGATTCCAGCAGTTCCACCGCGTTGGGCTTGTAGAACAGCCGGGTTTCAAAATCGAGCCCCGGTGACAGATCCATATAGGCGTGGGCCGGGCGGGCGTAACAGTAAACGCAGCCATGCTCGCAGCCCCGATAAGCGTTGATCGACTGGCTGAAGGGAATGTCCGGTGACTGGTTGGTGGCGATAATGGATTTTGCCTTTTCCTCGATCGCTACCGTCTCGATCCTCTCCACGGGCTCCAGCAGGGTCTCCCAGCCATCGCACTCGCGGCTGCTAACCTGATCTACAAAGCGCCCCGCCAGGTTACTGATGGCACCGCGGCCCTTGAGGGAGCGGGTGGGATTGTCGGGAACGTCGTTGGCCACGGCGGGTATCGGGTGTCTGGCTGTATGTATGTACAGTTTATTGCCAGGTTGCAGACGGTGCAAGGGTGCTCTCCAGCACTTACAATGACCGGTCAGTACGCAATAACGACGAGTAATCGGGAACTAGGGAATGGATCTTCAAGCTGTCGCCGCTATCTATGCTTTTGCGGTCAAGGTACTCCAGATATTTGCCATGTTGTTCGCCTTCGGGCTGGTGGTGCTGGTGCTGTATGTGGTGTACCTGTACCTGTCGGATATCCGCCAGACAAAACAGGCGATCCGCCGCAACTTTCCGGTGCTGGGGCGTTTCCGCTATCAGTTCGAACACCTGGGTGAGTTTTTTCGTCAGTATTTCTTTGCCCTGGACCGGGAGGAGATGCCGTTCAATCGCGCCCAGCGCAGCTGGGTGTACCGCGCAGCGAAAAATGTAGACTCCACTCTTGCATTCGGCTCCACCCGTCCGCTGAATCAACCGGGCGATGTCGTGTTTCTCAATCATCCTTTCCCTACCCTGGCCAAAGATGCGGTGCCCCCGAAAGAGGTCACGCTGGGAGATGGAGTCGCGCGCAAGCCGTACACCACCCGATCGATTTTCAACATTTCTGGAATGAGTTTTGGCGCACTGTCGGTGCCCGCGGTCACTGCGCTCTCCAAAGGCGCGGCCAAAGCGGGCATTTGGCTGAATACCGGGGAAGGGGGCCTGTCTTCCCACCATCTGGCTGGCGGTTGTGACATCGTATTTCAGATTGGGACCGCGAAGTATGGTGTGCGCGATATGGAGGGCAGGCTGTCCGACGAAAAACTGCGCGAGGTTGCCGAACACGAACAGGTCAAAATGTTCGAGCTGAAGCTCTCGCAGGGGGCAAAGCCGGGGAAGGGTGGCATCCTGCCGGGAGTCAAGGTGACCCCGGAAATTGCCCGGGTGCGTGGCATACCGGTTGGGGAGGATTCAATCAGCCCCAACGGGCACCCGGAGTTTCACGACGTCGATGGCCTGCTGGATATGATCAATCATATTCGCGAGGTCACCGGCAAACCCACCGGCTTCAAGTGTGTCATCGGAAACAGCGATTGGCTGCACGAGCTGTGTGAGGCGATTTTGCGGCGCGGTGCGGCGAGTGCGCCGGACTTTATTACCATCGATAGCGCGGATGGTGGCAGTGGTGCCGCGCCGCAGAGCCTGATGGACTACATGGGCCTGCCACTGAATCGCAGTTTACCGCTGGTGGTGGATTTGATGACGGAATATGGCCTGCGTGATCGCATCAGAATCATTTGCGCCGGTAAATTGCTCACCCCCTCAATGGTCGCCTGGGCCCTTGCCATGGGGGCCGATTTTGTAAATTGCGCGCGGGGATTCATGTTCGCCCTCGGTTGTATTCAGGCCATGCAGTGCAATAAAAATACCTGTCCTACCGGTGTTACCACCCACAACCCGGAGTTGCAGCAGGGGCTGGATCCCATGGATAAAGCCGAACGCGTCTACCACTACGCCCGCAATATGGAATACGAAGTGGGCACCATCGCGCACTCCTGCGGCGTACCGGAACCGCGCCGGTTGCGCCGCGCTCACGTGGAGGTGATCAACGAGCGCGGCGTGCCCGTGCCGCTGACCAGCCTGGCACCGGAGGGCAAACCCAAAGCGGTGATCGCCAGCGACCGCGATCAGATCTGAATGTTTTTGCACAATGCCGATGGAGCGTGAGCATGGAAGGTGTCACCACCCTGGTCGGGCAGGGATTGTATATGGCGGTGGCGGCGGTTGCGGGCCTCGGTATTGCGCGCATTTTGAAGCGCGACGACACCCTTGGCTGCCTGATTGCGGGTGTCCTCGCTGGCATCCTGTTGCCGGTCCTTGATTACGATACCGGGTTGCGCGCGGAAAACCTGCACCAGCTGGTATTTTTTGTGGTTCTGCCGGTACTGATTTTTCAGTCCGCGTGGAAGATCGATCCGGATATCCTGTTTCGCTGGCTGGGGCCAATTCTGTTGCTGGCCACTCTCGGCGTATTGATCTGCTGTCTGATTACCGCGCTACTGGTCTATTACGGTATTCATCACCCCTCCGGCTTTCCGTGGTTGGCCGCATTGCTTACCGGTGCGATCCTGGCGGCGACAGATCCGGTATCCGTGGTGGCACGACTGCGTCAGAGTCACGCCAATGAAGAGCTGTTGACCCTGGTAGAGGGGGAAAGCCTGTTTAATGACGCAGTCGCGATTGTGCTGTTTGCGTTTGCGCTCGGTATTGCCAGCCACAGCGCCATGGAAGGTAGCGTGGCGACCGGTGAGGCAATCCATGGTGCGGGTACTTTTGCACTGTATTTTGCTGCGGTCTTCTTTGGCGGACTTGCGGTGGGCAGTCTCTGTGGTCTGATCACGGCAATTGTGATCCTGTTTCTCGGCTCGGCGGGAGCGGCATTGATGGTGCTGGTTTTGGCGGCTTTTGGCAGCTTTTATCTGGCGGAGCATGTGGTCGGGGTATCTGGCATCCTGTCGGTGATGATCTGCGCCATTGTGACCAGAGCCTGTCTGCGGGAGCAGCAGGACACCTACCTGGCTCACGCCGCGCCGACCTGGGAGTGGTTGGGGTTGTTTTTCAACGCGCTGATCTTTGTGATTATGGGGCTGGTGATCACCTTCGACATGTTCACCCATCAATGGCTGGCGATGATTATTGCGATTGTCGCTGCAATCGGAGCGCGGGCGCTGGCGGTTTTTCTGGTGGCGCCCTTTGCGCGTTTTGTGGGGCCGCCGATTCCAAACAGCTGGCGTTTGATGTTGAGCTGGGGCGGTTTGCGGGGTGTGATTGCGGTAGCGCTGGTGCTGTCACTGCCCACGGAGCTGCCTTACTGGTGGACGGTGCAGTCGATGGTATTTGGCGTGGTGTTGTTTTCGTTACTGGTACAGGGGACAACCAGTACGCGATTGATCAAAAAACTGGGGCTTTGAATCGGGGCAGCGATATCGCTGCCCGTAGAGAGTCAGGGCTTTAGGACGCCCAATTCAGAATAACCTTGCCTGATTCCCCGGAACCCATGGTGTCAAAGCCCTGCTGGAATTCGTCCACGGAAAACTGGTGGGTGATGATGGGAGACAAATCGAGGCCGGACTGGATCAGGCTGGCCATCTTGTACCAGGTCTCGAACATTTCCCGCCCATAGATGCCCTTGAGAATCAGGCCCTTGAAAATCACCTGGCTCCAGTCGATGGCCATCTCGCCCGGGGGAATCCCCAGCATGGCAATCTTGCCACCGTGGTTCATGGCCGAAAGCATATCGCGGAAGGCGACGGCGACACCCGACATTTCCAGACCCACATCGAATCCTTCGCTCATGCCGATGTCTTTCATCACATCGGAGAGTTTTTCCCTGCTGACATTGACGGTGCGCGTTGCGCCCATTTTCTTTGCGAGGTCCAGGCGATAGTCGTTGATATCGGTGATGACTACGTGGCGGGCGCCCACGTGGCGGGCGACGGCGGCGGCCATAATGCCAATGGGGCCGGCGCCGGTGATCAGTACGTCCTCACCGACAAGGTCAAAGGACAGTGCGGTGTGCACGGCGTTGCCGAAGGGGTCGAAGATAGATGCCAGTTCATCGGAAATGTTGTCGGGAATCTTAAATGCGTTCAGCGCAGGAATGACCAGGTACTCGGCAAACGCGCCTTGGCGATCCACACCCACACCGTAGGTGTTGCGGCACAGGTGGCGACGCCCGGCGCGGCAGTTGCGGCAGTGACCGCAGGTGATATGGCCTTCGCCACTCACTCGGTCGCCGACCTTGAAACCGGCGACTTCCTGGCCCATGCCAACAACTTCACCCACATACTCATGGCCCACTACCATGGGGACGGGAATGGTTTTCTGCGACCATTCGTCCCAGTTGTAGATATGCATATCGGTGCCGCAGATCGCGGTCTTGCGGATCTTGATCAGCAGGTCGTTGTGGCCCGGTTTTGGCACTTCGACATCGGTCATCCAGATGCCGGGTTCGGACTTTAATTTGGATAGTGCTTTCATAAATACTGCTTAGATAATCTCGAGTTCTTTACCCACTTCAATAAACGCATCGATACAGCGGTCCAGCTGTTCCCGGGTGTGGGCGGCGGACATCTGGGTGCGGATGCGGGCCTGGCCTTTGGGGACCACCGGATAGAAGAAGCCCACCACGTAGATGCCTCTCTCCAGCATTTTGTCGGCCATTTTCTGGGCCAGGGCAGCGTCACCGATCATTACCGGGATGATGGCGTGGTCGGCACCGGCAAGGGTGAAGCCGGCTTCGGTCATGCGCTGGCGGAAGTAACGGGAGTTTTCTTGCAGCTTTTCACGCAGCTCGCCACCTTCCACCAACATGTCCAGCACCTTCAGTGACGCGGTGACGATGGCCGGTGCCACGGAGTTGGAGAAGAGGTAGGGGCGCGAGCGCTGGCGCAGCAGGTCGATGATTTCCTGGCGGCCGGACGTAAAACCGCCGGAGGCACCGCCGAGGGCTTTGCCGAGGGTGCCGGTAATAATGTCGATGCGCTCGATGACGTCGCAGTATTCGTGGGTGCCGCGGCCGTGCTGGCCGAGGAAGCCGACGGCGTGGGAGTCGTCGACCATCACCAGTGCATTGTATTTATCGGCGAGATCGCAGATGCCTTTGAGGTTGGCGATGACGCCGTCCATGGAGAAGACGCCGTCGGTGGCGATCAGTTTGGTTTTGGCGCCGGCGGCGTCGGCGGCCTGCAGTTGAGCTTCGAGGTCGGCCAGGTCGTTGTTGGCGTAGCGGAAGCGTTTGGCTTTACACAGGCGTACGCCGTCGATGATGGAGGCGTGGTTGAGGGCGTCGGAGATGATGGCGTCGTCCGGGCCCAGCAGGGTTTCGAAGAGGCCGCCGTTGGCGTCGAAACAGGAGGTGTACAGGATGGTGTCTTCGGTCTGTAAAAATTCAGACAGCTGGAATTCCAGGGCTTTGTGGATGTCCTGAGTGCCGCAGATAAAGCGCACGGAGGCCATGCCGAAGCCGTATTGGTCGAGGCCTTCTTTGGCGGCTTCGATCAAGTCCGGGTGGTTGGCGAGCCCGAGGTAGTTGTTGGCGCAGAAGTTGAGGACCTGGTCTTCGTTATTGACCTGAATCTCGGCGCTCTGCTGCGAGGTAATGATGCGCTCGCGCTTGTAGAGGCCATCGGCCTCGATCTGTTTCAGTTCGTCGCGCAGGTGCTGGAAAAATTGCTCGGGCTTGGACATGGCGTTGTTATTGGCTCCTGTCAGTGCTTTTGGCAGTAGGGCATTCGGGAAGAGCATGTTCCCCACCGTTCAGCTTCAGTGGCGGTTGCGCTGCCGGGTACTGCTTTGCGAGACACGCCGTGAACCCATCCCTGGGGGCTCGGCTGCGGCCGTCCTGGCCGCAGACGGTCTCGCAAAACAGTACCCGGCATCGCAACCTTCGCGGGACATCCGCGGGTAAATCAGCCGTAAGTGTAGAATGGGCGTTTTCTTATAACGATTCGCCCAGCCCTTCAGGTTTAATATTGGTCATCCCACCAGTTCACAGGCCTTGTGAGCCGTGACCGGTGCGTCGCTGGCGCGGCAGTGGGTAGCGAAGGCCAGCGCGTCTTCCGTTGTGTCGAACAGTAGTTGCCACAGCAGTTGCCGATCGTTGCGTTTGACGGCCCGGACGGCGGTTCGGGTGCGCTGGGGCGCGATCTGGATTTCGATAACGTCGGTGCTGGATAGCTGTAATTCGGACATGTTCCCTCCAAAAATTCTGGAGGGCTGACGGCGGAAGAGGCGATTCGTCAGTGAAAAAATCGCATCCCGGTAGGATTGCAGCGCTGAAACCGATTCGGTCCAGCGAGAGCCCCATCCTCTACACAGACCGTACATTTGTACCCGCTGTGAAGAGATACCACCTTGCCCCGGTAGGCAGGTTGGCGTTGGCGTCAGCCACTCTCTTGATGTCGGGAGCAAAGATAACGATGGCGGAACAGGCAGTCAACAGCGCCGCTGCGGGGAGCGGCGCGTTAGAGTTTTATGTGGGAAGTTGTACTGATTTCAGTTCAATAAACTCGTGCAGGCCTGCGGTGCCAAATTCGCGGCCGTTGCCGGAACGCTTTACGCCACCGAAGGGGGCGTCGTAGTTGAACTCGCCGCCGTTGACGAAGCAGAGACCGGCTTCGATGCGGCGTACGACGGGCATTGCGGACTCGGTGTCTTTGGCCCAGACACCACTGGACAGGCCGTATTCGGTGTCGTTAGCGATGGTGATGGCTTCGTCCATGTCTTGGTAGGGGATCATGCAGGTGACGGGGCCGAAGATTTCTTCGCGGGCGATGGTCATGTCGTTGGAGACATCGGCAAATACGGTGGGCTTGACGTAGAAGCCCTTGCCGTAGCCTTCTGGAATCTCACTGCCGCCGGCAACCAGGCGCGCACCTTCGGCGATGCCCTTATCAATATAGCCGCGCACGATGTCGCGCTGACGCGCGGACGAGAGGGGGCCCATGAAGTCGTCGGCGCCGGTGCCCATGGCAACCTCTTCGGCCACCCGTCTGGCAATTTCCACGGCTTCTTCATAGCGCTCGGACGGTACCAGCATACGGGTAAGGGCGGTGCAGGTCTGGCCACTGTTGATGAATACGTCTTCACAGCCAAATCGCACGGCGGCTTCCAGGTCCGCGTCGGGGGTGATGATCAGCGGGGATTTTCCGCCCAGTTCCTGGCAGACGCGTTTGACTGTGGGAGCGGCGGATTTGGCGACCTCGATGCCGGCCCGTGTGGAGCCGGTAAAGGACACCATGTCGATATCAACGTGGCTGGAAAGCGCCGCGCCGACAATGGGGCCGGCGCCGGGAACCAGGTTGAAGACTCCGGCGGGCAGGCCGGCGGCGTCGATGATTTCCGCCATCACATAGTCCTGCAGCGGTGTGATTTCCGAGGGTTTCTGGATCATGGTACAGCCGGCGGCGAGGGCCGGGGCAACCTTGCCCACGAACTGGTGCAGGGGGTAATTCCATGGGGTGATAAAGCCGCATACGCCCACCGGCTCCTTGAGCACGACGGAGTGGCCGGCTTTTTCGGTTTCTTCCATCGTTGCGGCGCGGTCGGCGTAGTAGCGCATGGCGTAGATCGGGCCGTCCACATGCAGCCATTCGGTGATGTGGGCTGGGCACCCCAGCGCCTGGGATACAGCTTCAATCAGATCCTGTTTGCGCGCTTCCATTCCATCGGCAATGGCATGCATCAGCGCCTGGCGTTTGGCGGCGCGGCTGTGGCGCCACTCTTTAAAAGCCACTTTCGCTGCGGCTACGGCATCGTCGACGTCCTCCATCGTGCCCTGCACGACCTGACAGATCGTTTCTTCGCTGGCGGGATTGATGACCGGGTGCAGGCTGCCGCCTTTCGAATCGTGCCATTCGCCGTTGATATACAGTTTTTTCGTGGGCAGTTGATTGATTGTTGTCATGAGAGTATTCCGATATTTGACTGCATTGCTGCTGTATTACTGCTGAAGGAGCGTGCTCGCAGGCTGCACTCGTACACAGCGTGACTCTTTTCCACCTGCAAGCAGGCTCCTACGGGGCATTATTCCGGGGCGGTGATTTCGATCAGGGTCGGCCCCTTGCGCGCGAAGGCGTCTGCGATGGCTTCACCCAGTTGCTCCGGTCGCTCGACGCGACAGCCTTCGGCACCGAAGGCGCGGGCGAGAGTGACAAAATCCGGTGCATGCAGATTCACGCCTTCCTGCTCCACGGCGGCCTCGTCCATAAAATCGCGAATCTCGCCGTAACCGCTGTTGTTCCAGACCAGTATGGGGAGTGCCAGATTCTGTTCCACCGCTGCGGCCAGCTCCCCCAGGGTAAACATGATACCGCCATCGCCAATGAGTCCGATTACCGGCCGCGGGCTTGCCAGTGCGGCGCCGATAGCGGCGGGCAGGGCGAAGCCCAGAGTGCCGTAACCGGTGGTACAGGTAATATGGCTGCGGGGCTCGAACAGGCGCAGTGCATGGTTGGTGTTATAGGCCAGCTGGGTGGAATCGGTTACGAAGATACCATTCTCCGGCAGCGCATCGCGCAGGGCTTCAACCCAAGGATAGCGATCTTCGGAACCCGGCCACCATTCGCTGCGACACTCCCGCAGTAACTTCTCTACTTCTTCTGCGGCACTTTGCCTCTGCGATTTTTTGTCGACGGAGGCCAGTGCATCCACCAGCTGTTGCAGGGTGGTGCGGGCATCGGCGCAGATGGCCAGGTCTGGATTGGCATTGCACACCAGTTGTGCCGGATCCAGGTCCACGCGGATCAGTTTGCCCTTGAAGTGATAGTTGTCGCGCACCAGATTGCGATCGGTTTCCGCCAGTTCTGTCGCCACCGCGAGCACCAGGTCCGCGTTCTCTACCCGCTCGCGCACATTGGAAAAGCTCAGGTTGGCACCCCCGCACAGAGGGTGGCGTTCATCGACGATACCTTTCGCCGCCAGCGACTCGAAGACCGGGGCGGCGATTTTCTCCGCGAGCGCTGTGGCCGCTGCGCCGGCTTCCTGGGCGCCGCCCCCCAGCAGGATGACCGGTTTTTCTGCTTCTGCGAGCAGCCGGGCGGCATTGGCAATAGTCTCCGCAGGCGCTGCGGGCAGGGCCGCCGGCAAAACAGCCCGGTAGTCGGCCAGGGTCGTGGCTCCGTTGGCCATTGGCGCGGGAAACAGATCGATGGGAATCTCGATATGGACCGGGCCGGGGCGGGGGGCGTGCATCACCTGGAAAGCGCGGGCGAGTGTTTCCGGTAACTGTTCTGCACTGGTCAGGGCATGTTGCCACACACAGAACCCGCGGGTGACGTCCTGCTGCCGCGGCAGTTCGTGCAGGCGGCCGCGGCCGCTGCCCAGATCCTCACGGCGGTTGACCGCGCTGATCACCAGCATGGGAATGGAGTCGGAGAAGGCCTGGGCCATGGCAGTGGCGGCATTGGTTACCCCGGGGCCAGTGATCAGAAAACACACGCCGGGTTTACCGCTGGCGCGGGCATAGCCATCTGCCATAAACGCCGCGCCCTGTTCGTGACGGGGCGTGATATGGGTCAGGCCACTGCCCGGTAAACCGCGGTACAGTTCGATGGTGTGCACGCCGGGAATGCCAAACACCGTATCCACGCCGTACCCTTTTAACAGGTGCATCAATACCTGTGCACAGCTGGGTGACGCGGTGTTGTGTGTGTCGGAAGAGGTTGCGGAAGACATGCCTTTGTCCTGTCTGTTCTTTTTTGTTGGGCTTGCCTGGCAAGCGGGTGTGCAACGGAGCCTAGTCTTGCGCCGCAGGGGCTGCAAGCGTCCGCAGAGTCTGCATCCCTGTAAGATTAAACGCAGGAAAATTGAGATAGGGCTGCCTTGGCGGCAGGATATTTTTAAACTGAGACTGTGTTGAGTGGCGGCGGTGAGATCGTCTCCACCACCTGTGGTGATCGATGGTGGGTAAGTCTTGCCACCGGTTGGGGGTTACGCGGCAATCTGCGTACACTTGGCCACAGAACGGTCTAATGAGATGTAAAGGAAATGACAGCGATGGAAATTGATCAGTGGCGTAGAGATTATCTGCAGGGTGGCCTGCAGCGGGAAGACCTGGCAGGAGACCCCATCAGCCAGTTTCGCAGTTGGCTGGAAGAGGTGGTCAAATCGAATATTTCCGACCCCAGTGCCATGTGTCTGAGTACTGCCGATGCCAGTGGCCAGCCGTCTCAGCGGATTGTGCTGTTGAAAGGGTTTGATGAGTCGGGTTTCGTCTTCTTCACGAATCTGAAGAGCCAGAAGGCCTGGGACATCACCGCGAATCCGCAGGTGTCCCTGTTATTCCCCTGGCACTTTCTCGAGCGCCAGGTGATTGTGCGCGGTGTCGCCGAGCAGGTGGCAGATGCTGAGGCGGATGCGTACTTTAGTACGCGCCCACGAAACAGTCAGATAGCGGCCTGGGCCTCGCACCAGAGTGATGCCATTGTGTCCCGTCAAGTGCTGGAAGAGCAGTTTGCGGCCTGCGAGAAAAAATTCGAAGGCGGTGCGGTACCACGCCCGGATTTCTGGGGCGGCTACCGCGTCGTTCCACATGCCATCGAGTTCTGGCAGGGCAGGGCGTCCCGTCTGCACGACCGTTTTGTCTATCGCACCCTGGAAGGTGGCGAGTGGCAGGTGGAACGGCTGAGCCCCTGATTCCAGGGCTGACCGGGCGCCGCTGCACTCTCGCACTATCTTTCTGCGCTATGGTTGGACGAATGTGCAATAGACTGCATGAATAGCCATAAAAATAAACTTTGGAAACTCAAAAACCTCTTGTAGTCTTGGCTTGCCGGCATTGGAGCGTGCCGGCGAAAAACAGCGCGGTTTCAGATCGGGTTGTCAGCAGTATTGGCGACAAGCGGTGCCGGTTAGTTTGAATCCGTTGCTGGGCATTACATAAAAATAACTCAGTGCAATGGAGAGAAAATATGGGAAGCAATTCCAAGGCTTTCACGACCCCTTCTACCCCTCTTATTTCCACTTCCGAACGCAACAAACACGCAAACCTGACCCTGGCCTCCGCCTGTTCGGTGTTTGTGCTTGCCGTGGCCTGTGGCGCTGGCGATGCGCGCGCCGCGGAGAGCTCGGTGAATACCCTGATGGAAGAAGTTCAGGTGACCGCGCGCAAGCGCGCGGATGCGGAGAAGCTGCAGGAGGTACCGGTCGCAGCCACTGCTTATTCGGGCGATCAGCTGGAGGCGCTGCAGACGCGTGACCTGCAAAGCCTGTCTTTCAAGATGCCGAATGTGCAGCTGGAAGATGTTGGTACCGTCAAGAACACAGCGAATTTCACCGTACGCGGGCTGGGCGTCAACAGCTCGATTCCCTCCATTGATCCAACCGTGGGCGTCTTTGTCGACGGAATGTATATGGGGGTCAACGCCGGTGTCGTGACTGATATGTTTGACCTCGAAGGTATTGAGGTACTGCGGGGGCCGCAGGGCCTGCTGTTCGGGCGCAATGTGACCGGCGGTGCGGTGGTAATCAGAACGGCGCGCCCCTCCGAGGCGTTCTCCAGCAAGTTCAAACTTTCGACTACCGATAACCTCGATACCGTGGCCGCGGCTACGGTGAACGGTGCACTCTCGGAAAGCGTCAACGGTCGCATCACGGCCTATTACAATGATGATCAGGGCTGGTTCGAAAATGTGTACACCGGTGATGACCAGGCCGGGGCGTCAGATACCTGGTTTATCCGCCCCAGCCTGAGTATCGAGCTGAGTGAATCCACCGAACTGCTGGTGCGCATGGAGCACGGGCGTATGGACGCCGCAGGTGCGGTCGCCCAGAACCGGGGTGCACTGGCGGCGAACTTCCCCGCTTATCCTCTGTTTGGCGTCGATGTCTCGGACTGGGACAACGGCGAGGGCTCATTTGAGATCGCGCAGAATGAACCCGGTTTTCAGAACGATGAGTGGTCTCAGGTCATTACCGAATTCAACCAGGATGTCGCCCTTGGTGACGGCACCATCACCAATATCCTCGCCTGGCGGGAGTACGCGGCCGTGGGACTGGGGGATATCGACTCCCTGCCTATTACTGCATTTCACGCCAACACCCGTATTGACCAGAGCCAGCTGAGCAATGAACTGCGTTATGCGGGGCGTTTCGGTGCAACCGCCCTGACTACCGGGCTGTACTGGTTCAGCCAGGATCTGGCGTATTTCGAGAATCGACTGTTGCCGCTGAATGATCTCGATATTACCGGCGGTGGTCTGCAGGAGCACGAAGCATTGGGCGTTTTCGCTCAGGCCGATATTGATCTGAACGAAGCCTGGGTGCTGACCCTTGGCGGGCGCTATTCCACGGAAGAAAAGTCGGCAAAAGTCGCCACCATCAATCCGGTGGTGACTGCCACTACCCAGTGCGATCTGGGCGGCTGTGCGGTCTACGATTTCGATGATCGTGAGCGCTGGGATGCGTTTACTCCCAAAGTGGGCCTGCAGTGGAATGTATCGGATAGTGCCCAACTGTACAGCTACTGGACCAAGGGGTTTCGCAGCGGCGGCTACAACATGCGCAATACCGGCCTGTTGCACGAGCCGGGACCCACCGATCAGGAGGAGCAGACCTCCGTCGAGATTGGTGGTAAAGCGGAGTGGCTGGATGGGCGGCTGCGCACCAACGTCGCCCTGTTTCACAACACCATTGACGACATGCAGCGGGAAGAAAACCTGACGGACCCCGTATTCTCGGTTGTGCAGTATATTCGCAACACCGCCGACGCCACCATCCAGGGGGCCGAGGTTGAATTGATGGCGGTGGCCAGTGATAACCTGCTGTTCACCGCGAATGTTGGTTACGTCGATGGTGCCTACGATAGTGTCCGCGGTGATATCAGCGGGGATGGCGTCGTCGACGGGCAGGATCTCGAACTCGATATTCCGCGCCTGGCGCCCTGGACGTACGGAGTCGGCGTGGTACATGATCTGCAGATGGGAAGCCTCGGGATGCTGACGTCTCGGGTGAACTTTAACCACCGGGACGCTGCACCCTACACCGACAACAATGCGGGGATGCTGTCAGAAGCAGATATGCTCGATCTGAGCGTTGGTTTTGTCCCCGACTCGGGCAATTATCGACTCGCCTTGTTCGGTAAAAACCTGCTCAATGAAGTCACTGAAGGCAACAACACACAATTGCCCGTTACCCTCGGAGGTATCGGAGCCAGCTTCACGCCCCTCAACAAGGGGCGAGTGGTGGGTGTTGAACTGACCTACGACCTGTAAGGCACACTCTTGTTTGGATCAGCCCGGCTAGTTGCCGGGCTTTTTTTTTGCCGCGGTAATCCGCTACAGTCACAGCAGCAGAAAAAGGAGCAAAGCTATGCGGTATATCCGTGTCCCCGAGCATGGTGGGCCAGAGTGTATGGTGGTAGCCGAGAGTGAAGTACCAGCGGTTGGCCACGGGGAGGTGTTAATCAAGGTTGCAGCCGCCGGTGTCAATCGTCCGGACATTGTGCAGCGCGCCGGGTTTTATCCGCCACCCGCAGGCGCGTCTCCGGTGCTCGGCCTGGAGGTGGCTGGAGAGGTGACCGCGGTCGGCCCGGGGGTGGAGCGCTGGGAGGTCGGTGATCGTGTATGCGCGCTGACCAACGGCGGTGGTTACGCCGAATATGCGCTGGCGCCCCAGGGGCAGTGCCTGCCGATTCCCGAGGGGCTGACTGACATCGAAGCCGCGGCTCTGCCGGAGACGTTTTTTACGGTCTGGAGTAATTTGATGCACCGCGCGCAACTGCAGCCCGGGGAGGTGTTACTGGTGCACGGTGGTTCTTCCGGTATCGGCACCACGGCGATCCAGATTGCAGCCAACCTCGGGGTGCGAGTGTTTGTTACGGCCGGCAGTGATCCTAAATGTACTGTGTGTAAACAGCTCGGCGCAGAGCAGGCGATCAACTACCAGCAGCAGGACTTTGTTGAGGCGGTGTTGTCGGCTACCGATGGTAAGGGTGCCGATGTCATTCTGGATATGGTGGGCGGCGACTATGTCGATCGCAATATCCAGTGTGCGGCGCGGGATGGCCGTATCGTCAACATTGCCTTTCTCGCCGGTGCCAAAGTCGAGATCAATATGCTACCGGTGATGCTGAAACGTCTGACCCTGACCGGGTCGACCCTGCGCCCCCAGCCGCCCGAGGTGAAGGCGAAGATTGCCCGGGATCTGGAACAGCAGGTATGGCCGATGATTGCTGCAGGCAAGATTCGTCCACACGTGACGGCCACATATCCGCTGCAATCGGTTGCCGATGCCCACCGGAAAATGGAATCTGGTGAGAATATTGGCAAGTTGGTGCTGGTGAACTGACAGACACTTTCAACTGATTCAGCAGGAGTTCGAGCCGCGCAGACAGGTTGGCCACTGTGGGCAGCTCCCAGGGGTGGATCTGGCCCACATCACCGGGTTTCAGGTCCGTATAGGCCTTGTAGATATTGCTGATATTCTGCACGTAGTGCACCGGCTCGGCGCCGCGGACGTAGCCGTAGCGGGCCTTCTTGAAGTAGCGTGGTTCGGATAGTTTAAGCATCGCCTTTTCCACATTGTCGAACCACACGTTTGGATCCAGTCCCAGTTCCTCCGCCAGCCGCTGGGCATCGTACAGATGGCCTATACCTGCGTTGTAAGAAGCCAGTGAGAACCAGAGCTTGTTTTCCAGGGTCAGGTCCTCGTCAAACCGGTCGCGCACCCAGTTGAGATATTTGACCCCGGCTTCGATGCCCCGTTTGGGGTCGAACAGGGGCGGCGGATAACCCACCTCCTCGGCGGTGCGCGGCATCACCTGTAGTAGTCCCTGGGCGCCAACCGGCGACTCGGCCTTGGGATTGAAGCTGCTTTCCTGCCACATCTGCGCCACGATCAGCCGCCAGTCAAATTCATGTTTACGGGCGGAGCGCTTCACCAGTTTGTCGTAGGGGGACAAGTCACCGTCAGGGGTAACGCTTTCGAGCAGCTTGGCGGTGGCGGTACGGTCAGGCTCGAAATAGGTTTTCACTTTTTTGGCGTAGCGCTCGCTCTTCACATACTCGCTCAAAAAGGCGTCCAGTTTTTTCAGTAGCGCCTGATTTTTTTCCTCGACCATCCAGCCCTGGGGTAGTGGGTCGCTGACAAGGGGGCCGGCAAGGAGTGTATCGCGCAGTAATGACTGCACTTTGGCCGCGTGCGCATCAACGATAGTCATATCCGCCTCTCCGCTGGCCACCATATTCATGATGGCTTCGTAGCTGACTTCCGGCGGAGTAAATTCAATCTTCAGTTTAATCCCTTTTTTTTGCAGCGCTTTCGCGGTTTCGACGAAGGCAGTTGTCGGGCGCAGTGTGACAGTGCGTCCGTTGAGATCGTCGAGAGTCTTGATCTCAGGTTTTGATTTGTTGCTGAGAATCTGTTGCGCGGTCTCAAAATATGGGGTGGTAAAGGCGACACCCTGCGCCTTGCGCTCTGGAGTGATGGTCATGGAGGCGCCGGCAAAATCGCCGCGGCCTTTTTTTAGCCATTCGATCAGTGATTCTTCCGGGGGCACCGCAATCAGTTGCAGCTCGATGTCGTGTTTTTTGGCGAAGGCCTTGGCGAGATCGTAGTCAAAGCCCATCAGTTCGCCTTTCCACATAAAGTAACTGGTGGGGCCGTTATAGGTGAGGAAGCGGATGATGTCGGACTTTTTGATCGCATCCCAGTCCGCTGTGCGTTCAACCGGTGCCTTGATCAGTTTTTTGGTCAGGAAGTTGTTAATACGCAAGCGCAACTCTGAAGAGCCTTTGCGCATGGCCCACACAATATCTTCTTCTTCGCTGACCATGGCGCCGGCTTTCAGATCGTCCCGATACGACAGAAACCCTTCGACGATGTTGCTGTCCAGAATCATCACGGCATCTTTCCGTGACTTCATTTTATCGAACACCCGGTCCAGAGGTTCACCGACATTCAACACCAGGGGCTCGAGCTTGGCATTCGGGATTTTCTCCACCAGTTTCTTGGCTGTCTCCATGTAGGTGCTATCGGCGAGGGCGATGATGGTGACATCCTTCAGCTTATCGACGGAACTAATGTCCGGGCCATTTTTTCCGGCGATCAGCTGCTCCCGCACCCGGTAGATATTCTCACTGAGGTCATAGCGCTCCGCGCGCTCTTCAGTGCGAGTGAGATTGGCGGCGACGACATCCGCACGGCCATCTTCCAGCATTTGCAACGCTTCTTCCGGCGTTGTTGCAGTAACCCAGTAGGGTTCAAGGCCCAGTCGCTTGGCCAGGTCACCGGAGAGATCAAAGTAAAGCTGAGTGACGATCGTAGCCCGGGGCAACATGGTGTCGAGGCCGGTGACGAGATTGACAAAGCGGATAGAGCCGCGCTTTTCCAGCGCGGCCAGGTCGCCCTTCTCGACATAATTTTCAAACGGACCCTTGTGATAGGTGCGGTCCGCGGAGGTTTTTTTGTCGGAGGGGGTTTCTGATTCGGTCGCCTCGGCATCCGCCTGAGGGTCTGTTGGATCTTTGTGGCAGCCGCTAATTGCCAGAGCGCACAGCAATAGCAGGTGCAGCAGGTAACTGCTAAGGCGGGGGGTTTTGGGTTGCATTGGCATGGGCAGCTCCGCAATTCCATGTTCGCATGGCCCGCAATGCTAATGTCCCGGCATCTGAAATGGTGTTGTCAATGTGCCGGACTGAAAAATTTAGAAAAGGAGAGCATGTGCCCGGCTATTCAACCCGGGCGGAGATCTGCCCACGACTGAGCTTCGCGGTGATCGGGGCACCGGATTTGACGTCCCCCGGTTTGCGAATGACCCGCTGGTTTTCATCCAGCAATATGGCGTAGCCCCGGTCGAGAACCGCCAGTGGACTGACACTATTGAGCAGTTGAGCGGTATAAGCGGCCTGTTCTTTCTTGTGTTGCAGCAGGCTACCCATCGACTTGTGCAGGCGCCGGACCTGGTGCGTGAGCTGTTGATGTGCGCCGTCCATTTTATGGCGGGGGTGGACCTGGTTCAGGGCGCGCTCCAGTTGTACCAGGCGTTGGGCGCGGGATTGGGAGAGGTTGCGCACCGCGGCCTTCAGCCGGATTTCCAGGTGGTCCAGTCGTTGCGCGTGGTTTTGCAGCTGCTCCCGTGGGTGGCGGATGCGGTGGCCCACCAGCTGGATGTGTTGCCGATGGTGGCGCAACTGTATTTCCATTGCGCGGGTTAACCGCCAGCGGTACCCGTCGACCTCTTCACGCAGCGCCGCTGCATTGGCACTGGCGATTTCTGCCGCCGCGGAGGGGGTGGGCGCGCGCACATCCGCGGCCAGATCCGCAATCGTGGTGTCGGTCTCATGGCCCACCGCGGAAATGGTGGGAATGGGGCAGGCTGCCAGTGCGCGGGCGACGATTTCCTCATTAAACGCCCACAGATCCTCCAGTGAGCCGCCGCCACGGCCGACGATCAGCAAGTCATGGCGCTGCAGCCGGCCCGCCAGTTGGATCGCCTGCGCGATCTGTTGCACAGCGCCTTGTCCCTGCACCGCGACGGGAATCAGTTCGATCCTGGCGGCGGGGTAGCGTCGCCCCAACACCTGGATCATATCCCGTACCGCCGCGCCGGTAGGCGAGGTGATGATGCCAATGGTAGCGGGCAGGTAGGGCAGGGCTTTTTTGCGCGTCGGGTCGAACAGTCCCTCGGCGTGCAGCTTGGCCTTCAGCATCTCCAGCTGGCGCATCAGTGCGCCGAAGCCCGCTTCCTCGAGGTGTTCGATGATCAGCTGGAACTCGCCACGCCCTTCATACAAGCTCACCCGGGCTCGCGCCAGAATTTCGCGGCCGTTGGCGGGCTGAAAACGGACATTGCGGTTGCGCCCGCGGAACATGGCGCAGCGCACCTGGGCGCGGGCGTCCTTGAGGGTGAAATACCAGTGGCCGGAGCTGGGGGCGGCGAAGTTGGAAATTTCACCACCCACCCATAAAAGCGGCACATTACCCTCTAACAACTGCTTGACCTCCCGGTTGAGCTCGCTGACGGTCATGACCGTGCGGCCGTCGGTGGGCAAAGGGCTGGCTACGCTGGGGGGAGAAGTTGGCATTTCGGACTCTTACACATCACGGGGGGCGACCAATATTGCAAGTATGCCCGCTCAGGTAAAGAGATTTGCCATTCCATCAGAAATAGTCTTTTGTTTCGGGCCGGGTTGCGGCTATAATCGCGCCGATACCCAATCCCGCTCCCTAGAGGTTTGAGTGTCCATGTCTGAATCTCTGCGTATCGCACGCGAAGCCCTCACTTTTGACGACGTCCTCCTTGTGCCCGGTTATTCCGAGGTCACGGCCAAAGACGTTTCTCTGAAGACAAAACTGTCTCGCAACATCACCCTGAACATCCCGCTGGTATCCGCTGCTATGGATACGGTAACCGAGTCGCGCCTGGCCATTGCCCTGGCTCAGGAAGGCGGTATCGGCATTATCCACAAGAGCATGTCTATTGAAGAACAGGCGCTTGCGGTGCGTGCGGTGAAGAAGTTCGAAGCGGGTGTTGTGAAAGACCCGATTACCATCGAATCCGATGCCACCGTACGCGAGCTGATCGCCCTCACCAGCCACCACAACATCTCCGGTGTGCCGGTGATGGAGAAGGGGGATCTGGTAGGTATCGTCACCAGCCGCGACGTACGCTTCCAGACCAACCTGGATATCCCGGTTGCCAAGATCATGACCTCGAAAGAGCGTCTGGTGACCTGCGACGAAGGCGCCGCCCCGGAAGAGGTGCGCGAGCTGCTACACAAGCACCGCATTGAGAAAGTGCTGGTGGTCAACGACAAGTTCGAATTGCGCGGCCTGATTACCGTCAAGGATTACAACAAGGCAGAGCAGTATCCCAACTCCTGTAAAGACGCCGATGGCCGCCTGCGGGTTGGCGCATCGGTGGGCACCAGCCCGGATACCGACGACCGCGTGGCGGCACTGGTGGAGGCCGGTGTCGACGTACTGGTGGTGGATACCGCCCACGGCCACAGTAAAAACGTGATCGAGCGTGTGCGCCGGATCAAGGAAATGCACCCGCAGGTCGACGTGATCGGTGGCAATATCGCCACAGGCGAAGCGGCCACCGCCCTGATGGAAGCCGGTGCAGATGCGGTAAAAGTGGGAATCGGTCCCGGTTCCATCTGTACCACGCGTATCGTTACCGGTATTGGTGTACCGCAGATCTCCGCCATTGCGGAAGTGGCCAAGGCCCTGGAAGGTACCGGTGTACCGCTGATCGCCGATGGCGGTATCCGGTTCTCCGGTGATATATCCAAAGCCATTGTCGCGGGTGCCTACTCGGTAATGATGGGCTCCATGCTGGCGGGCACCGAAGAAGCCCCCGGTGAAGTCGAGCTGTATCAGGGCCGAACCTACAAGTCCTATCGCGGTATGGGTTCTCTGGGCGCCATGTCCCGTACCCAGGGCTCTTCCGACCGCTACTTCCAGGACGCCAGTAAGGGCGCCGAGAAACTGGTGCCGGAAGGTATCGAGGGTCGCGTGCCGTACAAAGGCCCGATCTCGGCCATTGTGCACCAGATGATGGGTGGCCTGCGCTCTGCCATGGGGTACACCGGCAGCGTTGATATGGAAACCATGCGCACCAAGCCCCAGTTCGTACGCGTAACCGCCGCTGGTATGGGTGAGTCTCACGTGCACGATGTGCAGATCACCAAGGAAGCGCCGAACTACCCGGTGGGCGGCCGTTAATTTCCTGTCGCGCGCACCAAGCGCAAAATGTTGTTCGAAAATTAGAAGTGCACTGTTGAAGTGAACCGCAAACGGACCTCTCAGGGTCCGTTTGCCGTTTATTAACCCCTACGAGTAAGCCATGAGCCAAGACATCCATTCCAGCCGAATCCTGATCCTCGACTTCGGCTCCCAGTACACCCAGCTGATTGCCCGCCGCGTACGCGAACTGGGCGTGTTCTCTGAAATCCGTGCGTTCGACATGAGCGACGAAGAGATCCGCGAGTACAACCCCAAAGGTATTATTCTCGCCGGTGGCCCGGAATCTGTACCGGAAGCAGGCTCCCCGCGCGCGCCACAGGCGGTTTTCGATCTGGGGGTGCCGGTACTGGGGATCTGTTACGGCATGCAGACCATGGCGCACCAGCTGGGGGGCGCTGTAGAGGGCAGTAACGTGCGCGAATTTGGCTACGCGCAGGTGAAAGTGGAAGGTGAATCCGCACTGCTGCACGACATCAAGGATCACCTGGATGACGCCGGCAATGCACTGCTGGACGTGTGGATGAGCCACGGTGACAAAGTGGTGAAAATGCCAGAAGGCTTTGAGTTGATGGCCTCCACGCCGTCCTGCCCGATTGCCGGTATGTACAACGCGGAAAAGAATTTCTTCGGTGTTCAGTTCCACCCGGAAGTGACCCATACCCTGCAGGGCACTCGTATCTACGAACATTTTGTCATTCAGCTGTGCGGCTGTGAGAAGTTGTGGACACCGGAAAATATTATCGAAGACTCCATTGCCAAGGTGCGTGCACAGGTGGGGGATCAGAAAGTCCTGCTGGGCTTGTCCGGTGGTGTCGACAGTTCCGTGGTAGCCGCGCTGTTGCACAAGGCCATCGGTGATCAGTTGACCTGTGTGTTTGTGGACAACGGCCTGCTGCGCAAAAATGAAGGCGATCAGGTCATGCAGATGTTCGCCGACAATATGGGCGTGCGTGTGATCCGCGCGGACGCGGAAGACGAGTTCCTGTCCCGCCTGGCCGGCGTGGATGAGCCGGAAGCCAAGCGCAAGATTATCGGTAATACGTTTATCGAAATCTTCGACCAGGAAGCGACCAAACTGAAGGATGTGAAGTTCCTTGCCCAGGGCACCATCTACCCGGATGTGATCGAGTCCGCTGCGGCGAAAACCGGCAAGGCGCACGTGATCAAGTCCCACCACAATGTGGGCGGCCTGCCGGAAGATATGGCGTTTGAGCTGGTAGAGCCCCTGCGCGAACTGTTCAAAGACGAAGTGCGCAAGATCGGCCTCGAGCTGGGGCTGCCCTATGACATGGTTTACCGTCACCCCTTCCCGGGCCCGGGTCTGGGCGTGCGTATCCTCGGCGAAGTGAAAAAAGAGTACGCGGATATCCTGCGCGAAGCAGATGCCATCTTTATCGAAGAGCTGCACAACGCGGACTGGTACCACAAGACCAGTCAGGCGTTCGTGGTGTTCCTGCCGGTGAAATCCGTGGGTGTTGTTGGCGACGGCCGCCGCTATGAATATGTGGTTGCGCTGCGCGCCGTGGAAACCGTGGACTTTATGACCGCCCGCTGGGCGCACCTGCCGTACGAACTGATCGAGAAAGTCTCCAACCGTATCATTAACGAGATTGAGCATATCTCGCGGGTGGCCTACGACGTTTCCAGCAAGCCGCCGGCGACGATTGAGTGGGAATGATCGAGCGCGAATGACGGGCTCGATTGATCGCCTGGAATTTACAGTCTGCTAAACGAAACAATCTGCTCTGCGGGCTATCCAATCCCGCAGAGCAGTGCATCACTTCATCTTATTGATTGCTGTGCATGGCTTCGATCAGTTCACCATTGCCGGTGTCCCCACTCAGTTCCCAGAAGAACGACCCGCCGAGATCCTGATCGGCAATGTACTGCATCTTGCCGGAGATGGTGGCTGGTGTGTCATAGCTCCACCAGTTGTTGCCACAGAAGGCGTAGGCGGTGCCTGCTACCAGTCCGGTGGCCGGACAGGTGTTTTTCAGGACTTTGTAGTCTTCGATACCCGGTTCATAGGAACCGGCGGCAGCGCCGGATGCAGAGCCTCCCGGAGCCGACTGACTGACGCCGGTCCAGCCACGGCCATAGAAACCGATACCCAGGTTGAGCTTGCTGGCGGGAATGCCCTTGTTCTTCAGTGCCTGTATGGCTCTATCGGAATTAAAGCCAGCATTCGGAATTCCCGGATAGTCGTAGAGCGCGGAATGCGGGGCTGTGGGGCCGTCCGCGTCGAAGGCGCCGAAGAAGTCATAGGTCATGACGTTGTAGAAGTCGACATACTGGGAAGCACCCGCATAATCCGCCGCATCGATCTTGCCGCCGGCCGTGCCATCAGCGGTAATGGCCGCGGTGACCAGCTCATTACCGAAGCGCGCGCGCATGGCGGCCATCACATCGGTCAGAGAGGAATAGCCGCTGTTGTCACAGCTGAGGCCGCAGGCGTTGGGGTATTCCCAGTCGAGGTCGATACCGTCAAATACGCCATCCCAGCGCGGGTCGTGCAACAGGTCGTAACAGGAGTCCGCGAACGCCTGCGGGTTCTGCGAGGCCTGGCCGAATCCGCCGGACCAGGTCCAGCCACCGAAGGACCACAGCACTTTAATGTGCGGGTACATCTGTTTCAGCTTGCGCAACTGGTTGAAACTGCCGCGCAGCGCACCTGCATCCCAGGTGTCTGCCTGGCCGTCCACACTTTCTGTTGCACTGTAGAAGCGGTCGTAGTCGGCGTAGGAGTCGCCGATGGTGCACTGGCCGTTCTGCACATTGCCGAAGGCGTAATAGATGTGGGTCAGTTTTTCAGCCGAGCCACTGGTGACAATGTTCTTCACATGGTAATTGCGCTGGTACACGCCCCACTGCACGAAATAGCCGCCCAGTCTGCTTCCGCCACTGGAAGAGGCGCCGCTTGACGAGCTACTGGATGAGGAACCGCCAGAGGAGCTGGACGAGGAGCTGCTGGAGGAGCTGGAACTTGAGGAGCCGCCGGAGCAGGCGCCGTCGTTGCGCCACACGCCATTTTCTCCACTCTGGCTCGGGTTGTCTCCCTGGGTCCACCACTTGGCGGTGTACTTCACGCTTGAGTGTTGCACGGCATCGTTGCCAACATAGACCGCCGTCGCATCCCACACGGGCAAGTTACCGCAGCTGGTAGATCCGCTGGAGCTTCCGCCGGAAGAGGAGCTGCTGGAAGAAGACGAGGAGGAGCTGGATGAGGAGCTGCCGTTACAGGCGCCCAGATCGGACCAGGCCTCGGTCCAGGCCCAGCCTTCACCGGGCGCGTAGGGACCCCCAACCGTGCACCAACCGCCCACCTTACAGTTATAGGCCACCGAATTGTTCTGTACCGTGTCGCCTGCGTTATACGTACTGCCGTCTACATAAACCTGAAGACCGCCGCAGTCGTACGCGTACGACTGCCCGGCCAGTAGGCTTAGCAGCGTTGCCGCAACCAGCCTTAAATACGTCGATATTTTCATGCTGTTCACCGTTATCCTGGTTGGAAACATCTTGGTTTGAAATCGAAAAGGCCAACGGCGAATCAATGCGCAAACCCCGCGAATCCCCGCCGCGATCTCACTATTGCTTTCTCTGTTGTTGCTACGCGAGAAAGTCCACTTACCCATACAAACTGTTGCGCCGGCCGCCACACGGGAAATTGCGGAGGCTTCTTCCCGTGCAGTGGTGGCAAATGCCACATGACATATCAGCGACAACAGACAGCGCTGTCACTGAAAGATGATAGCGTTGTCATCTGTACGCCATCGACAATATGCCCAATAGTCATTTGATACCAGTGGGGATCTTTGGGTATTTGCTTCGGATCTCGGAATCTAGAGGAAATTTACGCCAATTAAAGTTCTCACGCGTTTTATAGCTTTTCAGGTGTGTGGCGTTTCTGGAGGCCAAGTCTGCTGTCGGAGTGGGTGGCGGTTGACGTTTCGAGTCTGTGGTGGCACTGCGCGCTGTGGGAATCGCGGATTTAATGACCGCCCGCTGCGCGCGTATATCTTCCGGGAAATCGGCGTGGATGGAGGAGGTTTTTAATCTTTTGTGCGCTCCCGCTGCTCACCGTCGCAGGTGTATAGCCAGATCAATACACCAATGTAGGTAAAGAGCAGGATGTTTACCATCGTCTCGAGTAGCCACATAGCGCAGTTATTCCAGTTTCTCTGACTTTAAGGCTTTTAGCAGCGTCACGTAGAGGAGTGGCAATATCAGCAGAAAGGGAAGCGCTGCCATCACGATAATTGTCCGTACCACCTCGATGTTGCCTGTCAGGATCATCGCCAAGCCCAGTGCTGCCACAATCCCGCCCCAGGTCAGCTTGATGCGAGTACTCGGTTCGGGGTTCCCCCGGTCGGTGAACATGGCAAGTACCAGCGCCGCACTGACCACACTCGTGATGACAAAGAGGAACCCCGAGACGATCACTGCCGCCTGGGTCAGCCAGGCTAAAGGCAGGATGTCGAGCAAAACGAAGGTCGCGCTGTCGATATTCGTTTTGACGGCTTCAATCAACACGCGCTTGCCTTCCAGTGTCTCGTAGAAGCCCAGACCGCCGAACACACCGTACCAGAGTACCGAAAAGAGGCTGGGTAGAAATATGACGGCGCAGAGATATTCCCGAATGGTACGGCCACGGGAGATACGTGCGATAAAAACACCGACAAAGGGTGCCCAGGAGATCCACCAGACCATGTAAGTCAGGGTCCAGTCCGCAAACCAGCCCCGTACTTTGTCGTCGAAGAAAGTATAGGTTCTGAACCCCCGCGGAATTACATCGCCCACGTAGGCGCCAAAGGCATCGACCAGCACATTCATGACATAGTAGGTGGGTCCGCTGATTGCGACGAACAGCAGCAGCGCGAGCGCAATTGAG
The DNA here is from genome assembly GCF_021165935.1 of Microbulbifer elongatus. Classification (NCBI taxonomy): domain Bacteria; kingdom Pseudomonadati; phylum Pseudomonadota; class Gammaproteobacteria; order Cellvibrionales; family Microbulbiferaceae; genus Microbulbifer; species Microbulbifer elongatus. Next base: position 3,303,031 of record NZ_CP088953.1, on the reverse strand, counting down.
AAGGCGGCGTTGGACAATCGACCCATGCCACGATTCAGGTCTACGGTTAGCGGTAATAAGAAGCCTACGCAAAGGGCAGCGAATAGAATCGCGGTCAGCCAGGGCCCTGTCGCCACTCCGCCCAGCATAATGCCGATACCATCCCGGACCTGGAAGATACCCATTCCGATGGAGCCCGCTACGCCGATCGCAACGGCGTAGATTGCGGCGACGTTGACCAGAACACCGACGTAGCGGGTCCAGGGGCGGTTGCCATAGGTGATGGCTAACGGTGCGCTGAGTAATTGAGGCGCACCACGGCGAAATGAAAAATAGGCGATGACCAGGCCAGTGAGGCCAAACATTGCCCAGGCGTGGATACCCCAATGGAAGTTAGTGATTAACAGAGCGCGGCGCGCGGCCTCTGGTTCCGGGCCGTAGTCACTGGCGAGGGCGAAATGGGAGAGGGGTTCGGCAACGCTCCAGTAGAGCAGGCCAACACCCATTCCCGCTGCGAACATCATTGTGATCCATGTGACCCGGGAAAATTCCGGTTTCTCGTCGTTCCGGCCGAGGCGAAGCCGGCCATAACGTGAAAACATGAGATAAAGCGCCATGATTACGATGGCGCTCATCAGGACCATTACAAACCAGCCCCGGGTCAGAAATGCGAATTCGACAACGCGTGCGGCAAAGAGCCCAAGGGCGGGGGCATCCACAAGGCCCCAGATGGCAACGGCCAGGGTCAGTGCAAGACCGGCGACCAGCGTTGGGTTGGTCCACATTTTGTAATCGCACTCCAGCATGGTTGAACACGACGAGCGCACCTACCGATATTCCACCTCAAGGTATGCGCGTCGGTAAAAGCATAGCTGTGATTATCGCTCGGCTCCGAAGGGGGCGGACAAAGCCTTCAGGTTTTCCAGCAATTTTTCCGCCCGCGGGATGTGTGTTTGCCGTTTATAAAACCGTTGCGAGTAAGCCATGAGCCAGATATCCATTCCAGCCGAACCCTGATCCTCGACTGTTTTTGGCGTCATCGAACGATTGACAAAGCAGGCCAGTCGCTCGGAATAGGTCAGGTGAAATCAATGGTGCAGCGGCCGTGCGCGGAAAATGCCGCATTTCCTGTCTGGAAAGAGAAGTACGTGCCAGGGTTATCATGTTGGCACCTGGATCTGTTGGTGGTTTACCTCTCCGGAGGCAGATGGAAGGAGATGTCGCAGACATCTATGCCGGTTTTTTGTCGACCCAGCCTGCGCATTGCCCAGAGCCCGAACACTGGCCCCGGAAGTAACCACCAGGTTACCCAAACCCCCTGCCATGGCCACAGTGCTGTCGTCACGGCAATGGATGGGATGGTCAAAGCAAAGCCCACGGTATTTAACATGGCCAGGGTCGAACCGATTCGCTCTTTTGGCGCTGTTTCAGCGGCCAGCGCCGACAGCTGAGGAGAATCCGCGATAGCGGTAAGCCCCCAGATGGCGAGTAAAACCAGGACAATTACGGGTGGCAAAAACGCAAGAAATGGATAAGCCATACAGACCAGCCCAGAGGACGCCAGGGCCAGGCGCGCCACAGGCAGGCTTCCTATGTGTCGGCTCAGTACCCCGCCGCCCACGCAGCCCAGCAGTCCAATTGCGATGATGGCGAATGACAATAACGGAATTGAGGAATCCGGTGCGTTGAGACGGAGCATTTCGCGTGTCACCATAAACGGCACAAGTGTCCAGAACGCATAAAGCTCCCAGCTGTGCCCAAAGTAGCCAATGGCAACGGCGCGGAAGCGCCTTTCCCGGAAAGCGGCAAACCCTTCTCGCAGCGGTGCTTTGCCACTTGATGGCGGTAAGTGCGGACCATCACCCAGAGCGAAGATAACCGCTCCGCCAAGTAATGCTAACCCGGAAGCACCCAGAATCGTCCACTCCCAAGGGAGTCCCAATGTCGCGCCGCGCAGTAAATGGGGCAGGGCAGTGCCCAACGTTAGCATTCCAACGAGCCAGGCCATCGCGGCCCCCATATATTTAGGCGTCCAGCTGATCACCAACTTCATACCCAGGGGGTAGATCCCCGCCAGGCTTAGACCTGTGAGAAACCGGAGGAGCAGGTCATATGGCTGATAAGCCGCCACCAGCGCAAAGCCGGCATTTGCCAGGGCACCTGCCAGACAAGAAATGGTGAATATGCGGCTGGCAGGCAATCGATCTGCTAGGCCGGTAGTGGCAATTACGAGGGTGCCGGTAATAAAACCGGCCTGCACAGCCAGGGTCAGCCACCCAAGATCAGCCTCGGTGATTCCGATATCGTGAGTCAGGGCCAGGCCTGCGCCATTGACGGAGAACCAAAGTGCGGTGCCGCATAGTTGGGCGAGCACAATAAGGAATAGCGGGAATCGCTGAATCAAGGTTGGCACTGCACCTCACCATATTTATAGTGGCAGATAGGGTGTCCTCTGGTTGACGTTGTGGGCCATAGAGCAACTTCAGCCAGAGGGATGGGTTCTTATTGTGCGCAAGGTCCGTTCGCTGCCAAGGCATCACAAGGCGTGGTGCGTTCGGTAGCAGGGCGGTCAATGTCTTTTGGATTCGCCAGGGCTTTTGTTACGGACTTAACTTGCCGGTAGCCAGTTTTCAGCAGAAAGGTTGGTGCGCGCCCGTAGCTTTTGATTCCCACAATATAAAGACCCGACTCTGGGTGTGAAAGCTCAGCAGAGCCATGTTCCGGAACCGACCCGCAGGTATGCAGGTTTGGGTCAATAAGCGGGCCTAGGCCCGCCGGGCTTTCTGTCGCGGGGTCAAGCGAGGTGCGCAACTCTGACAATAGGGCAAGATCCGGCCTAAACCCGGTTGCAGCAATGAGCTGATCTACCGGCGGCAATTGCCCTGAACGGCTTTGTACGAATAATTTGCCGTTTTCACTTCTAATATTTTCGATTGCTATATCGGTAAATACCTCGATTTTCCCCTCGGTAAGTAACTTTTGAATGTGGATTTCCAGTCGCCGACGCTCTTGCAGCTCGTCATTTTCAGGTGAGCGTACGATATTTGATACTGAAGAGCCACGGACTCCCCACAGGATTCGCATGCCCGCAGAATGATCGGAAAGTTTGATCAAGTCCTGCAGGGCGTTGAATGCCGAGTGGCCACCGCCGACCACGAGTACAGATTTGCCGGCGAACTGTTCACAGGCGGCGCCCAAAATGTCAGGCACCCCATAGGTAATCGATTGGGAAGCCGCAAGTTCGCCAACTGCTGGAATACCATGAGCGCCAAGCCAGTTGGGGGTCTGGTACGTACCGGACGCGTCGATAACTGCCTGGACGAGAATGTCGCGTTCGCCTTCGGTGTTGGAAGTGCGTACGACGAAGGGCGTGAGAGGCCGTTCTGCATTGCGGAGAATATCGTGATGTTGGCGACTCACCGCTTCCACACGGGTATTCAAATGCAGATGGGGAGCAATCGCTTCATGGGACGCTAACGGAAGTACGTAGCGCTCCAGCAGTTGTTGTCCGGTGGGAAACTCTGTCAGTGCTGGTGCAGTCCAGCCCTTTTTCTCGAGCAGGGAAATTGCAACGGGGTCCATATTGTATGACCAGGGTGAAAACATACGCACGTGGCCCCATTGCGCTAGGTTTGCGCCTGCGCGATTACCTGACTCAAAAATAATGGGAGTGAGACCGACATCCATCAGATTCGCTGCCGCACTCAAGCCAATCGGGCCCGCACCGATGACGGCGACGGGTAAGTTTTTCGTATTGGATGTCATGCATATATCTCCAGAAAGAGTTGTTAGTAACAACAATATGGTTAAAAAAAGGCTCAGGTGCCGAGACGAGCCCGTGCCGCTACGGTAAGTTTTTCCAGGAGCTCAAGAGCGGCATCGACCGCTTCTGGAGGCATATCCGTGATCATCAACGCCTCTTCTGCGATCAGACTTTTGCGTATGGTTTGATAGAGCTCGCGGCCGTCGGGAGTCAGCGACAGCTGAACCGCACGCTGATCAACCGGATCCGGGGTCTTGAGCACGTAGCCTTTCCGAAGCAGGGCGTCAACTACACGGCTTGTAGTGCTTTTATCGAGGCACATTTCGTCCGCTAAGCCTTTCAGTCTCAAGGGGCCAAGCTTTACCAGTGTTTCGAGTGCATAGCATTGAGCGACTGACACGTTGTGACAGCAAATACTTTCGCGATCACGGAATTGATGCACACGGATCAGCTGGTTGACCGCTTCGTAAAGAGCTTCTGCACGCTTAAGCTTGGATTCCATCTGAATGTCACTGTCTATGTTGCTAGTAACAACCATATCTTAGCGGTTGAATGTCTACAACCCCTGACCTCTTGGCTCCTGGCCCGGGATGGGCGCATCGCTACCGCTGTTCCGCATCCCGGTGTCAAACCCGGCCCGCTGGCCACCTGTAAACCCGATATTGCACCCGCATCTTCCCGTCAAAGGCCATATGGATGGTGAGTTTTTCTAAAGTTGTTGTGATTTTGTTTCAATTTTACTCAAGGTGGGCTCGGCGTAGAATGCACACATCGACTGACGGCAGGCCGGAAAACCGGATGCCAGAGGGCTCCCCGTACAGGGTGAAACACTGAAGTACGGGAGTCTGATTCAGGCTTAATCGTGGGACTCAGGATACCGGACCGCTATGAGTAAAGAGCTTACCTTCGCCATCAAGCGTATTGCTTTCGATGAGCACTACCGTCCATCGGACAGTTCACGTATCACAACCAACTTCGCCAATCTGGCCCGTGGGGAGCGTCGACAGGAGAACCTGCGCAACGCGTTGCGAATGATTGACAACCGCTTCAATGCCCTGGCGCACTGGGATAACCCGAATGCGGATCGCTATTCCGTGGTACTCGAAATCATTTCCGTGGACATCGATGTACAAGGTAATGGAGAGACTTTTCCGACGATAGAGATTCTGAAAACGAATATTATCGATCGCAAAGCTGGTAGACGCACTGAAGGTATCGTGGGCAATAATTTTTCGTCTTACGTGCGGGACTATGATTTCAGCGTATTACTGTCGGAGCATAATAAGGGAAAACAGGAATTCAGCCTCCCGGAAAACTATGGTGATCTTCACGGAAAAATATTCAAGTCTTTCTTGGGCTCCGATGCCTATAAAGAAAGTTTTAAAAAGCCACCGGTAATCTGTCTGAGTGTCTCAAGTAGTAAGACATACTATCGCACAGAAAATCAGCACCCGGTGCTGGGTGTCGAGTACAGGAACGACGAGTATTCATTAACGGATGAATACTTCGCGAAGATGGGGTTGCGGGTTCGTTATTTTATGCCTCCGGGTAGTGTTGCTCCCCTGGCGTTTTATTTCGCTGGTGATTTGCTGGAGGATTATTCAAACCTTGAGCTTGTGAGCACCATCAGCACCATGGAAACGTTTCAGAAAATCTATCGGCCCGAAATATATAACGCGAATTCAGCCGCTGGGAAAATCTTTCGGCCCAGCCTGAAGCATACCGATTATTCTTTGACCCAAGTTCAGTACGACCGGGAAGAGCGCAATCAATTGGCGTTAAAGCAGGGGAAGTTCACCGAAGAGCGGTTTATAAAACCGTATAAACGTATCCTCGATCAGTGGGCAGCCAATTACGCTGTTTGATCAACCAGAAAATAAGATTTTTACTATGCAAAAATTATTGCCGACCTCTACCGCGGGCAGCCTGCCCAAGCCGTCATGGCTGGCCGAGCCGGAAAAACTCTGGTCCCCCTGGAAGCTGGAGACCGCTGAGTTGATGGAGGGCAAGCGGGACGCACTGTGCCTCGCGCTGCAGGAACAGCAACAGGCGGGTATTGATATTGTCAGTGACGGCGAGCAGACCCGGCAACATTTTGTAACCACGTTTGTTGAGCATCTTACCGGTGTCGATTTTGACAAGCGTGAGACTGTGCGAATTCGCGATCGGTACGATGCCAGTGTACCGACGGTTGTCGGAGCAGTGTCCCGACCAAAGCCGGTTTTTGTGGAGGACGCCAGATTTTTGCGACAGAAAACAAGCAAGCCAATCAAGTGGGCGCTGCCGGGCCCAATGACGATGATTGACACGCTTTATGATGGTCACTATAAGAGTCGCGAAAAACTCGCCTGGGAATTTGCCAAGATTCTCAATCAGGAAGCCCGGGAGCTTGAGGCGGCGGGTGTCGATATCATTCAGTTTGATGAGCCTGCGTTCAATGTGTTTTTTGACGAGGTGAACGACTGGGGAATCGCCACCCTGGAAAAAGCCATCGAAGGGCTTCGCTGTGAGACCGCGGTGCATATTTGCTACGGCTACGGGATCAAAGCGAATACGGACTGGAAAGAGACATTGGGTTCGGAATGGCGACAGTACGAAGAGACCTTCCCCAAGCTGCAAACGTCCAGTATCGACCTGATTTCTCTGGAGTGCCATAACGCCCGGGTGCCTATCGAACTGTTGCAGCTGGTGCGAGGTAAAAAGGTGATGGTGGGCGCTATTGATGTGGCGACCAATGACATCGAGACTCCGGAAGAGGTGGCCAATACCCTGCGTGAAGCCCTGCAATTTGTAGATGCGGACAAACTTTACCCGTGTACCAACTGTGGCATGGCGCCGTTGTCCCGTAGTGTTGCCAAGGGCAAGTTAAACGCATTGAGTGCCGGTGCCGAGATTGTCCGGGGAGAGCTGTCGCGCTAGCGCTGTTCCGGCAGTGCTCTCGATCTGGAGGTCTCGATCCTGAGCTCCCGATCTAGAGCCTGTCCCGGCGCTCACTGTTGTATCCAGATTCAGGACGGATTATGTCACTATCCAAGACGGCCATCGAGCCGCTGCACTTTCGTCAGGCCCTCGGTCACTATGCCTCCGGAATCACCGTGATTACGTCGCAGGCTGGTGAGGAGCCTGTAGGGTTCACCTGTCAGTCATTCTATAGCGTATCGATGCACCCACCACTGGTTTCCTTCAGCGTGATGGCAAACTCATACAGCTATCCCAAGATCCGCAGGGCAGGGCGCTTTGCGGTGAATATACTTTCTGGCGCGCAGGTGTCCGTGTCCAATCAATTTGCCCGGCAGGGGGCAGATAAATGGCATGGAATCGACTGGCAGCGATCGTCCCTGGGTAACCCGGTGATTGCGGGTTGCCTGCATTGGCTCGATTGCGAAATACACGCCGAACACGCCGCCGGCGACCATGTCATTGTTATCGGTGAAGTGAAGGCCCTGCAGTCACCCGCCGATATCCCCGAGCAACCGCTGCTGTATTTCAGAGGACAGTACCGCAATCTCGCGGCCAATGTCCCGGCGTAAGCGGGGTTTAAGGTACGGCGGTCGTGCCGGGTGATGGTCGTAAACGTCGGGAAGGTTGTGCGCGAGGGAGGTTGGTGCGGCTTAGCGTTTGTGCCCAAACGGCGCGGACAGCGCCCGCAGGTTCTCCAGTAGCTTCTCGGCCCGGGCGATATTGGCTCGCAGTTCGACATTTTCCGGGACGAGGGTTTGTGCCTTGCGCCATACCGCCAATGCCTGCTCAATTTCGCCCTGGCTGTACAGTTCGTTGCCGGTTTTCAGCGCAGACGCTACGCGGGCACTTTTCTGGGCGTTGAACTGCGCCTGCAGCGGTGTCAGTTGTGGGTGTCGCGGTGCTTTTTTCTGGAACTGGTTTAAATGCTGCTGTGCACGGATCAGGTCGCCACGGGCCAGCGCCTGCTGCAATTCCGCAATGGGTAGCGGGTCCATTTTTTTGCGCGGTGGTTTTGCGCGGCGCGGCTGCGCCGGTCGCAGCCGCGTTTCCACGCTGTTCAGATGCCGCTGGATCGCATCTCGTAACGCCGTGTTCTCAGCCAGCTGCAAGTCGCTCCCCAGAAGGCCCTGGGCCACGGTCAGTGCGCGCCGGGCCAGCTGGTCGTCGGTGCGTTGTTCTCGCTGCAATGCCCGCTGAGCGTATTCCAGTAGCGACTTTGCGGATGCGTTGCGTTTGCGGTGAAAGTTTTTTAGCTCCAGCCAGCTCATGACGCCTGGCCCCTGCAACTGCTCCAGGCGCTGGTAAGCATGCGCGTCTTTTAATAGTTGCTCTCCGCGGTGAATTGCCAGCTCCATACGCACCCGGTCTTCATGCAGGTGACGACGGGTCTGCAGTTGCTGCAGGGCACTGTTGAGCGTAGGGCTGTCTGGCAGCAGGTCGAGTGCGCCTTTGAGTAGCTCGCTGGCACTGTGCCAATCATTCTGCGCCTCCAGTTCTGTCGCCGTATGCACGGCGTCCCGTGCAAACGCCTTCAAAGCTTCGTCGAGCCCGGTGGTCTGCTGCTGTTGTGCGGGGGAGGGGTGAGGTTGCATCTGCAGCTGTTTCAAAGCTGCAGACTGCTGGCGAACCTGTGCGACTTGCTGATGCGAAAAACCCGGTAGTGACGGTGAGGCAACGGGCAGCAGGCTGCAGCCCGGCAGGAGCGGTAGCAGCAACAGGCCTGTCAGGTACCACGCGGGCGCGTGCCGGCGATCAGGCATGATCGACAGCTCTCCGCACTGGTGATTGCGTGTGATGTTGCAGTATCTGTTGCAGGTTGCTTTCCAGCGTCTTGCGGGCGTCAGTGCGGATATCGCGTACAGAATAGGCCTGTACCGGAAGAGATTTTCCGCGTATTGAGAGAGCCTGCTCTCTGCGGGCAACGATGCGTGGTTGCAACATATTGAAGAGTTGCTCCCGAATAATGATCTGGTCCGGCGCTGCCTCACAACACAGGCGGGAGGCAAGATTGACGGCGTCGCCGACCACGGTATATTCCATGCGCTCATCCGAGCCAAGGTTCCCCGCCAGCATGGCTCCACAGTTGATACCGATACGGAAATGTACTTCCGGGCGCCCTTCGGCACGTCGCTGCTGGTTCAGCCGCGCCGCCATCTGCTGAATCAGAACGCCACAACTCACCGCGTTGAAGGCGTGGTCGGTATCATCTTCCAGCACCCCGAATACCAGCATTGCGCAGTCGCCAATAAATTTGTCGACGACACCGCCATAGAGTGCGCAGGCGCGGGAAATATAGGAGAAGTACTCGTTGAGCAGTTCAGATACCTGGCAGGGCTCCAGCTCTTCCGACATGGCGGTAAAGCCGGTGATATCCGCAAACAGGACCGTGGCTTCGATGGGGCGATCCACCAGCCGCACTTCATCCAGGTTGGCGAGCACCTTGTCTGCAACACTTTTCGATACGTAGCGGGAAAATACCTGCTCAACCTGAGACTTTTTCAGCAGCCCGGCGGCCATATTGTTGAAGCCTTCGAACAGGTAACCAATTTCGTCGTTGCGCTGTTGGTGAATTCGGGTTGCCAGGTCGCCGCGGCCGATGGCCTCGGTGGCCTCCATCAGGCGATGAATCGGCAGCGACAGGCGGCGGCTCAACCAGTAGGCCAGAAGAGAGGCCAGCAGGATCATGGCCAGGGTGGCGAAGATCACCGCGGTGCGGGCCTCGCTGGCGGCACGATCCATCAGCGAGGCCGACAGCGTGACCACCACCGAGCCAACCCGCACATCCTGATACATGGCCGGTGCTACAAAGCTGATGACCCGCTCGGGAGCTGCGGCCGGGTCGCGGTAAAACCACGGGTGCGCACCGCCTTTGGGGGAGGCCAGTGCGGAGGACGCAAGCGCGGGTTGAATACCGGAGGCGGACAGCAGTTCACCGCTGTGGGCGTAAATACTGGCGCCGAGCACTTTCGCTTCCTCGCCCAGATTGGCAGTGAGCAGGCTCAGGCTGAGACTGTTCTCCGAAAGAATGGGTTCGCTGGCCTGACTCGCCAGCTGGGCCGCCATGGCGTTGCCAAAATCATGCAACTGGGTGCGAATCAGGTGATTCTGTTTGTCGCTGATCAGCAGGCCGAGGGTTGTCATGCCCAGCACCAGCAATAATGTCATGACCAGTGCCAGCTTGAATGCGATGGGGACGTGACGGGGCCGCAGACGCGCCAGGCGCACTCGTAGACCGGCAATCACGCGCTTCATTGTCGATCTGTTTTCGGTGGTCATAGATAGCCGGTCAGGGGACGCATGAAATGCGCTCAGGATTATTCGTTATGTGTACCGGGGAGCCTCTGAACCTGTCCGTGTTGTCTGGCGTGACCGGAAGGCAGCAGGCAGAACGCGGTGGTCGCTGCCCCAAACCGGGAAATTATAGCAAATTTCTGGCCGATTTATGACCAGTGTCGCACGAAGACACCGGGGAATTTCAGGGGGCGGCGAGGGGCAAATCCGGGCAGCGGATTCATCTCCGGATTGGCCAGTTTGAGGATTTATGTGTCGAGAATCGATTCAATTCTCGCACTGCATGCCATCGCCCTCGACGGAGATGGTGGTGCCCGCTTTTCCGGCGATGATGTGTTGCAGGTCCCCCAGCGCGCCGATGGCGGCGCGCTTGCCGGTGTTCTCGGCAAACTGACACGCGGCCTTGACCTTCGGTCCCATGGAGCCCGCTGCGAAGGGAATATCGGCAAGGGATGCCGGTGTGGCGCGGCGGATTTCCCGCTGGGTGGCCTCGCCCCAATCCAGGTAAACCGCGGGGGCGTCGGTCAGCATGACGAACAGGTCTGCGTCCAGCTCCCGGGCCAGCAGTTCGGAGCAGAAATCCTTGTCGATGACCGCTTCCACCCCCACCAGCTTGCGTTCTGTTCCCCGGGTTTCATACATGGTGGGAATGCCGCCGCCCCCGGCGCAGATTACGATGGTATCCCGCTCCAGCAGCCATTTGACCGGTCGTATTTCGAAAATGCGCTTGGGCAGGGGAGACGGCACCACGCGGCGCCATTTGTCCCCGTCCTGTTTGAACACCCAACCTTTGTCTGCCTGCAGCTGATCGGCTTCCTGTCTGTCGTAGACGGGCCCGACAAATTTGGTGGGGTTCTCGAAGCCGGGGTCTTGCGGGTCCACTTCCACCATGGTGAGCAGGGTGGCGAAGGGGACGTCCTGCGGCAGCAGGTTGCCCAGCTCCTGCTCAATCATATAGCCGATGCCGCCCTCGGTTTCCGCACCCAGCACGTCGAGTGGGTAGGCCTCGTCCGGTTTGTAGGCGGCGCCCTGCAATGCCAGCAGGCCCACCTGCGGACCATTGCCGTGGCTGATCACCAGTTGGTGTTCGCGGGCGATGGGGGCCAGTGCCTGGGCGGCAAGGTGCACATTGGCACGCTGCACTTCGGCGGTCATGGGTTCGCCACGTTTGAGCAGGGCGTTGCCGCCCAGAGCCACTACAACACGCATGGCATCAGTCTCCCAGAGTCGCCACCATCAACGCCTTGATGGTGTGCATGCGGTTTTCAGCCTGTTCAAAGGCCACGTTGGCTTCGGACTCGAATACATCGTTGGTGACTTCAAGGCCGTTGTCGATACCGTGCTCTTCGGCAATCTGTTTTCCCACGGTGGTTTCAGTATCGTGGAAGGCGGGCAGGCAGTGCATGAAGCGGACATGCGGGTTGCCGCTCGCCGACATCAGTTCCCGGTTGACCTGGTAGGGCATCAGCAATTTGATGCGTTCCTTCCAGACTTCTTTCGCCTCGCCCATGGAGACCCAGACATCGGTGTGGATGAAGTCCACGTCTTGCACCGCGGCTTTCGCGTCTTCGGTAATCGTGAGTTTGGCTCCGTACTTTTCTGCCAGCTCTTCGGCAATGTTGCGATAGCTCTGATCTGGCCACAGGGATTTCGGGCCACAGATGCGTACATCCATTCCCATCAGACAACCCACCAGCATCAGCGAATGGCCCATGTTGGAGCGGGTGTCGCCCACATAAGCGTATTTGATCTGATGCACCGGTTTGTCACAGTGCTCTCGCATGGTCATCACATCGGCGAGCATCTGGGTGGGGTGATATTCATCGGTGAGGCCGTTGTACACCGGGACACCGGCGTATTTGGCCAGGGTTTCCACACCGGTTTGTGCGGAGCCGCGATACTCGATGGCGTCGAACATCCGGCCGAGAACCCGGGCGGTGTCCTTGAAGGACTCCTTGTGGCCGATCTGCGAGCCCGCAGGATCGAGGTAGGTGACGGTCGCGCCCTGATCACTGCAGGCCACTTCGAAGGCGCAGCGGGTGCGGGTGGAGGTTTTCTCGAAAATCAGGCAGACCGCTTTGCCCTCCAGGTGCTTCTGTTCGGTGCGGGCGTATTTGGCGCGCTTGAGGTCACGTGCCAGATCCAGCAGAAATTTGAATTCCCGCTGGGTGAAATCCTGAACGGTGAGCAGGGAGCGATTGCGTAAATTGAAACTCATGCCGGGTCTCTCCTGTGGAACGCTGGGGCTTGAGGGACGAGGGGTTGTGGGAGGAGAACGCTGCCGTATCAGTCGGCAGGGTCCCGGGCAATCGGGCAGGTCATGCAGTGGCCGCCGCCGCGACCGCGGCCGAGCTCCGATCCGCGAATGGTGATCACTTCAATGCCGGCCTTGCGCAGCAGGGTATTGGTATAGACATTGCGGTCGTAGGCGATCACAACACCGGGTTCCAGGGCGACCACGTTGTTGCCGTCGTCCCACTGTTCCCGCTCGGCGGCGTAGACATTGCCCCCGGTCTCCACCACTCGCAGTTTTTTGATACCGAGGGCCTTGCTCACCACCTCGAGCAGCGACGCTTCTTCGGTGCGCACTTCGTAGTGCCCCTTTTTGTCGCCGCGGTGAATGCTGTAACAGCGGATCTGATCGACAACTTCCCGGAACACGGTTACCGCGTCGCGGTCGAGAAAACTGAACACGGTATCCAGGTGCATGGCGGCGCGGCTTTTGGGCATCTGGCAGGCGATCACCCGGTCCGCGGCACCAGCGGCAAACAGCGCCTGCGCGGTCTGCAGTACGGCCTGCCGGGTGGTGCGCTCCCCCATGCCAATCAGCACAATGCCCTGGCCAATGGGCATGACATCGCCGCCCTCCATGGAGGCACCGGTAAAGTCGGTGTCGGAATCCCCCCACCAGATCTTGAAGTCAGCGCCGGCAAAGCGCGGATGAAATTTATAGACCGCCCGCTGCAACAGGGTTTCCGGCTTGCGCGCGGGCCAGTACATGGGGTTGACCGTGACCCCGTTATAAATCCAGCAGGAGGGGTCGCGCTGGAACAGGGAGTTGGGCACCGGAGGCAGGATAAACTCTTCCGCCCCGAAGGCGTCGATCATCCGCTTCTTGTCCTGATTTTCCGGCAGTTCCGAAATGGCGATGCCGCCGATCAGGTGCTCCGCCAGTTGCTTGCTGGACATTTCGTTGAGCCAGGGACGGATCAGTTCGGCGGTATAGGGACCGACACTGTTTGCGGTGACCCGTCGATCAAGCACAAATTTGCGCCCGTCGGGCACGTCCATGGTCTGGGCGAGCATATCGTGCAGCTCCAGTACCTCGGTGCCCCGTTCCTGCATTTTCAGCACAAAATCGTAGTGGTCTTTCTGCGCCTCGTGCACCCAGATTACATCGTCAAACAGCAGGTCGTGACAGTTGCCCGGGGTCAGCCGCTGGTGGGCCAGGCCGGGGCGGCAAACCATTACGGTATGTAATTTGCCGACTTCTGAATGAACACCGAATTTTGTCATGGTGGAGTCTCCGGATTGCGGAACAGCGACTGCCAGTCAACAGGGATATATAAAACCTTAGTTCAGTTTTTCCCGAACGGTGGAATATCCCGACACGAGACACGAAATATTCACAGCGCGCCCAGGCTGAGCACGGCGCAGATCATGATCACCAGAATCAGCAGCAGGGGACCCATAAATTTCAGCCAGCGGTCGTAGCCCACGCGGCCGATGGCAAGGCCTCCCATAACTACGGCGAACGTCGGGTTGATCAGGTTTACCAACCCGTTGGCGGACTGAAAGGCGGTGACCACCAGATGTCGGCTCACCTCGGCAAATTCTGCCAGTGGTGCCATGATGGGCATCGACAGCACCGCGAGCCCCGAGGAGGAGGGCACGAAGAACGACAGCAGTACCTCGATCCAGAACATTACGTTGATAAACGCCACTGAGGGCAGGTCGCCCACAGCCTGTTCGGCCCAGTAGAGCAGCGTATCGGTGATTTTGCCCTTATCCATGATGACCACTACGCCCCGTGCCACGCCGATAATCAGTGCCACGCCCAGCAGGTCGCGGGCGCCATCGAGAAAGGTGTTCACCAGATTTTTCTCACCCAGGCGGGCGATGATGCCGATCAGTATGGCGGCGCCGAGAAACAGGGCGGACATCTGCCCCATCCACCAGCCTGCGGAGGAGACGCCCCAGATCATGACCGCGAAGGTCAGCGCGAAAATGACCAGGATGATCTTGCGGGTGGTTGTAAACTCGATGGCTTCAAGGCTCGATTTTCCGCCGAGAAAATGCTGGCGGTTTTCTTCCCGCATATCGGCGACCAGAGAGGTTTCCGGGTTGGCCTTTACCCGTTTGGCGTAACGCATCACATAGAAGACGCAGGCGAGCCAGCCGAGCACCAGAATGACCACCCGCAGCCAGATTCCCTGGGTAAAGGGAATTTGCGCGGCGTTGGAGGCGATGACCGTGGCAAATGGATTGACGGTGGAACCGAGAGTACCGATACCGGCGCCCAGCATAATCATCGCCACGGCAGTGACCGCATCGTAACCGGCGGCGATCATTACCGGAATAATCAAGCCGTAAAATGCCAGGGACTCTTCCGCCATCCCGTAGGTGGAGCCGCCCAGTGCGAACAGTGCCATCATAAACGGGATCATCCAGATCTCTCGCCCCTTGAGCGCCTGCATGGTGCGGCTCATGCCCGCATCAATGGCGCCGGTGCGGGTGACCACACCGAGAAAGCCGCCGATCATCAGAACGAAGAGTGCCACGTCAATGGCGCGGGCCTCGTTGGTGTCCGTGTCATACATGCCGTCGACCGGCGCCATCAGCATGGAAATCAGCAGTCGCTGGGGATCGGACTCTACCTCGTGATAGGTGCCTGGCACCGGAACTTCTTCCCCCAGTTCTGGATTCATTTCCCGAGTGTATTCACCCGCCGGAATAATCCAGGTCAACGCGGCCACAAAAATGATCAGACCAAAGAGGATGGTGAACGCAGTGGGGAAGCTGAAGCGCTTTTCCTGTGTCTCGGGGCTTGGTGATGGGGGTTGGTCGGATTCGTTGCCGGTGTTCACGTATGACTCCTCGCGCGGCGATAGTTGCTGTGTTGCTGAAGCACGGATCGCCTATCCACACGCTCTAGGGTGGCCCCGACCCGGATGTTTTCAGTATGGGTCACTATCTGGCGCCTGCAATCTAAGCTTTGGTAGTACCCGGTAGTTGCGCGCGGCGTGTGGGGGTGGGAACAATTCTCTGATGGATGGGTGAGTAAAGATGAGCGATGAATCAGGTGTGTCGAATCCGCCGGTAAAAACACCGTCGCTGCTGGATGCGCTTGTACCCGTAGTGGCCCTGCTGTGCCTGCTGAGTCTTTCCTATTACCTGTTCCGCGACGATGCGTCCTACGGCCCCAACCAGATTGCCTTGCTGTTCTGTGCGCTGATTGCCATGGCGGTAGCGTTCAAGAATGGGATGTCTATAGATGGTATCCGCCAGGCGGTAGTCGGTGGTATTTCAACCGGATTGGCGGCCATTCTGATATTGCTGGCGGTGGGTGCCCTGATTGGCGCCTGGGCCATGTCTGGAACCATTTCCACCATGGTGTACTACGGGTTGAAAGTACTCAGTCCCAGTTATTTTTATGCCACGGCCGCCATCATCTGTGGGATTGTGGGCTTTACCGTAGGCAGCTCCTGGACAGTGGCGGGCACGATTGGCATCGGCATGATGGGCATCGCTCACAGTATGCAGCTGTCGCCGGCCATTACTGCCGGGGCGGTGATTTCCGGCGCCTACTTTGGCGATAAGGCATCCCCCCTGTCGGATACGGCCAACCTGGCCAGTGCCGCGGCGGGAGCAAATCTGTTCGATCATATTCGTGAGTCCCTGTGGACCTCGGTTCCCTCGCTGATGCTCGCGGTGGCGCTGTTCGCTCTGCTCGGTGAACCCGGGAATCTCGATGCCAGTCCGGTACTCGCAACCATGCGTGCCCACGCCACCGTATCCCTCTGGACACTGTTACCCCTGGCGGTTGTGGTGGTGTTGGCGCTGTTGCGTTTCCCGCCTTTTGTAACGATCTTTATCGGTGCGCTGGTAGGGGGTGGCCAGGCGGTGATCACCGCGCCGGACAGTGTGCTGGCGCTGGCGGGCGACAGCGATATCCCCACCGTGCTGGCCTACGTAAAAGGTGTCTGGGCCGCCATTGCCACCGGTTTTACCGCGGACAGTGGCAATGCACGTGTCGACGAATTGCTGTCCCGGGGCGGCATGGCAAGTATGTTGAATACGGTGTGGCTGATCATCACCGCACTCGCGTTCGGGGCGGTGGTTGAGCACGCGGGGCTGTTGCAGCGTCTTGTGGGGCCGCTCATCGCCAGGGCGCGCTCGGCTGGCGCACTGGTGTCCTCCGTGGTGGCCACGAGTTTCGGAACCAATGTGCTCGCGTCGGATCAATACATTGCCATTGTTCTGCCGGCACGGCTTTTCCGTCCGACGTTTGAGAAGCGCGGTTATGCGCCGGTCATGCTGTCGCGGGTGGTGGGGGATTCCGCCACGGTTACTTCGCCACTGATACCCTGGAACAGCTGTGGTGCCTATATGGCCGCTGCCCTCGGCAGCTCGACCATTGCGTTTGCGCCTTTCTGTTTCTTCAACCTGTTAAACCCGCTGTTGACCGTACTCTTTTCATTTATCGGTTTCCGCGTGCTTCGTGCAAGCCGGGGGTAGTCCGGTGCCTGCCGCCGGCCCGATGAAGTAGGTGAAATACCCCGCCCGGGCTGGTAGCATTCCGCGGCACAGGAGTGCGAACAGATTCTCGATTCCACCATCAGTCTCAAGAAAGTCTCCACATCCCTGGCTGTAACCTTCCGCGCGCGATGCAAAGCCAACTTTGACGCTTTATCTTGTTTTTGATAATAAGTATCATTTGCGGAAATAGAACTTCAGGAGTGACCATGCAATCTCAACAACAAATTCGGATAAGCCGCGGAAAAGGGCTGGTGTTTGGCCTGCTCGCCATGCTGGCGGCCGTTCAGGCCTCGGCTAACGGCGAAATTGGCGACCACGTGAATGATCTGAAAGGTCACCTGGGGCAGTATTCCGAAGAGGTGGATTGGCTGGTTGGTAAATACGACGGTGTGGTAGATAGCTATGAAGCCAAGGGGCGGAAGGCGGTGGAGACCCAGCAACTGATCGATTTCTGGGAAGAGGTGGATTTCCATTCCGCGATCGAAACCAACTATGTCCCTGTCTACGCGAACATCTGGCAGGGTATCTATGGCATCAAGCAGGCCATCGAAGCGGGCAAGCCGGTGGCCGAAGTGCGCGCCGAGCAGGAAAAGCTGAACAGCGCTTTCTGGCAGGCACTGGGCGCGGTGAAGCTTGCCTCGCAGTTTCAGGAGCGGGGATTACTGGCAAAGATTCAGACCACGGAATCCGAGCCCACCACCATGCCTGAGACCCTGGAAGACATTAAGCTCCGCCTGGACCGGGTAGTTGCCAAATACGCCGAGCAATTGCCGGAAGCGGCCACCACCATCGTGCACGACACCTACCTGCACCGTTTTGAAGGTGTGGAAGGTGCGCTGATCGAGCAGGACGCTGCGCTGGTCGAAGATCTGGAGAAGGATTTCAACGTAACCCTGCCGCAGGCAATCAACGGTAATGCCAGCGTGGATGATGTGCGAAAAGTCGTGGAGTCCATGCAGGTGAAAATCGACCGCGCCAAAGAATTGCTGGTTGCCGCCGAGAAAAAACGCAAGGACGTTTTCTAACGAACGTTTTCGCCGATACCCAAGCCCAGAGAGATTCGAATAAGGACCATCCGTGCAGCGCAGAGCTTTTTTACGTAGTGCCTGTCTAAACAGTCTTGCCGTGGCTGGCGCCGTGGGGTGTCTGCCCGTTTCCGCCTGGGCGTCGGATACGGAAAATATGGCGCTTTCCGTGGAGCAGCTGCCGCCGCTGGAGGGAGATCTCACTCTCTACCTGGGGCGCGGCGAGGGTGGGCTTTACGAAAATGTTCTCGAGGCCATTCGCAAGCGCAACCCCAAATTCAATCTCCAGGTGCGCCGTGGGGTTACCGCCGCGCTGGCCAACACCATCGTTGCGGAATCCAAGGCCGGGGTGCGTCGTGCGGATGTTTTCTGGGCGGTGGATTCCGGGGCTATCGGCCTGGTTGCCGATGCGGGGCTGGCGCGGCCACTGCCGGCCGCGTTGACCGGCCAGCTGAAACCCGGTTTCCAGTATCCTCAGTGGGCGCCCGTCACCGGCCGCATTCGAACCCTGCCGTACAACACCGAGCGGGTAACTCCCGACCGGATTCCCGACAGTGTCATGGCCCTGGCGGACAGCGACCTGAGTATCGGCTGGGCCCCGGCCTATGCATCGTTCCAATCATTTGTGACCGCGATGCGCCTGCTTGAGGGCGAGCAGGCCACTGCCGACTGGCTCAAGGGCGTCAGTGAACGGGCCAAGAGTTACGCCGGTGAGCTGGGGGTTGTGATGGGGGTAGAGCGCGGTGAAGTGGATATTGGCTTCGCCAATCACTACTACACCCTGCGACTGAAAAGCGGTAAACCCGAGGCGAAGGTGGATCTGGCATTCACCAACAATGACGCGGGTTGCCTGGTGAATGCGTCTGGAATTCTCGCACTGAGTGAGGGCGATCTGCCGATCAACTTCATTCGCTATCTGCTGACCCGTGAGGTGCAGTCCTACCTGGCCCGGGAAGCCTATGAAATCCCGCTGGTGAATGGTGTTCAGCCGCCACAGGGGCTGCCAGCGCTCAGTGCCATTTCTCCCCCCAAACTGGATCTCACCCAGCTGGCGGATTTACGTCCCACCCTCAATCTGATGCGCCGCGTCGGGGTTTTATGACCCGCTGGCCCAGTTCCTACCCGCTGGCAGCGCTGATTGCGCTGCTGGCCATTCTGCCTATTGGGGTATTGATCGACCTGGCCGCGGATGAGGCGGCGCTGTTCGATGCCCACAACCTGCGCGTACTCTCGAATACGCTGTTGCTGATGGCGTTTACGGTGTTGGGGTCGGTGCTGATCGGAGTTCCACTGGCGCTGGTCACCGCGTACGTGCAGTTTCCCTGGCGGCGTTTATGGCTGGTCATCCTTGCGGCGCCGCTGGCGATTCCCAGTTATATCGGCGCTTTTACCCTCTACGCGGCTTTTGGCCGGGGAGGGGAAATCGATAATCTGCTGGGGGTGCCACTGCCCGCGATGGACGGGCTGCCCGGCGCGTCTCTGGTGATGATTCTGTATTCCTACCCATTCGTCATGTTGACCACCCGCGCCTCCCTATTGAGCCTGGATGCAAGCCTGGTCAACGCAGCGCGTACGCTGGGCATGTCCCTGGGGATGAGCCTCTGGAAGGTGGTGCTGCCGCGGGTGGCTACGGGGATTGCCGCCGGTGGCCTGCTGGTGGCGCTGTACACGCTTTCAGATTTTGGCACTCCCGCAATCATGCGTCTGGACACCTTTACCCGGGTGATTTTTGTGGAATACAACGCGTTCGGGCTGAGCCAGGCGGCGATGCTGTCGCTGCAATTGCTGGTGATTGTGGGGCTGGTGCTGTTCCTTGAGTCCCGGGTCCGCGGCAGTCGCGAGAAGCCGGGGCGCCACCTGACTCTGTGGCCCGACCGCCCTCAGCGCCTGCTGATCGCGCTGCTGGTGTCACCGGTCATTCTCCTGGCGGTAGTGCTGCCGCTGGCGATCTTTGCGGTCTGGCTGGCACGTGAGGGCAGTGCCGGGTTTGACCTCCGTTATGCCTGGAATTCTGCCCATGCGTCCTTTCTGGCAGCGCTGTGTGCGGTGGTGCTGGCAATTCCCGTGGCCCACGCGGCCATTGCCGGCCGTGCCGGGCGTTTTATGGAGCGGGTGACCTACTTCGGGTTCGGCGTGCCGGGAATCGTCATGGGGACTGCGCTGGTATATGTGGGACTCAAGCTGCCATTTCTGTACCAGACCCTGGGGTTACTGGTGCTGTGTTATGTACTGCGGTTCCTGCCCCTGGCGGTAGGTTCCGTGCGCTCGACGGCAGAAGGTCTGGACTCCAGCCTGGTAAAGGCCGCGCGGGTACTGGGGGCAAGCCCGCGGGAGGCGTTTCAGCGGGTGACATTGCCATTGACCCTGCGCGGCATGATCGCCGGTGCGGCGCTGGTGTTTCTCGAGGCCATGCGCGAGCTGCCCGCCACGCTGATGCTGGGGCCCACCGGATTTGAAACGTTGGCAACCTACTTGTGGCGTGTGTACGAAGCGGGGTATTTTGGCCGCGCAGCCATCCCCGGATTGCTGCTTGTATTGATGTCGGCCCTGGGGCTGGCGTTGATGTTGTCCGGAGAGCGCCGGGCCGAACTTGAAGTTTCAGGAAAGTAACTGCGGTAATGCTGAACGTAAGCCACCTGTCTGTCGACTATGGTTCCATCCGTGTGGTGGACGATCTCAATCTCGCCCTGGGTAAGGACGAGGTGTTGATGCTGGTGGGTCCCACCGGTTGCGGTAAAACCACAATCCTGCAGGCGCTTGCCGGGTTGATTCCCGTATCCGCAGGGGAGATTGCCCTGGGTGGCTGGCGGTCCACGGCGAAGCAGCCGGTTCCCCCGGAGAAGCGCAATGTGGGGATGGTATTTCAGGATTTCGCGCTGTTTCCCCATCTGACGGTTCAGGAAAATGTGTGTTTTCGACTGAAGGATACCGCGCTGGCGGACCATTGGCTGGAGCTGCTGGGGCTGGAAAACTTCCGTCAGGCCAAACCCGCGAGCCTGTCCGGCGGGCAAAAGCAGCGGGTAGCGCTGGCGCGGACCATTGCGCACCAACCCGCGTTTATTTTGCTGGATGAACCCCTTTCCAATCTGGATGCAGCGCTGAAAGACAGTCTGCGCTGGGAAATCCGCGAAGCGCTCAAGGCGGCGGGTATTCCTGCTATCTGGGTAACGCACGATCAGGAGGAGGCGCTGTCGGTTGGCGACCGGGTGGGAATCCTGAATGGCGGAAAGCTGGAGCAGTTGGATACCCCGGAAACCTGTTTCGCCGAGCCCGCGAGCCGATTTGTGGCGCGCTTTCTTGGGGAGGCCAGCTTTCTTCCCGGCGAGTTGCAGGGGCATCAGGTAACCACCGCGCTGGGGCCTGCTCCCGGTATTCCGATCGACGGTGCCAGCGGCCCGGTGGATTTACTGTTGCGCCCGGATGACCTGTCTCTGATCCCGTCGCAGATGGGCAATGGCGTGGTGGACTGGGTACGCTACGAGGGGTGCTCGCGCCTGTTTGCAGTACAGATTGCCGACGGCGTGCAACTCAAAGTGCGCACCAGCCATGAAGTGCAGGCGGAGCCGGGTGCCCGTGTACAGATGGCCATTACCACCACCCACCCACTGGCCGCTTTCTCCCGTTAACGGTGCGGGAGGCAAGCGCAACGCCAATTCTGTGGCGCCGTGGTCTGCGGCGCCTGCTCCCTTCCCCTTAGCGACTATCTGGTGCCACTGGTTGACCAGTGTCCAATTTGTGCCCGCTGTGTGGGCAGATGCCGGATTGGCGTCTCCTGTAGCAAAAAAACCTTGAATTTTGATAGCTCTTTCGGGCTAGCCGAAAAAGCTTTCCACAGTGTGGGGTGAACCGAAACGGGGGTTTAGTTACAGCGGAAATTTGTCAAGCCTGTTTTGAAAGCATTTGTAAGTGACTGATTTGTAATGAAAATTTAATTTGGTTAAATTTTCTTCACAAAGTGGTTACAACGGAGTCATGCGGGCTGGCGGCGTTTTCCCGTACGTTGCTCACAGACATATCCACAGTTTCTGTGGATTGTGCATAAAAAAAGCCGGCGAATGCCGGCTTTTGTGCTATTGCCCTGCATTGGCCCCGGGAGAGTGCCGGGGATGCCCATTGCCGGACCAGTTGGTCAAATCAACGGAAGTTCAGTTCTACCCGGCGGTTTTGCGCGCGACCGGCCTCTGTCGCGTTGGACGCGACGGGTTTGGTCTCGCCGTAACCCTTGGCGGTAATACGTGAGGTATTCACCCCGCGGGAGACCAGGTACTTGCGCACAGACTCTGCGCGCTGTCCGGAAAGGCGCAGGTTGTAACCGTCGTTGCCCTGGCTGTCTGTGTGTCCGGCCACTTCGACCAGCGTGTTGGGCTGGCTGCGCAGGGACTGCACCACCATGTCCAGCGAGGCTTCCGCGCGGGGGGTGAGCCTGGCGGAATTGAATTCAAACTGGATGTTATCCAGGGTGATGGTCTGGTCGGCCACCACGCAGCCAAATTCATCCACTTTGGCGCCGGGCAGCGTGTTTGGACAGCGGTCGTTCTGGTTGAGCACGCCATCACCGTCGTCGTCCAGGTTGATCTGCTCGACCGGTTCTTCCTTGGGCGGCGGTGCGTAGGCCACGGTGGGCGCGGGTGGTGGCGGGCAGTTCAGCGGAATGCTGATGCCGATACCAAACTGATAGTCGTTCATATCACCGGCGAAGAAGTCGCGCAGGTAGCGCACTTCCGCACGCACTTTGACCCCGTTATCACTGATCGGGCCACTGACGATACCGGCACCGATGTTGACGAAGGCGTTGGTTTCCTGAATTCCGTAATCGAACTTGGTGTTGTTGTGAGACACACCGACACCACCGAGCAGGAATGGCGAGTACCCCTGGCGACCGTTGAAGTGATACACCACATCCATGCCCAGGCCTGCGAGCTCTACATCACCAGAGGGAGTAAGGCTGCCGGTAAAAATGTAGGGATTGTCGGTTGGTTGTACCTCGGGCTCGAACAGGCTGTCGTCCTCATCCAGTTTGACGCCAAACAGTTGCACTTCGGTAAACCAGTTGCCACTGGTCTGGAAGCCGTAAGTGGCCCGGGCTCCGGCGCCCTGGCGCTCGGTATGGCGGTCCTTATCCACCCGTGTGCCCACGGCCATGATATCGATATAACTGGTTTCCTGTGCGGTCACCTGGCTGCCGGCAATCATGGCGGCGGCGAGCGTGATCCCCGCGGATAGTTTGGGAGTAAAGAATTTGAAAGGCATAGGAGTCTTCCTTGGCATTGTCATTAGCAGAGATCGTTTTTTTTACGCTGGTGTCAGAGGCGTTGGTTAATGGGGTGCGCAGCCAGATTTCTTGAGATCGAACGCACTCCATGTCAGAAGAAAATTAGAAGCTGGTTGCGGTATCGCGCACTTTTACTTCTTCCCGTTACTTTTAGTTGATCTTGGCGACTTTGCCAGTGCGGGGACGCGGTGGAGGGCAATTATTGGCGTGAAAAATGGCGTGTTGATATTGGTGGGCCGGCATAGCGCCCAAGGGCGGGGGTTTCCTGCGTGAAACCCCGGGGGGAATATGACGATCTTCAGAACTGGTGGCGGAAACTGATCAGTGCCGCGGTGACGGCGACATTGAGGCTTTCAACATCATTCTGCATCGGGATGCGAATGCGATGGGTGCAGGATTTTGCCACCGCCGGACTGACACCGTGGGTTTCGTTGCCCAGTACAAAAATGGTTGCAGTGCTGGCGTCCAGGGTGCCCAGGGTATCTTTTGCGTGGGAGGAGAGGGCACACACACGCGCCCCGTGTTCCGAAAACTTTGCCAGGGTCGCCCCCAGTTGATCACAGCGCAGGATCGGGGTTTTGAACAGGGTGCCGACGCTGGCCTTGATCACCAGCGGATCAATCTGGGCGCAGCCTTTTTTCGGCAGCAGGATGCCGTCGATACCGCCGGCGCAGGCGGAACGGATGATCATGCCCAGGTTCTGGGGATTGGTGATTCCGTCCAGTGCCAGCAACTCGTAGTGGGCGCCGCTATTTTCCTGCAGAAAGCGGTCGGCACTGCCGTACTTGGGCAGCGCCAGATCCAGTGCCACGCCCTGATCCTGGCGGGCATTTTTTGAGATTCGGGACAGGCCTTTGCGGTCCCAATGGGCCACTTCGATATCCCGGTCCGCTGCCAGCTGCTCGATACGGGAGATCAGCTGATCCTTGCGGTTGCTGTCTGCCAGGTGCAGCTTGTGCACCGGCAGGGAGTGGTCTTGCAGCGCCTCCAGTACCGGTTTGCGACCGTAGATGGTAAGCAGGCTGTCGAAAAAGGCGCGCTTTTTCAGATATTCGGGGGAATCGGTCACGATAGCGGTTCATCAAGAAGGGATTGTATTTGGCGGCGCGCATCTTCGCTCAAGCCGGCCCGTTTCGCCAGTGGTAGTGCCGCCAGCCCCAGTGTCCGATAGACCGCGGCGGTGTCTGGAAGGGTTTTGTCCAGGGCCTCGATCTGTCGCGCTACGGTGGCCCTGTCACCGCGAACCAACGGTCCGGTCAGTGCCTGCTCAGGGCCCAGTGCAAAATTGTTGCGCGCCGTTTGCAGGACGATCGGCTGCAGCATCTGCGCGGCAGTTTGCCGATCGATTCCCGCCGCGGCAAACACCTGCAGGCTCTGCTCCAGTAACACCGTAAGGTAATTGCACGCGATGACCGAGCCGGTGTGATACAGCACTTTCTGTTCCGCGTCGAGGTGTAGGCAACTGCAGTCCAGTGCCTGAAAGGCGGGCGCCAGTGTGGCCAGGGCTTCCGGCGCACCCTCCAGTGCCACTGTGGCACCGGGCATGTCGCGCAACGAGCGTTGCGGATCCGCAAAGCTGTGTACCGGGTGTGCGCTGGCTACACGGGGGGTACCGCAGGGCGAGAGTATCGACGCCGGCAGGGCCCCACTGCAGTGGAATACCAGTGGTGGCGTATTCTGCCCACGGAGAACCGGTGCAAGTGCCGCCGCGGTCGCGGCGATCTGGTCGTCGGGCACGGCCAGTAACCAGAGGTCTGCGGCAGGCATTTGCGCCAGAGTATCAATGACGGTGCCCGCGCCAATAAACGCCTGCGCCCGCGCGGCGCTTTCTCGCCGGCGGTTGAGAATACCGCCGATGGTGAAGGTCCCGCGCCGGTGCCACAGCGCCGCAAGGGTTTGTCCCAGCTTGCCGGCACCGATGATATTCAGGGTATGCAATTATTCGCCCGCCAGACAGGTCACATAGGCGGCCACTGCGTTGGACAACCCCATGCTGATGGCGTCGACGGTCAGTGCGTGACCGATGGACACCTCCTGCAGGCCGGGCAGGGTGCGGTAGCGGCGCAGATTGATCAGATTGAGGTCGTGCCCGGCATTGACTCCGAGCCCCAGATGCAGGGCGTGCTCTGCGGCGGCGCAATGCTCGGCAAAAATGCGCTCGACCTCGCTGCTTTGCTGTGTGACAGCCTCGGCGAAGGGGCCGGTATAGAGTTCGATGCGGTCGGCACCCACCGCCTTTGCCAGGGTGATCTGCGCCTTGTCCGGATCCATAAACAGGCTCACGCGGATACCGGCGTCCTTGAGCTGTTGGATGATCGGTTCCAGGCGCGCGCCATCGCGGGTCAGGTCAAAACCGTGGTCGGAGGTGAGCTGGTCATTGCTGTCTGGCACCAGGGTGCACTGTTGCGGCTGGGTCTCCAGTACCAGCGGCAGTAAGCCGGGATAGGTACCGGTAGCACCGGCAAAAGGATTGCCTTCCACGTTGAATTCGACATTTCGTGCAGCGCACAGCGCTGCCAGGTCGCGCACATCACCGGGGCGGATATGCCGCTGGTCCGGGCGCGGGTGCACAGTAATGCCATTGGCGCCGGCATCCAGACAGGTACGTCCGTGCGCGACGACATCCGGGTAGTTGCCTTCGCGGGAATTGCGAATCAGGGCAATTTTGTTCAGGTTGACGCTGAGATCAATCACTGGGTTTGTTCTCCACTGTTGTGGGGGGCCGCGGAAGGCGCTTTTGCACTCGAGCCCTTGCGTTTTGCTCTCAGTATACGCACGGCCATGTTCGGTGCATCGCGGAAGGCCTTGTGCTGACCCCGGGGCTCGGCGGCGATCTGCTGTACCACGCTCATACCCAGCAGCACTTTGCCGAATACGGTGTAGCCGGGCTTGCTGGCGCTGCCGTCGAGGCGGCTATTGTCCACCAGGTTGATAAAAAACTGCGAGGTGGCGCTGTCGGGATCGCTGGTGCGCGCCATGGCAATGGTGCCTCGCTGGTTCGACAGGCCGTTGTCCGATTCATTCTTGACCGGGTCGTTGGTGGGCTTTTCCTGAAAATCGAATGTGAAGCCGCCCCCCTGGGCCATAAACCCGGGAATTACCCGGTGAAAAATCGTGCCGTTGTAAAATCCGCTGTCCACGTAGTTCAGGAAGTTTTCCACCGTAGCAGGTGCTTTGTCGGCATACAGAATCAGCTCAATGGTACCGAGATCTGTTTCCAGTTCGACGCGCGGGTTGCTGGTCGCCGCCAGTGCGAGGCTGGAAAAGCCCAGTATCAGCGCCGTGACAGCGGCTTTCAGCAGAAGGGGAAAGGAGGGGAGGTGTTTCATATTCTCTTCCAGTGGCGAATACAAAGGGCGAACATAAAAAGGCCCGGTGATGACCGGGCCTTTAGATTCTAACCGCAGCTTTCCGTATAGGGAAAATGGAACGCTAGTTCGCCCACTCGGAATTGCGTTTGCGCGGTTTGAAGTGCGGAGCGACCATGGCCAGAATTGCCCCCAGCAATACGGAAATCGCACCGTACATGTACCACTTCTGGGATTCGCTGGAGGACAGGCGCTGAATTTCTGCCTGGCTCATGGACTGCTTCTGTTTCAGGAGTTCGTGCTGGTTGAGCAGCTTCTGGTGGCGCTGGTTGAGGGCAACCGCATCGGCCGACAGGGCCTTCAGTTCCTTCAGTTCTTTGGCCAGCGCCTGTGCCCGCTCCTGTTCGATTTTCAGCGCGGTGGTGAGCTTGGTGTTGTCTTCCTCAAGGCGTCGTACTTCCCCCCCAAGGTCTCCCTGCATACTCTCGATATGTTGCAGGCGCTGCTCTGCCTGTGCCAGTTTGATTTTCGCCACGGGCTCAGACTCGAGGTACTGGCGGCGTACCCAGCCTTCTTCACCACCAGGAGTGCGGACCTGGGCCCAACCGGTATCCGGCGAGTCCTGCAGGAGGGTCAACTTGGTGCCACTGGGCAGGCCGCGATGCAGGATGCGAAATTCATTGCCCTGGCCGGAGCGCATGGGGACGTGCAGTTCATCGGTGATATAGCGTTCCGAGCTGATGGCCAGGCTGTGGCTGGCAGCCAGCGCGAGCACGGAGGCGGTGAGTGTGGAAATCAGTTTCTTCATGGTCAGAAAAATCGGGAGCTCAAATTGTTATGGTGTCGCGGTCGCCTCAGGGCAGAACCAGCTTGTACGGTTTGACGGTGACTGAGGCATACACGCCCGCGGCCATGTACGGGTCGGCGTCCGCCCAGCGTTGCGCGCCGGCCAGTGATGCAAATTCTGCCACCACGAGGCTGCCGGTAAATCCCGCCTCGCCGGGATCTTCGCTGTCGATGGCCGGGTGCGGGCCGGCGATCAGCAGGCGGCCCTGGTCTTTCAGGGTGTTCAGGCGCGCAATGTGTTCGGCGCGCGCGGTCTTGCGCAGCGGCAGGCTGTTTTCGACATCCTGGCTGATGATGGCGTACCACATATTCTGTATTGGAATCCTGGTCTGTTATCGTTTTGGCGATCGTCGTATTTCCGGTGCAGCGGGCGCTGTGGGGCGCGTTACTGCTGCACCATGATCTCTTCCAGCGTCAGCCCGGTCAGTTTGCCGATACGGCGAAACAGAAACACCAGCACCAGCATCAGAATGATGGTGGCAGGCAGGGCGATTACCGGGAAACTGAGCGCAGTCATTTTGCCCAGCTCTTCGTTAAACGCTGCGGTGCCCGGGGGGCTCTGCAGCAGAACTTCCGCAAGAATGTAATTGAGGGTCGACGAGAGAAAGAAAGACCCGGCAATCATCCACGAAGCCTGCTGCAGGGTGCGATTAAACGCGGTCTCGTTGTTCTTGGCTGCGAGACGGTTGGCAATTTTGGCTGTATCGAGAATTCGGTCGTTGTAAATCAGGGTGCGCACCAGTGGCCAGCGGGTGTACAGGCTGGCGATGGTGAGTATGCCGAGGAGGCCGGGGATGGCGGCCTCCTTGATGGCGATGTATTTCGCATCCAGCTCCAGCAGGCTCATGCCGCCGGTCAGCAGAATACTGATCACGCCCAGTGCCGAGAAAAAGTTGATCTTGCCGGAGCGCTGCAGGTCGCGCAGGCCGTATCCCAGAGGGAAGGCCAGCGCTACCACGATCGCCCATTTGGTGCCCAGCCAGTCATCGCCAGAGAGTTTGGTGAGGATCAGTGTGGGTATGACGATATTGAGGAGCAGGTTGCCCAGCAGGCTTTCCTTGTGGGGCTTGTCGGCGGGGATCTCAGTGGTGGTCTCGGGCGTAGCCGCCGCTGAATTTGTCTGGTTGCTATCAGTCATCTTCTGTTCCGGTGATAATGCCCGCTGGCTGACCCTACAGCTGTCAGTGGCGAAGTTACTTTCCCCCGTGCGGGGCCTTATCCCTGAAACCGGTGAACCGGTTGAAACCGCACCACGGCCACAGCGGCATTGGCGGTTTTACCTGCGAGTTACTGAGACAGTCGCCGCGCGGGTCGGTTCCGTTGTGGCTTCACTTGCGCGAGAGCGGTTTGGGTGGGCCCTTCGCAAATCAAGTTAGCATGCGTTATGGACTGTGATATGGACACTGCCCGCCTCCTCGTGACTGACAATGCATTGTCAGGTCAGGTTGACCTGCACTGCCACAGCACCGCATCCGACGGTATTTTAAGCCCTGCGGCGCTGGTGTCGAGGGCGAAATCCGCAGGTGTGACACTGTTGGCGCTCACCGATCACGATACCGTAGCCGGAATCGACGCGGCCAGCGCCGCCGCGGCGGAGGCCGGGATCACCCTGTTGCCCGGTATTGAGTTGACTGCACGCTGGGGGCGACGGGTGGTTCATATTGTCGGGCTCAACGTTGACTGTGCGTCCGATGCGCTCGCGACGGCCATTTCCGCACGTGCCGGGCTGCGGCGCCAGCGGGCCCGGGAGATCGCGCAACGACTGGAAAAACGGGGCTTCCGCGGCGCTTATGAGGGAGCGCGCGCCCTCGCCGGGGGCGATGAAATAGGGCGCCCTCACTTTGCCCGCTGGATGGTGGCCGAGGGCCATGTGAGTGATACGGCGAAAGCGTTCAAGCGCTATCTCGGCCAGGGAAAAATTGGCGATGCCTCGGTGCCCTGGCCGGAGCTCGGGGCGACCGTTGCCGCCATCCACGGGGCCGGCGGCGCAGCGGTGCTTGCCCACCCGTTGAAATACGGCCTGACCCGCACCCGCCTGCTCGCTCTGCTCAAAGACTTTCACGGGGTTGGCGGAGATGCGGCGGAAGTGGTCTGCGGACAGCAGAACCCGGTACAGACGCGGGAAATACAGTCACTGATGGCCCAGGTGGCTGCGCCGGACCCGGCCCACAAACCCCGACTCCTAGCCTCCCTGGGCAGTGATTTTCACCAGCCCGAGCAGCCATGGCGCGCTCTCGGCAGTGTGCATCTGCCGGCGGGGGCGGACCCGGTCTGGAGCTTGTGGCAGGGGTAGGGCGGCGGGGGTGGCTGCTCACCAGAGGTGTTTATGGCAAACTGACGCCAACAATGAATACTCGCGCAGGTGATTCCTGCGCTTTCTGAACCAGGGGGTAGCAGTGGCGCAATTCTTCCAGATCCATCCGGAAAACCCGCAGGCGCGTCTGATCAGTCAGGCGGCCGATATCGTGGCTTCCGGCGGTGTTATCGTCTTTCCCACCGACTCGGCCTACGCCATTGGTTGCCGGCTGGGTGAAAAAATGGCGGTGGAACGTATCCGTGCCTTGCGCCAGCTGGACAAGAATCACAACTTCACGCTGATGTGCCGGGACCTGTCAGAGCTCGCCAGTTACGCCAAGGTGGACAATCAGATGTTCCGCCTGCTGAAGAATCACACCCCGGGGCCCTACACCTTTATTATGCCGGCCACCTCCGAGGTGCCCCGTCGCCTGGCCCACGCCAAGCGCAAAACCATCGGCCTGCGCGTGCCGGACAATCCGATCGTGCAGGGGATCATCAGCGCGCTCGGCGAACCCTTGATGAGCTGCAGCCTGATTATGCCCGGCGAAGATCAGCCCCTCACGGACCCCTACGATATTCGCGACACCCTAGAGCATCAGGTGGAGCTGGTGATCGATGGCGGTTTCTGTGGTTTGGAGGCCACCACCGTCGTCGACCTCACCGGTGACGAACCAGTACTGGTGCGTCAGGGATGTGGTGCAATTGATGAAATTCTCGGCTGACGCTGATGTATAATCGCGCGTTTGGCGCAGCCTGCGGGGTGCGCTTTTCCTCAGATGTCCGGTGATTGTGTGTCCAGTGAAGAATTAGAAGAAGTCGTGGCGGCCGATTCCCACGTGGCTGAGACCGGGGCTGTGGCCGATGAGTCCACTGCGTCGGAACCGGCGGTGGCGGAAGATGCGCTGGCCGCGGGGGCGCCCGACGCAGGTGCCGGAGTCACAGAGGCTCCGGAAATCGCGCCTGCGCAGGACCAAGATGCCCCGGATGCCAGCGTCGGACAAGCCGTGGCTGACGCCTCCGCGGGCCCCCGTCAGGGAGAAATGCCTTTTGCGGTGGTGGAAGGCAAGGCCTTCACCGACCTTCCCAGCGACCTGTACATCCCCCCGGATGCCCTGGAGGTGATCCTCGAGGCATTCGAAGGCCCCCTCGACTTACTGCTGTATCTGATCCGCCGGCAGAACCTGGACATTCTCGAGATCAATGTGGCGGATATTACCCGCCAGTACATGGCTTACGTGGAGATGATGACCTCCATGCGCTTCGAGCTGGCCGCTGAATACCTGGTGATGGCGGCCATGCTGGCGGAGATCAAGTCCCGCATGCTGTTGCCGCGCCCACCGGAAGCGGAGGAAGAGGAAGGGGAAGACCCGCGCGCCGCCCTGATTCGCCGCCTGCAGGAATACGAGCGATTTAAAACCGCCGCGGAAGATATGGACGAATTACCGCGGATGGGCCGGGATATCCATCAGGCCAATGCCAGCGGTCCAGACCGCAAGCTGACCCGGCCCGAACCGGAAGTCGACCTGAAAGAAGTGCTGGTCGCCCTGGCGGATGTGCTGCGCCGCGCCGATATGTTCGAAAGCCACCAGGTGGAAAAAGAGAAGCTGTCTACCCGGGAGCGTATGACCCAGGTTCTCGACAAGATCAAACACCGCCAGTTCGTACCATTTGTCAGCCTGTTCCGTGCGGAAGAGGGGCGCCTCGGAGTGGTGGTGACCTTCCTCGCAGTGATGGAACTGGTGAAAGAATCCCTGCTGGAACTGGTTCAGAACGACGCCTTCGGACCCATTCATGTGCGCGCCCGTGGCGAGGTGTCGGAAGCCTCTGAGGAGGAAGTTTCCGCGCAGGAAGATGCGTCTGGCGAACACGACCATCCCGATGGCGGAGTGCCCGCAGGTGATGAAGTGCCTGCGGATGAGGAAGTCCCTGCACGCGGGATGGCGCCGGAACAGTCCCGGGAGGCGGAAATGTCTCAGTCCAGTAGGGAGCTGGCGCTTGACGATGCGCCTCAATCCGCACCCAGTGCGGAGTATCCACCGCGCACGGCACCGGAGTTCAGTGAAGAGTGAGTGAATCCAACAACATGAGTATCGCCCCGGAATTACTGCGCCGGATAATCGAAGGAGCCCTGCTGGCGGCGGCACAACCGCTGTCGGAAGACAAACTTCTGTCATTGATCGACGAGGGGGAGCGCCCGGAAAAAGCGGCGCTCAGACAGGTTCTGGAAGAGATTGCCGAAAACTGTGCAGAGCGCGGCTTTGAGTTGAAGCAGGTGGCCAGCGGCTGGCGCTTTCAGGTACCGGAAGACCTGGCCCCCTGGGTGAACAAGCTGTGGGAAGAAAAGCCGCAGAAATACTCCCGTGCGACCCTGGAAACCCTGGCCATCATCGCCTATCGACAGCCGATTACCCGGGGTGATATTGAGGAAATCCGCGGTGTGGCGGTGAGTTCCCACATTGTGAAAAGCCTGTCGGAGCGGGGCTGGATCAAGGTGGTTGGGCAGCGGGATGTCCCTGGCAAGCCCTCGCTTTATGCAACCACGCGGGAGTTTCTCGACTACTTCAATCTGAAGAGCCTGGACGATCTGCCCACGCTGGCGGAAATTCGCGATATCGAAAGTCTGAATGCCGCGCTGGATCTGGGCGATGGCGCGCCGGCACCAGCGGAAGGCGCGACGTCCACCGACAGCGATACTGACGGGACGGGTGAAGCGGCGGAAGCCACCAGTCCGGCGCAGGATACGGCTGAGTCCGCCGACGACGCGGGTGACGAGGGCGAGGCGGCCGCGGAAGCGACCCGCGACCCGGATGGCGTGGAACCGGTCGAGGAGGGGGAGCCCCCTGCCGCGGCGGCGGAAGAACCCGCAGACCCCGCAGTCCCTCACCGCGAAATCACGGACAGCGGCGGTGACCAGGACTACCCTGAAGAAGCACCTGTACCGGAAGAGGGCGAATGGTCAGCAGAGCAAGAAGATGCCCCAGTGCAAGCTGGTAAAGAAGACGTCGCGGCCAATGAGGCGCCGCACGACGAACAGGAAGAAGATGAACAGCAATCCCCGGAAAACCTCCACCCATGAGTGATGACGCAGCGCCAATGGGCGAAAAACTGCAAAAAGTATTGGCGCGCGCCGGCCTTGGTTCGCGTCGGGAAATGGAGCGTGCCATCGAGGCTGGCCGTGTCACTGTGAACGGCGAAGTGGCCGGCCTGGGTGAGCGGGTCAGTGAAGACGACCAGATTGAATTTGACGGCAAGCGTATCACCGGAAGCGACGGACATCGTGTGCGCGTGATTCTCTATAACAAGCCGACAGGTGAAATCTGCTCCCGCCACGACCCCGAAGGACGCCCTACGGTCTACGATCGCTTGCCGCGCCTGAAAACCGGCCGCTGGATCTCGGTCGGTCGCCTGGACTTCAACACCAGCGGCCTGCTGCTGTTTACCAACAGTGGTGAGCTGGCCAACAAACTGATGCACCCCTCCTCAGTCATCGACCGGGAATACCTGGTGCGAATCCAGGGGCAGGTGGACGACGATATGAAAAAGCGCCTGATCAAGGGCGTGGCGCTGGATGACGGTGAAGCGCGCTTCACCGATATTGTGGAGAGCGGTGGTGAAGGCACCAACCGCTGGTTTTACTGCGTGGTGATGGAGGGGCGCAATCGGGAAGTGCGCCGCCTGTGGGAATCCCAGGGGGTGCGGGTCAGCCGCCTGAAGCGGGTGCGCTACGGCAGTGTATTTATTCCCTCCCATGTACGTGTGGGTCAGTGGATTGAAATGGAGCCCCGGGAAATTGATGACCTGTGTATCACCGCGGGTCTGCCCAAGCTGGGCCAGCGCGCACTGACCCAGGCAGAGAAAGAGGTGCTGCAGCGTCAGCGTCGCAAGCTGCGCAAGTCCCCGGTACCGGCGGGCGGGCGGGTGCCCAAGCGCAATAGCCACTGATCAGCGAAGGTCGTCAAAAGGCAGTTTGGCTGCCTTTTTTGTGCCTGGTGTGCTGCCGGTGGCGCCTGTTCAGGGCTGTTCGTCCTGTTCGAAATCCTCGATGGCATCACCGTCGGAATCAGGTACCTCGAGTTCGTCCCCTTCGATGATCTCGTTCTCCATCCCCGGGTCAGTGACCTCCGGCTCGATATTGCCACCATCTGAGGGAACCGCTTCGTCGGCGGAAACCGGTGGCGTGCCGGCACTGGCCTCGGACTCGACCAGGGTCTTCAGCTTCTGCAGGCCGTCCTCAAAAGACTTACCTACCATGCGCGAGACCATCAGCCCCATCCAGCGGGCGATGGGGCTGCCGCCCATCTCTGATTCGAATGACCAGGTCACATTGGTGCCGCTGCCCTGTGGCTGCAGGGTGAATTCCGCCTTGGCCTGACCCTGGGTGCCGAAATCCAGGTCGGTGGCGACCCGCGAGTAGGGTTCGCTGGCGGTGATGGTCTGAGAGCCGCTGCCCACACTGGGGTTGTCGCTGTTCCAGCGCATGATGGCGCCGTTACCTTCCGGGAAGCCCTCATAGGCGTATTCGGTTTCCGGATCAATCTGGTACCACGGGGACCACTTGTTGAAGTTGCGGAAATTGTTCAGGTAAGGGAACACGGCCTCTGGAGGCTCGGCGATATACACACTGCGCTCTGTAGTGGCGACGCGCGGGAAGAGGAAGCCAGCCAGTACCAGCAGGGCGAGAAAAACCAGAATGTACAGTAACCAGCGCATGGAGAACCCCCCGTAGGATTGAACGACGGCACAATGGTGGCGGTGGAGGACTGCGAAAACACCGGCCAGCGAAGCCTGCAGGAAAGTGTACTGAGAGAATTTCCGCTTCGCCAGCGGGCGAGGGGAGGAATAGTGTTCCCCCTCTCGTCCACTAGAAGCTGGTATCCAGCAGGGGGAGCGTGATGCGTACGGCCAGGCCCGCGGCGGGCGCATTGAAGGCGTCGATCTGCCCCCGGTGCTGGGCAACGGTGCGCTGGGCGATCGCCAGCCCCAGTCCGAAGCCCCCGCTCTCGCGACTGCGGGCTTCGTCGGTGCGGTAGAAGGGGCGGAAAATGGCCTGTAGCTCCGATTCGGGAACGCCGCGGCCGGAATCGGTAACCTGTATCTGACAGTGTCCGCTACTGTCGCCGGCACCCTGGTCCGCCGCACTGGGTGCCAGGGTTTTCACCGAGACGGTCACCTGGCCGCCCTCGGGGCTGTATTTGATCGCGTTGCGCAGGATGTTCTCCAATGCGGCGGTAAGAGAGCTGCCGCGGGTGGCTACCAACAGCTCACTACCTTCGCCGCGCAGGGAAACCGATACCTGTTTACGGGCGGCTTCATCCTGCAATTCATCGCTCAGTGCCTGCAGCAGGCCGTTGATTTCCACCACGTCATCCAGCGGTCGCTGCGCGTCTCCGCTGACGGGCAGTGACAGAATATCCGCAATAATATCCTCGAGGTAATCCGCCGCCTTGCCGATCTTGTCGAGTTCCGGATCCAGTTCCGCCACCTGTTTCTGCCGCGCGATCCCCAGTGCCACCTGCAGGCGGGCGAGGGGGGAGCGCAGTTCATGGGACACGTCCTTGATCAGGCGGCGCTGCTCGGCCATGGATTCCTGAAGTTGCGCGGTCATGGAGTCGAAATCTGCAGCCAGTTCACCCAGCTCACGACCGTGGCCGCGTAGGGTCGGCGTTACCCGGTAACTGAGGTCGCCGGCGGCAACGCGCCGGGTGGCTACCCGCAGGTTGTCCAGAGGCTTGCTCAGGTAACGTGCCAGCAGGTAGCAGGCCAGGCCGGACGCCAGGGTGGCGAGTACCAGGATCGGCCAGAAGCTGCGCAGAATAAATCGCAGTAGCAGCTCTTCTTTGCTTTTCCCGGCGATGAATACCACGCGCAGGGTCTCACCGCCCCGTTGGTGCACAAAAAAGCCCACGCTGGGCTTTCGGTCTACCAGCCCGCGGGCTTCGCGGTTGCGGAAATTCAGGCCGGCAAACAGGGGGGCCATATCCTGGGGGATGGCGCGGTGCAGTATTTCCTGGCCGGATCCATCGATGGCGTACACGCGTTTTTGCACATCTTTCGGCTGTTGATCGAGCCAGTGGCGGAAATACTCCACACCATGGCGGCGGGTCATGCGCAGGTTATGGGTTATCTCGCGAAACAGCTCCGGGCCTTCCCAGCGATCCCGCTGGGCGGGATCGCCGAATTCGCGGATATGGGTGATATACACCGCTGCCAACACCATGATGATGGCGGTGAGCCAGGCACCGAAAAAAATGCGTCCAAACAGACTGCTCATGGATCAGCCCTGGGTGCGGGTCAGCATATAGCCGGCACCGCGGATATTGATGATCAGCTCCCGGCTCGCGCCCTGTTCCGTGAGTTTTTTGCGGATATTGCTCACGTGGACATCAATCGAGCGGTCGTAGGGCATCAGCTTGCGCCCCAGGGCCTGTTGCGTGAGCACTTCTTTACTGACCACCTGGCCGGCGCTCTCGGTCAGCACCTTGAGTACGGAAAATTCCGCGCCGGTGAGATTGACCGGCTGACCGTTCCACTGGCACAGGTGCTCCCGGGGCAGGAGTCGGAGAGGGCCATTGACCAGGTCGTCGCTGCCGGGGTCTGACTCGTTGCGCCCCCGGCGCAGTATCGCGCGCAGGCGCGCGGCCAGCTCGCGCGGATTACAGGGTTTGGGCAGGTAATCATCGGCCCCCATTTCCAGGCCGACGATGCGGTCAACGGTATCTCCCTTGGCGGTGAGCATCACCACCGGCAGGGAATGGCCCGGGTTGGCCGAGTCTTCCCGCAACTTGCGCAGAACGTCGAAGCCGTTGTGTACCGGCAGCATTACGTCCAGAACCAGGGCATCGAAGGGTACGCTGCGCGCCAGCTCCAGACCGCGGCCGCCGTCATTGGCCACGGTGACCTCGAATCCCTCTCCGACTAGAAATTCTTCCAGTAACTCGGTCAGTTCAGTGTCGTCGTCTACCAGCAGGATATGACTCATGAAATAGCGCTCTCATTTCCGGGTGGTGCAGGGTTACTGCTCAGTGGTTGGGGGAATTATATGCGCAGTACGCCGGGGAATCGGGAATTCGGTTTGTGGGTTTTACCGTTCTTAACAAATGTTTACCGCCATTAGCCCCTATTTACAGTGGGTGAGCCTAGTATGCACCTACCGACTCGGAAAACACGCAAATCCACGCATCGGCACACGGGATACACAAAGTGGCCAGGTGGTTTGCCCTACAGCACTGCGTTAAATGAGGAATTCACTATGAAATATCTGGCTAAGAACAATTGGAAAACTCTCGCTGGTACCCTGATTCTGGGTAGCGCACTGACCACCTCTGGCATGGTGATGGCCTTCCCCGATGGAGAGCCGGGCCCGCGTCATCACAAGGGTGAACACCACCGCGGTGATCACAAGGGGCGCATGTTCGAGCGCCTGGCGGAGGAACTCAATCTTACCGAGGGTCAGAAGGCTCAGCTGAAAGCCGACCGCGATGCCGGTAAAGAGGCGCGCAAGGCGGACCGCAAGGCGATGCGCGACCTGCACAAACAGCTGCGCGACGCGATCGAGTCCGGCGCCGATCAGGCGACACTGGACAGCCTGGGAGCGCAACTCGGCAAGCTGGAAGTCGCG
This sequence comes from Microbulbifer elongatus, assembly GCF_021165935.1. Lineage (NCBI taxonomy): Bacteria > Pseudomonadati > Pseudomonadota > Gammaproteobacteria > Cellvibrionales > Microbulbiferaceae > Microbulbifer > Microbulbifer elongatus. The sequence goes on along the minus strand of NZ_CP088953.1, from coordinate 3,265,911 downwards.
AAAATGCAGCGTATGCATGAGAAGCGTCAGCAGTTTGAGGCGATCCTTACCGACGAACAGAAAGCCAAGCTGGAAGAGCTGAAAGCGGAGCGCAAGGCGCGCTTTGAAGAGCGCAAAGCCCGCCGCGCGGAAAAACAGGGCGGTTAAGCGCTTGCCTCTCATGTTCATGTGATATCAGTCAGTCACACCTTCCTGCTGCGCCTGCAGCAGAGGACTCGCCGGCATCCACCCCAACCGCCGGTGGGACCACCCCTGATGCCCCTGCTCTGCAGGGGCTTTTTTGTTTGGGGCGCCGCCATACCGGGAACGCCGCTGCGCCTTGCTGAACCCGCTTATTGTTGGGAAAATGCCCGCCCCATGAGCGCCGGTCGGATTCTGCCATCTGTATCGTGCTGCTCTGGGCAGTTATTGGCAGTTGAGGATATACAGTGAGCAAAATCGGCCTGTTTTACGGTAGCGACGAGGGTAACACCGAAGGTGTGGCCCAGCGCATCGCAGCGCGCCTGGGGGAAGACCGGGTGGAGGTCCACGATATTGCGGACGTTACCCAATTGGAAATCGCCGAGTATGAGCAGCTGATCTTCGGTATTCCCACCTGGGATTTCGGCCAGATCCAGTCGGACTGGGAGGATTTCTGGGAAGACGTGCAGGAAATCGATTTCACTGGCAAGACCGTAGCCCTGTTCGGCCTCGGTGATCAGTTTGGTTACGGAGACTATTTTCTCGATGCCATGGGCATGTTGCACGATGTGATTGTTTCCAATGGGGCCACCATCATCGGCCTCTGGTCTACCGCGGGCTACGAATTTGACGCCTCGAAGGCGGAAATTACCGGTCAGAACCTGTTTGTCGGCCTCGCCATCGACGAGGACCAGCAGGAAGAAATGACCGCGGCGCGGCTGAATGAATGGTGCCGACAGATTGCGGAAGAGTTTGGTCTTGAAGGCGGCGCCGACAGCGTCGCAGTGCTTGAGGATTGAGCCCACCATGCAGCAAACGGAAAGGCAAACCGCCGCCTCGGGGTCCATGGCGTTACAGGAATTCTGGCCGTGGCTCGCGGACCACTGTAATTGCATCCTGCGTGCCGGAACACCAGACTCGATTTTGTACGATGACGACGACTTCCACTGGCGCTTTACCCAGGAAAATCCCCGCACGCTGCTGGTCCAGTTGGTGCGCGGCAAGCGCCTGATTGGGGAGGTTTTCGTCGAGCCGGACCTGGTCAGCTCCGTGCGCCTGACGCCGGGCGACAAAGACGAAGTGATTTTCGACCTGATGGCGGAGGCGGATGGCGAAGAGCAGGTGCTCTACTATTTTGTCATGGCCCACGGCTACGATGGTCACCACCAGCCTGAACCCACGGCGCGGCACGGTCGGTTACACTAGAGAACCTCTGATCAAATCCGTAATGCCTCAGCGTGACCTGAAGGCCGCATCTACTGCGTTGCAGCCCTTGTGTTGCAGCCCTTGTAAAGGACCGGCCATTCCCGGTGGCGCACCGCCACGGGTTCACCCCCGTGGAGGGCAGCCATCACGGCGCATCGATTTTTCTCGCGACTACTGTTCCGCTGCGCCAACCCCGATATTGGCATCCAGAAAGCTGAGCAACTGGGTGTACATCAGACGTCGATTGTCTTCGTTATAAAAACCGTGTCCTTCGTGCGCAACGATCAGGGACTTGGCCGGTTTGCCATTTTTTTCCAGCTCTTCCAGCATCGCTTCCGCATGGGCCACCGGCGCGCGCTCATCTTCCGCTCCGTGAATGATAAGCAGTGGCAGGTTCAGTTTGTCCGTGTGATACAGCGGAGAGTTGGCACGCATGACTTCTGGGTCCTGGCCAATGGTTTCACCCAGGAAGGCGACCCCGCGATCGCGCCGGCGAATATCCCCTTTCTTGTACAGTAGCTCCAGATCGTACACACCGACGTAGCCGGCGGCACACTGATACAGTTCCGGGTAGCGGATCGGGTTCATCAGTGCCGAGTAGCCTCCAAAACTGGCACCGTAGATACACACGCGATCAGCATCCGCATGACCCTGCGCTACTGCCCACTGTACCGCTTCGGCAATGTCTCGCTGGATGGCACCGCCCCATTCATTTTTGCCCGCGTCCAGAAATTGGTTGCCGAATCCGGTAGAACCGCGGAAATTGACCTGCAGAACCAGATAGCCGTTCTGTGACAGAATCTGTGCATCCCGGGTGTAACCCCAGAAGTCCCGTGCGTGGGGGCCACCGTGGGGCATGACCACCATGGGCAGCTTGCCGGATTCTTCAGTTCCCGCGGGGAAGGTGAGATATGTGCTGATGCGCAGACCATCGGAGGCTTCAAAGGACTCTGCGCGCATGGGATTCAGTTTTTGCGGATCCAGCCAGTCCGCGGAAGAGAGCAGGAAGTCTACTTTTTTGGATGCCAGATCCACAAGAAAATAATCGCTGGGTAAGCGATCCCCAGACACCTGCAGTACACCTTTTTTCCCGTCGCGGGTAAAACTGGTGAAACTGATATGGTAGCCCTCGAAGGCTTTTTTCAAACCCCGGTAAAAAGGAGCAAAGCCTTCCCCTTCATCAAAAAACTGTACCGTGGGGTAGTCCGGATTCAGGTAGACCCCCAGGGGCTTTTGGGTGCGCGGGTGGCGGATGATATCGCTGATATCGGCAATCTCGTGTTGCAGCACCTTTTTGACGATGTTCTTTTTCCCATCCCAGGTGACCAGGGTTTCCGTGTCCTCGGGGGTGTCGACTACCAGGTAGCTTGTGCTGTTTGCATGGTCGTATCCCACCGGGTAGGCGCTACGCAGGAGAGGGTGAGTGATCTGAGTCCAGCCGTTGTCGGCTTTCCCGTAGAGTTCGTACTTGTTCTCGCGATTGGTACCATTGGCAAACAGCAGGTTTCCCTTGCCATCGGTAAATGCGCGTCCGCCAACCTGAGGCAGGCCAACGACTTCTTTGCGTACCCCGGTGTAAATATTCAGCCGGTGCACGTCGCCATGGCTTTCAAAGTCCCGGGCCCAGGGGGACGTGGAGATCAGGATCTCGTTCTTGTCGTCTACCAGCGGGTCAATAATGGTCGCATGGGCATAAGTTGCTTCCGCTTTCTTGATCCGGGTTCCCAGTTGCTGCTCGCCGGCGGCATAACCAAAAATATTTTTCCCACGGCTGCCATCCGCATTTATCGCGAACAGTGACCCGTAATTGACGGGCGCTTCCAGCGCCGCGCGACGGCTCATGACCTCGGCCACCACCCGCTCATCATTTGCCCAGTAGAACTCGCCCACTTCCTCTTTGCCGCGGAACCGCAGGGACCCGGTGATTTTCAGTGGGGACAGACTCATGATCACCAGTACCCGCTCGCCCTCGTAGCTGCGAGCGACAGCCATATGTGATCCAGTGGGGGAAATTTTTACCTGATGAATTTCCGGGTGGCGGATCAGGTCTTCGAGGGGAACAGCGGCAGTGGTGGCGGCAAGAGGGCTGACCAACGCGAGCAGCGCGATGGTCATTGCGGAAAGAAAGCGCATGATGACTCCATGTACTACGGAAAGATGTCCAGGGGAAACCGTTGCATCGGTCAGTACACCACCTTGCGCACACGGCCGCCCGTATCTGTCATTAGACGATCGAAACCGGTCGATCCTCAAGACGTCAGTCTACTGGAATTCCGGTCGGACGACATCGGTGCGAGCAAGGTCATGCCTTCCTGTGCGTGGGTTTACGCCAGCAGGCCTTTCAATATCTCCCGGTACATGTCTTTCACCAGGTCGAGATCTTCAGCTTTCACACACTCATCCACTTTATGGATAGTGGCATTCACTGGCCCGAGTTCCACCACCTGTGCCCCGGTGGGTGCGATAAAGCGGCCGTCGGAGGTGCCGCCGGCGGTGGAGAGTTCGGTTTCACGACCGGTCACTTTCTTGATGGCGGCCTGTGCGGATTCAACCAGTGGGCCTTCGGCGGTCAGGAAGGGCTGTCCGCTGAGGTTGAAGTTGGCTTCGTAGTTGAGGCCGTGTTTATCGAAAATGGCACGGGCACGGCTTTCCAGCGCTTCGGCGGTGGTTTCTGTGGAGAAGCGCCAGTTGCATACCACTTTCACATCTCCGGGGATCACGTTGGTGGCACCGGTACCGCCATTGATATTGGAGACCTGAAAGCTGGTGGCCGGGAAGAAGTCGTTGCCCTGATCCCATTCTTCCGCAGCGAGTTCGGCCAGCGCCGGGGCCAGTTTGTGCACGGGGTTTTCTGCCAGGTGCGGGTAGGCCACATGGCCCTGGATACCAAATACGGTGAGCTCCAGGCCGAGAGAGCCGCGCCGGCCATTCTTGATCACGTCGCCGGCGAGGGTGGTGCTGGAGGGCTCGCCAACCAGACACCAGTCAATTTTTTCGTTGCGGGCTTCCAGCCATTCGACCACTTTCACGGTGCCGTGTTTGGCCGGGCCTTCTTCGTCGCTGGTAATCAGAAAGGCGATGCGGCCTTTGTGGTCTGGGTGTGCGGCGACAAATTCTTCACAGGCGACCACCATGGCGGCCAGTGAACCTTTCATATCGGCCGCGCCACGGCCGTACAGCATGCCGTCGACTACTTGTGGTTCAAACGGAGGGTACTTCCAGTTTTCTTCCGGGCCCGTGGGCACCACGTCGGTGTGGCCGGCGAAGGCGAATAGTGGGCCCTCTTCGCCGCGCACGGACCAGAAGTTATCGGTGTCGCCAAAACGCAGGTGTTCGGTTTTGAAGCCGATTTTTTCCAGGCGTTCGAGCATCAAGTCCATACAGCCCGCGTCTTCAGGGGTTACGGATCTTTTACTAATCAGGTCGCAGGTAAGTTGTACTGTCGGGGTCATGAGAGTTTCTACTGGCTCCGTGGTATCGGGAGCACTGTTCCGGTTGTGGGGCGGCCTGCCTGCCGGTGGCTGTTCGCGAGACACGCCGTGAACCCATCCATGGGGGCTCTTCTGCGAGGTCCCTCTCGCAGAAGGTCTCGCGAACAGCCCCCGGCAGGCAGGCCTTCGCATTGAAACGCAACTTTCCGAATAGGTTCGATTGGTTGCCTGGCTTTCCTATGCGAAGTGCTGAACTTCGACTGAAGGTAAAGTGCCTGGTGGAACATTTCGGAACCGTCGGTGCCAGGGATGGCACCGCCGGAGCGTACAGGGATGTATTTACAGCGATTCCGAAATGTTCCACCAGGTGCTTTGCCGCCACAGGGCGGCAACCAAATGGACCCGGTAGCGACGAAAAATTAGTTACTGTGCAGCTCAGCGTTCAACTCGACGGCACTTTTGTTGGTCAGGCATTCAACCGCACCGGTGGCAGAGTTGCGGCGGAACAGCAGGTCGGATTTGCCGGCGAGGTCGCGGGCTTTTACGGACTCTGCCACTTCACCTTTGTCGTCCAGCAGGGCGACTTTGGTGCCGGCAGTAATGTACAGGCCGGACTCTACGGTGCAGCGGTCACCCAGGGGGATACCGGTGCCAGAGTTGGCGCCGAGCAGGCAGCCTTCGCCCAAGGAAATTACGATATTACCACCGCCGGACAGGGTGCCCATGGTGGAGCTGCCGCCGCCGAGGTCAGAGCCGGCGCCAACAAATACACCCGCAGAAATCCGGCCTTCAATCATGCCCGGACCTTCGGTGCCCGCGTTAAAGTTCACGAACCCTTCGTGCATGATGGTCGTGCCTTCGCCCAGGTAGGCACCCAGACGAACACGGGCGGTGTGGGCGATACGCACACCGGCAGGTACGACGTAATTGGTCATTTTCGGGAACTTGTCCACGCAGGACACTTCCAGCAGCTCGCCCTTGAGACGCGCTTCTAGCTGGCGCTGGGGCAGTTCCGCCAGGTCAATGGCGCCCTGGTTGGTCCAGGCCACATTCGCCAGCTGGCCGAAGATGCCGTCCAGCTTGGTGCCGTGGGGTTTGACCAGACGGTGGGACAGCAGGTGCAGCTTCAGGTAGGACTCCGGTGCAGACTGCGGGGCGTCATCGCTGTGCAGAACCACCGCGACCAGCGGACGCTGGCTGCCGGCGAACTGGCGCAGGATGGCCGCCTGTTCCTCGGCACCGGCACTGGCCAGTTGGTCCGCCAGTGGCTGCAGCTGGGCCTCTTCCAGGGCCACAGAGACGTTGCCGCCGCTGATATCGAGGGTGCCGGTCACGGCCTTGGCCACTTCTTCGCTGGGGTTCAGCAGCGGTTGCGGGAAGTAGACTTCCAGCCACTCGCCCTTGCTATTGCAGGTGCCGACGCCGAAGCCAATGCTGTACAGATTGCTCATGATGGTTTCCTTTTCGTGAGTCTGAATTTCTTGATGTGCGTTGCCCGGGTTTATTGAACGAAGCTGGCGTAGCTGTCGGCTTTGAAGCCGAATAGCGTTTCGGCGCCTTTCGTCATTACCGGGCGTTTAATCAGTGTTGGGGTCTCCAGGGCCAGTGCCTGGGCGCTGCTGTTGTCCATACCATTTTTTTGTGTCTCATCCAGGGCCCGCCAACTGGTGGAGCGGCGGTTCAGCACCTGCTCCCAGCCGAACGCTTCCAGCCACTGGGCCAGGGGGACGCTGCCCATGCCGTCTTCGCGGAAATCGTGGAAGGTGTACTCCACTTTATTCTGTTCCAGCCACTTGCGGGCCTTTTTGACGGTGTCACAGTTCTTGATGCCGTACAGGGTAATCATCATTTGTTCCGTTGCTGTTGCGTCTGATGGTGTTGGATCAGGCTTTTCTGGTTTTCTTGGGGTGTTTGCGCGCAGGATAGCAGGTGGTGCAGATCTCACACACAGTGCCGTCACAGCCCCGGGCCGAGCAGTATTCGCGGCCATAGAAGATGATCTGCAGGTGCAGCTTGTTCCATTTTTCCCGCGGAAAAACCCGCTTCAGGTCTTTTTCCGTTTGCGCCACATTCTTGCCGGACGTGAGGCCCCAGCGCTGGGCCAGTCGGTGGATGTGGGTGTCTACCGGGAATGCCGGGTGGCCAAAGGCCTGTGCCATGACCACGCTGGCGGTTTTGTGGCCGACCCCCGGCAGGGTTTCCAGCGCTGCCATATTTTCCGGTACCTGACCGTGGTATTCGTTCACCAGAATTTCCGACAGCTTCTTAATCGCCTTGGACTTTTGCGGTGACAGCCCACAGGGGCGGATCACTTCGCGGATTTTCTCCACTGGTACCTTGGCCATGTCGTAGGGGTTGTCCGCAAGTTCCCACAGCGCCGGGGTAATCTGGTTAACCCGTTCGTCGGTGCACTGGGCGGATAGCAGCACCGCCACCAGCAGAGAGTAGGCATCGAAGTGGTCCAGAGGTACCGGTGTTTCCGGGTACAGCGCTTCCAGCCGGTGGAGGATATAGTCCACGCGTTCCTGTTTGAGCAGGTTTTTCTTTACTGCGATTTCTTCGGTCATGTTATTCGCCTGCGAGCGGGCTCCTACAACGGATTATTTCCGCAAAAGCTGCGGATGCGCTTCGCCGCTTCGATACACTCCTCCAGAGTGGCCACCAGAGCCATGCGCACATACTCCGCGCCGGGGTTTACGCCGCTGGCCTCACGGGCCAGGTAAGCACCGGGGAGCACCGTGATGTGCTGCTGCCGGAACAGTTCGCGGGCGAAGGCCTCGCCGTCACCGACGCGCGGCCACAGGTAAAAACTCGCTTCGGGCTTTTGCACCTCGAGGCAGCCGTCGAGGACTTCCAGTACCGCGTCGAATTTCTGGCGGTACAGTTCCCGGTTTTCTATCACATGCTGCTCATCCTGCCACGCAGCAACAGAGGCGTACTGCGTCGGTACCGGCATGGCGCAGCCGTGGTAGGTGCGGTACAGCAGAAATTTCTCCAGAATTTCACCGTCGCCGGCGACAAATCCGGAGCGCAGGCCGGGCAGGTTGGAGCGCTTGGACAGGCTGTGAAATACCACGCAGCGGCGGTAGTCATCGCGCCCGAGTTCTGCGCAGGCTTGCAGTAGGCCTACAGGCGGATTGGCTTCATCGAAATAGAGTTCCGAGTAACATTCGTCGGAGGCGATGATGAAATCGTATTTGTCCGCCAGGGCGATCAGTTGTTGCAGGTCTTCGCTCGTCAACAGCGCGCCGGTGGGGTTCCCCGGAGTGCAGAGGTACAGCAGGCTGCACTCCTGCCACACGCTTTCCGGCACCGACGCGAAGTCGGGCTTGAAACTGTTTTCCGCATTGCAGTTTACGAAATAGGGCGAGGCGCCGGCGAGAAACGCGGCCCCTTCGTAAATCTGATAGAAGGGGTTTGGCATCACCACCTTCGATCCCGGAGCCACAACTGCCTGGGCAAAGGCAAACAGGGCTTCGCGAGTACCGTTGACAGGAATCACTTCGCTGTCGGCGTTCAATGATGCGAGTCTGAATCGGTTGCACAGCCAATTGGCGATGGTCTCCCGCAAGGCGTCGAGCCCTTTGGTGAGCGGGTAAGCGGCGAGTTTTTCCAGATTGTCGATCAGCTCATCGCGTACAAATGTGGGCGGCGCGTGCTTTGGCTCACCGATCGATAGGGCGATGGGGGCCAGTGCGGCCGGTGCTTCGACACCCTCTTTCAGCTTCGCCAGTTTGGCGAACGGGTAGGGCTGCAACTGTTGCAAATTCGGGTTCATATTCTTGTCTGCTCGAAGCGCTTTTTTTAGGTGACGGTCTCAGGGCTGCGGTGGCAGCGTGGCCTGGTGGGCGTCCAGTTCCTGACAGATGGCCTGTTCCAGTAATTCGATCAGACTGTCGTCGGTCAGCGGCTGGTCGTCGGCATCGGTGATATGGAAAATATCCTCCACCCGTTCCCCGAGGGTGGAAATCTTCGCGTTGTGCAGGCGCAGGTCGTGGGTAATAAAAATCCGCGCAATGCGTGCGAGCAGCCCGGGGCGGTCCGCACTGGTGATTTCCAGCGTACTGTAAGTGTCGCCGGGCTCGGTGGAGATATGGGCCTGGCTGGGCAGGTGGAACATTTTCAGACGGCGTGGAGTACGTCGCTTGATTACCTTGGAGTAGTCCTCCACCAGTTTCAGCTCTTTCTGCAGAGTGTTGCGGATCTGTTCCAGGCGGTGGGGCTCGTCCAGCAGCGGTTGCCCGGATTCGTCCAGTACATAGAAGGTATCCAGGGTGTAACCCCCGGCGGAGCTGTATAGGCGGGCGTCGTGAATATTCAGGTTGAGCATGTCGAGGCCGGTGACCACCGCGGCAAACACATTGGGTCTGTCCGGGGTGTAGACGAACACTTCGGTAGCGCCGTCGTGTTCACCGGGACCGGAGTTGCGGGTGAGCACCACTGTATCGCTGTCTTCGTCCCGCGCCGGGTCTTTCTGCAGTTGATAGATGGCGGCAGTGTGCCAGGTGATACTGTCGGCACTTTCGCGCACGAAGTAGTCTTCGCCCATTTCCGACCAGATGTCTTCCACTGCGTTGCTGGGCACGCCCATGGCGCGCAGCATGTTTCGCGCCTGTGCCTGGGTCTCCACGTAGATCTCATCGCGGTCGATGGGGTTCTCCAGACCACGGCGCAGGGCGCGCTGGGTGTACTGATACAGCTGGCGCATCAGGCTGGCGCGCCAGCTGTTCCACAGGTCCGGGTTGGTGGCGTTGATGTCGGCCACGGTCAGTGCGTACAGATAATCCAGGTGTTCGCGGTCGCCCACTTCGGCGGCGAAGGCATGTACCACTTCCGGGTCGGTGATGTCCTGTTTCTGCGATACCGCGCTCATCAGCAGGTGTTTCTCCACCAGCCAGCACACCAAGCGGCGGTCGCGGGCGGACAGGCCGTGGCGGCGGCAGAAGGCGTCCGCGTCGATCACCCCGAGCTTGGAGTGGTCGCCACCGCGCCCCTTGGCGATATCGTGATAGAGGCCGGCGATATACAGGAGTTCCGGTTTGCGCATCCGCGACAGGATCTCTGCCGCCAGCGGGAATTTTTCCCAGGCCTCGTCACTGCGGAAGCCGCGCATATTGCGCACGACCTGCAGGGTGTGGGCGTCCACGGTGTAAATATGAAAGAGGTCGTGCTGCATCTGCCCGGTGACGCGGCCGAACTCCGGCAGGTAGCGGCCGAGGATGCCGTAGCGGGTCATCCGGGTCAGTTGCGTGGAGAGGCCGCGGGGGCTGCGCAACAGTTGCATAAACAGGCGCGCATTGGCCGCGTCTGCGCGGAACTGGTCGTCGATCAGGTGGCGGTGTTCGCGCATCAGGCGGATGGTGGAGGCACGCACGCCGTGGATCTCCGGATTGTTTGCCATCAGCACAAAGATTTCCAGCAGGGCGGGGGGGTGCTCGGTAAAAGTGCGGGTGACCGCTACCTCAATCGTGTTGCCGCGCAGTTGGAAGCGCTCGTTGATCGGTGTCACCGGCAGGTGCGTGCCCCGCTGCAGAATCACCTCGTCGAGGAATTGCAGCATCACATCGTTCAGTTCCCGCAAGGCCATCACTATGCGGTAGTAGGTGTGCATGAACTGCTCTACCGCAAGGTGGGTGTCGTTGTCCTTGTAGCCGAAATCCCGTGCCAGTTCCCGCTGGTAATCGAACAGCAGGCGCTCTTCCGGGCGCCCGGCCAGCAGGTGCAGTCCGTAACGCACCCGCCACAGGAAGTCCTCGCCGGACTGGAGGATGGCGAACTCCTCCTCGGTAAAGAACCCTTTACCCTGTAGCTGCTTGAGCGTGCGCACCCGGAAATAGCGTTTCGCCACCCAATTGATCGTCTGGATGTCCCGCAGGCCGCCGGGGGCGTTTTTGATATTGGGCTCGAGGTTGTACTCGGCTCCCTGCTGTTTACTGTGGCGGGCTTCCTGCTCTTCATATTTGGCCGTGAAGAACTGGTCGGCGGGCCACAGGCTCTCCGGCGTCATACGCTCGGCCAGCGCGTCGCACAGAGCGGGATTGCCGACGATGGTGCGGCACTCCATCAGGTTGGTGGCGACGGTAATATCTTCCGCGGCCATTTCCATGCACTGGTCCACGGTGCGGACCGCGTGGCCGATGTCGAGTGTCAGGTCCCAGAGAAAGGCCACCAGGCGTTCGATATTGTCGACGACGGTCGCATCGGGCTTTTCAGTGGTGAGAATCAGCAGGTCAATATCGGATTTGGGGTGCAGCTCACCGCGGCCGTAGCCGCCCACGGCCAGCAGGCTGACGGACCCGGGCCACTGAAACTGGTGCCAGGCGTAGTGCAGCAGGCAGTCCACAAAAAGGGCGCGCTCGTAGACCAGAGTGCGGACGTCTTCCCCCTCGCTGAAGCGACGCGCCATATGCGTGTCTGCAGCGCCCACCGCGTCCTTGAATATCTCCAGGGTGGGGCGGGCGCCCTCAGCCAGGTCTCTCCGGAACCGGGACTGGTCGAAGAAGAACAGGGGTTTTTCAAAATGCGGTAACTGCGCCAGCTGCATAGAATTCATAGGTGCGGAATCCGGTTAACCCTGTCGGCCAGCGCGAGCGCTGAATAATGTCATAGGAGCGCTCGAAATCAGAATGACTCTTCCTTGCGCGCGGTGAGAATTTCCACCCCGTCACTGGTGACCGCCATGGTGTGCTCCCATTGCGCGGACAGGCGACGATCTACGGTCACGGCGGTCCAGCCGTCGCGCAGTACCCGGCTGCCCGGTTTCCCCGCATTGATCATGGGTTCGATGGTGAAGGTCATGCCTTCTTCCAGCACCTGTCCGGTGCCTGGTTTACCGTAGTGGAGGATCTGCGGGTCTTCGTGGAACACATCGCCGATGCCGTGACCGCAGAAATCCTTGACGACCGAGTAGTAGTTCTTTTCCGCGTGTTGCTGGATCACGTGGCCAATATCGCCCAGTGTGGTGCCGGGGCGCACGATCTCGATGGCCTTGTACAGACATTCCTGGGTTACCTTGACCAGGCGCTGGGCGTGTGGTGCCGGCTTGCCGACAAAGTACATTTTGGAGGTGTCGCCATACCAGCCATCCTTGATCACGGTGACGTCGATATTGATGATGTCGCCTTTCTTCAGCACCTTGGACTCAGAGGGAATGCCGTGGCAGATCACCTCGTTGACGGATGTGCAGATGGACTTCGGAAAACCGCGGTAACCGAGGCAGGCGGGGATGGCCTCCTGCTCATTGACGATGTAGTCATGGCAGCGGCGGTCCAGCTCTTCCGTGGTGACACCGGGAACTACGTATTCGCCAATCATTTCCAGCACTTCGGCGGCGAGGCGGCCGGCGGTGCGCATTTTGGCGATTTGCTCTGGTGTCTTTACGGCATTGGTCATGAATCTTCCCGACGGTTTGTGGCTAGTTCTTCACAGTGTGTTGTGGGCAAAAGCGCGCGATCTGGCGGCACTTCGGGCGCAAACCGGACCCTGAAACGACAGGTTGTTCCGCCGGGTCCGGAAACGGCGCGGTATTGTAGCGGAATTACAGGGGCAGGGCATTAGGTGACCGGCTTGACGGATCTGGTACCCGAGTGGCTGTAATCCCTCCATTATTTCCCCTGTGGCGCTCGTCACACTTCCAGCCTCTCCGGGAATGTGGTATAAAGCGCGCCGCTTTGGGCAGTGCCCGGAGTGAAACTAAACAAAGGGTGGTGAATTTTGCCGCCCTTAACAAACGCCGCACATATACCGGCACATTGTCCTGGGTGTCTTCGTGGTCACTGATCTCTCAGTTATGAGGGGTGGTCCGGGGATTGGAGAATGGGGTATATGGAGGATCAAACCCGGGAAGTTCTCGACCGTGACGTTCTGGTCGTCGGCTTCCGCTATTGTTATTGAGGTTTATTATGCCGCAAGTCAGCATGCGCGATATGCTGCAGGCTGGTGTCCACTTTGGTCACCAGACTCGCTACTGGAACCCGAAGATGGGTGAATACATCTTTGGTGCTCGCAACAAGATTCACATCATCAACCTGGAGCACACTGTTCCGGCCTTCAACGACGCTCTGCAAGTCATCAAAGGCATGGCAGCGCAGAAGAAGAAGATTCTGTTTGTTGGCACCAAGCGCGCTGCGCAGAAGTCCATCAAAGAGCAGGCCGAGCGTGCAGGTCAGCCCTACGTCAGCAACCGCTGGCTGGGTGGTATGCTCACCAACTACAAAACCATCCGCGCTTCCATCAAGCGTTACCGCGATCTCGAAGCCCAGTCTCAGGACGGCACCTTCGAGAAGCTGACCAAGAAAGAAGCCCTGATGCGCACCCGCACCATGGAGAAGCTCGAGCGCTCCATCGGTGGTATCAAAGACATGGGTGGTCTGCCGGACGCACTGTTCGTGATCGACGTTGAGCACGAGCGCATCGCGATCCAGGAAGCCAACAAGCTGGGTATCCCTGTGATCGGTATCGTGGATACCAACAGCAGCCCGGAAGGTGTTGACTACATTATCCCTGGCAACGATGACGCTATCCGTGCCATCAAGCTGTACACCACTGCAGTTGCTGACGCTGTTCTGGCGGGCACTGCCGAAGCTGGTGGCGCTGCTGCTCAAAGCGAATACGTTGAAGCAGAAGACGATCAGCAAGCTGCGGACTCCTAATTCGGAGTTATAGCCGCAGGCTACTGGCGGTGTAACATTTTTCGGTTACGCTGCAGGGAAAAGGGGCCACTTATCCGGCCCCTTTTTTTCAAATCCAACAAAGAATTTGAATCTGAACCCGAGGATTGAATCATGGCGATTACCGCGTCAATGGTAAAAGAACTGCGCGAGCGCACCGGCCTGCCGATGATGGAGTGCAAGAAGGCACTGAATGAGGCAGACGGCGACATCGAGAAAGCGATTGAAGATCTGCGCAAGGCTTCCGGCCTGAAAGCGGCCAAGAAAGCTGGCCGTACTGCTGCTGACGGCGTTGTTGCTGCCAAGGTTGCCGAAGACGGCAGCTACGGTGTTCTGGTTGAAGTGAACTCCGAAACCGACTTCGTTGCGCGCGACGAAGGCTTTAAAGCGTTTGTGGGCAAAGTGGTCGACAAGGCGTTTGCTGACCGTCAGGAAGATGTGGCTGCACTGATGGAAGGTGACCTGGAAGAAGCGCGCGAAGCGCTGGTGCAGAAGATCGGTGAGAACATCGGTGTTCGTCGTATCCAGCTGGTAGAAGCGCCGGTCGTGGGTGCCTATGTGCACTCCAACAACCGTATCGCCGCCATTGTTGCCCTGAGCGGCGGTGATGTTGAAACTGCGCGCGATGTGGCCATGCACGTAACCGCGGTTAACCCGCAAGTGGTTAAGCCGGAAGATATGCCGACGGACGTGCTGGAGAAGGAAAAAGACATCATCAAGGCGCAGCCGGACATGGAAGGCAAGCCTGCCGAAATCGTCGAGAAGATGATGGGCGGCCGTATCAAGAAGTTCCTCAAGGAAAACAGCCTGGTGGAACAGCCTTTCGTCAAGAACCCGGACGTTAACGTCGGCAAACTGGTGAAAGATGCCGGTGGCGACGTTGCCAGCTTCGTGCGTTTTGAGGTGGGTGAAGGTATCGAGAAAGAAGACGTTGACTTTGCTGCGGAAGTAGCCGCTCAGGTTAAAGCCAGCTCTTGATGCTTGCGTCAGCCGGCGACCGTCCGGTCGCTGGCGCCAGCGGGGTGCTCCCGGTGTGTTCGTTAGAATACGTCCGGGGCGCCCCGCTGTTGTATCTGGCCACTAGTGGTGCATGCGGAAAGTTGTGTAACTGTTCGCTTCGCCAAAGCGTCCAGCTCTGCGTTGAGAAAGCTTGAAATAGAACCACTATTCCTACGCTTTCTCGCCTTGATCTGAACACTTTGGCTGTGCTCCTTAGTTACCGAACTTTCGCATGGACCACTAGGGATTTCTGCTCGATATTTGAGCGAAATTGGAGGTGGGCGAGGCTTTCCTGCACTCTGAGTCCGGCCAGATCGGTATAGCCATAGGTAAAGCGCCGAATTTGTTGTAATGTTCGGCGGGCGCGACCGGGAACGTCGGTTGCGTCTCAACACAGAATTTAGCCCGTAACAGTTGAGGAACAAGGGATGCCAGGTATTAAAGACCGCAAGTACAAGCGAATCCTGTTAAAGCTCAGCGGAGAAGAGCTGATGGGCGAACAGGGGTTTGGTATCAGCCCCAAAGTGCTCGACAAAATGGCCCTGGAAATTGGCCAGCTGGTGGGTATTGGTGTTCAGGTCGGGCTGGTGGTCGGTGGCGGCAACCTGTTCCGTGGCGCCGCGCTGAACGCTGCGGGCCTCGATCGGGTGACTGGCGACCACATGGGCATGCTGGCCACTGTCATGAACGCCCTGGCCCTGCGCGATGCACTGGAGCGCTCGAATATCTCCTCCCGCGTCATGTCGGCCATCCAGATGAGCGGTATCGTGGACCACTATGACCGCCGCGCCGCCATCCGTTACCTGGAGCGCGGCGAAGTGCTGATTTTTGCCGCCGGCACCGGCAACCCCTTCTTTACCACGGATTCCGCCGCCTGCCTGCGCGGTATCGAGATTGAAGCGGAAATGGTGCTCAAGGCTACCAAAGTGGATGGTGTCTACTCGGCGGATCCGAAACTGGTGCCTGACGCCACCCGCTACGACCAACTTACTTACGACGAGGTTCTGGACAAGAAGCTCGGCGTAATGGATCTAACCGCAATCTGCCTCTGCCGCGAACACAACATGCCGGTGCGGGTATTCCGTATGGATAAGACCGGCGCACTGCTCAACATTGTTGTGGGTGGCGAAGAGGGCACACTGATCGAAGAGGAAGTGAATCGTGATTAACGATATCAAGAAGCAAGCCGAGTCACGTATGGGTAAGGCCATTGACGCACTGGGCACCAACTTCAACAAAATCCGTACCGGCCGCGCTCACCCGAGTATCCTGGACGGTATCCAGGTGTCCTACTACGGCTCTGATACGCCGTTGTCCCAGGTTGCGAATGTCACCGTGGAAGATGCGCGTACCCTGTCGGTTACTCCCTGGGAAAAGAACCTGGTTCCGGACATTGAAAAAGCCATCATGAAGTCTGATCTGGGGCTCAACCCCAGCACTGCCGGCGCGGTTATCCGTATTCCGATGCCGATGCTGACGGAAGAAACCCGTAAGAACTTCATCAAGCAGGCCAAAGGCGAAGCGGAAAGTGCGCGGGTTTCTATCCGCAACAACCGCCGCGATGCGCTGGCGGAAGTAAAGGCGCTGGTCAAAGACAAAGAGATCTCTGAAGACGACGAGCGTCGCGCAGCGGACGAGATCCAGAAGCTGACCGACAAATACATTGCCGAGGTGGAAAAAGCGCTGGCGGCAAAAGAAAAAGACCTGATGGAAATCTGATGTCTTCAGGCGGTACTGGTGTGACAGCACACGAGCAGGCGGGGCCGCGACATGTTGCCATCATCATGGATGGAAATGGCCGTTGGGCAGCGCGCCGCGGTTTGTCACCCTCCGCCGGTCACAAGGCGGGCGTGGAGCGTATCCGGGACCTGATCGAGGCGTGTAAAGAACGTCATATTGAGGTTCTGACCCTGTTCGCCTTCTCCAGTGAGAACTGGCGGCGGCCCCCCAAGGAGGTGGAGCTGCTGATGAGTCTGTTCCACTCCTATCTGCGCCGGGAAGCTCGGCGCATGCAGGAGCAGGGTGTTCGACTGCGTGTCATCGGTCGTCGCGACCGCTTTTCTTCGCGGGTGCAGCGCGCCATCGTCGAGGCGGAAGCATTGACTCGCGAGGGGCAAAACGGGACGCTGGTGATCGCTGCGGACTACGGTGGTCAATGGGATATAGCCCAGGCAGCGCGCGTGCTGGCCGAAGAAGTGGCCAGCGGTCAGCGCGCTGCGGATTCTATTGACGAAGAAGCCCTGGGTGCACATATCCAGCTGGCAGACCTTCCGCCGGTGGACCTGCTGATTCGCTCCAGTGGGGAGCAGCGAATCAGTAATTTTGTGCTCTGGCAGGCGGCTTACAGTGAATTTTATTTCACTGACACGCTGTGGCCCGACTTCGATGTGCCGGCACTGGATCTGGCACTGGATGCCTTCCGGCTGCGTGACCGGCGCTATGGTGGGCGCAATGGGGATGGTCTGGAGGCGCAAGCCTGACACGACCAGACCTGTCAGGTGAGCGAGCACAGATTACCGAGATAATAGTTAACGGTTTTTTAAGGGTTTAACGGTGCTAAAACAAAGAATAATTACCGCGCTGGTGCTGGTCGCTCTTTTTATGGGGCTGCTGTTTTTTGTGCCCCTGCAGTGGTTCTCCATCGTAATTGCGGGCGTCATTCTATTGGGGGGCTGGGAATGGGCCAATCTGTCCAATCTGAATCGTGCCCTGCGCTTTGTATTTCTCGCCGCTCTGGGCTGTGCGCTGATCGCCACTGCCCGCTATGTTTTCAATTTTGACTTCTCCAGCCCCGATACCGATCGCGCGCGCCAGATCCTGGCAGTCGCCTGCGGATGGTGGGCGCTGGCCTTTCTTTGGGTGCAGGGCTACCCGGCCAGCGCCATGCTTTGGGGGAATCGCTGGGCCCGTGGTCTGATCGGGCTGGTCGTGCTGGTGCCCGCCTGGTTGTCCATTGTCATTCTGCAGGGGCAGGAGCACGGTGCCTGGTTAGTATTGTTTGTGGTGGCCGTCGTGGTGGCCGCGGATGTGGGGGCCTACTTCGTTGGGCGCAAGTTCGGCAAACACAAGCTGGCGCGGGAAGTCAGCCCGGGTAAATCCTGGGAGGGCTTCTTCGGAGGGCTGGCGGCCTGTCTGATTCTGGCGCTTGGTGTGTCCGCTGCATTCGACCTGCCTACGAAGAACACGGTGTTGTTTACCATTGGCGTGTTGGTCACCGCGCTCGCTTCGGTGATTGGCGACCTGGTGGAGAGCATGTTCAAGCGTCACCGGGGTATTAAGGACAGTAGCCGTATTCTGCCCGGCCACGGCGGTATTCTGGACCGCCTGGATAGTCTTACCGCAGCCTTGCCGGTGTTCACCATGGCAGCGCTCGCCAGCGAATTGCCCAAATATCTTTAATATCCGTTAGTCGATCTGGGCGCAGAGGTATTTCGAATTCATGCAAACCATGACCCCACAACCTGTCTGTGTGCTCGGGTCCACCGGTTCCATCGGCGTGAGTACGCTGGATGTACTTGCCCGCCACCCCAAGGAGTACTCCGTCTTTGCGCTGACCGCCCGTGAGCGGGTAGCGGAGCTGGCACAGCAGTGCCGCCGGTTCAAGCCGCGGTTTGCGGTGGTGCTGGACACGGATAAGGCGGCACAGCTTCGCAAAGAGCTTGTTGCGGAAGGCTTGACCACGGAAGTGCTGAGCGGTGTTGAGGGGTTGTGCCAGGTGGCGTCAGCGCCGGAGGTGGCGGTTGTTATGGCCGCAATCGTCGGGGCTGCAGGCCTGAAACCGACATTGGCGGCGGTGCGGGCAGGGAAGAAGGTGCTGCTGGCGAACAAGGAGTCGCTGGTGATGGCCGGCCCGCTGTTTATGGCGGCGTTGGCGGAAAGCGACGCATCGCTGCTGCCCATCGATAGCGAGCACAATGCGATTTTCCAGTGTCTGCCGTATCCCTGTCACAATCTGGCGGATGCCGGCGTGGAGCGGATTCTGCTCACCGGCTCTGGCGGCCCTTTTCGCACCGCGGATCCTCAAAGCCTGCACCGCGTCACCCCGGACGAGGCGTGCAATCACCCCAATTGGTCTATGGGGCGCAAAATTTCTGTAGATTCCGCCACCATGATGAACAAGGGGTTGGAGTTCATCGAGGCCTGCTACCTTTTTCACGCGCAACCGTCGGATATTCAGGTGGTTGTGCACCCACAGAGCATTGTGCATTCCATGGTGCAGTATCGGGATGGTTCTCTGCTGGCGCAGATGGGCAACCCGGATATGCGCACACCCATCGCGCACGCGCTGGCGTTTCCCCGGCGCATCGACAGCGGCGTAAGTGCACTGGACCTGATTCGTGCTGGTCGCCTGGATTTTGAGGCACCGGATGAGTCTCGCTTCCCTTGCCTGCGCCTTGCGCGGGAGGCGATAGAGCAGGGCGGCAGTGCGCCCACCGTGCTTAACGCGGCAAATGAAGTTGCCGTCGAGGCATTTCTCCAGGGCGCACTGCCGTTTACCGGGATCGCCGTGCTGATTGAAAAGGTCATGGATTCCACCGACAGGCTTGAACTGGTGGACCTGGAAGCAGTCGAACTGGCTGATCGGGAAGCACGTGCGCGGGCTCAGGAAGTGCTGAGTGAACTGAACGGCGTTCATGAGAACGATGCTGGCGGCAACAGTTACCACGGACAGCGTCCGCAAACGAGATCAATGTAAACTGACCCCATGTTAGATTTTCTTCAAACTGCAGCCTGGGCACTGGTGGCCCTTGGCGTACTGGTGAGCTTTCACGAGTTCGGCCACTTTATCGTAGCGCGCTGGTGTGGCGTCAAGGTGTTGCGCTTTTCTGTCGGTTTCGGCAAGCGTCTGATTTCCCGCTATGACCGTCATGGCACGGAATTTACCGTCTCTGCGATTCCCCTTGGCGGCTATGTCAAATTCCTCGACGAGCGCGAAGGAACTGTGGCACCAGAGGATCTGGACAGCGCGTTCAACCGCAAAAATGTCTGGCAGCGAATGGCGATTGCCGCTGCGGGCCCGGTGTTTAATTTTCTTTTGGCTATCGCACTCTTCTGGGGCGTGTTTATGGGCGGCACCTCCGGCCCGGTACCCATCGTGGATCAGGTGGAGCCGCGCAGTATCGCAGCCTATGCCGGGCTGGAGTCCGGGCAGGAGATCATCGCGGTGGACGACCACCCTACCCCTACCTGGCAGGCACTCAACTGGCGGCTGGCCAATCGTCTGGGCGACACCGGGGATATCAAGTTTTCCGTGCGCTATCCCGATTCCACCCTCGAGTATCACATGTATGCGGACATCGATCGCTGGCTCGCGGGTCAGGAGGTCCCCGATCCGCTGGAGGAGATCGGCGTCAAACTGTGGATTCCGAGTATCAGTATGACCCTTGCGCAGGTGGTTGCGGGCAGTCCTGCGGAGAGGGGCGGCCTGAAGGCGGGGGATGAGATTGTCGCCACCGATGGCCGAGACTTCAGTGAGTGGGACCAATGGACCAGCTATATCAAAGCGCGGCCCGAAGAGGCTGTTCAGGTTACTGTGCTGCGTGATGGGAGTGAGCAGGTGGTCACCATCACCCCGGATCTGGTGACCCTCGACAGCGGTGAGAAGATCGGTCGCATCGGCGTGTTGCCGGTATCCGCATCCTGGCCCGAGGACAAGGTGCGTCGCTACCACTACGGGGTGCTCGGGGCTCTCAGCAAAGGGCTGGAGGAGACCTGGAGCAAGACGGTATTTACTCTGAACAGTCTGAAAAAACTGCTGTTTGGAGAGATCTCTACCCGTAACTTGAGCGGCCCTATCACCATTGCTAAAGTTGCCGGCACTTCGGCGGACGCGGGTTGGCAGTCATTCCTGTCATTACTGGCACTGTTGAGTATCAGTCTTGGCGTGTTGAATCTCTTGCCGATTCCCGTGCTCGACGGCGGCCATCTCCTTTACTACGGTATTGAAGCAATCAAGGGTTCCCCTGTCTCCGAAAAGGTGCAGATGATCGGGCTGCAGGTGGGGATGGCAATGGTGCTCGGGATCATGGCCCTGGCGCTGTATAACGATATTCTGCGCCTTTAATGAATTTTTACCCGCGCTCCCTGTCCTACATTTTGTTGAATACAGAGGGGTCCTGACGGGACTCCAGAGAAGAGGGGAGCGCTCGGTCCGATCGCTGCGGCCAGGTCTGTTCGGTTGGGGTTGGCGAGGCGTGCGCCTCTGTGATGTCGGGCTTATTGCCCATATGGAATTGCGAATAAACACTCGGAATTAGTAGATGAAAGATTTCCTGAAGGCGGCGAGCCTCAGCCTGGCAATGCCTATTGCTGCTTACGCTCAATCGTTTGTGGTCAATGACATTCGCGTTGAGGGGCTGCAGCGTGTATCCGCCGGCTCGGTTTTTGCCGCGTTACCGGTCCGGGTTGGCGACCAGATTGAAAGTGTTGAAATTCAGAGTGCTACCCGCGCCTTGTTCCGCACCGGCTATTTCCAGGATATCCAGATTGGCCGGGAGAATGGCGTTCTGGTAATCACCGTGCGCGAGCGCCCAGCCATTTCCAAAATCGAGATTACCGGCAACAAGGCGATCAAGACCGAAGACCTGCTCAAGGGTATGAATGACAACGGTCTGGCCGAAGGGCAGATTTTCAAGCGCGCGACCCTCGAAGGTCTGGCGCAGGAGTTGCAGCGCCAGTATGTGGCTCAGGGCCGCTACGGCGCCAGTGTCACCACAGAAGTGAAAGAGCTGCCACGGAACCAGGTAGAGTTGAAGGTTGTGGTGGATGAAGGCTCCGTGGCCGCCATCAAACACATCAACATTGTCGGCAACCAGGCGTTTTCCGATGAAGAGCTGGCGGAGATTTTTGAGCTGCAGACTACCGGCTGGCTGTCCTGGCTCAACAGTGATGATAAGTACTCCCGCGAAAAGCTGACCGGTGACCTAGAGCGTCTTGAGTCCTACTACCTCGACCGCGGTTATCTCGAATTCAAAATCGATTCCACTCAGGTGTCCCTGAGCCCGGACAAGCAGAGTGTTTTCATTACGGTCAACATTACTGAAGGCGATGTCTACAAGGTATCCGAAGTTGAGCTGGCGGGTGATCCGGTCGTATCGGAAGAAGAGATTCGCCGGTTGATTCTGGTCCGTGATGGCCGCACTTTCTCTCAGGTGCTGATGACCACGACGTCCGATTACATCACCAAGCGTCTGGGTAATGAGGGGTATACCTTTGCCGAGGTGAATGGCATTCCTGAGCCCAATAAAGAAGATAAAACCGTAAAGGTGACCTTCTTTATTGACCCGGGTAAGCGAGCCTATGTGCGCCGGATCAATTTCCGCGGCAATACCCGCACTTCCGATGACGTGTTGCGTCGCGAGATGCGCCAGATGGAATCCGCCTCCGCATCCTCCGCCCGCATCGAGCAGTCGAAAGTGCGCCTGGAACGTCTGGGTTACTTCAAAGAAGTGCAGGTGGAAACCACCGAGGTGCCCGGTACATCGGATCAGATCGATGTGGAATACACGGTCGAAGAGCAACCTTCCGGCACCATCGGTGGTACCGTAGGTTATGCGCAGGGCAGTGGCCTGGTGTTGGGTGCCAACGTGCAGGAAAACAACTGGCTGGGTACCGGTAAATCCGTAGGTTTTGCGGTAAACACGTCGACCTACCAGACGGTACTTAACTTTTCCTATACCGATCCGTATTTCACACCAGACGGTGTCAGCCGCGGTTTCAATGTGTTCTACCAGGAGCGCGATTACTCCGAGATCAACCTGTCCAGCTATAACACCACCACGTACGGTGCCGGGTTGAGCTTTGGTTATCCGATTTCCGAGATTTCGCGCATTGGTCTGAATATCGGATTCAATCACCTGGAGCTGAGCACCCACAGCAGCTCTGTTCAGGAAATCAAGGACAGCCCGGTTCCGATCAGCGGGGTGAATGGAGAAATCAGTTCCGACGATGAGGCGGATATTCTCGAAGAGCTCGAGATGGCCGTGGACGATGGTATGGCGCTGGACCTGAGTATGCCGGTGGATACCAGTCTGCTGAATACCAATCCGGATGGCTTCGTTGACCTCTACGGCGATGAATTTGATTCATGGTCCCTGACCACCTCTTACGCCCGTTCCACCCTGAACCGGGGTATTCTTGCCACCCGCGGTGCCTCGCAGCGCGCCTCCATCGAGATCGCTCTGCCCGGTGGTGACCTCGAATATTACAAATTCATTTATACCGGGCAGTATTTCCGCCCGTTGACCAATGATCTGACTCTGCGCCTGCGTACCCGGTTGGGTTATGCAGAAGGCTACGGTGACACCGACGAGCTGCCGTTCTTTGAGAACTTCTACGCCGGTGGCTTTGGCTCTGTGCGCGGTTTCGAACGCAATACCCTGGGGCCCCGTTCAACCCCGGCGGTGAATTATCGCACCACGCCGTGCGCGGTGAACGCAGACGGTGATATCACCGAATACTGCTATGTGCTGGACGATGCAACCGGCGAGCTGGAAACGACACAGGTGAGCAGCCGTAGCCCAGATCCGTTTGGTGGCAATATCCTGGTGGAAGGCAGTGCGGAAATCATCTTCCCGATTCCGTTCGTCAAGGATCAGCGCTCCATGCAGTCCGCCTTCTTTATCGATGCGGGTAACGTATTCAGCACCAACTGTGGTGTTTCACAGTTGAACTGTTACGACATCGATATCGATCATATCAACGTCTCTGCGGGTATTGGTCTCACCTGGATTACCGGGTTTGGTCCTCTCACCTTCAGCCTGTCCAAGGCTCTGCAGGAAAATGAAGACGACGAGATCGAAGTATTCCAGTTCTCACTGGGTAATAGCTTCTGACCACTGGAAATTGCCGTCGCAACTGTTTAGGGTTCACTCCTAGCGGCGAGCGGCGGCCTTCCAGACTAAACGGCCTCTGTGGAAGCGGCCGTAAATTTACAGAAATATGGAGAATAAAAAGTGTTCAAATTTGTGAAAGTGAGTGCGATTCTGTTGGCTGGCCTGCTGTTTGCGGGCACTGTGAGCGCACAGACCAAGGTGGCCGTGGTCAATATCCAGGCGGCGATCATGAGCACTGAAAAGGCGACCTCCAAGATCAACGCCCTGAAGACCAGCTCTGAGTATTCGCAACTGCAGAACAGCGCCGAGAGCATCCGCGCGGAAGTGCAGAAGATGGGGGAAGATGCACAGAAAAATAGTGTGACCTGGTCGGAAGAGAAAAAGGCCGAGCAGCAGCGCAAGATCAATTTCAAGCGCTCCGACTTCGAAACCACTGTGAAGAAACTGCGTGCAATGGAGGGCCAGGCGGTTCAGGACCTGCAGAAAGACCTGCTGCCGAAGGCGAAAGCCGCTCTGGAAGAGGTAATCAAGGAGCAGAAGCTGGATCTGGTACTCGACGCCAGTGCCGCCGTTTACGCTGGCAAAACTGCCAACCTGACCGAAGAGCTGGTCAAGCGCCTGAACGCTGCCAAGTAATTTCGACAGCGCGACCATGATGAAGAATGCACAGCCAACGCTGGCGCAGTTGGCTGAGGCGCTGGGGGCAGAGTTGCGCCTGGCGGCTGGGGCCAGCGGCGAACAGGTGCCGACTGGCCTCAATACGTTACAGGATGCGGCGAAAAGTGAAGTCAGCTTTCTCGCCAGTGCCAATTACCGTCGGTTTCTGACGACGACCAAGGCGTGTGCGGTACTGGTTTCTGCGGATGACGTCGAATCATGCCCCGGTACTGCGCTGATTGTTCCCAATCCCTACCTGGCCTTTGCCATGGCGACCGCGATTTACGATCGCACGCCTACCCCGGCACCGGGCATTGATCCGTCAGCCACTATCCACGGCAGCGCGGAAGTCGCTGCGGATGCCTGTGTTGGCCCGGGCGCAGTGATCGAAGCCCATGCGAAAATCGGGCAGGGCGCTATTGTCGGATCGGGTTGCGTAGTGGGTGAGGGAAGTGAGATCGGTGCCCGCTCCCGTCTGTTCCCGAATGTGGTGATTTACCACGGGTGTTTTATTGGCGCTGACTGTACGGTACACAGCAATACGGTCATCGGAGCCGATGGGTTCGGTTTTGCCCCGGCACAGGGGCAATGGACCAAGATCCATCAGCTGGGCGGTGTGGAAATAGCCGATGAGGTCGAGATCGGGTCCTGTACCTGTATCGACCGTGGCGCGCTTGGCAATACGGTGATCGGACGCGGTGTGAAGATCGACAACATGGTGCAAATCGCGCACAATGTGCAGATTGGTGACTACTCAGCCATGGCTGCCTGCTCGGCGGTGGCGGGTAGTGCGGTTATCGGCAAGCACTGCACCATTGCAGGCGGTGCCGGCATTGTTGGCCATGTCACCATCGCAGATCGCAGCCATGTCACTGCGCGCACCCTGGTTACAAAATCCATCGAAGAGGCCGGTTCTTACTCCAGCGGCGTGCCTTTTATGGAGAGCCGTAGCTGGCGCCGCAATGCCGTACGCTACGGGCAGCTGGATCAGATGGCCCGGCGTCTGAAAGCGCTGGAGTCCGCGCTCAAGCAGCAGGGGCAGGCGGAGGAATAGGCTAACCTGCTCCACCGGTTGCAGATACAAGATTTAATCGAAAATTCGGGGCGTTCGGCGCCCCGAAGTGGTTTCTGGGGACAAATCGTCATGATGGACGTACAGGAAATTCGTCAATACCTTCCACACCGCTATCCTTTCCTTTTGGTGGATCGAGTGGTCGAGCTGGAAGAGGGCAAATCGATCAGAGGTTACAAGAACATCTCGATCAATGAGGAGGTGTTCAACGGTCATTTCCCGGAAGTGCCCATCTTTCCCGGAGTGATGATCGTGGAGGCGCTGGCGCAGGTGTCGGGAATCCTCGGATTTAAAACCCTTGGGCAAAAGCCGGAAGACGGTTACCTGTACCTGTTTGCGGGTATCGACAATGTGCGTTTCAAACGTCAGGTAGTACCCGGAGATTGTCTGCAGCTGGAATCGGAAGTGGTGTCTGAGCGTCGCGGTATCTGGAAATTTGCCGGCAAAGCAACGGTCGATGGCAGTCTCGCGGCTTCTGCTGACATCCTGTGTGCGGTCAAGAAAATCTGAATCGGATTGCCACGGGGGTGACACGCTCAGGCGGGGATCCCCGATGGGACAGTGTGACCAAATTGTTTTTTATATTCGCCATTCGCGGGTAAAGTATTGTCGTCGTTTCTGGCGCCATGGCGAGGTAATCCTTCGCTAAAGCCAGCCGATCAACCATCGAGCCGGTGAGGAGATAGCCACAGCATGCAGACCAGTATTCATCCGACCGCAATTGTCGATGACTCGGCAGTTATCGGTGATGGGGTGCAGATTGGCCCGTACAGTATTGTGGGGCCTGATGTGGAAATTGGCGATGGTTGCCAGATCGCTTCCCACGTGGTGCTGAGCGGGCCAACCAAACTCGGCAAGAACAATCATGTCTATCAGTTCGCAACCGTTGGTCAGGATACCCCGGATAAAAAATATCAGGGGGAGCCAACCACACTGGTGATTGGTGATAACAACGTGATTCGCGAGGGAGTCACCATTCACCGGGGAACGGTTCAGGACCGCGGTGAAACCACCATTGGTAACGATAATCTGCTGATGGCCTATGCGCATATCGGTCACGACAGTGTGATCGGTAATCATACCATCCTGGTGAATAACGTTGCGCTTGCCGGCCATGTCTACGTGCGCGACTGGGCTATCCTGAGTGGCTACACTCTGGTGCACCAGCACTGCACCATTGGCGAACACGCGTTTACCGGCATGGGGGCGGGAATTGGCAAGGATGTTCCGGCCTACGTCATGGTGGCCGGCAATCCCGCGGAAGCCAAAACCATCAATGCGGAAGGGTTGCGTCGCCGCGGTTTCACTCGAGACGAAATTACCCTGATTAACAAAGCCTACAAAATCGTCTATCGACGCGGTCTGACCGCGGATGAAGCCCTGGAATCTCTGGCGCAACTGCGGCAGGAATCCGAAGTGATTCAGCCGTGGATTGACTCCCTGCGGCACTCCAATCGCGGAATTGTCCGTTGAGCGGCAGTTCACAGGATAGAAACCGGACCTTGCGGGTCGGCATGCTGGCCGGAGAGGCTTCCGGTGACATTCTCGGAGCCGGATTGATCGCGGCGCTGCAAAAGCGGTTTTCCTCTGTTGAAGTGGTGGGGATTGCCGGGCCGCGCATGCTCGCACTGGGTGCGCAATCCCTGTTTCCCATGGAGCGGCTGTCGGTCATGGGGCTGGTGGAGCCTCTCAAGCGGCTGCCCGAACTGCTGAAAATTCGGCGTACGCTGCGCGAACAGTTTATTGCCAACCCGCCGGATATTTTTATTGGTATCGATTCCCCGGACTTTAATCTCGGCCTGGAAGAGGCGTTACGCGCTGCGGGAATACCAACGGTGCATTATGTCAGTCCCTCGGTCTGGGCGTGGCGTCGTGGCCGAATCAAGAAGATTGCCCGTGCGGTTGATCATATGCTGACGCTGCTACCGTTCGAGGCGGATTTTTATCGTGAGCATCAGGTGCCGGTCACGTTTGTCGGTCACCCTCTGGCAGATGAGATTCCCCTGGATGTGGATGTGGCGGAAGCGCGCCGCGCCCTGGGGTTTACCGAGCAGGATGAGATCGTGGCGCTGTTGCCCGGTAGTCGCGGTGGAGAGGTGCGCCTGCTGGGGCCGTTATTCCTGCAGGCGGCGCTGTGGTGCCAGCAGCGTCGTCCAGGGCTCAAGTTCGTGTTACCGGCGGCGAGTAGCGAGCGCCGCGCGCAACTGGAGCAGCAACTGGCACAGGCGCCCGCGCTGCAGGAGTTGTCGCTGACGATGATTGACGGCAACTCGCAACAGGCGCTGGCGGCGTCGGATGCGGTGCTGATCGCTTCCGGGACGGCGACCCTGGAAACCATGTTGATGAACAAGCCCATGGTGGTCGCCTATAAAATGGCGGCGCTGTCCTACGCGATTTTCTCGCGTATGCTGCATACCCCCTGGGTGTCTCTGCCCAATCTGCTGGCGCACAAAGAGCTGGTGCCGGAAATTCTTCAGGATGACGCTACGCCGGAAGCACTGGGTGCCGCAGTGCTGAATTATTTTCACGATCCGCTCGCCGGTGATCAGTTGCGCCGCGAGTTCAGTGAGATGCACCAGGAGCTGCGCCGCAACGCTTCGCAAAAAGCCGCAGATGCGGTGTGTGCGTTGCTGAACCCGTAATTTCGTATTCTTTTCTATGTCCAGATCAGCTTCGGCCAAAACTGTTTTACCTCCCTATGTCTGCTCCTATACCGGCGCGTTGCTTGCGGGGGTCGATGAAGTCGGTCGTGGTCCCCTGGCGGGGGATGTTGTGGCGGCAGCCGTGATACTTGATCCGGACAATCCGGTGGAAGGTCTGGCGGACTCAAAAAAACTGAGCGAAAAGCGGCGCGATGCACTTTTTGATGAGATTCGTGAAAAGGCCTCGAGCTTTGCCGTTGCCCGTGCCAGTGTGGAGGAAATCGATCAGCTGAATATTCTGCACGCGAGCCTGCTGGCGATGAAGCGGGCGGTGGAGCAGTTGTCCGTGCAGCCGGAGTTTGTATTGGTGGACGGCAATCGCAAGCCCCAATGGCGTTACGCCTGCGATACGGTGGTGAAGGGGGATGACCGGGTCCCGTGTATTGCGGCGGCGTCTATTCTGGCCAAGGTCACCCGGGATCGGGAAATGGTCGAGCTGGATCGTATTTACCCGGGTTATGGCCTGGCGGGCCACAAAGGGTACCCCACCAAGACGCATATGGAGGCGCTGGCACGCCTCGGCGCCACCCCGATTCATCGCAAGAGCTTTGCCCCGGTAAAGCGGCAGCTGGAACTGATTTAGTCAGTGGCGGGCGCCTTAGCCCGCTTTCTTTGCCCGTGCGCTGGTAATCATCTTGTCCGAAACTTCCACGATCTCGATCAGGTAATCCTGGATATACAGGCTGATATTGCCCTCCGGGATGCTTTCCAGATGTTCCATGATCAGGCCATTAAAGGTCTTCGGACCATCCGTGGGCAATTCCCAGTGCAGGGTCCGGTTGATCTCGCGAATGGATGTGCCACCGTCTACCAGGTACCAGCCGTTGTCCTGCTCAATGATTTCTTCATCGTCACTGGGTACCGGACTCGCGGTAAAGTCGCCGACAATCTCTTCCAGTAGATCTTCCAGGGTCACAATCCCCATTACCTCGCCGTACTCGTCCACCACCAGCCCCATGCGCCGCTTCTTCTGCTGGAAGTTCATCAGCAGGGTGGGCAGAGGGGTGGCTTCCGGGACGAAGTAGGGTTCGTTCAAATGGGATTTCAGTGTGTCCGCAGTCAGGGTTTCGGGTCCGTCGCGCAGAATCTGGGCCGCACGGCGCAGGTGCAGTATCCCCACCACATGGTTGATGTCGCCGCGGTAGACGGGCAGTCGCGTATAGCTGCTTTCTGCCAGCTGTTGCAGGATATCCTCGGCGCTGTTGTCCAGGTCCACGCCGATGACCTCGTTGCGCGGAATCATGATGTCTTCCACCGTCGCCTGATCCAGATCCAGCACGTTCAGCAGCATCCCTTTGTGCTTGGTGGGTAACAGGGCCCCGGACTCAAAAACCACCGAGCGCAGCTCCTCGGGAGCCAGGTGTTCGGCTTCGGCTTCCTTGTCCGCCTCCACCCCGACCAGGCGCGCCAGTCCGTTGGACACGCTGCCGATCAGTCGCACAAAGGGGGACAGCAGCCACAGCAGTGGGCGCAGAATAATGCTGGCGGGAAAGGCGACTTTCTCCGGGTGCAGGGCGGCAATGGTTTTCGGGGTGATTTCGGCAAAGATCAGCACCACCAGGGTGAGAGCTGCAGTGGCATACCAGACCCCGGCTTCACCATAGAGGCGGGTAAACACGGCGCCGGCGATTACCGAGGCGAGAATGTTGACGATGTTGTTGCCAATCAGGATGACCCCGATCAGTTTGTCCGGGCGAGCGAGTAGCTCCATAGCCCGCTTTGCGCCGCGGTGCCCCGTTTTCGCCTGATGGCGCAGGCGATAGCGGTTCAGCGCCATCATGCTGGTTTCGGAGCTGGAAAAAAACGCGGAAATAACTATCAACAGGCCTATCAAAGCAAATAACAGGCCGGGAGGCAGATCGTTCAAGGGAGAGCTCTTTCTATTGGAATGGGGCGATATTGGATCAGAACGGCTGAGCCCGCAACTTTCGTTACTTTACGACGGCTCAGCCATTGATCCGCGGATGCGATTTACTGCTGGGGCAGGATGACTTCCAGGGCCAGTTTACTGCCAAAGAATGCCAGCATCAGAATGGCGAAGGCGGATAGCGTCCAGCGCACGGCGGTGTTGCCGCGCCAACCTTTTTTCCAGTGCCCCCACAGCAGGATGCTGTACAGAATCCAGGCCAGGAATGACAGCGCGGTCTTGTGGACCAGATGCTGGCCAAACAGGTCGTCAATAAACAGCGTGCCGGTAACCAGTGCCGCGGTGAGCAGTAGCTGACCAAAGGCCACCAGGCCAAACAGCAGGCTCTCCATGGTCTGCAGAGGCGGGAGCAGTCGGCTGATCCCGCCGGGGCGGTGATTGTGCAGCTGCTGATTGAGCCAGTAGAGGTAGATGGCCTGCAGGGTGGCCAGGGTCAGCAGTGAATAGGCGGCAATGGAGAAAAACGCGTGTGCGGCGATACCCGGTGAAATCTGTGCGCGCGGCGTCACACCGCCCCAGGCGTGCACGGCCCCCATCTCGGCCAGTGCGGCCAGGGGGGCCGTGGCGAGAATCAGCAGTGTCAATCGGTGCCGCAGAGACAGGCAGAGCAACAGCAGGCCGACGGACCAGGTAATCAATGACAGGACCGCGAGCAGGTCGAAGCGAAAGCCGCTGTCCGTGATCAGGGTAAATTTGAGAGAAATGGCGTGGGCGACCAGGGCGCAGGCGAACAGACCCAGCAACAGGGGTTGTCTGGTGGTCTGCGATTGGCGAGACAGGGTAGCTGCCGCTACACCTGTGGTGGCGATATAGAGCGCGATAGCCATCCAGTGGGCGAATGCCGCCATTGGGTGTGTCCGTCTTACAGTTTCATTATGTGTCCGGGCGGGCAGTGTGTCACAGCGCGCCTGTGCTGGAAAGCCCGGCTGGGCTATACTGCCGCGTTTTTGGGGTGGCAGCCGGTAGCGACACCGCCACAGACTTACTGAAGTACGCAGTATGAATGCCCCAATCCGGCTTTTACGATTTGAGAAGGTGATATGTTCGATAACCTGAGCGACCGATTATCGTCGGCACTGAAAAAGGTCACCGGTAAGGCCCGCCTGACCGATGACAATATCCGCGACACACTGCGTGAAGTGCGCAAGGCGCTGCTCGAGGCGGACGTGGCGTTGCCCGTGGTCAAGGCTTTCGTGCAGCAGGTACGCACTGCGGCTGTGGGGCAAAAAGTCAGCAAGGCGCTCAATCCCGGTCAGCAGTTCGTCAAAATCGTACAGGATGAGCTGGTCAAGGTGATGGGCGAGGCGGCCACACCGCTGAATCTCGCCGTGCAACCTCCGGCGGTGATCCTGATGGCCGGTCTGCAGGGTGCCGGTAAAACCACCAGCGTGGCCAAGCTCGCCAAATACCTGCAGGAGCGGGAGAAGAAAAAGGTGATGGTGGTCAGTGCGGATGTCTACCGCCCGGCGGCCATCAAACAGCTGGAAACCCTGGCAGGTGAAGTGGGGGCGCTGTTCCAGCCCTCTGAAGCGGATCAGAAACCGGTGGAAATCGCCCGTCAGGCGGTGGATGCGGCGCGCAAACAGTTTGCCGATGTGCTGATCGTGGATACTGCCGGTCGCCTGCACGTGGATGAAGCGCTGATGGGCGAGATCCGCGAGCTGCACGAGTTCCTGGAACCTGCGGAAACCCTGTTTGTGATCGATGCCATGATTGGCCAGGACGCGGTGAATACCGCCAGTGCGTTTAACGATGCGCTGCCGCTGACCGGTGTCGTGCTGACCAAGGCGGACGGTGACGCCCGTGGCGGTGCCGCGCTGTCCGTGCGCCATGTGACGGGCAAGCCGATCAAGTTTATCGGTGTCGGCGAAAAGACCGATGCCCTGGAAACCTTTCACCCCGACCGTATCGCCTCCCGTATTCTCGGCATGGGGGACATCCTGTCTCTGATCGAGCAGGCCGAG
The DNA here is from genome assembly GCF_021165935.1 of Microbulbifer elongatus. Lineage (NCBI taxonomy): Bacteria > Pseudomonadati > Pseudomonadota > Gammaproteobacteria > Cellvibrionales > Microbulbiferaceae > Microbulbifer > Microbulbifer elongatus. Next base: position 3,234,270 of record NZ_CP088953.1, on the reverse strand, counting down.
CAGACCATTGACAAGTCGAAGGCGGAAAAACTCGTCAAGAAAGTCCAGAAGGGCAAGGGCTTCGACCTGGAAGATCTGCGCGATCAACTGCAGCAGATGCAGAATATGGGCGGTCTCGGTGCACTGATGGACAAGATGCCCGGTATGGGTGGGCTGGCCCAGGCGGCGCAGCAGGCAGACATGGGCAAAGAGTTTCGCCGTATGGATGCGATTATCAGTTCCATGACGCCCCATGAGCGTCGCAACCCGGAGATTCTCAGTGGCTCGCGCAAGCGCCGTATTACCGCCGGCTCCGGCACCCAGATTCAGGATCTGAACCGCCTGCTCAAGCAGCACAAACAGATGGGCAAGATGATGAAAAAGCTCAAGGGTGGCGGTATGAGCAAAATGATGCGCGGCCTTGGGGGCATGCCCGGCATGGGCGGTGGCGGCATGGGTGGTGCGGGTATGGGTGGCATGGGCGGGATGCCCGGTGGCCTGCCGCCTGGCTTTAAAAAGAAGTAGCGGTTGCGCGCAGGCGATAACTTGTTGCTGGCGGTGGATTCGCCGCTATACAAACCCGGTTGCGTACATTAGAATACGCCGCCTTTCAGCGAGCTCCGGCTCGTTGAACATTGATTTAAAAGCAGATTTCCGCCTCGGCGGTGTCTGGAATACCGCCGAGAGGCGGGATGTTCCGGTCAAGATCCCTGACCGGTTAGTGTTGAAACTACAGGATAGCTACATGGTAACCATTCGTTTGGCTCGTGGCGGTGCGAAGAAGCGCCCGTTTTATCACCTGACTGTGACCGACAGCCGCAAATCCCGCGACGGTCGTTTCATTGAGCGTGTTGGCTTCTTCAACCCGGTTGCACGTGGTCAGGAAGAGCGCCTGCGCATCGACCGTGATCGCGTTGAGTTCTGGGTAGGCCAGGGCGCGCAACTGTCTGATCGCGTCAGCAAGCTGATGAAAGAATCTGCCTGATTCTTCGATCCCTGATTGGCTGTATTCCGGGGTGTTCCTGTGACTGAAAGTTCGGTAACTAGCGACGAGTTGGTCACGGTAGGGCGCATTACCTCGGTGTATGGCGTGCGCGGTTGGGTAAAGGTGCATTCCTATACCGAACCGATGGAAAACATACTGCAGTATGCTCAGTGGTGGCTGCACAATCCCGCCGCCTCTTCAGTGACCAAGGGCTCTGCCCAGTGGCAGCCCCTGGAAATCGATGCTGGCAAGCATCACGGCAAGGGCTTGATCATTCACATCAAAGGTGTGGACGATCGGGATGTCGCCGCGCAGTTCTGCCAGCGGGACATTGCCGTTATCGGTGGTGAAATGCCCCAGCTGGAAGAGGGTGAGTACTACTGGCATCAGCTGCAGGGCCTGCAGGTGGTGAGTGTGTTTGAAGGTCGCGAGACGCCCTTTGGGGAAGTGGTGCGACTGATGGAAACCGGTGCCAACGATGTGATGGTGGTGCGCGGGGGGAGTGACGGGCGCGAGCGTCTGATTCCCTATCTCCCGGGCGAATACATCACCAGTGTGGATCTCACCAAGGGTGTGATCACCGTCAATTGGGATCCGGAGTTCTGATGGCTGCCAAGCGCATTGCGCTGGTGAGCATCTTTCCAGAGATGTTCGCGGCCCTGACCGACTACGGTATCAGTGGCCGGGCAGTAAAAGACGGTTTGCTGGAAGTGCGCTGCTGGAATCCCCGGGATTTCACCAGTGACCGCCATCGCACCGTGGATGATCGCCCCTACGGCGGTGGTCCGGGCATGGTGATGCTGGCGGAGCCTCTCTCCCAGGCCTTGCAGGAGGCGCGCAGTTGGGCAGAGGAGACTGGTCCCACGACGTCTATCTATCTGTCACCCCAGGGGCGGCAGCTGGATCAGCAGGGGGTGGAGCAGTTGTCCGGCAGCGGCAATCTGGTATTGCTGGCGGGCCGTTATGAAGGGATTGACGAGCGTATCGTCGAGACCCTGATCGATGAAGAGTGGTCCATTGGTGACTACGTGCTGAGTGGCGGCGAGCTCGCCGCCATGGTGCTGGTGGATGCGGTAACCCGGCTGATCCCCGGTGCACTCGGGCACAACCTGTCTGCGGTGGAGGACTCCTTCGCCCAGGGCCTGTTGGACTGCCCACACTATACCCGCCCGGAAGAATTCGCGGGCAGGTCGGTACCAGAAGTTTTACTTTCCGGTAACCACGAGAAGATTCGCCGCTGGCGCCTCAAGCAGGCTTTGGGTCGGACGCAGCAGCGTCGCCCGGATCTGCTCGAGTCACTGGCGCTGTCTCCGGAGCAGGCGCAACTGCTGGATGAATTCCTGCAGGAGTCTGGTTCTGAGGAGCAGAATTAACGTCGAATTCGCCGGGAGGCGAGAGTAATTTGGCCATCTAGCCGAGAGGCTACACAAAACCCTTTTGGAGAACTCCAAATGACCAACAAAATCATTCAGCAGCTGGAAACCGAACAGCTGAAAGCGGAACTGCCGGCTTTTGCACCGGGCGACACCATCGTTGTTCAGGTAAAAGTAAAAGAAGGTAACCGTGAGCGTCTGCAGGCGTTTGAAGGTGTTGTGATTGGCAAGCGTAACCGCGGCCTGAACTCCTCCTTCACCGTGCGCAAAATTTCTCACGGTGTTGGTGTTGAGCGTACTTTCCAGACCCACAGTCCGCTGGTTGACAGCATCACTGTGAAGCGTCGCGGTGACGTTCGTCAGGCCAAGCTGTACTACCTGCGCAGCCTGACTGGTAAAGCGGCTCGAATCAAAGAGAAGCTGGCCAAGTAAGCATTGCTTATTCAAAAAAAACCGGAGCCTGGCTCCGGTTTTTTTATGCCTGAGGTTTATTGGTCGGGTCTCTGAAACGTCACAATGATGGTGATCCAGCCAGTCAATCGCCAGTGACCGGCGGGCATACGGGTGACCTGAGTTCGCGTTTGCGATGATTGTGTAGTAAAACGCGACAAACGTGCGCCAATGCCATCCCGCGGATACCGTCCGATGCCATACTGGGCTGGAACCGGCGCCCGCCTGTAGGGTCTGAGTAGGGCCTTTTCGCGGGTCAACAGTGACGAATAACACCGGAGTAACTCCCAACATGAATTTTCTAGCCAAGCCACTCAAGCCTCTCGCTGCACTGGTTGCCACCACTGCGCTGCTCCTGGGGCAGTCCGCCGTTGCTGTCGACGACAATGTGGCGAAGCAGATCAAGGCCAAACTGGCGGCGAGTAACCCCAGTGCCAGCTTTGGTGAGGTGCGTGAAAGCGCCATGCCGGGCCTGTATGAGGTGGATATCAATGGCGGCAATGTCCTGTTCGTATCCAAAGATGGCGGCCACTTTATCGCTGGCGACCTGTTTGAAGTGACCCCGCAGCGGGTTGTGAACCTGTCTGAACAGCGCCGGGGTAAAAGCCGCGCGAAGGTGATGGATTCCCAGAGCCTCGACGACATGATCGTGTTTTCTCCAAAAGGCGAGACCAAGGCGCATATCTATGTCTTTACCGACGTAGACTGTGGTTACTGCCGCAAGCTGCACGACGACGTACCCGAGCTGAATCGCCGGGGTATCGAAGTGCGTTACCTGGCCTTCCCTCGTGCCGGTCTCAACTCCGTGGGTTACCGCAAGGTGGCAACCGCCTGGTGTGCGGATGATCCCAACAAGACCCTGACGGACCTGAAGAACCGTAAAAACGTGCCCTTGAAGGTATGTAAGGACAATCCGGTCGCCGCGCAGTACAAGCTGGGCAACGAGTCAATCGATGTGCGTGGTACGCCCACTATCGTGATGGAGGACGGTACCGTGGTGCCGGGCTATGTACCGCCGGAGACTTTGGCTAAGGCGCTGGGGATCTGAGCCGGAAGTCACAACCGGTTGCTTCCTGTCAGGGGTCGGCTTTTGCCGGCCCCTGTTGTTTCTGGCAGGGTAAACGCGGGTATGTGGGCAGGATTGGGTCAATGCCTGTGCGGTTTGGCGTTCTTCTAGCCGGCTTGCGCAATTTAATTGACAATTTCCCCTCTGTCTCAGTAAGGTTGTCGGCCTTTTTTCGATTTTTACGCCAGTTATTGCGCTGTGTACGATCATGTCATGCGCGGAGGGAAGTTGTGAGCGCATTCGCCGACGAAGCCACCCAGGTCTCAGAAAAGTTATCAGCGGCAGGCCCTGTGCCCGCCGTGCGAATCGGTATTTGCGGTCTCGGGACCGTAGGTGGCGGTACAGTCAATGTTATGGCGCGCAACTGCGAAGAAATCGCAGCGCGCTGTGGACGCCCGGTTGAAATTGTTCAGATTGGTGCTCGCCGGGACAACCCCGACTGCGACACCAGCCAGATGAATATCACCCGCGATATTTTCGACGTAGCGACCAATCCGGACGTGGACGTATTGGTGGAACTGATTGGCGGGACCACCGTGGCCCGCGAGCTGGTTCTGACCGCCATCGCCAACGGCAAGCACGTGGTGACTGCCAACAAGGCATTGATCGCCGAGCACGGCAACGAGCTGTTTGCCGCTGCCGCAGAGCAGGGTGTCACCATCGCCTATGAAGCCGCCGTTGCCGGCGGAATCCCCATTATCAAGTCCCTGCGGGAAGGTCTGGTAGGCAACCGCATACAGTGGCTGGCGGGCATTATTAACGGTACTGGCAACTATATCCTCACCGAAATGCGTGAGAAGGGACGTAGCTTCGACGAGGCCCTGGCTCAGGCTCAGGCCCTGGGTTACGCGGAAGCAGACCCCACCTTCGATGTAGAGGGTATCGATGCGGCGCACAAGCTGGTAATCATGGCGTCTCTGGCATTTGGGATGCCCCTGGCCTTCGACAAGGTGTACACCGAAGGTATCAGCGGCGTTGCCAAGGAAGATATTCAGTATGCAGATGAGTTGGGCTACCGTATCAAACATCTGGGTATTGCCCGGCGCACCGGTGACGGTGTGGAGCTGCGTGTACACCCGACGCTGATTCCCCAGCGGCGCTTGATTGCCAATGTGAATGGCGTAATGAACGCGGTACTGGTTAACGGCGATGCCGTGGGCCCGACCCTGTATTACGGCGCCGGCGCCGGTGCCGAAGCGACCGCGTCTGCGGTAATCGCCGACATCGTGGACGTGTCGCGCACCCTGAATGTGCGTCCGGACCAGCGCGTGCCACTGGCAGGCGTCACCCAGGACAGCCAGGGTAACCTGGACGACGTGCTGCCCATGAGCGATGCGGAAACCAGCTATTACATGCGTATTTCTGCTTTCGATAAGCCCGGGGTCATGTCCAAGGTGGCGACCATCTGCAGCGAGCAGGGCATCAGCATCGAAGCGCTGATCCAGCACGAACCGGCGGAAGATGAAGAGCTGGTACCGGTGGTACTGCTGACCAGTCGTGCTCGCGAGGCACAGCTGCAGGAGGCGGTGAACCAGATCGAGGCCCTGGACAGTATTCAGGGGCCGGTAGTGCGTATCCGCGTCGAACCTCTCGGCTGATCCATGGCCAACCGTTAAGCTGGCGAGCGCAACCCGCTCGCCGGAATGTATTTAATTAATTGCGCTAAATCGAATTACTGTGAAATTTATCAGCACCCGCGGCCGCGCGCCGTCCTTGAGCTTTGCCGACACCGTTCTCACCGGACTTGCCAGTGACGGTGGTCTGTACGTACCGGAAAAATTGCCCACCTTTACCCGCGAGGAAATCGCGGATATGGCTGGCCTCAGTTATCAGGAGCTGGCATTTCGCATCATGTGGCCGTTTGTCTCCGAGGACCTGAGCGAAGACGAAATGCGCGGAATTATCGACCGTGCCTACAGCAGCTTCCGCCACAGTGCCATTGCACCGCTGGTGCAGACCGGCCACAACGAGTGGGTAATGGAGCTGTTCCAGGGGCCGACCCTGGCATTCAAGGACTTTGCCCTGCAGTTCCTCGGCCAGCTGTTTGACCTGCTGCTGAAAAAACGCGGCGAAAAAGTGGTGGTGCTGGGCGCGACCTCTGGCGATACCGGCTCTGCTGCGATCGAAGGCTGCCGCCATTGCGACAATATCGATATTTTCATCATGCACCCGCACAACCGCGTCTCGGAAGTGCAGCGCAAACAGATGACCTCGGTGCTGTCGGATAACGTATTCAATATCGCCCTCGAAGGTAACTTCGACGATTGTCAGAATATGGTGAAGGCGAGCTTTGCCGATCAGTGGTTCCTGCCCGACGGTCGCCGCCTGGTTGCGGTAAACTCCATCAACTGGGCGCGGATCATGGCCCAGATCGTCTACTACTTCCACGCGTCCCTGAGTCTCGGTGGTCCGCACCGGGCGGTGAATTTCTCCGTGCCCACAGGTAATTTCGGCGATATTTTTGCTGGCTACCTGGCGAAGAGCATGGGTTTGCCGATCAACCAGCTGGTGATCGCCACCAATGCCAACGATATTCTGCATCGCTGCATCAGTGCCAACGATCACTCTCCCAAGCCGCTGGTACACAGCCTGTCGCCAAGTATGGACATCATGGTGTCCAGCAACTTCGAGCGTCTGTTGTTTGACTTGTACGATCGTGACGGCGCGGCGGTGGCCGATCTGCTGGCGGATCGCAGCGCGCCACTGAAACTCGATGACAGCGTGTTGGAAAAAGCGCGCACCCTGTTTGCCTCGGAGCGGGTTGGCGATGAGCGCACCGTGGAAGTGATCCGCGATGTGTATGAGTCCACGGAGTACCTGCTGGATCCACACACCGCGATTGGTGTGGAAGCCGCGCGCCGCGCGCGCAAGTCCAGTGCCGAACCCATGGTCTGCCTGGCCACCGCGCACCCGGCGAAATTCAGCGAGGCCGTCGACAAGGCGCTGCCGGGCACCAAGGCGCCGCTGCCGCACCATATGGAGGATCTGCTGGAGCGGGAGGAGCGGTTACAAGTTCTGCCAAATGAGCTTTCTGCGGTACACGATTTTATCGCGCACGCCCTGGGTTAACCTCGGCGTCGCTGTCCGGGTAGAATGTTGGGAAAGCCGGTGCGATACCGGCACCCCAGGAATCTGAACGACCGGATGCGATGAACGCGATTATTCGACGACGGCCAGTGGATTTGTCCTCTGGCCGTTTTACGTCCTCCACCCCCGAAATTCTGCAGCGCGTGCTGCTGGGCCGCGGTGTCCACAGCGACGACGCGCTGGATCACCAGCTGGCGCGTCTGCACAGTCCCATGTCCATGCGTGGTCTGGAGGCGGCGGTTGTGCTGCTTTCCGATGCCATACGCGCACAGCAGAAAATTCTGATCGTTGGCGATTTCGACGCCGACGGCGCCACCAGCAGCACCCTCGCAGTACTGGCGCTGGGGGCCCTGGGCGCCGGTCCAGTGGATTTCCTGGTGCCCAACCGGTTTGAGTTTGGTTACGGCCTGACCCCGGAAATCGTCGAAGTAGCGAAGGAATACAGCCCGCACCTGCTGATTACCGTGGACAACGGGATCAGCAGTATCGACGGGGTAAATGCGGCGCGTGCAGCGGGCCTCAAAGTCATTGTCACCGACCACCACTTGCCCGGCGAGGTGCTGCCCGAGGCGGATGCGATCGTGAATCCCAACCAGCCCGATTGCGCGTTTCCCAGCAAGAACCTGGCCGGTGTCGGGGTGATTTTCTATCTCCTCAGTCGCGTCAAAAGTGCGTTGCAGGCCACGGGCTGGTTTGAAGAGACCGGTATTGCCCCGCCCAATATGGCGGAGTATCTGGATCTGGTCGCGTTGGGCACCGTCGCGGACCTGGTACCCCTGGATCACAATAACCGCGTGCTGGTGCATCAGGGGATCGCGCGTATTCGCGCGGGCCGCTGCCGCCCGGGTATCCAGGCGCTCATGGAAGTGGCCGGGCGCGATCGCACCCGCCTGTCCACCACCGATATCGGTTTTATTCTCGGACCACGCATCAATGCCGCCGGGCGTCTCGACGATATTGGGACCGGTATTCGCTGTCTGTTGACCCAGGACCCGCAAGAAGCCCGGGAGCTGGCGGCAGAACTGGACAGCCTGAATCGCGACCGCAAGGCGATTGAGGCCGGCATGCAGCGGGAAGCCATGGCCGCGCTGGAGAAACTGCAGTTGGCAGAGGAGGGCCTGCCGTGGAGTCTGTGCCTGTACGATGGCGACTGGCATCAGGGCGTGGTGGGGATTCTCGCCAGCCGCATCAAGGAAAAATTCCACCGCCCGGTGATTGCCTTCGCCGACGGTGATAACAACCTTGTCAAAGGATCCGCGCGCTCCATTCCCGGCCTGCATATCCGCGATGTACTCAGCGATGTGGCCGCTGCCCACCCAACGCTGATCAGCAAATTCGGCGGTCACGCCATGGCTGCGGGGCTCAGTCTGCCGGCAGAGAACCTCGCCGCTTTTACCGATGCGTTCGAGGTGGCGGTGCGCAGTCGTCTGAACGAATCTCAGCTGCAGGCGATTATCGAAACCGATGGCGAACTCCAGCCCCAGGAGTTTTCCATGGAAACCGCCGCTTTGCTGCGAGCCTGCGCGCCCTGGGGGCAGGCATTTCCCGAGCCGGAATTCGACGGCGAGTTTCTGATGTTGCAGCAGCGTATCGTGGGGGAGCGCCACCTGAAAATGACCGTGGCACCGGTTGCCGCGCCACAACAGGCGATCGACGCCATCGCCTTCAATATCGATACGGATTTGTGGCCGGCGCAAGTGGACAAAGTCCAGTTGGCATTCAAACTGGATATCAACGAATTCCGTGGGCGGCAGTCACTGCAGCTGATGGTCAGCCATATCAGCCCGCTGTAAATCCTTTAATTGGCCGTTTCTGAAGGCGTCTGCAAGCAGGCTTCTCCAGTTCAACTTATCTGAATCTATATGCATCAAAAACAGACTCGCGCAGAACTACTGCTGTTGCTGGCTGCGCTGTTTTGGGGGATCGCTTTTGTTCCCCAGAAAGTGGCCATGGAGCATCTGCCCCCACTGGCGTTTAACGCCTGGCGCTTCTTTCTTGGGGGGCTGATTCTGATACCGCTGGTGTACTGGTTATCCTCACGGAAAGAAGTCGCCACGCCGGAGGAGGGGACAAGGATCAAGATGGGTTGGCGCCAGTGCCTGCCCGGCGGCGCCATTCTGGGATTCTGGCTGTTCCTCGGTTCTGCCCTGCAGCAGTGGGGACTGGTTTATACCGGCGCGGGGCGTGCAGGATTTATTTCCGGGATGGAAATGCTGTTGGTCTCCGTGATCGGCCTGTCCTTAGGTGTAGCAACCAACCGCTGGACCTGGGCGGGTATCGGTGTCGCGTTGATCGGCCTCTATATCCTCGGCGACTTCTCCCAAGAGTCGCAGATGATAGGCGACCTGCTGGTATTTTCCGGAGCCTTCGCGTTTGCCCTGCAGGTGCTGACCGCAGACCGGTTGGTAAAACGCTATCACGCTCTGCGCCTGGCAGCGATCCAGTTTCTTTTCTGCGGCCTGTTTTCTGCTCTGGCGTCTCTGGCCATCGAAGATGCCACCGTGCAGGGGGCCCTCGATGCTGCCTGGCCGATTGCCTATATGATGATCTTCTCGACGGCTATCGCGTTTACCTTCCAGTTGCTGGGCCTTCGTCACGCCGCCACCTCTCACGCCACGGTGATCATGAGTCTGGAATCGGTGTTTGCGTTGATTGCCGGATGGTTGATTCTGAACGAGGTGTTTACCGGCCACGAACTGCTCGGCTGCGGTCTGATGCTCACCGGGATGCTGTTGAGCCGCTACGGCGCGCATGCGGGCACCCATCACTGAGAACTGGGCAATGGGTGTAATCGATTTTTCGGTTTTGGTGCTGTTTGTGCCGACCTTTTTTTTCGTGTCCATCACTCCGGGGATGTGCATGACATTGGCGCTGACCATGGGAATGGCTTTCGGGGTAAAGCGCACCCTGTGGATGATGCTGGGTGAATTGTGTGGTGTGGCACTGGTCGCTATTGCCGCTGTGCTGGGTATTGCCGCTTTTATGTTGCAATACCCGCAGGCGTTCCAGGTGTTTAAATACTGTGGGGCCGCCTATCTCGGTTACCTCGGGATACAGATGTGGCGCGCGCGGGGGAGGATGGTTCTGGTGCAGCCATCGGAGACTGCCCCCAGTGCCATACCCCGATGGACGCTGATTTCCCAGGGCTTCATTACCGCGGTGGCGAACCCCAAAGGCTGGGCGTTTTTTATTGCACTGCTGCCACCGTTTATCAATCAGAGCAAGCCGGTCGTTCCGCAGATGGCGGTGCTGCTCAGTGTGATACTGTTGCTCGAGTTTACATGTATGTTGATTTACGCCAGTGGTGGGCGCACGTTGAGTCGCTTGCTGCATCGTGGAGAAAATGTCAGGCTCATGAATCGAATTGCGGGCACCCTGATGTTGGGCGTAGGCGGTTGGCTCGCGCTAAGCTGAACGGAATAGAGCATTTTGATCGGCAACCGGAAAAGGAGAGCAGCAATGCGCCAACCCTGGATCTATATCGTGTGCATGGCCTTTGTGGCGGTGATTGTGACGGGCTGCGACGCCTCTCATAAAACATCAGAGGCGGGCGGTGACAAAGCGACCGTGGGGGAAGGGCCGGTGCCGGCGGAGCAACCGGATACGACACCAGACAGTGCCCAGGGTGATACCGACGATTCAGCGTCTGCAGATCAGGCCGCCACCGACAACAGCAATCTCTGGGTCATGCAGGCGCGGGGTAATCGCCAGTGTGAGGGCGGCGGCCGCACGCTCGAGGCCAGCGCGGCACAGCTGGCCGAAAACGGAATCAAGGTTCAGGAAAGCCGCTGCGCGACCCGAACCGACCGTATGTACCCCAGTGTCTGCGGCGGTGCTACCGGCGACCTGATGTTGCATCGGATACCGTCGGATTTCCTCGATGCGGCTCTGGAACTGGGCTTCGATCCGGCCAAACCGGGTAGCTACCAGCTGGGTGATTGTCCCAAGGTGCAATCCGGTGGCAGTTCTTCCGTTTACTGAGTCCTCCGGGAGCTGTATTGCCGGCGCAACCCGGCTCCAGAGCACCGTTTAAAACGGCGCCTCCCACCCGCGCAGGATGCGCGCCTTCGAAAATTGCGCGGCTTCGTTTTCGCTGAGCTGTGGCCGATTGGCATTGACCTGTGCGCCGGGGCCTCGGCTCTGGTACTCGAAAAAACGAGCGCTTTCCGGGGTAAATACCGTGGACTTGCTGCCGTCGCGGCTGGTGCCGCGCATCGATGCCCACCCAGTACGGGTGATGTGATCGTCCATGTAGGAGTGGATAAATACCGTGGCGCCAACCGCATTGGGGTCTGCGTAGCGGCCATCGGCAAAGGTGGTGGTGGGGTGCCACGGCCGGCCCAGCGGTGTGGAGTTGGCGGGAACTCCCTCAGCCTTCAACAGCCGGCAGTGTAGAAACACCAGGCCATATTCATCGCCAATGTCGGTACTGGGAGCCGTCACGTAGCCCATGGTTTCTCGGACTGTCCCGCGAGGGCGGGTAACAATATCGCTGTTTTCAAACAGCGCCTGGCCGGCGCCGAAAATAAAATCCACATTGCCCTCAATCACACTGTCGACAAAATAGCTGCGGCCACCCTGTACAAACAGGGTGTCCTGATAGCCGGACAGGCGCACATTGCGAAAGGCTGCACGGTCGCTATTGAGGCCGGTTTTCAGTGCAACCGCCTGCATACCATTGACTCTGTCCGGGTGGCCTTGGGGCAGGGCATCCTGGGCCAGAAAATCGAAGCTGTTTTCTATGGTCAGATTCTCTGCCCGAAAGTCCCGGGCTTCGATGGTTACCGTGGCGGTGGCGAAGGTGCCCAGTTTCTCGGTGGCGCCCACTGCAGCCCCGGGAGCGGGCATACCCGCGTAGTCGCCCCATCGAATCACCGTCCGGTCCCGTTCGGTACCAAGCAGATGCACATTGGGTTTGTCGATCAGTACCTTTTCTTCGTACACCCCGGCGGGCAGGAAAATGGAAAAGGGAGCGCTACCGTCGCTTGGAGCGGCGTCAATCGCCGCCTGAATGGACTCAAACCGGCGGGTAGCATCCGTACCCGCGGGCACTGCGCCAACCGCAGCATCGTAGTGCGCCCGGGCAGACAGTGAGAGAAGGGTCGTGGCGCTCAGCAGAATGGTGAGCCACGCACAAATCCTGCCATTCATTGTCGGGAAAGATGGTGGTCCGCTGAACAAAGGCGCAGATTGGGACAGGCGGTATAGCATCCCCTGGATCCTCCTGATAATTGGCTTGATACAATGTTATTATTGGTCAGGCCATTTTATCCCCGCAAACCGCACCCACTCAAGCCAACTTCCACTATCTTGTTACCCGAACCGCGCCCGGGGCCCTTATTTCCCAGCGCGTACTGAGGTAGAATGCGCGCCCGATTTAACCGACAGAAGCCGACGCATCTATGGAAATCAATCCGCTTCTTAACCAGATGAAAGACCTCGCAGAGCGCACCGACGTTCTCAGGGGGTATCTTTGACTATGCTGGCAAGAAAGAACGCCTGACCGAAGTTGAACTGGAACTGGCCGAGCCCAGTGTCTGGGACGACCCCGACCGCGCCCAGGACCTGGGGCGTGAACGCTCCTCCCTGGAAGCCGTGGTAAAAACCATCGACGACCTCGACACCGGCATCAGTGACAGCCGCGAGCTGCTCGACATGGCCGTCGAAGAGGATGACGAAGACTCCGTCGCCGAAGTGGCCAGCGAACTCGAAAACCTCCAGCAACAACTGGAAACCCTCGAATTCCGCCGCATGTTCTCCGGCCAGACCGACCCCAACAACGCCTACCTGGACATCCAGGCCGGCTCCGGTGGCACCGAAGCCCAGGACTGGGCCGAAATGCTGCTGCGTATGTACCTGCGCTGGGGCGAAGCCCACGGCTTCAAAACCACCTTGGAAGAAGCCTCCGCCGGCGAAGTCGCAGGCATCAAAAGTGCCACCATCCACTTTCAGGGCGAATACGCCTTCGGCTGGCTGCGTACCGAAACCGGCGTCCACCGCCTGGTACGAAAGAGCCCGTTCGACTCCGGCAACCGTCGCCACACCTCGTTCACCTCCGTCTTCGTCTCCCCGGAGATCGACGACAACATCGAAATCGAAGTGGACAAATCCCAGGTGCGTGAAGACACCTACCGCGCCTCCGGTGCCGGTGGTCAGCACGTCAACAAAACCGACTCTGCCGTGCGTCTGACCCATATCGAATCCGGCATTGTCGTCGCCTGTCAGAGCGAACGCTCCCAGCACCAGAACCGCGACAAAGCGTGGAAAATGCTGCGGGCGAAACTCTACGAACAGGAAATGCAAAAGCGCAACGCCGAAAAACAGGCGATGGAAGAAAGCAAATCCGACATTGGCTGGGGCAGCCAGATCCGCTCCTACGTACTGGACGACCAGCGCATCAAAGACCTGCGCACCAGCGTCCAGACCAGCAACTGCCAGGCAGTGCTGGACGGGGACCTGGATCAGTTTATTGAAGCGAGCCTGAAGGCGGGCCTCTAAGGCCTAGTTTGCCTTCGTGTCCTGCTAACGAAGTAATTTGGCTGGAAGCGAAGGGCAAGTGCCGGGGATTAAGTTTCGAAAGCGTCGGCGACAGGGACGTCGCCGACGCAGCGTACATGGATGTATTCACAGCGGTTTCGAATCTTAATCCCCGGTGCTTGGCCGCCACAGTCTCGAAACAGAGCTCCCAAGCGGACTGCCCGACGAAGTCACAATGCTGATTCGCAAGTCCGACAAAAATTCATTTTTAAAATGTGTGATAGATCATGAGCAACACACCAACTCAGCAAGACGAAAACAAACTGATCGCCGAGCGTCGCGCCAAACTGAGCGCCATGCGCGAGAAGGGCAACGCCTTCCCGAACAGCTTTCGCCGCGAACACCTCGCCGCCGACCTGCAAAAAGAGTTTGGTGAAAAGACCAAGGAAGAACTGGAAAGCGAAGGCAACACCGCCTGCGTCGCCGGCCGAATCCTCGCCAAGCGCGGCCCCTTCATGGTCATCCAGGACGTCTCCGACCGCATCCAACTGTACGCCGACAAAACCGCACAGAAAGATATCAAAGAGCGCTGGGGCACCTGGGACATCGGCGACATCGTCGGCGTCAAAGGCACACTGCACAAATCCGGCAAAGGCGACCTCTACGTCAACTGCGAAGAGTACAGCCTGCTTACCAAAGCCCTGCGCCCGCTGCCAGAAAAATTCCACGGTATCGCCGACCAGGAAATGCGCTACCGCCAGCGCTACGTAGACCTGATCGCTACTCCGGAGTCCCGCGACGTCTTCCGCATCCGCTCCGAAGTCATCAGCTACATCCGCAGCTACCTCAACAACAACCACTTCATGGAAGTGGAAACCCCCATGTTGCAGGTCATTCCCGGCGGCGCCACCGCGCGCCCGTTTATCACCCACCACAACGCGCTCGACATCGACATGTACCTGCGCATCGCGCCGGAGCTGTACCTCAAGCGACTGGTTGTCGGTGGTTTCGAACGGGTTTACGAAATCAACCGCAACTTCCGTAACGAAGGCCTGTCCACTCGCCATAACCCCGAGTTCACCATGCTCGAGTTCTACCAGGCGTACGCGGACTACAACGACCTTATGGATCTCACCGAAAACATGATCCGCGGTATTTGCACCGACGTCCTGGGCAGCACCACCGTTCAGTACCAGGAAAGCAGCTACGACTTCGCCCAGCCGTTCGACCGTATCAGTGTTTTCGATTCCATCCTGAAGTACAACCCGGAACTGAAAGCCTCCGATATCGACAATATCGATAGCGCGAAGAAAGTCGCGGAAGGCCTGGATATCCCGCTCAAGGAAATCTGGGGCCTTGGCAAGATTCAGATCGAGATCTTCGAGAAAACCGTTGAGCACCGCCTGGACCAGCCCACGTTTATCACCGAATATCCGACCGAAGTGTCCCCGCTGGCGCGCCGCAATGACGACAATCCGTTTGTTACCGATCGCTTCGAATTTTTCGTCGGCGGCCGCGAAATTGCCAACGGCTTCTCCGAGTTGAACGACGCCGAAGACCAGGCCGAGCGCTTCAAGGCCCAGGTTGCCGAAAAAGATGCCGGCGACGACGAAGCCATGCACTACGATGCGGACTATATCCGCGCACTGGAATATGGTCTGCCCCCCACTGCTGGTGAAGGTATTGGCATTGATCGTCTGGTCATGCTGCTGACCAACTCACCGTCCATTCGCGACGTACTGTTGTTCCCGCATATGCGCCCGGAAGTTTCCGCCGAGTAAAATTGCGCGAATAGAACGCCCAAAAAAAGGGGCGATGGCCACCAGGCCATCGCCCCTTTTTTATCCGCATTCCGGCTGTCTAGCCGCGAATACCCAGTGGGCCCGCGGGTAGGTAAATCGTTTCCGTCGAAGAGCTGCCCTGGCGTTGAATCTCCACCGCCACAGACTCCCCCGGCTTTGCCTGATAGACCTGGGTGCGCAGGTCTCCCATATGAAATACCCGTTGATTGTTGTACCGGATAATCTTGTCGCCCGGACGTAAACCTGCCTCATAGGCGGGCGCGGATTCGATCAGATCACCGATTTCCATTTCTGTGCGGCCGCCGAAGGCATTGAGGTACTGTTCAAACTCCGCTGCGTTTAGCTCCTGCTCAAAAACCCGTCGCGGATTGCTGTAAGTCTGAAGTTTTTCCTGCAGCTCTTTAGCCCGTTGCGAGCGCTTATCCTGCAAATGGTGATATTCATAGCTGAACTGCATCTGCTCGTATTGCAGGCGCTCCTGCTTGTCTACAATGGCGGTCGCCCGGGAGTGGCTGAAGCCTGCCTCCACAAGCTGCCGCACCTGGTTGTGTCGCTGCCGCTCGAAGCGGTTTCTGATGGCCTGTAGGCGGCTTTGTTCGGCTGGTTGCTGCGCGCGGGCATTTTCCGCATGCATATTGACGTGACGGGTTTGAGGCGGTTGCGCATCCGGTTCGAGGCGGGTGCTCAACTCATTGACCAGTTCGAGAAGTTGCCCCTGGATTTTGAGGGTTTGATCCAGTGTGCGCTCCAGAGACGTCAGGCGGGATTCCAGTGCCTCCTGCGGGTGCGATTGGTGCGGCAGCGCGGTCGCGGGGTGCCCGTGACCGGAGTCTTGGGAAATCCATTGTGCCGCCGCAACGCTACCAAGCAGTAGCAGCGCTGCAATCAGCGCAACGCGGTATTTATACAAGGTCTGCACGCTGGGATGCATAGAGTTACCTGTGAACGTCTAATCGGCCGTCTGTAGCTTGATTATAGAAGTACCAGATGATTGGGCAGCTCGTTCTTGATGACGGTGGCAGGTGCGGCTTCTTGGAGCAGCTCGCCGCATTTCTCGACGCAGTGCACAAAGGCTTCGCCAGTCTTGCCCTTTTTTACTTCGCGGATGAAGTTTTCCACGATTTCCTGCCAGCTCTCATTGGTAATCTGCTCTGCCAGACCGCGATCGGCGAGAATTTCTACGTAGTGCTCCGCCTGTGACACGAAAATGAGCAGGCCCAGCCGGTCCTTGGTGCTGTGTAGTTCGTGCTCCAGAAACTGACGGCGGGCGAGATTGGCGGCGCGCCAGAATTTGACCTTTTTCGGCACCAGCCACATGGTCAGGGGGCGCCAGCGAAACAGCACCGCAAGGGCGATAAACAGGATCCATTGCAGAGTGAATGCCTGCTGGTATTCAATCCACCAGGGGAGAAACTGCATCAGTGGGGCAATCAGCAGAGCGATAAATGCCGCCCACAAAGTCGATATGTAGAGGTAGTTGTCGGATTGCCGTGCCAGCACCGTCACCACCTCGGCATCCGTGGTGGACTCTACTGCCTTGATGGTCTCGGCAAGCTGGCGTTTTTCCTGTGCATTAAGCATGAGTCAAGCCGCTGAAAAAGTGTTCGTTACCATTACTCGGGGCTACCAGCCCCCGGACGCACCGCCGCCGCCGAAGCCGCCGCCTCCACCCCCGAAGCCTCCGCCCCCAAAGCCACCAGAGCCTCCGCCGAAGCCGCCACCGCCGTAATAGCCACCGTAACGACCGCGCCGGTATCCGCTACTGCCCGCAGGGGCACCTAATACGGAAGAGCCAAAAATCTGCAGCATCACAAACAGCAGGAAGACGCCCACCAGCAGCGCCAGTCGGCGGTTGTCATTGGTGTCCGTGCTTTCCGCAACATACTCGTTTTTGATCGCCGCAATGATCGAGTCGACACCGGCGACCACTCCCCCGTCGAAATTGCCGTTGCGGAACTCGGGCAGAATCTTGGTATGAATGATATTGGAGGAAATGGCATCGGTCAGAGCGCCCTCGAGGCCGTATCCCACCTCAATCCGCACTTTGCGCTCGGCAGGGGCCACAATCAGCAGAGCCCCATTGTCTTTGTCTTTTTGCCCGATCTTCCAGTGGCGTCCCAGCTGGTAGCCGTATTCTTCGATGGTGAGCCCCTGCAGGTCGGGGAGGGTAACCACCACTATCTGGTTGCTGGTGGCCTTCTCCTGCTGCTGCAGGCGTTCCGTAAGTTGGTAACGCGTGCTCTGGCTGAGCAGGTTTGCGTTGTCGACTACCCGGCCGGACAGGGGGGGGAACTGGACATCGGCCACAGTCGCCACCGCCCACAGCAGGGCAGGGCACAGAAGGAGTAGCAGTGCGATCCGCCGGATCGTCATAAACAGGCCCCGTGGTCGAAATTACTGGAAGTCGACTTCTGGTGCTTTCTCCGCACCTTCTGAGGTGGCTTCAAAGGTGTCGCGCAAGGGCATATCACTGTAGAGAACCGCATGCCAGATACGCCCCGGGAAAGTGCGGATCTCGCGGTTGTAGCGTTCCACGGCGGCGATATAATCCCGGCGGGCAACGCTGATGCGATTTTCCGTGCCTTCCAGTTGGGACTGCAGCGCAAGGAAGTTCTGGTTGGCCTTCAGATCCGGGTAGCGCTCCACCACGACCATCAGCCTCGACAGGGCGCTGCTGAGCTGAGATTGAGCCGCTTCAAACTGCTGCAGTTTGGCCGGGTCATTGATGATGTCGGAGTTTACCTGCATGGAGTTCACCTTGGCGCGGGCTTCGGTGACCGCTTCCAGGGTTTCTCTCTCATGGGCGGCATACGCCTTCACGGTTTTTACCAGGTTGGGAATCAGATCAGCGCGCCGTTGGTACTGGTTCTGCACCTGAGCCCAGTTGGCTTTCACACTTTCATCGTAAGTGGGAATGTTGTTGATGCCGCAGCCGCTCAGCCCGAACGCCATCAGGATAACAAGCAGCAGCTGCCAGGGGCGAGGGTCAGAAATTACAGCGGCGTATTTCCGGCGAAATAACATAGTAGGTGCGTTCATTCCTTCCATCCCTGTGGGTTACGAACCAGACAATAATAGCCTTCAATCCCGGAGATCTGCGCAAGATCTTTCCGGCTGAAGCGATAGAGACGAGTTATGGCACTTAAAGCGACTATCTTCAAGGCCCGGTTACAGATTGCCGATATGGATCGGGGCTACTATGCAGAGCATACGTTGACGCTGGCGCGCCATCCGTCGGAGACCGATGAGCGTATGATGATTCGATTGCTGGCGTTTGCGTTGAACGCGAGCGATCAACTGGCGTTTACCCGCGGCCTTTCCAGTGACGAGGAAGCGGATTTGTGGCAGCACACCCTGAGTGGGGAGATTGTGCACTGGATAGAGGTCGGGGTGCCTGCAGAGGATCGGGTGCGCAAGGCCTGCGGCCGGGCCCGACACGCGACGATCTATGCCTATGGCCAGCGCACGGCACCTGTGTGGTGGCAGAAAATGGAAGCCACGACCGCACGGTTCGATAACCTGCAGGTGTTCTTCTTGCCGGCAGAGCAGTGCTCTGCGCTGGCGTCACTGGCGGAGCGCAATATGGAACTGACGGCCACTATTCAGGATGGACAGCTTTGGTTGGCCAGTGAAAATCAAACCGTGGAAGTTCAGCCTCAGCGCTGGAAATAATTGACCAATCCCGGAAACGCCGGGGTTATTAAGAGTGGAGTTCAACATGCCTTCTTTTGATATCGTTTCTGAAGTAGACAAACACCAGCTAACCAATGCGGTAGATCAGGTAAATCGCACCATCACCAACCGTTTTGATTTCAAAGGGGTGGATGCTGAAGTGGAGATGCGGGAATTTTCCCTGACCCTGCGCGCAGAGTCCGATATGCAGGTACACCAGATGGTCGACATGCTGCGGGCGGCACTAATCAAGTGCAATATCGACCCGCTGGCAATGGAGGTAGGCGAAGAGGAGCAGTCCGGCAAGCAGGTGAAAGTCGGTGTGACTTTGAAAAATGGTCTCGACAAAGATCTGTCAAAAAAGATTGTTAAGATCATCAAGGAAGAAAAACTGAAGGTGCAGGCGGCAATTCAGGGTGACTCTGTGCGGGTTACCGGCAAGAAGCGCGACGACCTGCAGCAAGTCATTGCCATGTTGCGGGGCAAAGAGCTGGAGCAGCCGCTTCAGTTCAATAACTTCCGCGATTGATAACCGGGGATGGGCCACTGGCAGGTGGCACTCTCCACCAGGAGAACCTCTTGACCAACCTCAATCTGTCCCACCGCCTGAGCCAGCTGTTTCACCGAGCACAGGGGTCTCTGTTCCTCACTCTGGTACTAGCAGTCGCCAGCCCACAGGCGCATCCATCCCCTCAACCGACAACCCCGGTTGTGCGGGCGCAATTACTGAATGCCTGGTGGGTGGATGGCAGTGCAGGGCTGGATATCTCGGGTCTGAGTTTTTGCCATGGGGCGCTGCTCGCGGTTGCCGATAAATCCTCCGAGCGCCTGTACCGCGTGGCGGTGAACAACCAGGCAGCAAGCGCTGTGCTGGAGACCCGCGCGGTCTTCTCGCGCCCGCCTTTGCCCGATGATCAGCCGGTCAGCGTCAAGGCGCGCGCGCTTCACTATGCCAGTACGCCGCTCAGTATGGATTTTGAGGGGGTCACCTGCGATGGGGAAGCCACCTATTTGTTGAGTGAGCGCCACAACCGTATTGCGCGCCTGGATACAGGGGCAAAGCAGGCGCGGTGGCTGCCCCAACGCTGGTCCGAATCTGCAAAGGCGCAGGGATATCTGCAGCGGGTGAACGCGGAGAGCGAAGGCCTGGTAAAAGCGGGCGAGGATTTCTGGGTGGCGCTGGAGCGGCAGCCACGTGGGCTGCTGAAGCTGCAGCCCGAAGACACAGTCGGCGTCGCATTTTACACACTGCCTGAAGTGCCCGGCCTTGATTTTCGCGGTCGCGCGGAAGATCTCACTGGGCTGGCTTGCTATGACGGGGGATTATTCACTCTGGAGCGCAATGCGTTCGCCGTATGCCGGCGCAATCTCCACAACCTTCGTGCCGAGTGGTGCATTCACTACCAGCATGTGGAAGAGGGGGCGGAATACGTCTATCAGGAAACGCGTTTCGGTAAAGGGGAAGGACTGGCCATCAATGATCAGGGGATATTTGTGGTGCTGGATAACAATGGTGTGGCTCGTGCGGCAGCGCCAGAAGATGCGCGGGGGCTGCTGATACAGTTGGCGTTCCCGGATATTTCCGAATTGCCGGATGTCAGTAGCGAAACCTGAACTTGTCTGATTCTTCTCTGAATTTGTTGTTGAAAGAGGTGCGCGCCTGCCGGTTATGCGAGGCGAACCTGCCCCTCGGCCCGCGGCCAGTGGTCAGTGCGGCCAGATCTGCGCGGCTGCTGATTATTGGACAGGCGCCGGGGACACGTGTCCATGAGAGCGGTATTCCCTGGAACGACCCCTCCGGTGACCGGTTGCGCGACTGGCTGCAGCTGGATCGGGAGACCTTTTACGATGAATCCCACATCGCCATTATGCCTATGGGCTTCTGCTACCCCGGGCGCGGTAAGGGTGGCGATCTCCCGCCGCGCCCAGAATGCGCGCCGACCTGGCACCAGCGGTTGCTCGAGCAGTTGCCGAATATCCAGTTGACCCTGCTGATTGGTCAATACGCCCAGCGCTACTATCTCCCTCACTGGTATGGCAGCATTACAGAAAACGTGCGCCACTATGCCGATGCGTTGCCCCACGGTTTTTTCCCGCTGCCCCATCCGAGTCCGCGGAATACTCTGTGGCTGAAGCGCCGGCCGTGGTTTGAAGAAGAAGTGGTGCCGGCGCTGCGCGCGCAGGTCAATGAAATCTTGTAGGAGCCTGCAGGCTGGCTCCTACGGCCAGGGAACAGAATTTATGCAGGTCCCCGAGAATATTAAAATCCACCCATCCTGGTATTCCGTGCTGGAACCGGAATTCAACAAACCCTACATGGGCGAGCTGCGCGATTTTCTGCTGCGGGAAAAACAGGCGGGCAAGACCATCTTTCCCCCGGGCGGACAGATCTTCAACGCGTTCAATTCCACCCCCTTCGATCAGGTAAAAGTGGTGATTCTCGGGCAGGACCCGTACCACGGCGCGGGCCAGGCCCACGGTCTGTGCTTTTCCGTCATGCCCGGCGTGCGGGTACCGCCTTCCCTGAAAAATATTTACAAGGAACTGGCTTCGGACCTCGGCATTGCGGTGCCGGATCATGGTTGCCTGCAGCCCTGGGCAGAGCAGGGAGTACTTTTACTGAATGCCACTCTCACTGTAGAGGAAAGCAAGGCCGGTGCGCACCAGGGGCGCGGCTGGGAGCAGTTCACCGATGCCGCGGTGCACGCGCTTGCGGAGCAGCGGGAAGGACTGGTGTTTATCTTGTGGGGAAGTTACGCGCAGAAGAAGGGGAGCTTTATTGATGGCCGCAAACATCTGGTGCTGCGTGGCCCGCACCCGTCGCCGCTGTCGGCGCACCGCGGCTTTTTTGGCACCCGACCTTTTTCTCAGGCCAACGCCTATCTGCAGAGCCGGGGCGAAGCGCCGATCGAATGGGCGCTGCCGGACGCCGAGGGTTTGCGCCGGGTTGCGGTAGAGATCTAAATGAGATTATACAGGAGCCGGCAAGCCCGCTCCTGCAGGGGGATTGCGGAACTCAGGCGAGCGGATCCGAATCCGCATCGTAGGGTAGCTCAAGCACTTCCAGTACGCGCCCGTCCTTGAGCTGCAGGCTTTCCCCATCCGCGACTTTGCTTTTGGTCAGCACCGCCAGCAGGACGGTTTCCCCACTCTGCGGACTGGCCAGAACGATATTGCCCACGCTGGACTTACCCTCGCCAGAAAAAATTTCTGTCCCCGGCTCCGGCACGTCACCGCTATCAATCTGTGCCCGGTACATGCGGCGCTTGGCGGCGCCCAGGTACTGCATGCGCGCCACCACTTCCTGCCCCGTATAGCACCCTTTCTTGAAACTGACGCCGCCGAGCAGGTGCAGATTGACCATTTGCGGGATGAATTCTTCGCTGGTGCTCCGGTACACCAGGGGGGTGCCGGCTTCCACCAGTTGCAGCAGCCACTGGGGGTAACTGGCAGGCGTAGCGCCGTTACTGGCGAGTTGCTGCCATAAATCCGCTGCCTGCTCTGCCGGCACCTGCAGCACCACATTGTGCGTGCTCAGTCCCGCTGCCAATGCGCGCTGACCGTTGTGGTCGAATATGCGCAACTGATGGGGGAGCAGATCACTGTCTTCGCTGCTGGACAGACTCAGCAGCTGGCTTGCCGCACCGCAGGCGTCACGGCCGCACAGGGCAAGCCAGCGATACTGTTCGCTGACGTCGCTGAGCTCGGTCTTGAAAAATACCGCGTATTTTTTCAAGGCGGCGAGGGCGGTGGCGATCAGGTCTCGGGGCATCAGCAGAATGAATTCGCTCTGCTCGATTTTCAGGGCGTAAAAGGCGCTGATCATGCGCCCTTTGGGGTTGCAGTGGCTGCCGAGGGTGAGTTGCTCGTCCGGCAGGTTAACCAGATCGCAGGTCAGCTGGCCCTGGAGGAATTTCTGGCTGTCTGGGCCGGCTACATAGATGGCGCCCATGGGGCTGAGATCCGTCAGTTGCAACTGCCCGCCGTCTGCGCTGTCTCCGCCGGGGAACAGAGCGGAGCCGTTCTGCCAGCTTGCGCCCTGGTTGCCGAGAAAATCCTGCCACTGCTGTTGATCCATGCTGAACTCGCTGCCTGAAATATTGATGGGGTAGAAGAGAGGGCCCACCCGCTTGACTGGTGTTTTCTGTGACGCGGCATGCTGCGTCTGGGTAGATGACTAATTTGGGGTTTTGCCGCGGGATTTCAACTACCGCTATACTGCGCGCACTTTGAATTGTGGCTTGAGTACGAAGTATGGATCGCAACCGCCTGTTTTGGGCCAGCCGTCGCGGCATGTTGGAGCTGGACCTGGTGCTGCTGCCGTTTCTTGAGAATGTGTACGAGACGCTTTCCGAGGACGACAAGCAGCGCTATATCAGACTGCTGGACGAGCAGGATCAGGACCTGTTCGCCTGGTTTTTGCGCCGGGAGGATCCGCAAGATCCGGAGTTGAAGCATATTGTCCAGATCATCCGCGACAACACCGGCCTGCAGGAGTAACCCGGGAGGGCGTTCCGCGCCCGCTGTCTCCCCCGCTGCAGCCACTCCGCCTCAGTCTGCGAAAGCGCAGCCTGTGGAGCGCAGCGCGCGACTGGTGTGCGAGATGGCACCGTCGCGTCTGCTGCACATTTCTCTGCCCCTTGTCCTTCTGCAGGCCAGTCTCCTGTTGCTGGTTTCTCGCCTTCCCTGGCCTGCCGTGGCCGTGTTGATGCCGGTGATTGCGGTGTATGGTGTCCTGGAGTGGCGCCGCCTGCAGGCCTATGTGGGGCGCCTCAGCACCTCGGAACGACGTTGGTATTGGCACCGGCGCGGCGGCGCGCGGCGGGAATTTCAGCTGACCGGGGAGTTGACCCTGTGGCGCTGGCTGATCGTGATCAACGGGCGGGATCTGCAGGGGCGGCGTTTGCGGCTGGTGTTCGCCCGGGACGCCGCCGGTGCGGATGACTGGCGGCGTCTGCTGGTCGCTCTGCGCTATTCCCGCTGAGCGGAGCGGTTGTGGCTTCAGGGGCCGATAAAATGTCGCTGATCCGCGAAGTTTTCCGGTACCAGAATGGTATCCATGGCCAGTTCCCGCAGCCCCGGGTAGTCCAGTGAATAGTGCAGCCCGCGGCTCTCCCGGCGATCCAGGGCGGAGCGGATAATCAGTTCCGATACCACTGCGAGATTGCGCTGTTCAATCAGGTCGCTGGTGATGCGGTAGTTTGCGTAGAACTCCAGAATTTCCTGCTGCAGCAGTTTCACCCGGTGCTCCGCCCGCAACAGGCGCTTGCGGGTGCGTACAATCCCCACGAAGTCCCACATAAAGCGGCGCAGCTCATCCCAGTTGTGCGAGATCACCACGTCTTCATCGGAATCGGTCACGCGCGATGCATCCCAGGCCAGGGCGGCTCTGGGCGGTGCCACCTGATCGATGGTGCTGTCGATATGCATGGCGGCGGAGCGCGCGTACACCACGCATTCCAGCAGAGAATTACTGGCCAGGCGGTTAGCGCCGTGCAGGCCGGTAAAGGTGGTCTCGCCGATGGCATACAACTGGTCCAGATCACTGCGACCGTGCTGGTCCACCATCACGCCTCCACAGGTGTAGTGGGCGGCCGGAACCACCGGTATGGCCTCGCGGGTGATATCGATACCGTATTTCAGGCAGGTCCTGTACACCGTTGGGAAGTGCTCGCGCACGAACTCCGGATCCTTGTGGGAGATGTCGAGATAGACGCAGTCTGCGCCCAGGCGTTTCATCTCATGGTCGATAGCCCGGGCGACGATGTCCCGGGGCGCCAGTTCGCCACGCTTGTCGAAGTGGTGCATAAAGCGCTCGCCATTGGGTAGCTTCAGCACGGCGCCTTCGCCGCGCAGCGCCTCGGTAATCAGCATGGACTTGGCTTTGGGGTGGTACAGGCAGGTGGGGTGGAACTGGTTGAATTCCATATTTGCCACCCGGCAACCGGCGCGCCAGGCCATGGCGATACCGTCGCCACTGGCCCCGTCCGGATTGCTGGTATACAGGTAGGCTTTGGCGGCGCCGCCGGTGGCCAATACCACCGCTTTGCCCTGGAACACCTCGACCTCTTCGGTTTGCTTGTTGTACACGTAGGAGCCGGCACAGCGGAAGCGGCCGGTGGAGGCGTCCGGCTGGCGTATCAGATCCAGCGCGATATGGTGCTCGAAGCAGTCGATATTGGGGGTGCTGCGTACCCGCTCAATCAGGGTGCTGTGTACCGCGCGCCCGGTGGCATCGGCACTGTGAATGATGCGGCGGTGACTGTGGCCGCCTTCTTTGGTCAGGTGGTAGTCACCATCTTCCTCGCGGGTGAAATCTACCCCCTGGTTAATCAGCCAGTGAATGGCGTCGCGGCCGTTTTCCACGGTAAAACGTACCGCGTCCGGGTGGCAGAGTCCGGCTCCGGCATCTAATGTATCCGCTATATGTGCGTCTACGGAGTCAGCCTCATCCAGTACACCGGCGATACCGCCCTGGGCAAACCAGGTGGAGCCGTCCTGCAGGCGCTGTTTGGAAAGCAGTGCCACACGGTGGCGCTCTGCCAGGTGCAGAGCCAGGGTCAAGCCAGCAGCGCCACTGCCAATAACCAGGACGTCGTAGTGATTCTCGTTGGGGGTCACAGATCCGTTTGCCTTCTCTCGCATGGAGTTTTATTCATATTTGGGGGCGCGTAGTATACGCCATCTTCAAAAATTACCGATTTGTCAGGAACTTATGACCAAAATCCGGTGTCTTGGACACAACAGAATAAGCTTGGCTTGGGCGCACTCCGGCGCCAGAGCAGCGGTTTGGAGTAGGGGATGACAGGGCAACAGGCGTCACCAAGTGATCGCCAGCTGGTTGAGCGGGTTCAGAAAGGCGACAAGCGCGCCTTTGACCTGCTGGTGCTGAAATACCAACACAAGATCATGGCGGTGGTCAGCCGCTATATCAACGATCACGCCGAAGTAAACGATGTGGTGCAGGAGGCCTTTATCAAGGCGTACCGGGCGCTGGGCAATTTCCGTGGGGAAAGCGCTTTTTATACCTGGATGTATCGCATCGCCATCAATACGGCCAAGAACCATCTGGTATCGCGCAGCCGCCGCCCGCCGTCTTCGGATGTGGATCTTGAGGATGCAGAGTTCTATTCCGGCGCAGACCTGCTGCGGGACAACGAGACCCCCGAAAACCAGCTGTTCCGCGACCAGCTCGAAGCTGCAGTGCATCGCGCTATCCGCGAGCTCCCGGAAGATCTGCGCTCCGCGGTAACCCTGCGGGAGATGGAAGGGCTGAGCTATGAGGAAATCGCCGAGGTGATGGGATGCCCGGTAGGTACCGTGCGCTCGCGTATTTTCCGCGCGCGGGAATCCATTGATCGTGCGGTACAGGCGACAATGGCCGGTGAACCGGAACCGGTAGATGGTCGCGGTTAGGCGGGCTGACAGGCGAGGACGCGTTGGCGTTGGCTATTCTTTAGTCAGTTTTGTTTCAAGACCACCGGCCCTGAAGGGCGTCTGGTCTAAATCTATCCTGTGACCGGGACGGCAGATAAAATTTTCGACGAATTCACACAAAATTTGCCTGCCAGATAAAACTTTTCCGACAGGCCCCGGTCTGACGTATTAACAAACAGGATGTAATAGGCAACCTTTGATTCAGCCCGTGCACTGCCCCGGCTTCCAGAGGTTCCACAGCATCCAGAGAATTGCACTGAAAGAGGGTTGACCCGTATGTCGCACGGGAATCATCAGCAGCGTCTGAATGAATCGCTATCCGCCTTTATGGATGGCGAAGCCAGTGAGCTGGAAATTCAGCGTCTGCTCAAAGAAAGTGATGCCGCGAGCAGCGCTTCTGGTGGTGAATTGAACGAGCGCTGGTCCCGTTACCAGCTGGCCGCCAGTGTCATGCGCGGTGAGAAGGTAGCCCCGGTCGATCTCGGTCTCGCCGCCAGTATTTCCGCCGCTATTGCCGAGGAGCCGCCGCTGCAGTCTGCAGAGCCGGCACCGGCCAACGATACCCATCACGATGTGACGCGCAGCCGCTGGTGGCGCCCGCTGTCCCGCGGAGCCGTGGCGGCAACCGTGGCGTTTGCTGCGGTGCTCGGAGTGCAGCAGATGCAGGCTCCGCAAACTCAGGACGACCTGGTGGCGGAAAGCGAGCGTCCACAGCAGGCACCGGTGGCCTCCATGCCGCAGCCAAGCGGCTTCCTGGCCCCGACACTGAATACCCGTGCAGTGAGTACCGCGCCCCAGTTGGTTCCGGAGCAGCGGGTTGGCCCGGCACCGCAGGTGCAAATGGTTCCCACCCCGGAGTTGATGCGACATCTCAACCGGGTCATGGTGGAGCACTCTGAGCAGGCGGCGCGTGTGGGCAGTCAGGGTATGGTGCCGCACGCCCGTGCCACCTACGGCGAACGGCCGTCAGAGTAAGAGCGGTGGCCGGTGGATCACACCGGCTCCGTCCGGGTGCGCAACGAACCGATGCATAATGAAATCAAGCATGAATATGGCGAATCTGATCTCCCGTAATATCCGCAAAGCCAACAGTTCGCTGTTGGCTTTTTTGCTGTTGGCCACGCCATTTGCGGTGCCCGGTGTGAGCGCGCAAAGTACGGACGCGGACCGCGAAGCCGCGACCGGCGATGCGCCCGCTGGCGGGCAGAAACCCTCGGCGTCCCAGGTTGCCAGCGAATCGGCGGCAGTGACCCGCGCTCTGCTGGCAAAGCTCGCGCAGGCGGTCGCCAGCCTGGAGTACCGTGGATTGGCGACCTTCGAACATGTGGGTTCCATGGAAACCCTGGAGGTGGTGCACGGCATTCGTGACGGCGAGCAGGTAGAACGCATTCGCTATCTCACCGGCAGCCCCCGGGAAATGGTGACCCGCAGCGGAGACCGCCAGTGTCATCGCGACGGCACTCCTCTGTCGCGCCCCGGCCTGCACAGTGCTGCGGGGTTGCAGGATGTGCAGTCCAATTACCTGTTTCTTATCCGTGGGGAAGAGCGGATCGCCGATCGCGAAGCGGTTGTGCTCGAGGCGCGCCCCAGGGATCTGCACCGCTTCGGTATGGTGATCAGTGTGGATAAGGAAACCGGTCTTCCCCTGAAGTCAATGCTGGTGGCGCCCGCTGGCCGTGTACTGGAGAGGTTTCAGTTTGTGGAACTGGATCTGGCACCGGTGACCGACAGTGAGTTGCAGCCTCGTTCGCCCTCGGTGCGCGAAGAGCCCAGCGCCATCGCCTGCGCCGATGCGGAAAGTCGCTGGCGTCTGGGTTGGGCCCCGGACGGGTTCAAGCCAGTGGCCGTGCAGACTCTGGCGGATGGCCAGATGCTGGTGTTCAGTGATGGTCTCAGTGCGTTCACTGTTTTCGTTCAGCAGTTGCCGGATATGAATTACAAGGGAAGGGCGGTACGCGGAGCCACAGTGGCGTATATGGATCATATTGATGTGGGCGGAAGCCGTTATACCGTGACAGTCGTAGGGGAAATCCCCGACAATACCGCGCAACTGGTGGCCAAGGCGGTCACCGAAAAACGGTAACCGGAAGCGTCAGCACATGATTGAAGAGCGTGGCAAAATCGTTGCGATCGAAGATTCTGCCGTCTGGGTGGAAACGGTGCAGCGCAGCGGCTGCCACGGCTGTGCGGCCAAGTCCGGCTGCGGCACCGGCCTGCTCGGTGATTTCTGGGCCAGTGCCTCTCGTGTGCGGGTACAGGTGCCTCCTGCTGAGATGGCGACCCTGCAGCTGCACGACACTGTCGTGATTGGTATCGGAGAGCGCGCTCTGGCAACCAGTTCGCTGGTGGTTTACCTGGCACCACTGGTGGCGCTGGTGTTGGGTGCCCTGGCCGGACAGACTCTGGGGTCTGAGCCGCTGGCGATTGCCGGCGCCGCGCTCGGTCTGGGAGCGGGCGCTGTGATGGTGCGCCTCTACAGTTATTTCCAGCGGGGCAACTCTGCGTATGAGCCCCAGTTTCTGCGCCGTGAGCAGGGTAGTCCCTGCGCCATCCCTGTTTCGCCCGTCCACTGAACGCACGGTGCGCGGCACCTTCCTATCTCGCTAATTCCCGTCCGCTGGTGCACCGCGCGCCGCTATCTGTTTCTTTGCACTTTTCCGCAGATTTATGCGGGGATTTGCCCGCTGATTCCCCACCAGTTTCTACACTGATTGCTGACCCGTTGGTGCGCACTACCGCGGCAGCGCAAAGTAATAATCGAGTGGACCGGAGAGGCAGGGATGGCAATGCAGGGAGCGGCAGACAGGCCCCGGCGGTTTGAGGGGCAGTGTTACGCGGAAAGCTGGCCGCTTAAAACGGCTTTCGTGATTTCCCGTGGCGCGCGTACCGAAGCGCGCGTGGTGGTGGTCGAAGTCCACTCCGGCGGCGTGACTGGGGTTGGAGAGTGCACCCCATATCCCCGCTACGGGGAAAGCCTGGAGTCGGTGCTCGCGGAAATCCACTCGGTATTGCCCGCGCTGCAGCGCGGCATTACCCGCGATCAATTGCAGGTTCTGATGCCTGCCGGCGCCGCGCGCAATGCCGTGGATTGTGCCCTGGCGGACTGGGCGGCAAAGGCGAGTGGCGATGGCTTTGCTGGCCCCGAATCGTTGCCGACGGTACAGACACTGGTCATTGCCGAGCCCGAAGCCATGGCGGAGGCGGCGCTGGCCGCTGGCAGAGCCGGTATATCGGTGCTCAAGCTAAAGCTGGATCGTCAGCAGATACTGGAGCGGGTGATGGCCGTGCGCCGTGCGGCACCGGGGTGCGAGCTGGTGATTGATGCCAATGAGGCCTGGTCGCCAGAGGGCTTGCCCGCGCTGTGTGAAAAGCTGGCCGAGCAGGGCGTATCGATGTTGGAGCAGCCACTGCCGGTGGGCGAGGATCGGATACTGGGCACCTTCCGGCACCCGCTGCCAATCTGTGCCGATGAGAGCTGTCACACCCGCGCCGATCTGCCGAAACTCAGGGGGCGCTACGATATGGTGAATATCAAGTTGGATAAGACCGGTGGGCTGCAGGAGGCCCTGTTGCTGGCTGAAACGGCCAGTGCCCAGGGGTTCGAACTGATGCTCGGCTGTATGCTGTGCACGTCGCGGGCAATTCGCGCGGCCTGGCCCCTTGGAGAGCGCGCGCGCTTTATCGACCTGGATGGGCCCACCTGGCTGGCGAAAGATGTAAACCCGCTACAGTTCATTGATGGACGGGTGTTCTGGACCTGAGTGCAACGGGGTTGGGAGAAACCTGCTGGCCGCCGATCCTCACGGGCGATAGCACAGCAGGTCGGTCATCACTTGCAGGTATTCCTCGCTGGCGACGTCTGCGGAAATCGGCGGAAATTCCAGAGTGATGCAGGGGTGTTCGTTTTCCGCACACCAGGTGCCGAAGGATCCCGGGGTCTGGTAGCCCAGTTCGGTAACCAGGGGCAGCTCGATACGCTCCGCCAGCCAGTGCCCCAGGGGGCTCTGCAGGGGATCTTCCACGCAGGCCAGGGGCTCGTGGATAGAAACCATCCAGGCGGGGTTCAACTCCCGCACCAGCCGGCACAGGGCCTGGGTTTCCGGTTCGGAGCCCGGACGGTCGCCGCTGGACAGATAGACATCCCGTTCGTCCGCGGCGCTGTTCCAGCGGTACACGGTACCGTCGGGTTTCCAGTTGATGGTGGCAAAGTTACGATTCAGGTCGACGCCGCGGGCATTGGAACGGACCCCCAGCTGGCAGCCGTCAGGGTTGACCGCCAGTATCACATGGTGGCGCAACAGGCCCGCTTCCAGAGAGCGCAGGGCACAGGAGAGGGTCACCACCGCGGCCACTTCGTCGCCATGGGTGCCGGCCATCACCAGCCCGGTGTTCTCATCGCAGGCCTCGGCGGGGAAGTAGAATAGCGGCGCACCCAGGGCGGACTGGCCATATTGCAGTCTCTGTGTATGGAACAGGCCCCGTTGTGTCCGCGGTCGCAGGCGAACAGGGGCGGGGGGCTGTTGGCGGATAGGTTGTTTTGGGGCTGTCATGCAATCCTTAACACTGTTTTACACTGGGGAATGCGAACTTTTTAACGTAATGCCCAACTAATAGGGTGTCACGGGCTGGGGTTCTATGGTGCTCCCGGCCGTTTTAGCAGCCTTCGCGGATAACACTGAGTGATAACCAAAAGGCTGCGGATTCAAAATGTATTTTCTGCATATTAGTAAAAGGGCTTATCAGGGGTGACACATATGGTTGCACGCTGTTCGCAATTCTTGATTGCGCTTTGTTTCCTTGTTTCGACTGCGGCGTTTGCCCGCGGGTTGCCGGAACTCACCGACCTTATCGAGCAGAATTCGCCGGCGGTGGTGAAGATCAACACCGTGGAGCGCAATCGCGTTTCCCGCAATTCGATGCCGCCGCAGTACCAGCAGGAAATTCCAGACATCTTTCGGCACCTGCTGGAGCCCCGTCAGCGCCAGCAGCGCCCGGTAGCCAGTATGGGGTCGGGATTCATCATTTCCGATGATGGCTATGTGGTCACAAACAATCATGTGGTCGACGGGGCGGACGAAGTCCGTGTCACCCTGACCGATCGCCGGGAGTACGATGCCAAGGTGGTGGGGACCGATCCCCGTTCCGATCTGGCCCTGCTGAAGGTGGAAGGGGAAAACCTGCCCACGGTGCGCTGGGGCGATTCGGAAACCATCAAGGTGGGTGAGTGGGTGGTGGCCATCGGCTCCCCGTTTGGCCTGGATTACTCCGCCAGCGCCGGCATTGTCAGTGCCATGGGGCGCAGCATCCCCAACGAAAGCCGCGAGAACTATGTTCCATTTATCCAGACCGATGTGGCGATCAATCCGGGTAACTCCGGTGGCCCGCTGTTCAACCTGAACGGCGAAGTGGTGGGGATCAATTCCCAGATCTACACCCGCAGCGGGGGTTCCATCGGCCTGTCATTTGCGATTCCCGCGAGTCTTGCCCAGGACGTGGTTGCCCAGCTGAAAGAGAAGGGCCGGGTCGATCGCGGCTGGCTGGGCGTGGGTATTCAGGATGTGGACCGCAAGCTCGCTACCGCCATGGGACTTGGCAAGCCCGCGGGTGCGCTGGTAGGCCAACTGGAAGCCGGTTCGCCAGCGGACAAGGCCGGCATTCAGGTGGGCGATATCATCATGCGCTTCGATGGCCAGAAGATCCTGATGTCCGGTGATCTTCCCCACGTTGTCGGTCGGACCCGCCCGGGGGCGGAAGTGCCGGTGCTGCTGATGCGGGAAGGTAAAGAGCGCAAGTTGAAGGTGCGTGTGGGTGCGCTGCCGGGTGATGACGACGGTCAGCAGCAGGCCAGTGCACCGGCCACCAGTGATGTGGGCGGCCGTCTGGGGCTGGTCGTCGATGAGATTCCCGACAGCCTCAAGCAGCGCCTGGGAGTGGAAAGCGGAGTCATGGTGAAGCAGGTGGTGCCCGGTAAGGCGGGTGCCAATGCCGGCTTGCGCAGTGGTGACATCATCGCTCAGCTGGGTTTCGAGCAGGTGGAGTCCCTGTCGGATTACGAAAAGGTGGTGAAGAAGCTGCCGAAGGGCGAGTTGCTGCCGATCCGCTTCTTCCGCGGCGGCCAGCCCACCTTCCGCACCATTCAGATCGAGGAGGAATGACCGCGGCGAAAGATCATGTGAGGGGCGCAAGCTGAGGGCACCACCATGCCCTCAACTTGCCCGAGGCCAACAGTCCCGAGGGTTGTAGACAGATTGGATGCACTTTTTGCGCAACCTGTTAGACTTGCGCCCACAGCGCGGCCCGGTCCGCCCATTAACTCACTGATTTTTAAAAGGTTTTATCCTCGCAGTGGCCACTGATCTCTCCCATATCCGCAACTTTTCCATTATTGCCCACATCGACCACGGCAAATCCACCCTCGCAGACCGCTTTATCCAGGTGTGTGGTGGCCTGACTGACCGTGAGATGGCGGCGCAAGTACTCGATAGTATGGACATCGAGCGGGAACGGGGCATCACCATCAAGGCCCAGAGCGTGACTCTGGACTACAAAGCCCGCGACGGCAAAACCTATCAGCTGAACTTTATTGATACCCCCGGGCACGTGGACTTTTCCTACGAAGTATCCCGCTCACTGGCGGCCTGTGAGGGCGCACTGCTGGTGGTGGACGCGGCCCAGGGGGTAGAGGCGCAATCCGTCGCCAACTGTTACACCGCGATCGAGCAGGGCCTGGAAGTGATCCCGGTTCTGAACAAGATGGATCTGCCCCAGGCCGAGCCGGAGAAAGTCGCGGAAGAAATCGAAGACATTATCGGGATCGACGCCACCGAGGCGACCCGCTGTAGCGCCAAGTCCGGTCTGGGTATCGAAGACGTGCTGGAAGACCTGGTGCGTCTGGTACCACCGCCGCAAGGGGATGTGGAAGCCCCGCTGCAGGCGCTGATTATCGATTCCTGGTTCGACAGCTACCTGGGGGTTGTGTCGCTGGTGCGGGTGGTTCAGGGCACCCTGAAGAACAAAGACAAAATCGTCACCAAGTCCATCGGCCGCGCCCATGTGGTGGATAGTGTTGGTGTGTTTACCCCCAAGCGCAAGGAAACCGGCGAGCTCAAGGCCGGTGAAGTGGGCTTTGTTGTGGCGGGTATCAAGGACATTCACGGGGCGCCGGTGGGCGACACCCTGACGCACGCCAAGGATTCGGATGCCGTGGAAATGCTGCCGGGCTTCCAGCGGGTCAAACCGCAGGTGTATGCCGGCCTGTTCCCCGTAAGCTCTGATGACTATGAAGCCTTCCGGGATGCCCTGGACAAACTCTCCCTGAACGACGCCTCCCTGTTCTACGAGCCGGAGACCTCCGACGCCCTGGGCTTTGGCTTCCGTTGTGGCTTTCTCGGTATGCTGCACATGGAGATTATCCAGGAGCGTCTGGAGCGCGAGTACAATCTGGATCTGATCACCACTGCGCCAACGGTGGTCTACGAGGTGGAACTGACCAACGGCGATATCGTCAATATGGATAACCCCTCACGCATGCCCGACCTGGGGCAGATCGAAGAGATGCGTGAGCCCATCGTGGAAGCCAATATTCTGGTGCCGCAGGATTACCTGGGTAATGTGATTACCCTGTGTGTGGAAAAACGCGGTATCCAGAAAGATATGCAATATGTGGGCGGGCAGGTCTCCCTGCGCTACGAGCTGCCCATGAGTGAAGTGGTCATGGACTTCTTCGACCGTCTCAAGTCCGTGAGCCGCGGCTTTGCCTCACTGGATTACAACTTTGTGCGCTTTGACCCGGCAAAACTGGTGCGCCTTGATATCCTGATCAACGGCGAGCGGGTGGACGCTCTGGCGGTGATTCTGCATCGGGACAACGCGCAACAACGCGGTCGTGCCCTGGCAGAAAAAATGAAGGAGCTGATTCCACGGCAGATGTTCGATGTGGCGATTCAGGCCGCTATCGGTGGCCAGGTGGTTGCCCGTACCACGGTGAAAGCCCTGCGCAAAAACGTCACCGCCAAGTGTTATGGTGGCGACGTGACCCGTAAGAAGAAACTGCTGGAGAAGCAGAAGGCCGGTAAGCGCCGTATGAAGCAGCTGGGCAAAGTCGAAGTGCCACAGGATGCCTTCCTTGCGGTGCTCAAAGTGGACAATTGATGCGTCCATAATCTGGCAGAATTGACGTTCAGTGGCCGGGGTCCCGGGTGACCTCCGGCTACATCCAATAAGAAGCAGTCGGAAAGAGACAACTGAATGGATATCAACTTCCCCCTAATTTTGCTGTTGCTGGTTGTGGTGACAGGGGTGATCTGGCTGTTTGATGCACTGTTTCTCGCCCGCGGGCGCAAGGCGCAGGCGGCGAAAGGGCAGCCGGTACAGGAACCGGTGGCAGTGGAGTACGCCAAGTCTTTCTTCCCGGTTCTGGCGATTGTGTTCGTGCTGCGCTCCTTTGTGGTCGAGCCCTTTCAGATCCCGTCTGCCTCCATGGATCCCACCCTGGAAGTGGGAGACTTTATCCTGGTCAACAAGTTTGCCTATGGCCTGCGCCTGCCGGTAAGCCGTACCAAGGTAATGGATATCGGCGAACCCAAGCGTGGCGATGTGATGGTGTTCTTCCCTCCGCACATGAACGAGACCTACTACATCAAGCGGGTCATCGGATTGCCGGGGGACGAGATTCGTATCGTGAACAACCAGCTGTACATCAATGGCGAGGCAATGCCCCAGGAGTTTATCCGCTTCGACACGGAGAACCCCGGCCGCGAGCTGCTATGGGAAACCCTCGGTGGGCACCGTCATCTGACCGCAAAACAGAGCCGCCCCGGTCCGTTTGGTAATATCCGGACCCTGAAAGTCCCGGAAGGCCACTATTTCATGGTGGGTGATAACCGTGACAACAGTCTCGACAGCCGCAAGTGGGGCTTTGTACCCGAGGAAGACATTGTCGGCAAAGCCTTTGCAATCTGGATGCATTGGGAGAAACTACTGAGCCTACCCAGCTTTGACCGGGTAGGGGGCATTGATTAAAACGATAACAATCGGTAGATCGACATGGCATTGAATACACAGATTTCACGCAGCATGGCGGGCCAGCGGGGCATGAGCTACTGGGGCTGGCTGGCGATTATTGCGGTATTCGGTTTTGGCTTGACCGTTGTCTCCAAAATGGGGCCGGCCTACGTGGATGCGCACTTCGTCGAAGAGGGGCTGCATTCCCTGTCTCAGAATGCGGGCATCCGCGAAATGAGCAATACCGAAATCAAGCGCGAGCTGGACCGCTTCTTCACCATCAATAACGTGCGTGGTGAACCGGTCAACTCGGTCAGGATTATTCGCGGTGCCGACAGTACTCTGGTCAGCATCAACTACGAGCTTCGTCAACCGCTGTTCCACAATGTGGATGTGGTGATGAAATTCGATAAACAACTGAATACTGCCAAGCCCGAGCTCTGCTGCGAGCCACTCGTGGATCTTGAGCAATTTCGCAAGCGAGACGACTATTAACCGGTGACAGACCTCCATCTGCAACGGTTGGGCAACCGCCTGGGATACCAGTTTACCCGGGCGGAATTGCTTGACCTGGCACTTACCCACCGCTCTCATGGCAGCCGTAACAATGAACGGCTGGAATTCCTCGGCGACTCGATTCTCGGGTTTACCATCAGTGCGGCGCTGTTTGAAAAATTTCCCGATGGCCGTGAAGGTCAGATGAGTCGCCTGCGTGCGCAACTGGTCAGTGGCGAGACTCTGGCCAAGGTGGCACGGGAGCTCGAGCTCGGCGAGTGCCTGCGGCTTGGGGAAGGGGAAATGAAAAGTGGCGGTCATCGCCGCGCCTCGATTCTTGCCGATGCGGTAGAGGCGATTATCGGCGCCATCTATCTGGATTCCGGATTTGAAGCGGCCCGGGAGCGGGTTCTCGCCTGGTTTGCGCCGCGCCTGCAAAGCCTTTCGCTGGAAACCGCGAAAGATCCAAAAACCCGTCTGCAGGAGTGGTTACAGGCCCGGCAGAAGCCGCTTCCGGATTACACCGTGGTAGAAGTGGCGGGAGAGGAGCACTCTCAGCAGTTTGTGGTGGAGTGCCGGGTGTCCGGCTTGAGCGAACCCGCCAAGGGTATTGCCGGAAACCGCCGGGCGGCAGAAAAAGCCGCCGCCACTGAAGCCTACGCGCGACTGACCGGGCAGGGCTGAGCCTATAATCGGCAGCAAGTCGCATTGCCAATACTGACCGGCCCGCCACGCGGCGGGCCCATTCGACCAGCTCGGAGATTCCCTTGAGCGAACCCAATACCTCCACGTCCCGCTGCGGCTATGTCGCGATTGTCGGCCGCCCCAATGTGGGGAAATCGACGCTGCTGAACCATATGCTGGGGCAGAAGATCTGTATTACCTCCCGCAAGCCCCAGACTACCCGGCACAATATGCTGGGGATCAAGACCGACGGGCAGCACCAGATCATCTTTGTGGACACCCCCGGGCTTCACGCCGGGGAGGAAAAGGCGATCAACCGCTATATGAATCGCGCGGCCATCAGTTCCACCCGGGATGTGGACGTGGTGGTCTTTGTGGTGGAGCCAGCGCGCTGGACCGAAGGGGACGAGCTGGTGGCACAAAAGCTGCGAGGGCTCAAATGTCCACTGATCGTCGCAGTGAACAAGGTGGACCAGTTGCAGGATAAGAATGCGCTGCTCCCTCAGCTGCAGGCATTACAGGAGCGCTTCCCGGATGCGGAAATCGTGCCGATCTCAGCGCTGCGTACCTCCAACCTGCAGTCTCTGGAAGATGTGATCGTCGAGCGCCTGCCGGAAGGCATGCACTTCTTTGAAGAAGACCAGATTACCGACCGCAGTTCCCGTTTTCTCGCTGCAGAAATCGTGCGCGAGAAGGTGATGCGCCAGTTGGGCGCGGAGATCCCCTATGCGGTCACTGTGGAAGTGGAAGAGTTTTCCCAGGAAGGCAAAGTGCTGCACATCAGTGCGGCAATACTGGTGGAACGCAACGGCCAGAAACGCATTCTGATCGGCACCAAGGGTGAGCGCATCAAGCAGATCGGCCAGCAGGCCCGGCTGGATATGGAGAAGCTGTTTGACAGCAAGGTGATGCTGAACCTGTGGGTGAAGGTGAAATCTGGCTGGTCCGACGACGAGCGCGCGCTGCGCAGCCTCGGCTACGTCGATAAACAGTAACCCTTCGGCAATTTGCCGTGCAACAGCTGCCTCCGCAACCTGCCTATATTCTCCACTCCCGCCCGTTTCGGGACTCCAGTCTGATACTGGAACTGTTGACCCCGGATTACGGGCGCATTGCCTGCATTGCCAAAGGCGCGCGCCGTGACAAGCAGCGTCGCCAGCGCGCCCTGCAACCCTTCACGCCATTACTGGTGACTCTGCTGGGGCGCCACGACCTCAAGACGCTCGGGCCTCTGGAGAACGCGGGTCAGCCACTCTGGCTGAAAGGGCGCGCGGTCTACGCGGGGCTGTACGCCAATGAGTTGCTGGTTCGGCTGATGCCGGAAGGGGAAAGCCTGGTGTCTGTTTTCGCCGCGTATCAGGATTTGCTGCAACAGTTGGCGGAGTTGTCCGGTGATTCCAGTGAGGAACTGGAGCCACCGCTGCGGTTGTTTGAGCTGCATCTGTTGCAGGCGTTGGGTAGCTGTCCGGAGCTGGATTACTGTGCCATCGAAGGGGCGGTAATACGGCCGGACAGGGTGTACCGGTTGACCCAGGAGGATGGGTTCATTCCTGTGGTGATACCGCCGGGGCAGACACCGCGCGGAGCAGATTTTGGCGGCGGGCAACTATTGCAAGTGGCGCAGTGGCTTGCAGAGGGTGCGCAATGTGAGCGCGGCGAAGGGGGGCGGGGGCATCCGCTCGCCGATGCCAAACGTCTGACCCGGCTGTTGTTGGGCCCCTTACTCGGGCATCGCCCGCTGAAAAGTCGCGAGCTGTTCCGTCAGGTATACAGCGCGGATTGATTTCCCCCCGGCATTGACGGGTTTCAGCTGCTCCGGGACTCTGCGGAGTTTTCTGCGCACTCCAACCCAAACAGGGCATCCAGGTCCTGGTCTGCAGCCCAGTCCCGTAGCCCGCGCACCTCTTTACGCACCAGCTGGTAGGCTGCGTCGAAGGCTGTTCTGTCCAGGTGCTCACCAACGGCGGAAGGGGTGGTCGGCGACCCGCTATTCGGTTGTTTCTCCTGCAATGGTCGCAACAGCTCCTGTAACTGTTCGGTGGCGGTGCGCAGGCGCGGTACACCGCAGTAGCAGCAGCCCCCATGCAGCCGGTGCACGCGCTCGAACATTGCCAGGTAGTCACCACTTTGCGCCATTCTGGCCAGCTCCTGCTCGTCTTCGTGCAGTCCTTTCAGCAGCATGCGCAGAAGGTCCCGCGCGAGCCGCCCATCCTGGTTCGCCAGATTGAGGCTTTCTGTGATGTCTACCAGTCGCGGCTCCATCAGGGTCGTCAGCGGGCGCGCGGTGTCGCCGGGAGCGCTCACTTCCATCCAGCGTTTTACCGTGTGCGTCAACTGGCTCTCGCTAACCGGCTTGCTGAGGTAGTCGTCGAGGCCGGCACTCAGCAGCCGCGACTTTTCTTCCGTGCCCGCGTGCGCGGTAAGGGCGATCACCGGCGTGCGCCGCCCGCACTCTTCGCTGCGGATCGTCTGGGTGGTGGCGATGCCATCGAGCCCCGGCATCTGGATGTCCATGAAGATCATATCGAAATGCTGCTCTCGCCACAGTCGCAGTGCCTCCTCACCGCTGTCGGCAAGGGTCGCTTCGATATGCTGGGCGCGGAGGAGTTCACCCATTAAGCGTCGGTTGGCTTCGTAGTCGTCTACCACCAGAACGCGGGGCTGGGTGGGCCAGGGCAGAGCCGG
Source organism: Microbulbifer elongatus (assembly GCF_021165935.1). NCBI lineage: Bacteria > Pseudomonadati > Pseudomonadota > Gammaproteobacteria > Cellvibrionales > Microbulbiferaceae > Microbulbifer > Microbulbifer elongatus. The sequence goes on along the minus strand of NZ_CP088953.1, from coordinate 3,195,075 downwards.
AAAGGTGCCGGTCTGTGGGCGTGACTGCGCCTGCTGAGGGACCGCGCGCTTGAGAGCACGCAACAGGCCTTCGCGGCTGACCGGTTTGGCGAGGAAGGCGAGCACCCGGGTGCGCAGCGCGTCGTAGCAGCGACGCAGATCCACCGGTGATCCCTGGATAATGACCCGGCACTGATAGGTGTCGATCAGTTGCTGCACAGTACTGATAAAATTGTCGAAATCATTGTCGGCGAGGGCCGTGTCGATAATAAGCCCGTCGGGCAGGGCGTCGTGGCGCCACATCTGCTCGACGGCAGGCACCAGGTTTTCACCATCGGTGTGTTCCAGGGGGGCCGCACGCCAGTAAGACAGTTGCTGGTAGATCTGCTGGCGGGTCATGGGGTTCGGGTCCACCAGCAGCAGGCGGCAGCCGGGGAACTGTTCGCGCGTTACGCCAATGCGATTGCGGTCGATGGTCAGCGGCAGCTGGATCCAGTATGTGCAGCCGCCCTGGTCATTGTCGTCGAGACTGATTTCCCCCTGCATGGACTGCACCAGGTTCCGGGCAATACCCAGCCCCATGCCGCTGTTGGACAACTGCTGCTGACTGGCGGTGCCGGTCAGCATTAGCCTCAGCTCGTGGCGACACTGCTCGTCACAGCGCTTGCCGTTGTCGGTAATACTGATGCGGACCATCAGCTCTGATTCCTTGCCACTCAACACGGCGATCCGTACCGGAATACTGCCGTTTTCCGAGCACCGGATCGCCGAGCTCACCAGATTGGTCAGGATCTGTTTGATGCGCAGCGGATCGCCGATTTGAGAAGGCGGTAATTGCGGATCGACAAAGGGAACCAGCTCCAGATTGTGCTCGTAGCCGTAGGGCGCGAGTATCTGCAGTGTTTCCTCCAATACCTGCCCCAGGTTCATGGGACTGTGGTCGAGCACCAGATTGCCGGATTCGATGCGGGAAAAGTCGAGAATGTCATTGATCGACGTAAGCAGGTTCTCGGAAGAGCGCAGAATTGTCTGCAGGTAATCGTGCTGCAGCTGATCGACCTCTGTTTTCAGCAAAAGGTTGGTGAATCCGATAATGCCGTTGAGTGGGGTGCGGATTTCGTGACTGGTATTGGCCAGGAAGGTGGATTTCACCCGGCTGTTTTCCTCGGCTTTTTTACGCGCGATTTCCAGCCCGATATTCTGTTCTTCCATGGCGTCCAGAGACTGACGCAGGTCTTCCATGGTCTGGTGGAGCCCTTCCTGGTAATCGCGGTGGTACTCAGCCAGGTTGCGCGCCATCTGGTTGATTTCCTCCCCCAGTTGGAACAGCTCCAGGTTGTGGGAGTTGGGGACGCGGGTAGCAAATTTACCGGTCCCGATCGTGCGCAGGGATTCCTTGATCCGATCCATGCTGCGGGAGGCGCGTTCCGACATGGCCACCGCCCAGACCAGCGCCACCAGGCTGCAGATGATCAGCCCCACCAACCCCACCAGAGCCACTTGATAGGTGCCGACCAGGAAGTAGGGGCGGTGCAGCTCAATGCTCAGCCAGCAGTTGGCATCTTCGCCGATCAGGGGCTGCAGTACCTGCAGGCTTTTCAGGTCCTCGTGCACATGCGCGGATTTGCCGCGCAGTTCGTCAGCAGTAAACGTGGTACGCGGGCGCGGCCCTACGCTGGAAATCAGCTTGAACTCCTCGACACCCTCGCTGTTCCGGTCTGCCCGGTACAGCTGTACCGAGCGGATCATGTCCCGCTCCAGCATCAGTGCCATCAGGCTCTTGTCCAGCCACTGGATCCGCTCTTCGAAGGCGTAGCCATCGCTCAGATGAATCAGTTCCACCAGCTGCTCGGCGCTTGCGCGACAGTGACTCAACAACAGGTCACGCCGGTCGCTCATTTGCTGCAGGGTGAACAGCAGGCAGAGCAGTACAGCCAGGATCAGCGCGGGGGTCATGGCATAGCGGAACAGTAGCGCCCGCAGCGACAGTCTGCGCTTGCTTTTGCGGCGCCGGCTTTGCGACGTGGATGTCGGATCTGAGGAGGTGGGGTGAACCATGTTGCCTGATCGCGCCTGTATCGATTGTGTTATTTTTGTCCGATTCTACCTGCGCTGACAGCAGAAACCAGCCCCATTTAACCTTGTCAGTGGCCAGGTATTCGGGTCCGGATTCGCAGCCAGGCCCGCGGGCAGGTAGAATGTGCGCCCGCCTATCCCATGGGCCGCCCCTTGAAACGCCCATTGACGCGTTCTATGTACCAAGCGATGGACCTGAAGTTGACTATGGAATATCCGACGATTGCCGACTGCGTTGGCAATACGCCACTGGTGCGCTTGCAGCGACTGCAAGGAGACACCAGTAATACGTTGCTGCTCAAGCTGGAGGGCAATAATCCTGCGGGGTCGGTGAAGGACCGGCCCGCGTTGTCGATGATCAGTCGCGCAGAAGCCCGCGGGCAGATTACGCCGGGAGACACCCTGATCGAGGCAACCAGTGGTAACACCGGTATTGCACTGGCCATGGCGGCGGCCATCAAGGGCTATCGCCTGATCCTGATTATGCCCGAGAGTGCCACCGAAGAACGCAAGGCGGCGATGACCGCCTACGGCGCCGAGTTGATCCTGGTGACCGCCGAACAGGGTATGGAAGGGGCGCGGGACCTGGCACTACAAATGCAGGCGGAAGGCCGGGGGCTGGTGCTGGACCAGTTCTCCAACCGGGACAATCCCAGCGCACATATCGACAGCACGGGCCCGGAGATCTGGCGTCAGACCGGCGGTCAGATCACGCACTTTGTGTCTTCCATGGGCACCACAGGAACGATTATGGGGTGTGGTCGCTACCTGAAGCAGCAGAACCCCGATGTTCAGATTATTGGCCTGCAGCCCACCGAAGGCTCGTCCATTCCCGGAATCCGACGCTGGCCCCAGGCTTACCTGCCGAAGATCTTCGTGCCCGAGGAAGTGGATCGGGTCATGGATATCAGTCAGGCGGAAGCCGAGGCCATGACGCGCCGCCTGGCGCGGGAAGAGGGTATTTTCTGTGGTGTCTCCTCTGGGGGTGCCGTGGCGGGGGCCCTGAAAATATCCGCAGCAGTGGAGAATGCCACCATCGTCGCGATCATCTGTGACCGGGGCGATCGGTATCTGTCTTCCGGTCTGTTTGATGCCCAACGGGATGCATGAACTCGACAAGCCATCGCATCAGAATAAGATCCTTGTAACCGCGAGTTAGACCATTGGTACAAGTCAGAAAAAATTATCCGCGTCTGGAAGACGGGACCCTGGACCGGGAAGCCTGGTTGCGCCATATACAGGCGATCGCCAAACTGGACGGGGGCACACTCGTCAATCTTCGCAAAGCTGTAGAAATCAGCGAAGAAGCGGAGCAAAAAGCCATTGAGGCCGAGAATATCTGGGCGGAGGGCGCCAGCAGTTTTCTTACTGGTCTGGAAATGGTGGAGATTCTCGCGGACCTGCAGATCGACGGCGAAGCCCTGTGTGCGGCCATGCTGTATCGCGCAGTACGGGAGAAGCGGCTTTCGCTGAAGACCGTTGAAAGCGAAATGGGCGAGACCATCGCCAAGCTGATTCGCGGCGTCTTGCAGATGGCGGTGATCCGCAATCGCAGTGCGGACACCGGTGAAGAGAACCAGAGTGGCGCCGTTGAGGAACACTCGGAAAATATCCGCCGGATGCTGGTAGCCCTGGTGGATGATGTTCGGGTTGCGTTGATCAAACTGGCGGAGCGCACCTGCGCGATTCGCGCGTCAAAAAAAGCCGATGAAGCCAAGCGCCGTCGCGTGGCCCGCGAGGTGGCCGACGTCTACGCGCCGCTCGCTCATCGCCTGGGGATCGGCCATATCAAGTGGGAGCTGGAAGACCTCGCTTTCCGCTACCTCGAACCCGACGACTACATGCAGATTGCCCGCCTGCTGGACGAGAAGCGCCTCGCCCGGCAGGAATACATCGACGATGTACTGAACCTGCTGCGCAACGAGTTGCACAAGGCGGATATTGAAGGCGAGGTATTTGGTCGCGCCAAGCATATCTACAGTATCTGGCGGAAGATGCGTCGCAAGAATATTGGCTTTTCTCAAGTCTATGATATTCGCGCGGTGCGCATTCTGGTGCCGACAGTGCGCGACTGCTACGCGGTGCTCGGTATCGTGCACAACCTGTGGCGCAATATTCCCAACGAGTTTGACGACTACATCGCGTCGCCGAAAGAGAATGGCTACCGCTCGCTGCATACCGCGGTAATTGGCCCGGATCGTAAGGTGCTGGAAGTCCAGATCCGCACCTTTGCCATGCACGAGGAAGCCGAGTACGGAGTCTGCGCCCACTGGCGGTATAAAGGAACGGATAAGAAATCCGGTCAGTTGGAAGGTCAGGACGGTTACGAACAGAAAATCTCCTGGCTGCGCCAGGTGCTCGACTGGCATGAAGAAGTGGGCGGAAACCCACTGCAGGATGACCTGCAGGCGAGTGATGTGGATACCCGGATTTATGTATTCACTCCCGATGGCCACGTGGTGGATCTGCCCAGGGGTGCGACTCCGCTCGATTTTGCCTACAAGATTCACACAGAGATCGGACACCGCTGCCGCGGGGCCAAGGTGGATGGCCGTATCGTTCCACTCAACCACGAGCTGCAGACCGCCAACCAGGTGGAGATATTGACCGGCAAGCGCGAGGCCCCCAGTCGCGACTGGATTTCCCGCAGTATGGGATATATCACCACCTCGCGGGCAAGAGCCAAGGTCATTCACTGGTTTAAGATGCAGGCGCGGGATCAGAATGTGGCAGAGGGGCGCACCATTCTGGATGGCGAATTCAAGCGCCTGGCACTGGCGGACTTTGATTTCGAAAAGCTGGCGAAAAAACTCAATATGCACTCGCTCGATGACCTCTACGCTGCCGTCGGTGCGGGGGATATCGGCGTTGGACAGGTACTGAACGCCGCCCAGCGGATGATCAAGGTCGAGAAGGGCGAACCGGTACTGTCCCTCACTGCGCCGGTGGCGCGGGAAGGGCAGGCCGATGTTTACATCGACGGTGTCGGTAACCTGCTGACGCATATCGCCCGCTGCTGCAATCCGTTACCGGGTGATGAAATCATGGGGTACATCACCCTCGGCCGTGGGGTTTCCATCCACCGCAAGGACTGCGCGAATATGCTGCGTATGCAGTCGGAGGAGCCCGAGCGTATTCTGCAGGTAGAATGGGCGGAGAAGCCCACAGAGGTCTATTCGGTGGAAATCATGGTGGAGGCCTACGATCGCCATGGCCTGCTGCGGGATGTGACAACCATGCTCGATAGCCAGCGCATCAATATTACCGCGATGCAGACCCATTCCAACAAGCACAAGCACACCGTGGATATGGTAATCACCGCGGAGATCCACAACTTTGAAGAGTTGAGTCAGGTGCTTCACCGCATCAATCAGCTGCCCAATGTGGCCTCTGCCAAGCGGCGTATTCTGCACTGATGCCGGACGGCACCGCAAAGCGAACCGAATATGAAGCAAACCTACAGCGTTGAAGACCTGCAGTATCTGATGGCGCAACTGCGCAATCCCGATGGCGGTTGTCCCTGGGATCTCAAGCAGAGCTTTGCCAGCATAGTGCCCTCTACGATCGAAGAGGCCTATGAAGTTGCGGAAGCCATCGAGCAGGAAGATTTTGAGCATCTGCACGAAGAGTTGGGCGACCTGCTGTTCCAGGTGATTTTCTACGCGCAATTAGGGCGCGAAGACGGGCACTTCGACTTCTCCCGTATCGTCGATACGCTGGTGCGCAAGCTCGTTCGTCGCCATCCACATGTGTTCCCTTCCGGAGACCTGTACGGCGAAAATCAGTCGGCGGAACTGGATGAGCAGCAGGTAAAAGCCAACTGGGAAGCGATCAAAGCGGCCGAGCGGGCGAAAAAAGGGGAGGGCGGCACACTGGCTGGCGTCGCCACCGGATTGCCGGCCCTGACCCGGGCGGCAAAGTTGCAGAAACGCGCGTCGCAAGTGGGTTTCGACTGGCCGGATATTCACGGCGTACTCGAAAAAGTTGAAGAAGAGCTGCGTGAATTGCGCGAAGCCATCGCCAGTGGCGACCAGGCGCATGCGCGGGAGGAACTGGGGGATCTGATGTTCTCCTGTGTCAATGTCGCGCGTCATCTGAAGCTCGACCCGGAGACAGCGCTGCGTCAGAGCAATCGGAAATTTGAGCAGCGATTTGGCGCGGTGGAAGCGGCGCTCGCGGCGCGCGATCAGCAACCGGCGGATGTCTCCCTGGAAGAGCTGGATCGCCTGTGGGATGCCGCGAAAACCGCCCGCGACCAGGGGCCGGAGACCGGTTGACTGCGGCCGAATTCTTCGGTGAAGCAGGCAGCCTCCTTCGGGCGAATAACAATTTCCGTGGGAAGAGAGGCGATCTGCTTTAATTAGCTGGAAATTTGTAAAAAAATTACCTGATTCGGCCTGACCACATGCGGGCTTGTTCTGTGTGGGGGCAAAGTGTAAGGTAGCGCTCTTTTCTCGGGGCGCCACCGGAATCACCGGCTTGGGATAATCAATAATTGCCTCGGCATGATCTGGAGACTATCTGTTTATGCGAATCATACTTCTGGGCGCACCTGGCGCCGGCAAAGGCACCCAGGCCCAGTTCATCACCGAGAAGTTTGGTATTCCTCAGATTTCTACCGGAGATATGCTCCGCGCCGCGGTCAAGGCGGGAACGCCCCTGGGCCTGCAGGCCAAGGACGTTATGGCTGCCGGCAAGCTGGTTTCCGACGACCTGATTATCGCACTGGTGAAGGAGCGTATCGCACAGGCGGACTGTGCCAACGGCTTCCTGTTCGACGGTTTCCCTCGTACGATCCCCCAGGCTCAGGCACTGCTGGATGCCGATGTAGCCATTGATCACGTACTGGAAATCGCGGTCGATGACGAAGAAATCGTTAAACGACTGTCTGGCCGACGGGTTCATGAGGGTTCTGGTCGCGTGTACCACCTGGTATACAACCCACCCAAAAACGAAGGTGTGGACGACGTCACTGGTGAAGCGCTGGTGCAGCGTGCCGACGATACGGAAGAAACCGTGCGCAATCGCCTGTCGGTATACCATGAACAAACCGAGCCGCTGGTCGGTTTCTATCGCGAGCTGGCTAAGCGCGCGCCGGAGACCGCGCCCAAGTACAGCAAAGTGGAAGGCGTCGGTTCCATGGATGATATCCGTGAGAAGGTGATCGAAGCGCTGAGCTGATCCTGCGAATGACTGGCTGCAGCGGCGCGAAAGCGTCCTGTGTGCGCTGAAAAAAAGCTCCCTCGGGAGCTTTTTTTGTGCCTGAGAGAAGCCCAGGTGACGTCTTGGGGGCGCCGCATCCCATTGTGATGATTTATCAGCTCGCTTAAAAAGCCGTTAAATACTTTTTTGCGGGTTTCTGGAATACTTTACATCCATCCCGCCCAGCCGCATTTATGCCGAAAGAGGAGCGTATCGCAAAATGGCGCACGCAATCATTCTGATGAACCTGGGGACCCCCGCCGAGCCAACCCCCAAGGCCGTTCGACAGTTTCTCAAAGCGTTTCTCTCTGACCCTCGGGTAGTCGAGATCCCCCGCCCGTTATGGGCCATGATTCTCAACCTCTTCGTGTTGCCGTTTCGCCCTGCCAAAATAGCCCCCGCTTACGAGGAGATCTGGAATCAGGGGCTGGATGGTGAGAATGTCAGTGGCTCCCCCATCGTGTTTTACACTCAGCGGCAGGTGGCGTTGTTGCAGCAGCGGCTGAGCGCGGTCAGTGACCAGTTTACAGTAACCTACGCCATGACCTACGGTGGCCCCTCGCTGGCGGATACGGTTACCCGCCTGTCCGGGGAGGGGGTCCGTCAGTTCACCGTGTTGCCCCTGTATCCCCAGTATTCCGCCACCACCACTGGAGCGATCTACGATCAGGTGGCGGAGATCGTGCGCAATAGTCGCAATGTGCCGGATATTTCCGTAGTCCACGAGTACTGGCAGCACCCTCTGTATATTGAGGCACTGGCCAATTCGGTACGCGAGCATTGGGCGGCGCAGGGCGCGGCCGAGAAACTGATGATGTCGTTTCACGGGATTCCCAAGGCAAATATTCGCAAAGGTGATCCCTACTACGACCAGTGTTGTGGGACTGCAGAACGTCTGGCTGAGGTGCTGGAGCTGCCCCGGGAAAAGTGGGAGATCACCTTCCAGTCTCGCTTCGGAAAAGCGGAATGGCTCCAGCCGTATACCGATAAAACCCTGATCGAGTGGGGGAAAAACGGAGTGGCCAGTGTGGATGTCATCTGCCCGGCATTTTCCGCCGACTGCCTCGAAACCCTGGAGGAAATCGCGGTAGAGAATCGCGCTAATTTTATTGATGCCGGGGGGAGTGAGTATCGATATATTCCAGCATTGAACGCCCGCGAGGATCATTTGCGGGCGTTGGAGGCGGTGGTACGGGATCGTTTGCCGGGCGTCTTCCCGGAACCTGTGCGCTGAAATTAAATTAATCCGTGCTTCCCGACTTCCGTTTGAGGGGAGTATCTTTGGGGATTTGACGGTATTCCTGTGAGAATTCTGTGAAATCCCAAAAAAAATCCAATTTTTTGTGAAATTTGGTTGTTTTTAATCTTTTTTTCTTGCAAACCCTCTTTTTTTTATTAACTTTGATACAGCCGTGTCATTTTCAATGGCTGGGCTGCTCTCAATTCTTCACGCTTGGTCGATACACAATTCAGTGTGAACAGTGACTTCTTTAATAGAGAAAGAGGAGACAAGGGATGGCACGAGTCGCAAAGAAAAAGGCTAAGGCAAAACGGGTAGCAAAACCGGCCGCCAAAGCCTCCGTCACCGCTTCACCGGTGGTAACCAAGGCCCAGAAAGCAGTGGATGCCGCTGCGAAATCGCTGGATGCCCAGCTCGATCGCGTTGGTAAAGCCCGCGCCCGGGTACAAAAGTCCAACACCGCGGCGGCTAAAAAGTCGCTGACAGCGGCCAATGCAAAGCTGCGTGAGCAGCGCGCCAAGCTTGCCGAGGCCAAGCTGGGTCTGGCGAAAGCCAATGCGATGGATGCCGTGCGTCAGGCAGAGGAGTCTGCCAAAAAATCGGTTTCTGATCTGGCCGAGAAATTATCCAGTAAAGCGGATAAGGATCTGAGTAAGGCGCTGAAAGCCTTCGAGGCCCGCTGGAAGAAGTCCCGTTCCAAGGCCGATGCCAAGAAAGTAAAAGCGGCAGAGAAGAAGGCCACCGCCAAGGTGAAAGCCGCGGCGAAGAAAGCCGCCGCGAAAGCGAAGGCGATGGAGAAAAAGGCTGCAGCGAAGGCGAAGGCGGAAGCCAAGAAGGCGGCCAAGAAAGCCAGTAAGAAGAAGGCGGTGAAGAAATCGGCCGGCCGGCCGAAAAAATCCACCACCACCAAAAAGGCGGCGGCGAGAAAAGCGGCAACCAAATCCGTGAAGTCCACGCCGAAAAAATCCGCCCGTCGTGGCCGCCCACCCAAGGCAGAGGTCAAAAAAGCGGCTGGTCGCCGCGGTCGTCCGCCCAAAAAAGCGTGAGCAGTAGTGACTGATTTAGTGTGACCCTTCCCCGGGTCCCTACCCGAAAGCCCTGGAACCCGGTTCCGGGGCTTTTTGTTTATGGCTCCCCGAAGCGGTCGCCAGTTGCGTTTACAGCTGGCCGTGCCACAATTCGCCCGGAATACCGGCGCGCGATCCTGCCCCGGGGGAGGTCGGGGCTGGTACAGGCCCTGCAAGCCACCAGCACGACTGGGCACCCCGAGCGTCGCGAAATCGCATCGAGCTACACGGAAAATAGGACTGTCTGTTGAAAATCCTCGCTATTGATACCACTTCCGGCGCCTGCTCCGTGGCCCTTTACGATCAGGGCGAGGTGCGTGAGGCCTTTGTCCGTGCCGAGCGCGATCACACCCGCCGCTTGCTACCTATGGTGGACCAGATACTGGCGGAAGGGCAGTCCAGCCTTTCCCAGATTGATGCACTGGCGGTCAGCAGGGGCCCCGGGTCATTTACCGGTCTGCGTATCGCGATCAGCTGTGTACAGGGGCTGGCGTTCGCCGCGGATAAGCCGGTAGTCCCGGTGTCCAGCCTGTCGGCACTTGCCCGCGGCGCAGTGCGCGAGAATCCGGGCTGGCTTGCGAAGCCGCTCCCGGTTCTGGCGGCGCTGGACGCGCGTATGCAGGAGGTTTACTGGGGCCTTTATGACGCCGCCAAACCGGGCGTGGCACAGATTGAAGATCGGGTATCCGCACCGGATCAGGTGGTGTCTGCACTGGTTACCGGCAAGTATATTGCTCCGTCCGAGCCCCGTGCGCCGATACTGGCCGCCGGTCCTGGCTGGCAGTATCCGCCGCTGGCTGACCTGAACCCGGCTCAGCTGACGCTGGATGCCGCGATTCACGCACAGGATATTGCTGCACTGGCCGCGGATCTGTGGAAGCAGGGAGCCGCGGTTTCTGCGGATGCTTTGGAGCCGGCCTACCTGCGCAATGAAATCACGTGGAAGAAGCGCGAGCGCATTCGCCCGGCAAAATAACATCCAACCGCAGTAGAAAAGTATGGAAACCTTTCAGATTGTCATCCTGGCGCTCATTCAGGGAATTACCGAATTTTTACCCATCTCCAGCTCCGCGCACCTGATTCTGCCAAATCAGGTATTGGGCTGGCCTGATCAGGGGCTGGCCTTCGATGTGGCGGTGCATTTCGGCTCGTTGATCGCGGTGCTGGTGTATTTCCGCAAGGACGTTTGGCAGCTGATCTGCGACGGTCTTGGTGGTTTTAGAAGCGGCCAGTTTTCCGACGACGGCCGACTCGCCTGGCTGATTGTACTGGCTACCATCCCGGCGGGCCTGGTGGGGCTCGCGTTCAAGGACTTTATTGAGGAACACCTGCGCTCGTCGGCGGTGATTGCGGCCACCACTATCCTTTTCGGGTTACTGCTATGGTGGGCGGACGTATATGGCAAGCGCCGCGATGATATCGGGCAGCTCAACTGGAAGAAGGCACTTCTGATCGGGGCCGCCCAGGCAATTGCTCTGATTCCCGGCACGTCGCGCTCAGGGATCACCATGACCGCGGGCCTGATGCTGGGGATGAAGCGGGAAGCGGCCGCGCGCTTTTCGTTTCTGATGTCGATCCCGGTCATTTCCCTGAGTGCTCTGTTACTGACCCTCGAGCTGCTCGGTACCCAATCCGTGCCCTGGGGAAGTATTTTTCTGGGGGTGGTGCTATCCGGGATCAGCGCATATCTCTGTATCCACTTCTTTCTTCAATTCATCAGTCGTATCGGAATGGCACCTTTTGCGATTTATCGGCTGCTTTTGGGTGGTGCCCTGATCTGGCTTATTTTTTCCCGTTGATCCGGCTTCCGGGGCGGTAATCGGGTGGTACGGCCGGCAACACACAAGGTTCAGGAATTTCTATGACAGCGACAGTGGCATTTATCGGGCTCGGTGTGATGGGGTTTCCCATGGCGGGGTTTCTTTCCCGCGCCGGGCACAGGGTTCAGGTATATAACCGTACAGCCAGCCGCGCCGCGCGGTGGCTGGATCACTACGCCGGGGAAGCGTTCGATACTCCGGCCAAGGCGGCTGCGGGGGCCGATTTCGTATTCTGCTGTGTGGGCAATGACGACGACCTGCGCCAGGTCACCCTTGGAGAAAGCGGGGCATTTCACGGAATGGCCGCTGGCAGTCTGTTTGTCGATCACACGACCGCATCCGCCAATGTGGCACGGGTACTCGCCGCTGAGGCTGCCGGACGCAATATCGGCTTTCTGGATGCGCCGGTATCCGGTGGGCAGGCGGGCGCGGAAAACGGTGCGCTCACCATCATGGTCGGTGGCGAAGACGCGGACTATCAGCGCGTGACCCCACTGCTGAACTGCTATGCCCGTGCGGTAAACCTGCTTGGCCCGGTGGGCAGTGGTCAGTTGTGCAAAATGGTTAATCAGATCTGCATTGCCGGGCTGGTGCAAGGGTTGTCGGAAGGGCTGCATTTCGCCAGGGCCGCCGGTCTGGATCCAGAACAGGTGGTGGAAGTGATTTCCAAAGGTGCAGCGCAGAGCTGGCAGATGGAAAACCGCTACAAGACCATGCTGGCCGGTGAGTATGAACACGGTTTTGCCGTGGACTGGATGCGTAAAGACCTGGCCATTGTACTGGACGAAGCTCAGAAGAATGGCGCCCTGTTACCGGTCACCGCGCTGGTGGATCAGTTCTACAGCGAGGTACAGGCGCTCGGTGGTGGCCGCTGGGATACGTCCAGTCTGTTTGCGAGGCTGACCAATCTGCGAAATTTCGACTAAGTGATGTTGCCGAGCTGACCGGCCTGTTTTGAACGTTCTCCTGCTTTCCGCCTACGACGCCGACAGCCACAAGCGCTGGCGGCGCGGCCTTGTGTCTGCCCTCCCGCATTGGCAATGGACACAGCTCACCCTGCCACCGCGATTTTTCAGTTGGCGAGTGCGCGGTAATAGCCTGAGCTGGGGGCGGGGAGAGGCGCGGGAACAGTTGGCCCAGTCCTGGGATCTGGTGATCGCCACGTCGATGGTCGATCTGGCGGCGTTGCGGGGGTTGGTACCCGCCCTGGCGCAGGTGCCAACGGCAGTGTATTTCCATGAGAATCAGTTCGATTATCCGCGCAGTGAAGATGCGGTGGCCTCGGTGGAGCCGCAGATACTGAATATCTACACCGCCCTGTGTGCGGATCTGGTGCTGTTTAATTCGGAATACAACCGCAACACTATGCTGGAAGGGGCGGGGGAGCTGCTAAACCGGTTGCCCGACGCGGTGCCCCCAGGCATTTGCGATGAGATCGCAAAAAAATCCAGTGTGTTACCTGTACCGCTGGAAAGCACCGTCTTCGAAGTGCAGCAGGCCAGGCCATCGCGGCCTACGTTTATCTGGAATCACCGCTGGGAATACGACAAGGGGCCAGATATTTTGCTCGCGGCGTTGCGCCATTTCGGGCGCGCAGAAATACCGTTTACCTGCCATGTGGTTGGTCAGCAATTCCGCCGTCAGCCACCAGAGTTCGTGCAGATACGGAGGTTGCTGGAAAATCTTGGAGCACTCGGGGCCTGGGGTTATCAGGCGGAACTCTCTGAATACCGGCGTCTACTGGGGGAAAGCCATGGGGTGATCTCTACCGCACGGCACGATTTCCAGGGACTGTCAGTACTGGAAGCTGTGGCGGCGGGGTGCCAGCCGCTGACGCCGGACAGCCTCGCCTACCCGGAGTGGTTTGGAGAGGGTGGCTGGCGTTACGGGGACGATGTGGCGTCCTGCGCAGCCAGCCTGAGTACGGCGATGCTGGACTGCGCCGGGCGCGTACAGGGTAACCAGCCACTGGATGTACCTGAGGTGCAGCGTCTGAGCTGGACAGCGCTGGCTGATGTCTATGAAGCGCGGTTGCGAAGCTGCGCAGAGCAGAAGGTGCGGTGAGCGTACAACCCACTGCTGGAAACAGGTATCATGCGGCCCTCAGATCAGCCGACAGACAACTTTAAGTACGGAATTTCAAGGACTTATGAGTAAGCAGCGAGTTTTGACCGGTATTACCACCACCGGCACTCCCCACCTGGGTAACTACGTGGGCGCCATTCGCCCGGCCATTGCCGCCAGTCAGGACGAAAATAATCAGTCTTTCTATTTTCTGGCGGACTATCACGCGCTGATCAAATGTCACGACCCGGAACAGGTCCACCAGTCCACCCGGGAGATTGCGGCAACCTGGCTGGCATTGGGATTGAACACCGATAACGTGGTGTTTTATCGCCAGTCCGACATTGTCGAGATTCCGGAGCTGACCTGGCTGCTTACCTGCCAGACCGCGAAGGGTCTGATGAATCGCGCTCACGCCTATAAGGCGGCGGTGGATGCCAACCGCGATGACGGTCAGGATTCGGATTTTGGTATCACCATGGGCCTGTACAGTTACCCGGTACTGATGGCTGCGGATATTCTGATGTTCAATGCCAACAAGGTTCCTGTGGGCAAGGATCAGATTCAACATATTGAAATGGCGCGCGATATTGCGGCGCGTTTCAATCATCACTACGGTGAGCACTTCGCCCTGCCCGAGGCAGTGGTGGACGACAACGTGGCGGTGCTGCAGGGGCTCGACGGCCGCAAGATGAGTAAGAGCTACGGCAATACCATCCCGTTGTTCCTGACAGAAAAGCAGCTGAAAAAGCACATTAACAAGATCAAGACCAATCTGCTGGAACCGGGTGAGCCGAAGGACCCGGATACCTCCACCGTTTTCCAGATCTGGCAGGCCTTTGCCACCCCGGAACAGACTGCAGAGATGCGTCAGGCGTTCGCCGACGGTATCGCCTGGGGGGAGTCCAAGAAGCAGCTGTTTGAGCTGATCAATGGTCAGATTGGCGAAGCCCGTGAGCGCTACAACGAGCTGCTGGCAAACCCGGCACAGATTGAATTGGAGCTGGAAAAGGGCGCTGAGAAAGCGCGCGCTTACTCGGCGCCGTTTCTGGAGAAATTACGCGAGGCAGTGGGTATCCGCAAAATCCGCTGAGGGACCTACGAATTTCTGTTTGATGGGTCCGCAGTGCGCTTGCCTGCGGGCCATCCTTCCCGCTGCACTCCCCGTTGTCCGTCGGATTCATCGGTCTGGTCGTGAAACAGGTGAACCTGAGTCTCAAACGGCATATCAATGCCCGCTTCATCAAGTGCCTCTTTCACCGCTTCGATCACGCGAGCACGGACGTGGGTGACGTCCGTCTGCCGGCTATTGGTCCACCAGCGGGCGCGAATCGTCACCCAGCTTGCGTCCAGCTCCCAGGGTAGGGCCTCCGGTGCCGGTTTCTTTTCAATTCCGTCGATCCCTCGAAGGGTCTGCAGGATCACATCGCAGGCCTCGCTGATATTGTCGCTATAGCCAATACCAATTTCGTAATCACTGCGCCGGAAGGCACGGGCGGTCTTCACCAGGATCGCGTTGGTATAGATATCGCTGTTCGGGATCATTACGCGCTGGCCGTCGTAGGTATTGATCACGGTTGCGCGGGTTTCGATACGCTTCACCGTCCCTTCGTAGTCCGATACCTGGATCTGATCACCCACTTCAAACGGCTGCCGGATCAGAATCAGCAGGCCGGCGAGCCAGTTTTGCAAAATATCCTTAAACGCGAAACCGATGGCCACAGAGCCAACCCCGAGGCCGGCAATCAGGTCCCCGGGTTTCAGGCTCGGCATGACGATGGTTGCAGCGAGGAGCAGGCCTACCAGCGTGACTCCCCACTTCACCAGGCCTCCCAGTACGTCCCCGAGGTTTGAGCGGTCGCGGCGTTTGAGGTGGCGACGAATCAGGAATTTGAGCAGAGCGCCGGTACCGTAGAAAACGATCAGTACAACCAGCGCGACGGCAAAATTCGGCAGCAGTTTTACGGCGCCATCCACCCAACTGTCGACCTGGCCAATGGCCTCCGTCAGATCCGCATCGACTTCACTCGCTTTATCGCCGGGGTTTTGTTGCATTGCGGCCACCTGGCTTCAGCCCGGATTCCGAATCCGGATATTCAGAAAAAACTCCGCGCGATCCCCGTTTTTCGCCGCGGCGTCCAGAAGGTAGACAAGCACCCGGTAGGTTCCATCCCGGGGCAGGGTGCCGGAATACACCGAGTGGCGGCCCTGGCCATGGTGGAGCGCACGGGGCGCCGCAGGTGCGGTAATCCGGTACCCGGCCAGGGCGTGGTCGCTGCGCAGATCCAGTTCCAGGGACTGCCCGGTTTTCGCCTCTATCAGGTACTCAATGGCGTTCTCGCCGGTGACACTGCCTTTGACACCGGCGGATTCGAATGGACTGTTGGCCCGTTTATGTAGCTGGATCTTTTTCGCACTGGAGCGCGGGGCTTCCACGGTCTGGTGGACTGGCGAGGAGGCCTGTCCTTCCTGGGCCTGAAGAAGTGGGGGGGGCGATACAAGAAACAGACAGGTAAGCACCCGGGCGGTGCCCGGGCGAAGCCGTTTCTGAAAAGCCGTGTACGTTGGCTGCACGGAATACCCCGCTCGATAAACGTCTGAGCCACTCAGTGTAGTTTGCGGGGTGCGAATTCAGTCGTCTGTGATCGGCTATGTCAGCGGGTGTTGGCAGAGGTGGGCTTGTATCCAGCGTTTACTGGGCGTTGTCTTCAGCGGCGCGCGCAAACTTGCCATGCTGGAGATAGTGGATGACCTGTGCAATCACCTTGGGATTTTTCATCATAAATACGTGAGTGACGGGCATTTCCAGGTGATCGTCCATGCCCTCAACGCGGGTGCGCGCGACGCTCACCTTGCCGTCGTCCCGGTCTGGCAGCATCGTTGACAGGGTGGGGTTGATACTGCGCGTACCGGCGATAATACCGAGATCAAAGTTGGCCGCTCCGAGCTTGTTCGGCACGCTCATTTTTCCGGTGCCCAGTTGCAGCCCCGCGTCGCCAAAAATAAAGTGAAACCCCGGTACCCGGCCGTAAT
The DNA here is from genome assembly GCF_021165935.1 of Microbulbifer elongatus. NCBI lineage: Bacteria > Pseudomonadati > Pseudomonadota > Gammaproteobacteria > Cellvibrionales > Microbulbiferaceae > Microbulbifer > Microbulbifer elongatus. The sequence goes on along the minus strand of NZ_CP088953.1, from coordinate 3,178,594 downwards.
GCTGTTCACTTAAGCATTGCAGCCTAAGGTGGGGCCCCGGAAAATCCGGTTTCCAGATCAGGAAACCGGATTTTTTTGTGTCTCTTCAGCAGTCTCTCTTCGATATTGATGCCCTCCAGTCCTTCTGTGACCTGAGTACCTTCACCCAGAACATTCCCGTTGAATGGGTGGATTCCGCTCTGCAGTTATCCTCGCAAGCCACTATTCGCCGCCGTCGACTTCCCGCCGATCAGGTACTCTGGCTCGTGCTGGGCATGGCCCTGTTCAGGAATGAACCGGTCTCAGAAGTTGCCCGCAGGCTCAATATCTGTGCTCAGGGGCTCGCGAACGATAGCCTGTTGGCCCCAAGCGGGGTATCAAAGGCGCGACAGCGTCTTGGTGCTAACCCCGTTCAGTGGCTATTTCAACGTACCGGGGTGCACTGGGGACATGAGCGTTACCCCGAAGATGAATGGCGAGGATTGCAAGTTCTCGCTGTCGATGGCGCGCTGTTGCGCACTCAAGATACTCCTGAGCTGCGAGATCATTTTGGCTCCGGTAACACGAGCACAAACCGGCAAACTCCGTACCCTCTTATGCGCCTGGTTGCTCTAATGAACGTACGTTCACATGTACTTCTGAATGCAGAGCTAAGCCCTTACCGACGCAGCGAAATACGCCTGGCCGATGAGTTTATGAATCAGGTGCCGGAAGCCTCCGTAACCCTGTTTGATAAGGGTTTTTGGAGTGCAGACCTTTTGCTGCGGTGGGCGGATCAGAACACGCAACGCCACTGGCTGATCCCCGAGCGCAAAGGCCTGGTCAGTGAGACAGTGGAGGTCTACAACAAAAATGATCGACTACTGCGAATGAAGGTCTCCCCCAGGCTCGGAAGCGCAATCCGGCCCTTCCCGAGTACTGGGAAGTTCGAGCAGTGAGTTACAAGCATAATGGCAAAAACAAAACGGTATTTACCTCGCTACCGGCAGATACTTACGGCACTAAAGCCGTCGCGAAGCTCTACCAAGAGCGCTGGGAAATCGAAATCGGCTTCCGTGACATCAAAAGTTCCATGCAGCACAACGCCGTCACCCTACGTAGCAAGACCGTGGAACTGGTTTATCAGGAAGTGTGGGGGCTACTGTTGGCGTACAACGTGATACGTCGAGAGGCAAGCCAGGCAGCGGTCGCTCACGGGGGAAACCCAGCCAGGATACGCTTTAAGTTCGCATGCCAGTATATTGCTGCGCAGCTGATTGTCATGGCCGCGGCTCAGCCATTATCAAGGACTGGAGCGCGCTTATCGGAGCTTAGGGCGGGGATTGGGAACCTGTTTTTAGAGGACCGTCCTCGGCCTTCTAGGCCGAGGACGGTAAAGATCAGCAAAACCCGCTATCCGGTGAATCGTCGTGCCGCTCCGCTTAAGTGAACAGCATTACGGTACCCGGCCGAGGTTGTCCACCACTTCGCTACCCTGATTGGGTGGTCCCAGCATGACGACGCGCCCCAGATTTTCCACTTTCACCTTGCTCAGGTACTGGCGCACGAGAATGCCGCCCATAGAGTGGGTGACGAAGTGAACCCGTGGTGCAGGCACCGAACCGGAGGCGACGGCGGTGTCCCGATGCTGCGCACTGCCGGTCAGGACGGCGCAACGATCCAGCGCCGGAGCAATGGCCGGGCCTGCCAGTGCTTCGATCGGGTGGTCCGTCGATGGGTAGTTCACGTTTACCGTAGTAAAACCCGCCGCTGAAATAGCGGTATCCAGCTTTCTCATGGCGTTTTTCGACTGCGCCAGTCCATGCAACAGGATCACACAATCGCCTGTATGGGCACGGGTCAGTGCCGGGAGCAGTAGGGTCACTGACAGAAAAATAGCGGTAAGCATTTTCATTTGTCGAGGTCCGCGTACGGGGTGAATGAAATGATCCGGTACTTGCATGGGGCGTGCTTTTATCCGGGGTTCAGCCCATGGCAATCGACTTTTCCGCTTGCCTGGCAAATTCCGACGGGTTGTCCGGTGTGACCACTACCGTCTGTGTCGGCAGGTGCAGCACCACACTGCGGGCGGTGTCTGTGGCATAGGCGCGATAGCGGCCGAGTTTACTGTTTCTAAACAGCCCCAGGTACGCAAACAGGCCGCCATTGCCAAACAGGCGGATGGACCCGTCCATGGCCGCTGAATCCACAGTCACAGCCTGTAATTGCGCCAGACACAGCCGGCTGCGCCACCCGGGGCGCACAATGTACAGGTGCTGGTCTTCCAGCTGATATCCGCGCACCGCGAACACGGCACTCAGTACCAGAGTGAGCAGTGGAATCCAGATACCCAGCTGGTAAATGGCCGGTGCTTCCGCCGGGGTATGCAGTAGCAGCGCGAAACTGATCCCCAGCAGGATGACGCTGCACAGAAGGGTAAGCAGTTGCAGCTGCCGGCTCCAGGGCGCCCGGTAGAATGTGCGGTTCACGTTATGTGGTTGGCTGGCCATCCGTTGTCTCGCTGGTCAGGTGTGGTACGCCACGCAATTGAATAGAGAGCAGGGCGGTGGCTCGGGTGCCCTGACGACAGTTTACCCGCGAGTCAATGGGCCGCAACCACTGTCGCCGGGTGTAAACCGGTCAATGTGCTTTGTGGTTACTACAATGGGCTCAGGTGCAAAATGCGCTCCCGGTGCGCCGGTTCGATTGCTATACTCCGCGCCCTTTGAGCAGGGGCACCATGCCTGCCCGCCCCGCGGCAACCAACTCTGTGCACTGGAGATCTACATGAAAGAAACACTCTGCGATATCGGCTTTATCGGCGCCGGCGTAATGGGGAAGAATCTGATCCTCAACCTGGTGGATAACGGATACCGTGTGTGTGCCTTTGATCTCGACCACAGCCGGCTGGATGCACTGCTTGAGCAGGATGCCCGTGAACGCGGCGACAGGGCCCCGCGGGTGGAGGTATGCAACTCCTACACCGAGCTGCTTTCCCGGGTAAAGGCGCCACACCTGGTGATTCTCTCGGTGCCCGCCGGTGCCCCGGTAGACGACGTGTGCAACAAGCTGTTGGATGCGGGTCTGCAGGCGGACGATATCGTCATCGACACTGGCAACAGCCTGTGGACCGACTCCGTGCAGCGCTGCAAGCGCTACGAAGGCAAGCTCATCTTCTTTACCACCGCGGTCTCCGGCGGTGAGGTAGGGGCTCGCTTCGGGCCATCACTGATGCCCAGTGGTGACCGCTACGCCTGGGCGCGGATCGAGCCGGTTTGGCATGCGATCGCCGCCAAAGTGGATCCAAAAACTGGCCAGCCTATCGAGCGCTTCGAACCGGGCAATCCGGTGAAAGTGGGGGACCCCTGTGCGGCCTATATCGGCCCGATTGGTTCCGGCCACTTTGTGAAAATGGTGCATAACGGCATTGAATACGCCGATATGCAGATGATCTGCGAAGTCTACGATGTGATGCGCAGTGCGCTGGAAATGACGCCGGCGGAGATTGCCGGTGTGTTGCGGGAGTGGAACAAGGGCGTTCTGAACAGCTACCTGATTGATATCAGTGCGGAAGTCCTCGACACCAAGGATTCAGTTACTGGAGAGCCGCTGGTGGACGTGATCCTCGATCGCGCGGGCCAGAAGGGCACTGGTCTCTGGACTGCGGTAGGAGCGCTGCAGGTGGGCTGTCCGGCGCCGAGTATCGCGGAAGCTGTATTCTCCCGTTCCCTGTCGACACGCAAGGTTTTGCGTGGCCGCGCGGCGAAAAAACTGGTGGGGCCGGAAGTGTCGCCGGTGCCAGAGGACAAGCGCAAAGAAGTCATCGAGCAGCTCCACGACGCCCTCTACTGTGCAAAGATCTGTGTCTATGCTCAGGGTTTCGACCTGATGAAGCTGGCTGCACGGGAGCAGGGTTGGGAACTGAATTTTGCCGAGATCGCGCGCATCTGGCGCGCCGGATGTATTATCCGTGCCGTATTCCTGCAGTCCATCAGTGACGCCTACGAGCGGGACGTCAAACTGTCCAATCTACTGCTGGATGATTTCTTTATCGAGCAGATCGCCAACCACCAGGGTAACTGGCGCCGCGCGGTGGCCGATGCCACCATCGGCGGTATTCCGGTCCCGGCGCTGTCTTCCGCGCTTAGCTACTACGACGCCTTCCGCCGCGAATCGCTCCCGGCCAATCTGCTGCAGGCACAACGGGACTTCTTCGGCGCGCACACCTTCTCGCGCGTGGATAAACCAGAGCAGGAAAAGTATCACGTCCTCTGGGGGGAGTCCGGCCGGCCGATGAAGAAGGTCTGATCCTCGCAATAAATGGCCGCTGTTCGCGCGATGCCGTTCACTGAAGTCATTTTGTGGCGGCGTCGCTCCCGGGTGCGGCCTTGTGAGACAGGCCGTAAACCCATCCGTGGGGCTCTGCACCGCCATTTATGGCGGTGACGGTCTCAAAAGACCGCGCCCGGTATCGTCACCTTCGTCCTCAGCTGCGTTCAATGAACAGCATTCGGCAGTTCGCGGCCATCAGGGGACCGTTCACTAGCGCGACGGAAGGCTTCTGAAGGCTTCATCCACCGCTTTATCCATTGCCCGTTGCGGATTATTCAGCACTTCCCGGGTGATCGGATCCACCGTACGGCCTTGCCATACCAGTTGCTTCTGGCGTGCATCAACAAGGTCGATTGTCAGAATACCCTCGGTTGAGGACTGTCTTACGCTGGCGTATGGGGCACCTACCGGCATCTGACGTGTCGGGTACGCGCGAACCTGTACCGTCACCAGCAGATCGGGATTGCTGCTCGGTACCATCCCGCGGGAGATCAGTTGCCGCGAAACTTCGTTCTGTGCCAGCGACATGGCGCGTCCGTTGCCACCACTCACTGGTGCGAGGCCAAAAGTGCGATATTGAGCCAGTGTGGCAGCGGCATTATTGTGCGCAGGCGGGCTGGCGCAACCGGTCAGTGTAAGTGATACGGCCAGAGACCCGGTGAGGAAGAGGGACCGTAGCGCCGTTGAGGAGAGGAGGGTACGGAAGGATCTTTGGAGGGTTTTCCAGTATTTCATAGGCCAGCCCCGAGACTTCGGTAGTGAATACCGAGACCAGCTTAGGGAACCTCACAGCGAATCCGTAGTGTCTCAGCGCGGTCTGAGGATCACTGGCTCGCTCTGAGGTATTCTTCTGAGGTATCCACTGGTATTCCCGCCTCGGAACAGTTTCACTGAAACCGGGCGGTCGCCAGTGGCGAGTTTTCGCCCGCTTTACACCACTTCTTCTACTTCACTGCTGAGCTGCTGCGCGCGCTCTTCGTGACTCGCACGGGCAACGATCTCATCGACGCTGGCGGTATCCGTATTGAGACCGCCAAAGGCGCGGAGCAGATCCTTCAGCAGGGCAGAAATCTCCAGGGTCATTACGGAAAATTCAATATCGAAGCGCTGGGCCGCATTGTCCGCGTCGGCGTTGTCCGCTTTCTCGGTGACCGCGTCACTGAACTTCAGCCGCTTGATGGCCAGTTGATCGTCCACCATCAGCTCCACGCCGTCGCGCCAGATCAGGCCAAGCTTGTGGACCTGCATTCCGGCCAGAAGGTGGTTGTGAATTTCTTCCGCACACAGATCCTGGTTCTTGCAGCGGATCACGCTGCCGGACTCCTGCGGGTCACGTAATTCGCATTCATGGCCGAACTCGAAGTGGGTGGGGGCTTCCGGCGCCGTGAGCCAGTGGGTCATGGATTGCTGGGGGATATTCTTCGCGGTCAGCGGCACGACAGAAAGGCTGCTGATAGCTTCGCGGAGGTTTTCCAGCAGCTCTTCGGCGGCCTTCGCCGAAGATGCGTTGACCACAATCCAGCCGTCTTTGGGGTCGATATAGGCAAACTGCAGTCTGGAGCGTGCGAAGGCCTTAGGGCGCATTTCCAGCAACACTTCGTCCTTCAGGTTCTGCCGCTCTTTACGGCCGACACTGCGGGCTTCTTTCTCGGAAATGGCCAGAGCCATCTCTTCTACTTTTTCGTTCACCACCGCCGCGGGAATCACTTTTTCCTGCTTTTTCGCGCAGACCATCAGGTAGCCATTGGCCGCGTGAACCAGCTCGGTGCCGTGGCGTCCCAGAGGTGGTACCCAGCCGTAGCGGGCCATGTCCTGGCTACCACAAGGGGTGAAGGTGTCTGGTTCGAGCATTTCGTTCAATTGCTCGGCGGAAAGTGTGAATTCACGGGTGAGGCGGTATACGCGCAGGTTCTTAAACCACATACAGCAGGCCAGGAGTCAGTTTGGAATTTGGGCCGCGCATTATGCGATGTAAGTGGGGCGGGAACCAGCCGTAGTCGAGACCAGTGGTTCCCGGATCGTTTGCGCAACCGGTGAAGAGCGGTTGAAAATTCTACAGGTTTACACTGCCCTGTTCATTCTGTGCATAGATGGTGTAAGGCAGTACGACGGTATCGGTGGCTGCTGAAAATACGCTATCGACCAGGTAAACGCCCAACAGGGGGGCGAAGTAAATGGAGGTGCCATTGGAATTCAATTTGCACATATTGTAGGCAACACCACTGTAGACCCGGGGCATACTCACACAGCCGGAGTTTTTCTGTCTCAGGTCTCGGGCGATTTCGGAGTCAGAGCTGGTCAGCGTGGTCACGGTGCCACAACCGGAGAGCAGGGCGAAGGAAAGGATCAGGGCAAAGCGTTTCACGAGGCTTCCTCTTATTTTGGTGTGCACGGTCGGACAGTAGAAGTCAGAAAATGTTCAGGATTTCGGACGGGTGATGGAACAGGTAGGCGGGGGTGTGTTGGTCGAGTTCCTCCTTCGATCCGTACCCCCAGAGAACGCCGGCACTGGGCAGGCCGTTTCGCGCGGCTGCGGACAGATCGAAGTGACGGTCGCCGATCATCAGGGTGCGCTGACCAATTCGCTTTTCTTCGATCAGTTTCCCGAGCTGCTGCCATTTTGCGACGCCCACGTCGCCGCCACTGACAAATTCAAAATAGTGGTGTAGCTCAAATTGCTCGAGGATGCGGCTGGCAAAGTCGGCCCGCTTCGAAGTGCACACACCGAGGCGAATGCCGTCGATACTGCTCAATTGCTGCAGCATGTCGGTGATGCCGGGGTACAGGGTATTTTCCGCATAGCCGGTTTCACCGTAGCGCTCGCGGTATTTATCGACCAGGGCGCGAACGTGGGTGCGGTCTGCGGAGCCAGTGAGGTGTGCGAGGGTCACCTCCAGAGGTGGGCCGATATGAGGGGTCAATTGGGCGGCGGGCCGAGGTGCATAGTTGTAGAACTGCAGAGCGTGGTTCATGGAGTTCACGAAACCCTCTGCAGGGTCACTCAGGGTCCCGTCAAGGTCGAACAACAGCCATTCATAGGTGCTCATACACTGCTCCTGAATCTCATTATGACTTGCGTAGTTTTCCGGGGCTCGGTTACTGCGGTCAGCTTGTCAGCGAGGCAAACGTTCCTCGGGTCAAACGCAATAGATCGCCCGGTGCCAGCTCGATCTCCAGCCCGCGGCGGCCGGCACTGACAAAAATAGTGTCCTCGGACTCCGCGGAAACGTGGAGGAACGTCGGTAATGTCTTTTTCTGTCCCAGTGGGCTGACACCGCCAAGTACATAGCCGGAAGAGCGCGTTACCGCGTTTTTATCGGCCATGATCGCTTTCTTGGCTCCCGTGGCTCTGGCGATCAATTTCATATTGAGCTGGTCTTCCACCGGTAGCACCGCTACCGCCAGCGATTTTCCATCCAGGGATACCACCAGGGTCTTAAACACCCGTTGCGGTGCGAGCCCCAGCTTTTCCGCCGCTTCCAGGCCGTAGGATTCCGCCGCCGGATCATGGGAATATTCGTGAATCTGGAATTTCACTTTCGCTTTTTCGGCGGCTTTGATTGCGGGAGTCATATTGGTCTACCTATCCGGTTTGTCTTATTCTCCCCCGATTATTACTGGAATACAAAAAGGCCCAGCGTGCTGGCCGGGCCTTGTTTGAAGCAGATGCAGTTTATTTCTGCGGAATTGCAGCAACCACTTTGACAAAGTAGTCCCAGAAATTGGCCACGCTCTGAATGTGTACCCGCTCTTCCGGGGAATGGGCGCGGCGGATGGTGGGGCCAAAGGAGACCATGTCCCAATTTGGGTAAGGCTTGGCGAGCAAACCGCATTCAAGGCCGGCGTGAATCACTTTGACTTCCGGCGCCTTGCCTTCCATTTGCTGATAGACCTGTTTCATCAGCGCCAGCAGCGGTGACTGCATATTGGGCGTCCAGCCCGGGTAGGCGTTGTCGAGGCTGGTCTCGGCGCCTGCGAGCGCGAAGGCGGCGGCGACATTCAATCCGTGTTCGTCACGGGCGCTGTCGGAAAGGCTGCGCACCAGGCACTGGATCCGAACCTGGCTGTTGCCGCTGTCAGTGGTTTCCGTCACGACGCGGGCGAGGTTGTTTGAAGTGTCGGCGATGCCTTCCAGTGCGGTGCTCATACGTTCAACGCCATTGGGGCAGCAGCGGATACAGTGAATCAGTTTTTCCTGAGTTGCCACGTCCATTGTGCTCGACGGCGTGTCAGTGGCTTCCAGGGTGATATCCAGCTTGGGTTCGTTGTCGAATTCGCCTTTGATCACTGCGCTGGTCTGCAGAGCGATCTCCTGGAGCAGAGCGGAGTTCTCCTGCGATACCGTAATCACGCTGAAAGACTCCCGCGGGATGGCATTCCGCAGACTGCCGCCATCAAGGCTGGCGATACGCAATTCCGGGATCTGCCGCCGCGCCGTGTCGATAATGCGGTTGGCGATCTTGTTGGCGTTGCCACGCCCTTTATCGATGTCGAGACCGGAGTGGCCGCCACGCAGGCCGCGCACGCTCAGTTTGAAGGCCAGATGGTCGGCCTCGATGGGGGTTGCGGTGTATGGCAGGGAAACATTGACGTCTACGCCACCTGCGCAGCCTACATACAGTTCGCCTTCGTCTTCGGTGTCCAGGTTCAGTAGCAGGTCCGCCTCGAAATGGCCCGGCTGCAGGTGCTTGGCGCCGGTCATTCCCGCTTCTTCATCAATGGTCAGCAGGGCTTCGAGCGGCGGGTGAGGAATATCCGTCGATTCCAGCAGTGCAAGAATGGCCGCGACGCCAATGCCATTATCAGCACCGAGCGTGGTGCCGTCAGCGGTTACCCACTCGCCATCCACGTAGGCCTTGATGGGGTCGGTGAGAAAGTCATGATCGGTATCGGCATTTTTCTGCGGCACCATGTCCACATGACTCTGCATGGCCAGCGTCTTGCGATCTTCCATACCGGGGGTGGCGGGTTTCTTGATGATGATATTGCCGATCTGATCGAGCTTGACGTCGAGACCGCGATTTTTCGCGAAATCGACGATATACGCCACCACTTTGTCTTCATGCTTGGATGGGCGCGGGATTTCACACAGTTTGGCGAAATGTTTCCACAGTGGCGTCGGGTTCAGTTCTGCAATGGTCGACATGATGTTTCCTTGTTGAACGTGGTTCACCGGCCCCGGGGTGTGGGGCCGATGACGGCCACGGGCTTTTGGCTCGTGGCGGGAAGTGTTGTCTTTCAGTGTCGGCGACCGGGCGCTGCCGACGGGCAGGAAAGGGCGGCAAGCGCCCTTATTTGGCAGTCGCGGTTTCGGTGACCAGCTCAAATGCAATGCGGCGTTTCTCGGTGTCTACTGCCGCAATTTTCACCTGTACCTCCTGGTCCAGCTGGAAACGCTCTTCACCACGGGTGATGCGCAACCGTTTGCCATCAAACTCGAAGGGATTCTTTTTGCTGTTAAACCGCACAAACCCATTGATGCCATTGTCGTCGAGGCGGACCCCGATGCCGGCGCCGTTTACCAGGGTGATTTTACCGGTAAAGACTTCTCCGGTTTTGCTTTCCAGGAACTGGCAGTAGAGCCATTGCTGCAGCGCGCGATCCGCCTGCCTGCCGGTAGTGACACTCTGCTGCAGTGATTCACCGTCTTCGCTGTTGAAAGCGGGCAGGGTGGCCTGGTCGGCGGCGGCGCGCAATACCCGGTGATTGTGCAGGTCGTTGAATTTTCGAATTGGCGAGGTCACTGTGGCGTAGTGGGCCAGCCCCAGCCCCAGGTGGGCAGCCGCATTACCCGACAGTTCGCCAGGGCGCAGCATGCGCTTGAGGACGGCCAGCACATTCTTTGACTCGTCATCACTTTGGGATTCGAGCGTCTTGACCAGATTCAGGTACACATCCAGCTGGTGTAAGTCCTGTTCCGCAAACTCGGGCATAGCCTCTTTCAGTAGCGCGCGGATCTCCGCCATGCGCTCGTCGCGGAACCCCAGGTGGACCGAGAAGCAGCCGCCGCCGAGCGCGGCGAGTTTTTCGCCGGCACAGATATTGGCCGCCAGCATGGCTTCTTCCACCATGCGCTGTGCGGAAGAGCGCTCCTGCTTTTCGATGCGCTCGATTTTCCGTTGTGCATTCAGAATCAGGTCGTAGTCCGGGCGATCTTCCATAACCAGTGAATGGCCGGCACGGTACTGGGCACGGACCTTACTCAACGCATTCAGCTCGCCCAGTGCCGTATGCTGCTCTGTCGGGACCGCACTGGCGTCGCCGTCAATAAAGCGGGCCACCTGGGCGTAACTGAATTTGTGCTGAGAGCGAATGGCAGCAAATTCGTAGTCAAAACCGTTCAGGGCGCCGTCTTCGCCCACTGCAATGTGCAACACCAGGGCCGGGCGCTGTTCTCCTGCGAGCAGGGAGAAGCTGTTTTCACACAGGTTGGCGGGCAGCATGGGGATGGTCTCGCCCGCCAGATAGACGCTGTTGGCCCGCGCACGCGCTTCTTTATCCAGGGGGCTTTCGGGTTCGATCAGGCTGGATGGGTCAGCAATCGCAATGTGCAGCTCCCAGCCGCTCTCACGTTTGGTGACCGCGATGGCATCGTCCATATCGCGGGTGCTTTCGGCATCGATGGTGACAAACCCCAGATCGGAGAGGTCTTTGCGGTTTGCACACACTGCCGCCAGTTGTGCAGGAATTTCTTCGGCCTGGGCCAGGGCGGCGGGGCTGAATTCATTGGGCAAACGGTGCTGTGCGACAACAAAGGCATGCTCGATGCCTGCCATATCCGGTTTGCCGATAATTTTCTCGACTTTCGCCTGGGATTTGCCGTCCTTGAACGGATGGCGGGTGATACTGCAGGCAATGAATTCCCCGGGCTGAGCTTTACCGCGAGCCTTGGGGGGCAGGAAAATCCAGCGGGAAAGGCCGTGTTCGTTGGGCTGTATAAAGTGACCCTGCCCTCGTTGCACATATTGCCCCACCAGATAGTCGAGATCTGAAGCGATCAGGCTGTCCAGCTCTGCGGAGAGTTTGCCTTTGTCTTCTTCGGTCAGGCTCACCTTTACCCGGTCACCGGGAAAAACCCGGTCCATTTCCGCCGGCGGGAGAAAGGCCTCACGCCCGTCGTCCAGGACCACAAAGCCAAACTTGCCATTGGCGCCACGCACGCGGCCTTCAGCAAATTCCTTGGTGGAGCGGATATCGGTCTTCAGCTGGGAAAGCTGCTTGAGGGCGTCGGCATTGAGCATAACCAGATCTCTGTAACTCTGTCGGTAAAGGGGAGTGGGCGGAAGACCGCATCAGGGCGCGGATTCTACCAGACGAGGGTTTCCAGACCAGTTTTCGGGCGCTCTTGCTGCGGAATAATGCGGATTCTGGTGAATGAAAAGTGACCAGTGCGCCTGCGCGGTTGCTGGCGAACGACTTGTCCTATGTTGCCGGTAAAAGTAGGATGTGTTTGGTGGCTGACTGGTAATTTCGGCAAAGATCGCAATGATAATCTGCGTCTGCTGGCTATATTCTTAGTGGCCTACAATAAATCGCGGTTGCGGGTTGTGCCGACAAAATCGGCCGCGCCTGGCGCCGTAGAAATTCCGCCCTCTGGAGAGGAATGCAAATGAGTATTTTTTCCCATCCTGCCTACGACAACCACGAAGAAGTTGCTTTTTATCATGACGCCAAAAGCGGTCTGAAAGCGATTATCGCGGTGCACAACACCAATCTAGGTCCCGCACTCGGCGGGTGTCGTATGTGGCCATACGCGGATGACGGTGAAGCGCTGAACGATGTACTGCGCCTGTCCCGAGGCATGACCTACAAATCGGCTATGGCCGGTCTGAAGCTGGGTGGCGGTAAGTCGGTCATTATTGGTGACCCGCGCAAGCAGAAAACTCCGGAACTGCTGCGTGCCATGGGCGATTTCCTGAATACCCTGGGGGGGCGCTATATCACCGCGGAAGACAGTGGCACCAGCGTGGCCGATATGAAAATCATTGGCGAGCGCAGTAAATATGTATCCGGTGTGATTTCCGGTCAGGAACACGGCGGTGATCCCTCTCCGTCCACCGCTTACGGGGTATTTGTAGGTCTGAAGGCCGCCGCCACCCACCGTTGGGGACGCACCGATCTGAACGGTATGAAGGTCTCCATTCAGGGGGTGGGCAATGTGGGTTTCCGTCTCGGCAAACTGCTGAAAGAAGCGGGTGCCGAACTGTTTGTCACGGATATTTTCCAGGACAACATCGATCGTGCAGTGAATGAGTTGGGCGCCACCGCTGTTGGCGCCGACGAGATTTTCGATCTGGATGTGGACCTGTTTGCCCCCTGTGCCCTGGGTGCCATCCTCAATGACAGCACTATCGACCGCCTCAAGGTGGGCGCCATTGCCGGGGCCGCGAACAACCAGCTGGCGGAAGAGCGTCACGCTCAGGTTCTGAAAGAGCGCGGCATTCTTTACGCCCCGGACTATGTGATCAACGCTGGCGGCATCATTGATGTGTATTACCAGCAATTGGGTCAGGAGCAGGGGGAGTACGACGCCGCTCAGGTCAAGACCCATATCGAAAGTATCGCGACCACCATGGACGAGGTGTTCCAGCGCGCCGATGAGACGGGCGATACCACCGCTCAGGTCGCTGACCGCGTTGCAGAAGAGCGCTTTGGCCACAAAGATGCGCTGGACGGCGCAGATTCTGCCGCTGCCTGATTTCCCTTCCTGATTTTGCCCTGTCCCACGAGGTCAGGGCTTACCGTATTCCTCTGACGACATGTCGTCTCTCTGTGAGGTATTCTTCGGGCGCTACGGCGCCCGCTTTTTTGCCTACACTGTTAGTCGCGTAGTATTCGCTAAAATCCCATCACCAGTGACCTTTCGATTTTCGTGGCGCTCCCAGAGAATCAGGCTAATAGACAATGGATATGCGTTTTTCCCGGCTGATTTTATCTTTGTGTGCATCCTTATTGCTGTTTGCTTTGGCCGGCTGTGATCGGCATCAGGGCAGCGCGAGTAGTGAAGATAACGTGCACAAAGCGCTCACCGTGGACAAGCAGGCGGCCGCCAGCAGCAAGGCGGCTGCCAGCGGAAATGCCGCGTTTGTGAAGGCGCCGGATATCGAGCTTCCCTTTCACAGAGAGGTGCTGAGCAACGGCCTGACGGTGATCGTGCACGAGGATCACAAGGCACCGGTTGTCGCCATTAATATCTGGTACAAGGTGGGGTCCAAGGACGAGCCGCCCGGCAAAACCGGATTTGCCCACTTGTTCGAGCACTTGATGTTTAATGGGTCGGAAAATTTCCCCGGGGAATATTTCGAACCGTTCCAGCGCTCCGGTGCCACCGATATGAACGGCACAACAAACAATGACCGCACCAATTATTTTGAAACCGTTCCTGTCGGTGCTCTGGATATGGCGCTGTGGATGGAGTCGGACCGCATGGGTCACTTCAAGGGCGCGATCAGTCAGGAAAAACTGGACGAACAGCGCGGTGTCGTGAAAAACGAAAAGCGTCAGGGCGAGAACGCCCCCTACGGCACCGCGTTCGAGGAAATCGCCCGTGCGACCTTTCCGTCGGATCACCCGTACTCCTGGACCACGATCGGGTCTATGCAGGATCTGGACAATGCCAGCCTGGAAGATGTCAAGCAGTGGTTTACTGATTACTATCAGCCCGCTAACGCGATTCTGGTAATTGCCGGTGATATTACCGTGGCCGAAGCCATGGAAAAGGCGCGCCAATATTTCGGCAATATCCCCAGCACCGCTGTGCCACCGAAACTCGAGAACTGGGAGTTGCCCACGCAGGTTGAAAAGCGCAAGGTCATCACCGATCAGGTTCCCCAGACGCGTATTTACAAAGTCTGGAATGTGCCGGCGATCGGTAGCGAAGAAGAAAATGCGCTCGACCTGATGACCTCGCTGCTCGCAAACCGCAAGAATTCATGGCTCTACCGCCGTCTGGTGCGGGATGAGCAGGTCGCCACCAGTGTCAGTGCTTTCTACTATGGCCGACAACTGGCAGGTCAGCTGATCATCATGGTTGATGTAAAGCCTGGTCAGTCTGTAGAAAACGTGGAGACGCTGCTTGATCAGGAGTTGGACGAGTTCGTGCGCAATGGCATCAATGCACAAGAGTTGCGCCGGATCAAGCAGAGTGAGTTTGCCAGTCTGGTAAAAGGGTTGGAGAAAATAGGGGGCTTCGGTGGCAAAACGGACATCCTCGCCCGTTCAGAGTTCTACTATGGTGATCCGGGAGCCCTGATCGACGGGTTGGATGACTACGCCAAGGTGTCAGAGGCCGACGTGCAGAATGTCGCCCAGGAGTGGCTGACATCCGAGCAGTTCACCCTGATCATATCTCCCAAAGAGGATTACTCCACTTCCGGAAAGGAGGTTGATCGCAGCGCCTTGCCGGCCATTGATAAAACCGTCGATCTGGCGTTGCCGGAGCAGCAGGTATTTACTCTGGAGAACGGGTTGAAAGTGGTATTGGCTGAGCGTCACGATACGCCCGCCGTGTTTATGAGCCTGCAGTTCCGCAGCGGTGCTGCCGCCGACGGGGAAACGCCCGGGCTGGCTTCGATGGCGGCGCGGATGTTGAGTGAGGGGGCGGGGGAGTACGACAGTCTGTCCTTCAGCGCACGCCAGGAAGAGCTGGGCGCAAGCATCGGTGCCAGCAGTGGGCTGGACTACAACACCCTGAGTTTCAGTGCGCTCAAGTCCCAGCTGAAGCCATCTCTGGAGTTGTTTCGTGATGTGATTTCTAGCCCGCTTTTCCCGGAAGAGGATCTGAAGCGGGTCAAATCCAATTGGCTCGACGCCATTCGGCAGGAGGAGGCGCAACCCCAGGGGTTGGCAATGCGCAAATTGCCGCCTTTGCTGTATGGTGAAAATCATCCCTACGGAGCCCCGCTCACCGGCTCCGGGACGCCCGAGGCGATCGAATCCATTACCCGTGAAGATCTGGTGCAGTTTCACCGCACCTGGTTGCGCCCAGACAACGCACAGCTGGTTGTGGTTGGTGATGTTACCCGCGCAGAAATTGAAAAGCTGCTGAATGAAACTCTTGGAAACTGGACAGCGCCGGCGGACGCCTTGCCACCGCTGGACATCCCGATGGTCGAGAGACCACCGAAGCCGCGGGTGTATTTACTGGATCGTCCGGGCGCGCAGCAGAGCTATATCATGGCCGGCCTGGTGATGCCGCCCTGGAGCGCGGAAGGCGCAGAGGCATTCGATGCGATGGCCTCGGCCATTGCCGGAAAATTTACCTCGCGTATCAATATGAACCTACGTGAGGACAAGCACTGGTCCTATGGTGCGCGGGCTGTTTCCATGGACGCGGAAGCCCAGCGTCCGTATATCGTGGTGGCCCCTGTGCAAACGGACAAGACCGCTGCGGCCATGAAAGAGTTGGTTAAGGAGTATCAGGATTACCTCGGCAAGCGCCCGATCAAAGACAGCGAGCTGAACGACTACAAGGATGACGAGGTTCTGAAGCAGAGTGCGCGATTCCAGACCAAAGGTCAGTTGCTGTCCAGTATCGCCTGGCAGGTGGAGAAGGGGCTGCCCGCGCAATATATCGCCGATTACCCGGATCGTGTGGCGGCACTGACCAAAGAGCAGGTGGAGCAGGCGGCAAAACAATACCTGGCCCCAGATCAGTTTACCTGGTTGGTGGTGGGGGATCTGAAGAAAATCCAGAAGCCTATCGAGGCGTTGAACCTGGGGCCGGTGGAGGTGTTACCCACCAACTGAGTGCCAGTTTTTACACATATAAAGCCCGGTGCATACCGCTCCGGGCTTTTTTTATGGTCTTGGATTACGGTAAATTGCACCGGACCTGAAAATCGATAATACCGGGGCGGCCTCTGCTTGGCCCCGTAAAGGCCGGAAATTCCATGACCCAAATAACCTACCTTCTTACCGGACTGAGGCGCCAGATGAACCGTTTACCCGGTTTCCGTGTGATGCTCGCGGTCACTCTGACATTCTTCGCCACCTCGCTGCAGGCGCAACACATTGCCGTGCAGGCAGGCTGGCTGTTCGACAGTGAAAAGGGCCGTCTGCTGAAAAAACGCACGGTACACATTGTGGATGGCAAGGTGGAATCTGTGGAGCGGGGGTTCAATCAACGGGAAGGTGAGCGGGTGATTGATCTCCGAGCCTTCTCTGTTCTGCCCGGTCTGATGGACATGCACACCCACCTCGCATATGAGTTTGGGCCACGTACCTATACCGAGGCTTTTACCTGGAACCCGGCGGATTACACCCTGCGCTCGGTCAATACCGCTGAGCGTACCCTGAAGGCCGGTTTTACGACGGTGCGCGATCTCGGTGATAGTGGAAACGTGACTGTCAGCCTGCGCAATGCGATCAACCGCGGCGACATTGTGGGGCCGCGAATCTATACCGCGGGAAAGTCCATCGCCACGACGGGTGGTCACGCAGACCCCACTAACGGACACCGGCATGACCTGATGGGGAGCCCCGGCCCGGCGGAAGGGGTAGTCAACGGGGTGGCCAGCGCCCGGCAGGCGGTGCGTCAACGATACAAGGACGGCGCCGATCTGATCAAAATCACCGCGACCGGTGGTGTGCTGAGTGTGGCCAAAAGTGGCCAGAACCCGCAGTTTATGCAGGATGAGGTGGAAGCGGTTGTCGAGACTGCCAAAGACTACGGTTTTACTGTGGCGGTGCATGCCCACGGCAAAGAGGGGATGCAGCGGGCGATTCGCGCAGGTGTGGATTCCATCGAGCACGGCACCTATATGGACGATGAAACCATGGGGATGATGGTGGATCACGGCACCTGGTATGTGCCCACCCTGCTCGCTGGTGACTGGGTCACGCAGAAGGCTGCGGTGGATGGTTTCTTTCCGGAATTGGTCCGTACCAAGGCGGCCAAAATCGGCCCGCTGATTCAGGAGACCTTCCATCGGGCGCACAAGAAGGGTGTGAAAATTGCCTTTGGCACCGACACCGGGGTCAGTCGGCACGGGGACAACGCCAAAGAGTTTGCGCTGATGGTACAGGGTGGCATGAGCCCGGCCGACGCGATCCGTTCCGCCACCTGGAATGCAGCCCAGCTGCTACAGGTGCAGGATGAGCTGGGCAGTATTGCACCGGGTAAGTGGGCGGATATGGTGGCGGTGATTGGCAACCCTTTGGAAGATATTACCGCGCTGGAGCGGGTCCGGTTTGTGATGAAAGGTGGTGAGGTCTACAAACAGCCCGAGTAGCGGGCTCGGACTCGGTTGGCGGCGGTGGCGCTACCCAGTAGCGCCACCTTCTCATCCGCTGCAAGGTACTTGATCAGAGGTTCCCTAAGTCTTACTTGGCTAACTCGAATACCAGTTCCACATTCACTGATACCGAAGTCTCCCCCGATGCCACCGGCGTGCTGGCACTGTCTTTGGCCATGGCGCCTTCAGCGCGCATTACCATTGGGCGCGGCATACCGCCGTGGCTTCCCTCAGAAATGCTCACGATTCTACGCACCTTGGTACCCAGTGCTTCCGCGTAAGCGTCTGCCCGCACCTGAGCCATTTTCAGGGCTTTTTCACGGGCTTCTGTCAGCAGGGGCTCCGGGTCGTCGATGGAGAAGCTGGGGCCGTGGATCTGGTTGGCGCCCTCGGCCGTCAGTGCGTCGATCACTTTGCTCAGGTCATCCAGTTTACGCACAGTAATACTGACACTGTTGCGGGCCTGATAGGCGATGATTTTGCGTTCGCGGTTTGGCTGAAAGTCGTAGCGCGGATTGAGACTGATACCGCTGGTCTGGACATCTTTCTCATCGATGCCGGCTTTTTTGATGGCCCGCATGACTTTTTCCATCTGCTCGGCATTGGCCTGCATGGCGGCCTGGCTTTCGTCCGCCTCGGTCACCACCCCGGCTGAGATATTCGCGATATCCGGCACCTGGCTCGCCTCTCCCTGAGCGGAGATGCTGATCAGTGTACCCTGGGGGCGCTTCTCAGCGTCGTTCCCACATCCGGTTGCAAAAATAGCGAGGCCCGCGATCAGGCCAGCGGAGAAAAGCTTCATGGTCTTGTGCATGGCGAATCCTTATGTTGCCAATAGTACTTCTCGTGACGGCGGCCATTGTGGCGCCAAAAAGATGAATATCAGGTGAACAGGCGTGTGAAAGTTTCGTTTTCCGGGTGGTACAGGGCGAAGCCGAGGCGCAGCAGGTGCTGGCGTCGATCACACAGTACATTTTTTTTCCGGAGTTCCCGCTGAAGCTGTTCTGCAGCGTCGGCGCTGCTGCAACGGAAGGTGAAGAAATGTCCGTGGCCATCCTCCAGATCGTGGGCGATCAGGTTGTGCCGGTTGAGCGTCTGGTGGTCGGCCCCATCCATCGCTTGCAGGAAGTGTTGTTGGCGTTGCTGCACATACCGGTGAATGACGTCCACGGTCAACCCTTCCTGCTGGTAGAGATCCAGCACTGCCAGTGCTTTGTATAGGGGGGAGTAGTCCATGGTGGCCCCGGCAAAGCGCAGCCAGTCGTTGCCAAATTCCACGCCTTCGCCGCGGTTTTCCAGCTCCGCCATCTCGGCAAACCAGCCGGTATTCAGTGGTCGCAGTTGGCACCCAAGGGGAATGCTCATGAAACACATGCCTTCACCGGCGCCGAGATACTTATAGGATCCTGCGGTGTAGAACACTTTATCCGCTACAGCTGCGAGATCGGTAGGCCGGGCAAAAAAGCCGTGGTAGCCATCGATCACCATTTCCGTGGTTTCTGGCTTGCGCTCGGCGAGTGTCAGCAGGTCGGGGAAGGCGACGCCGGAATCAAAGAATACCTGGCTGGCGTAAGCGAGCTGGTACTGGCCGGATTGCAGTTCTTCATCAAACCGCTCCGCCAGGGTGGCGTAGGGCCGGGTGGGGATGCGGGTGACCTGCACATTGGGCAGTTCTTCGAAACGCAACAATTGCCGTGCAAAACTGTAGAATTCGCCGTCGGTGGTAAGGATACGCAGGGGTTCAGCCAAGTCGAAGGCGCTGAGCAGTCGGAATACCAGCTCGTGGGTATTGGGCGCCAGGGCGATCTGCTCGGGTGCGGGCAGGTTGAGCGTGGCTGCGATAGCCCGCTGGAAGGCGGGTATCTTCTCGCCGAAGATCTTCTCCCACTTTGAGTCGGCCATGGTCGCGGCATCCTGCCAGTAGGCGTTTACCGCATCCAGGGTCACGTCCGCCCAGTAGTGGTGGGAATGGCAGGCCATATGCAGGACCGGCAGGTCGCAGCCAGGGGAGGCCGCTTTTTGGGCGGCCTGTAAAAAATGTCGATAGTATTTTTGATACATTTCGCTCTGGTAACTTTTGGTGGGGCGATTAAATTATCGCTCGTTATTTGATGTACCGGGATTGTAATCCCGCAAAGGAGGCGTTGCAGTGGAATATTTGCACACAATGGTGCGTGTTAGTGATCTGGAGAAGTCCCTGGAATTTTATTGCGACAAGCTGGGCCTGTACGAGGTCAAACGCAATGATTATGAAATAGGCCGTTTTACACTGATATTTCTCGCCGCACCCGGGGACAAGGATACGGCGGATGTCGACACCCGCCCGTGCCTCGAGCTGACCTACAACTGGGATCCGGAGACTTACTCCGGCGGCCGTAACTTTGGCCACCTGGCCTACCGGGTGGACAATATCTATGAGACCTGCCAGCGCCTGATGGACATGGGGGGCACCATCAACCGTCCGCCGCGGGACGGCCATATGGCGTTTGTACGCTCCCCGGACAACATTTCTATCGAACTGCTGCAAAAGGGTGATGCTCTGCCGCCGCAGGAACCCTGGGCGTCCATGGAAAATACCGGCGAGTGGTAACCGGCGCGCATCCGGGCGCCGGTGGCTGCAACAATTGAGCAGGCTGTAGTGAGCTGAGAGTCAAAATGGTAAATCGGAGTAAATCCAGAAGCTGTGTGATCCTCGCCGGTGCCGGCGCGGCCCGGCGGGTGCGGGACGAGGGGCTGAACCAGGATATGGTATCCACCCTCGTGGGGGCATCTGGTGGTCCCAAGTGGTTGTCGATCAGCCAGTTGGACCGGGTTTTGATCGGTGAGTTTTTCCGCGGTCGCAAAACGCCCATTGCGACGCTCGGCTCGTCGATCGGCAGTTTTCGCAACATGTGTTACGCCACCGCCAACCCGATGGCGGCGCTGGAGAAACTTGAGTACGGCTATGTCAACCAGACCTACGCCAGCGACCGGCCGTTGCCAGCCGAGATTACTGGCGCTGGCGAAAAGATCCTGTTGGATGTGCTGGGGGAAGAGGGTGCCCAGCAAGTGGCGGGTAATCCGGTGTGGCGCAGCCACTTTGTGACGGTACGGGGGCGCGGGCCTCTGGCCAGTGAAAGGAAAGCGCTGTTGGGCCCGGCCCTGCTGGCGTCTGCTCTGGCGAATGCGGTCACTCGTCGCAGCCTGCGCGCCTTCTGGGACCGGGTGGTGTTTCATTCCGGAGAGCTGCCGAGTGTGGCGTTTCGCAATCTCAGTACGGTGAATACCCGGCTCTGCGCGGACAACGTCTGCCCGGCGGTGCTAGCCAGCGGATCTATACCCCTGGTGATGGCCGGCGTGCCCACCCCAGCCGGAGCCCCGGCGGGCAACTACCGCGATGGCGGGATTACCGATTACCACTTTGATCTCGGCTTCCAGCACCCGCAAGGGCTGGTGCTCTACCCCCATTTCTTCCCGTATATGGTGCCGGGGTGGTTTGACAAGAGTCTGCGTTGGCGCTGGGTGCGTGGGGGTGCCATGGAGAATGTCATACTGGTGGCGCCATCGCCGTCCTGGGTGGCAAAGCTGCCCTTCGGCAAGATTCCCGACCGCGACGACTTCGTAAAGCTGTCGACGGAAGAGCGCCTCAAATACTGGAACACGGTAACCGAGGCGGGCAAACAGGTAGCGGAGGATTTCTTCGAATTGTGGCAAACTGGCGCCATTGCCAACGAACTGATTGAAGTTGGCAGTGACCAGGCTCCGCACAAGCTGGCTATGTCCGCCTAGGCCCATGCACTAGCGGTACGTATTGCTGGCTGTGGGGCTGAATCCTCCACCGCAGGAACAATAGTGAAAGGCCGCCAGTGAAAGACGCCGAATTTACCGAGCCGCAGGAAGAATTCCGCACCACGCAAGAGCGGGTCTATTACCAGGTGCGGGACGCCATTTTGCGTGGCCAGTTTTTGCCCGGTAACCCCATCACCATTCGCGGTCTCGCCGCGGAGCTGGATTGCAGCCCGATGCCGGTGCGCGAGGCGCTGCGACGCCTGACCTCGGAGCGGGCGCTGGAGCTGTCGGATACCCGGCGGGTCACCGTCCCCATCATGACCCGGGAAAAGCTGGATGAAATCTGCGCGGCGCGGGTGGCCCTGGAGTGCCAAGCCGCCGTACAGGCTCTGCCACATGTTGGCGACGCGGAACTGGAGACGCTGCGCGCGCTGGATGATCGGGTAACCGGTGCCCTTGAAAAGAACGATATTCAGGAATACGTGACCGGTAACCTCGAGTTTCACTTTACCCTCTACCGCCTCGGGCGCCCCCACATCATCCTGTCCCTCATCGAAAGTCTGTGGCTACAAACAGCGCCGTTGCAACATCTGGTCTTCCAGCGCTTCGGTGTGCAGGAGCTGCCGGACCGACATCAGGACCTGGTTGAGGCCATTGCCAGAAAAGATGAGCAGGCGGTGCGCACCGCCATTCGCCAGGATATTGAAGAAGGCCTGGGTTCCATTTCCGCAGAAGAGTTAATGCCGCACTGATGTTTAGTTATTTGCATATTGTTTTACATTTCCTGGTACCTCTTGCCATTGCCTGGTTTTTCTTTCGCGACGACTGGAAAAAAGCCGCGCTGTTTATGTTGGCGGCAAATCTGGTGGACCTGGATCATTTGCTGGCGACTCCGATTTACGATCCCGATCGTTGTAGTATCAATTTCCATCCGCTCCATAAAATGCTCCCCATATCCCTGTACGGTGCGATGATGTTTCTTCCCTGGAAGCCTGTGCGCTGGCTGGGTATTGGTTTGATTATGCATATGCTTCTCGATGCGTTGGATTGCGGGATCTAAGCCGCACGCGACCTTGATTGCTGTGTATAAAATGCGGAATTGGCGCATAAAATTGCCATAATGTTCTTATTTTTCCGTCTACTTGCCTGTTTTATCCCTCGCTATTGCGCCGGCAATGCGCCGTGTCGTTCATTAAAGGTGTCCCGAGACCTCTACCCAACCTACCTCACGCAGTGCGGGTAGGGGATGTAATCGGCAGCACAACAATAACGACTATCAAGGAGCGCCCATGAAAGGCAAGCTAGCCGCGTTATTTATTCTTTCTGCAATGAGTCAGGTATCTCTGGCCTGTATTTCTGTAGAAAGTGAGTCCAACGATTCGGAATCCGATGCCAGCGGCCCCGTCTGCTCGGCACAGCCGGTTGCTGGTTCCATTGCAAATCGTCGCGATCAGGACTGGTACCACTTCGATGTTACTTCGGCGTCGATTCTGAATATTTCCCTCGACCACAGCAGTGGTGACGACTTTGACTGGCACCTATACGATGCCTCAAGTCGTCTCTACAGCGCGGAAACCAGCAACCGGCCGGAAGCCGCCAGTGTGTCCGTGGCTGGTGATGGACTCTACACCCTGAAAGTGACCCGCTATAAAGGCCGCGGTGATTACACTCTGACAGTGGACGGAATCCCTGGCTCCAGTTCCGGTAGTAGTGGCGGCAGTTCCGGTGGTGGTTCCAGTAGTGGTGGTGACGACTGCGGTCTTGGCTCTCGCCCCAGTAAGCCCGGTGGTCTAACAAACTATATGACGGGCAATGCCGAAGACATCTGTGTCACGCAATCCCAGGGTGGCCTGTTGGTTATGGGTGGCGGTACTGATGTCGATGCCGCTTTCACGCGGCGTGTTGCCCCCAAGCTGGGTGGTGGTGATGTGGTTGTGTTGCGCACCAGCGGGAGTGACGGTTACAACGATTACCTGAAAAACCTGCTCAATGCAGATTCCGTTGAGACCCTCATGGTCGACCGCGTTCAGTATGCCAACGATCCTTATGTCGAGTGGGCGGTGCGTTCCGCGGAGTTTGTCTGGATTGCTGGAGGTGATCAGTCCGATTACCTCAATCAGTGGCAGGGCACTGCGCTACAACAGGCGCTCGATGATGTGATCGCCAGAGGTGCTGTTCTGGGCGGTACTTCCGCTGGCGCGGCGGTGCAGTCTGAGCACATCTATGACCCGGATGGCGTACTTGGGGCCTACTCCGCTGAGGCGGTAAGCGATCTCTGCCATGAGTACATAAACATCTCCTCAAACTTTCTTACCACCCCGGTGATGCAGTCGGTGATCGTGGATACCCACTTCGCTGAGCGCGACCGTATGGGTCGACTGATGGCCTTTATGGCCGGACTACCTGCGGGCATCAGCGGCATTGGAGTGGATGAGGCTACATCTATCTATTTTACCGAAGACGGTAACGGTGTTGTCGATGGTAACGGCCATGTGTATGTCTTGCGGGAAGGTGCACAGACCAGTCGCACCCAGGCGGTTTGTGGTCAGCCGGTCATCTACGAAGACGTAGTGCGCTACAAGCTCTCCGAATTTGATGCGTTCAATATTCTCACGGGACAGACCACCGTGAACGGAAAGCTCATTGGGATTGATGGGCGGTCGTCCAGCTTCTATATCAATCAGCCGTACGAGTAACCGGGTTTAACATAGTCCGACCGTATGGTCTTAGTACCGGGAGCCGAGATGGCTTCCCGGCCATTTCATCGAAAGTGCTTAGGCTGAGATTTTCATTCCTTAGAAAAATTTGCCCGCCGCGCTCTATTGCGCACGGTTCTGTGTTTTCTGGGGAAAACGCGCCTCTCTGCAAGGAAAAACGCAGCATATTCGGCGGTGACTTTTTTCTGGGTTGAAGTCTTCCTCTGCCGAATAAACGCTTTACAGGTTTTTTTCAGCGTGATAAAAAATATGTGAATTTTGTTGGTCATAGTGACCGGCGGCTCCAGAATAAATTCAAGCGCAAAGACGATTAGCAAAATGACTCAACTCATTGCTGTTCAGCGCTGCTCCTCCGACTACTACCTCAGCGAGTGGTTCGACGAGTAGCTTCCAAACCTCGGTCTGACCGAGGGTGCGGCACCGTGAAGCACGATGTTTGTGTTTGCCGGGTGCATGGAAGCTATGAGTCGGAGTATCTCCGCCCCTAATTTGCTTACCTAACACTGCTGTCAGGGTTGTCCTGTGGTTGCTCGCGCGGCGTTGCCGGCTGCGGGAAGCCTGCTGTAAAAATTGCGCCCGACCCCTCCGGAACGATCGGTCAAGTCTGCCGCCTTTCGAGGCGCGTGCGGTAGAAAAGTACGTTTCGCAGAGAACTAGAGAAATTTCATAATCATTGCAAACCAGAGTAGATCTCTTGGAGGGAATAAAAATGAATAACAGAACCCAGCTATACAAAGCAATTCGCCTCGCCGTTAGTTGCTCACTGGTCGGTGGCAGTGCGCTGACCTTCGCGCAGGAAGCACCGCAAGTCGCGGATGCGGTAGAGGAAGTGGTGGTTACCGGTACCCACATCAAGGGCCTGGACGCCGAAGGCGCGGTACAGGTCGTTCAAATCAATCGCGACGATATCGAAGCGTCCGGCGCAACATCCCCTATCGAGATTCTGCAGCAGCTATCTCAGACCGGCGGCGGCAGCGGCACATTCTCTACCGCCACTTCCGGTGCGCTCTCCAGTAGCACCCCAGTCGGTGCCGCAGGTGTATCTCTGCGCGGCCTGGGTGCAAGTTCTACCCTGGTACTCGTAAATGGTCGTCGCGTTTCGGTCAGCTCTTTTGCCAAGGGCCAGGAATCTTTTGTCGACGTAAACTCCATCCCACTGTCTGCGATTGAGCGTGTGGAAGTGCTGCCCAGCGGTGCAGCGGCCACCTACGGTGCGGATGCGGTTGCCGGTGTGGTGAACTTTGTTCTGCGCGACGACTTTACTGGCAGTGAAGTTTCCCTGACCCACGGCAATTCCACTGCCGGTAGTGACGAAGGCAAATACAACCTGAACTGGGTTTGGGGCCGCGAAGGTGAGCGTAGCCATACCATGGTGGTGGTTGACCTGTTCTCGCGCAAAGCGATGTACGATCGCGATCGCCAACTGACAGCGAATTCCGTACGTCCGAGCCAGCAGGGTACTTATCCAAGTTTTAACGACGACTTTTTCCTGTACAACGATGGCATCAGCTTTGACCAAGCTGAGTCTGGTGCCGCAGGGTGTCCAGCGGACCAGCTCAAGACCGGTCGTCTGGGTGAGTACTGTGAGTTCAACACCAACGCTGTATCTGCGACCCAGGACGAGTACGAAAGTGCCAGTGTTGTAGCGACTTTTAATTACGACATCTCCGACAATCTGGAGTGGTTCAATACTTTCATGATGCAGACGAGCGAGTCTCGTGGAACTTCCGCTCCTGCAAACTTTAGCTATGTTCCGGTCGACCCGGAAAGTCCGCTGTGGCCGGAAGCCCTGGCGCAGGATATTGTGGATGTTGCCGCAGAACAGGAATTGCGAGGTTTTGCTCCCTACGACTTTACCGATTTTTATGGCTATCCCATTTTCGCCTGGGGTAAGTTCCCCGATGCACGCGCTGTTGAAGTAGAAAACCAGTCGGTGCGTATGGTTTCCGGGTTGCGCGGTGAGGTGAACGACTGGAACTGGGAAGTTGCTGCCAACGTGGGGCGCAGTGAGTCTGAACAGCGCGGAATCTCTGGACTGTATAAGTCCGAGCCGTTTATCAATGCATTGGTTGGTAATCTGTGTTCCGACGGCACTGTAGTTGATCGCTGGGAAGTGGATATGCAGTCCCCGAACAGATCCAGTTATGGTTCCGGAGAAACCTGTGAAGATCTGGGCAAGACTACTGCTTGGTACAATCCATTTGGTGGCCAGGTCGATCAAGTGGATGCCATTGACCAGTTCGTTCGCACCGACGCCAAGCGCAGCGGTGAATCCAATCTTTACGCGATCGACGGTAATATTTCTGGCAGCTGGATCGAACTGCCTGCTGGCGCGATTCAAGTCGCGTTTGGCGGTGAGTTCCGCCGTGAGACAGTCGTCGATGTTCCCTCAGGAGATGCGGTTTCTACCACTCTGAATCCTGAGCCGATCCTCGGTTTCAGCTCCACCTCTGCCGATGCATCGCGCAACCAGTGGGCGGTGTATATGGAGCAGATGATTCCGCTGGCGGCGGATACGGAACTGCAGGTCGCCTTGCGTTATGACCACTACGACAGCTTTGGTGGTGATGCCAACCCGAAAGTGGCACTGCGCCACGCCTTCAACGATGCAATTATTTTCCGCAGCAACTGGTCTACATCCTTCCGTGCGCCGTCGCTGGCTCAGGTGGGTGCCGGTACACTGTTGTCGAGCTATCGTGTGGATTGCAGTGTGACTCCCGAGGCCTGTGACGGTTTTGCTGATGAAACCGGCGAAGCACTGCTTTCGGAAGCGGTCAGCAATAATGATCTCGAGCCGGAAACTGCGACCACTTGGGGTGCGGGCTTCCTGCTGAAACCGACCGCCGATACCGAAATTAGCATCGACTACTGGAATATCGAGCACGAGAACCTGATTGGTGTCGAAGAGGATGATTTCATCCTGCGTGCCCTTAACGGCGATTTCGCCGTGGTTGGTGAGGGTGAGCTGCCCACTGGACAGCCGGGTCTCGAGGTCGATGGTTCTGGTTTTGTGGTTGATGCTCACTTCCAGTTGTCCAACCTCGGTTGGCAGAAGACCAGTGGTGTCGATATGGCGCTGACCCAATACTTTGAAACTGAAAATTGGGGCAGTTTCCGTCTTACTCTCGATGGCACCTACCTGGCTGAGTTCGACAAACTTCCCTCGGATGCCCTGGGCATCGTCAGTGAGGCCGGCAACTATACCTACCCACGCTGGTTGGCAAACAGCTCCCTGCGTTGGCGCTACGAGGACTGGTCAACCACTCTGTCCGCCCGTTACACCCACAGCTACCGTGATGACCCGGACTCTCGCACTCTGGGCGCTCTCCTTGAGCCGGGTGCCGAGTACTTCCTGTCGCGCGTAAACTTCGATGATGAGGGTAACGTGGAAGTGGACAGCTGGCTGACCTTTGATCTCAGTGTTGCCCGTGACTTCGACAACGGCAGCTGGCTGAGCCTGCGGGTCAACAACCTGCTGGATGAAGAGCCGCCGCTGGTGCTGGGTACCGGAGCCAATGTGGATCACTTCAACCACAACTCTCTGGGCCGTTTCTATACCCTGAGCTATGGCTACGCCTTTTAATCAGCGTTTCACAGGAGCTGATCTCGGCAGGCCCGCGGTTGCGGGTCTGCCGACCTTTTCTTTTATTTGCGGTATCCCTTTATGCACACAAGTGAAGTGGAATCCAGTCACGACACCGAGCGTTCGGCGATTAAAACCTGGTCCATGCCAGACACCTATCTGATCTTGTTGGGTGTTGCCCTGTTGGCTTTCGCGCTGAACTTTTTGATTCCGGCGGGCACCTTCGAGACAGTGACTCAACAGGTGAACGGCAGTGAGCGTACGGTGATCGATCCGGCCACTTACCAGCAAGTGGGTGATGCGCCCGCGGGCATGTCATTGTTTGCTGAGGGCGGCGGTATTGGATTTCTCAATTTCGCCTTCGAGGGCATGGTGTCCGGCACCAAGTGGGGCGCGTCTATTGGTGTCTTCGCGTTTATTCTGCTCACCGGCGGTGCCTTTGGCCTGATTTTCGCCAGTGGCTCTGTGGAACGCGGTCTGTTTCAGGTGATTGCGCGCAATCGCGATGCGGGCCACTGGTATCTCGCCATTCTGTGTTTTCTGTTTTCCCTGGGCGGTGCGGTATTTGGCATGGGTGAGGAGGTCATTCCATTCACTCTCATCCTGGTGCCTCTGCTGATTTCCATGGGATACGACAGTATCACGGCGCTGCTGGTGACTTATGTTGCCACTCAGGTGGGCTTTGCCACTTCCTGGATGAACCCGTTTGGAGTAAGTATTGCTCAGGGTATCGCCGGGGTGCCGCTGATGTCCGGGAGTATCCCGCGCATGGCGTTGTGGCTAATCGCCACCGTCGGTCTTTCCACCTACACCATATGGTACGCGCGCCGTGTACAGGCGCGGCCGAATCAGTCGCTGGCGTTCAACTCCGATCGCGTATTCCGCGATAAGACCACCTCGCTTGGTGCCTTGAAAACCATGGTGCGCGGCGATGGTTGGGTGTTGCTGCTGTTCCTGGCCGGTATTGCGTGGATGATCTGGGGCGTCGTGGAACGCAGTTATTTCCTGCCGGAAATTGCTTCGCAGTTTTTCACCATGGGTATTGTGATTGCTGCGGTGGCGATTCTGTTCGGGCTCAATGGCCTTACACCCAATAAGGCGGCGGCGGCCTTTAAGGAAGGTGCGCAGCAACTGCTGCCGG
Organism: Microbulbifer elongatus; assembly: GCF_021165935.1. Classification (NCBI taxonomy): domain Bacteria; kingdom Pseudomonadati; phylum Pseudomonadota; class Gammaproteobacteria; order Cellvibrionales; family Microbulbiferaceae; genus Microbulbifer; species Microbulbifer elongatus. The sequence continues at coordinate 3,149,860 of NZ_CP088953.1, read as the reverse complement.
CAGCCATGGTGGTGGCTTTCGCCAAGGGTATCGTGCTGCTGTTGGGCGGTGACGATCCCGAAGGCGCGAGTATCCTGAATACCATTTTGCATGCTGCGGGCAATGGCCTCTCTAACGTATCTGGCACTGTCTCGGCTTGGTTTATGCTGGCATTTCAGACCGTATTCAATTTTTTCATTACGTCCGGCTCCGGCCAGGCGGCATTGACCATGCCCATCATGGCACCGTTAGCGGATCTGGTTGGGGTTACCCGACAGACCGCGGTCCTGGCATTCCAGCTGGGTGATGGCCTCACCAATATTATTGTTCCGACCTCCGCAGCACTGATGGGTTGCCTGGGCGCCGCGCGCCTGGATTGGGGCGTGTGGGTGCGCTTTGTATTGCCACTTCAGGCCGGACTTTTCCTGCTCGCGTCGACGGCGGTGATAATCGCTGCAGCGGCGGGTTTTTAAATTTCTAAGTTGTTCAATATGTCTTCAATCGTACTGATAAAAAACGCTCAGGTTTTTGCGCCCCACAAATTGGGTCTCTGCGATGTACTGGTCGCTGGTGGGCGGATCGCAAAGATCGATCAAAATATTGAGTTGCCACACAGTCTGGGCGATGTGGTCGATGCCGATGGTGCCTGGTTGATGCCGGGTATGGTGGACACCCTGGTGCATATCAGTGGCGGTGGCGGGGAGGGCGGCTTTGCTTCGCGCACCCCGGAGCTGGATGTGCGGGATGCGCTGTATAACGGCGTGACCACGGTCATTGGTGCGCTTGGTACCGATGCGATTACCCGCACGCTCAACGAAATGTACGGCAAGGCACGTGCGCTCGAAGCCCTGGGCCTGACCTGCTACATGCAAACGGGGTCCTACCAGGTGCCGGTGAACACCCTCACGGGCAGTGTTCGCAGTGACATCATGCTGGTCAGCAACGTGATTGGTGTGGGTGAGCTGGCCATTTCCGATCACCGTTCTTCCCATCCTACCCGCGAAGAGCTGGTGCGTATTGCCGCCGACGCGCGCGTGGCCGGTCTGCTCAGTGGCAAGGGGGGCGTGGTCAGTGTGCACGTGGGTGACGGCGCGGGTCGCCTGACGCCGTTGTTCGATGCGGTGGAAAACTCCGAGATACCGATTACCCAGTTCTACCCCACCCATATGAACCGCAACGAGTCACTACTGGCTCACGGTGTGGAATTTGCCCGGGCTGGTGGTTTTATTGATTTCACCACATCGACCACCGATGAAATACTGGCCAGTGGTGAAATGCGCGCGAGCCGCGCACTCAAGATGGCCCTGGAGCAGGGTGCGCCGGCGGGCCAATTGACGTTCTCCTCGGATGCCCAGGGCTCTTTGACCAATTTTTGCGATCAGGGGCAGCTGCAGGATCTGGAAATCGGGTCCAGTGCCAGTCTGTTTGATGAGTTGCGCCGCGCGGTGAAAGACGAGGGTGTGGAGCTAACCACGGCATTGCAGGTGGTGACCCGCAATCCCGCGCGCGCGGTTGGCCTCAAGCACAAGGGGCAGGTGGCCACCGGTCGCGATGCCGATTTGATGCTGGTGGATCCGGAGCGGTTTCTGATTACCCATGTGATGGCGTGTGGCCGCTGGCAGCTGTTCGACCGACAGGGGCCCGCAACATCGCGCGATTCTTAAATAAGGGGGAGTCGTGGCCAGATTACGAGACGAGCAATTACTGGAAGAAGCCCTGGTACTGATGCGCAACAATCTTTCCGAGCCATTGCGGACAGGAGAGTTGGCCGAGTACCTGAATATTTCAGTAAAGAAGCTGGAGCGTATTTTTTTTCGCTTTAAAGCGGTATTGCCGGCGCGCTATTACCGGGAATTGCGATTACAGCGGGCGCGAGCACTGTTATTTGAAACAGCGCTGACCATTGAAGAGGTGGGATTGCAGTGTGGGTTTCGCTCCGCGTCGCATTTCAGCCGCTCGTTTCGCGAAACCTACGGGCGCAGCCCCCGCGCCGAGCGCATGCTGGGGGAGCGGGCAGAGGTCGCTCATCGGTACTGCTTTCGACCGGTAAATTCAGACTACTTGCGAGTGGAATTATGTGTGTGAATGTTTCAATTGTGTCTCGCCTTTGCTTGTTGGCAGCCTGCATTTTCTCGCTTGGGTGCAACACTGAGCAGCAGGATGTCGCGGCAACATCGAAGGCGGAAAGTAACGCGCGAGAGAACTCTCGAGTGAACCCTGCAACTGGCACTGGACGGTTGCTGATTGTGGGTGGCGCCCTGCGCAGTGATAACCGGCCGGTCTATCAGGCATTTATCGATTCAGTCCCTGCCGCTTACCCAACTGTGGCCATTGTCCCCGCCGCGTCCGGGCGGCCCGCGCACTATGCCAAACAATTTGCAGACGATTTGCGCGCGTTTGGGTTTGAGGGTGAGGTGCGCATACTGCCCATTGCTGTCAAAGACGACCCGTCAACCGAGGCGGTGGACGAGAGCCAGTGGCGCGATGGTGGGCAAGACCAGCACCTGGCCGACAGTCTCCAGGATGTCGGCGGTATCTGGTTCGTTGGTGGCGATCAGACCAGAACGACGGATACGCTGTTGACCGCGGAAGGGGAGGACACCCCGGTTCTAAACGCAATACGCTCACAATTATCACGCGGGGCGGTTGTCGGTGGTACGAGTGCCGGTGCGGCAATAATGAGCCACACCATGATCGCGGCTGGTGACTCCTTGAGCGCGCTGACTTTACCCGCAGTGACGGAATACGCCGGCATGGAAAGTCAGGAGTCCGGGCAGCTTTTGCTGCGTCGTGGCTTGGGCTTTCTGCCGGTCGGGATTGTCGATCAACACTTTGATCGCAAGGCGCGCCTGGGCCGCCTGGTGCGTGCCCTGGGACACAGTGCGGAGTCCTTTCAGCAGATTGGTTTTGGTGTTGATGAAGATACGGCACTGCTGGTTGATCTGCAGGGCAAAACCATGGAAGTGCTCGGCGCAGGCAATCTGGTGGTGGCCGATGGTCGCAATGCGCGCTTTACCGGCACAGATGATTCCGGGCAGGGGTTTGCAGTGAAGGGTATTCAGATCAGTGTGCTGAGTGCCGGGGACAGTCTGAATTGGGAAGATGGAAAGGTGACGGCTCTGGGCAGCCAGACACTGGGGAGTGAAGCCTTTGGCTATCGCGCAACTCAGGGAAGCGGTATTGCCCTGGCGAATTCTCGTCTGGACCATTTGTTGGGTTTCTCGTTGCTGGACAATAGCGAAATGCGCGAGCTGCGCCGCTATTCCTTCGATGATACGAGCGGGCGGGGAGTTATCTTCCGGTTTCGACAGACTGACGAGTCTCGCGGATACTGGCGGTATGGCTCCGGTACCAAAGATCAGTACTCGGTAGTGGGTGTTGCCATGGATATCGAGCCAGTGACGATTTCCGTTGCCTTGGGCCACTAAGCACGTGCTTCTGGCCTTGGTGTTCCAATCAGGCCGCGGTGGTGCAACGCCCCGCGGCTAACTGTGACTGGTTGGTGTTACCGGCTACTGCGTGATGCTTATCGCGGCGCCTTCTTTCATTGCCTTCCACCGCTGTTTCCTCTTTCTCTATTTCCGCGCCGCTCCCTTAGCTCGCCAGATGCGGGCAACCACTGACCCTCGATTCGCACTACGCTTGTGCTAATTGCGTATCTGTATACGGCAAAAGCTGACTGGCCAGTGAATAGCAGTTGCACTGCTTCCGTGCTTGCCCCTAAAATGTGATCACATTTTGCGGCGGCCGTCTTGGTGTGTCTAAATCGTCCCGGTCGCTGCCAGCGCCATTCGAATCAGGAGTGAGTTCATGAACAAGAACCAGTTACAACAGCATGACCGCGAGCACCTGCTGCATCCGTTTACGGACTTTCACGATCTGGGTAAACAGGGCACCCGGGTGATCACCAGCGCTGAGGGCGCCTATATCACCGATATCGACGGCCACCGAATGCTCGACGGCATGTCGGGACTCTGGTGCTGTAACCTGGGTTACAGCCGCCGTGAGATCAGCGAGGCCATTTACGAGCAGTTGAACAAGCTGCCGTTCTACAACAGCTTTTTCCAGTGCACGACCGTGCCTTCTATCGAGCTGGCGGACCTGCTGTCGGAAGTGACACCGGCGCATATGAACAACGTGTTCTTTACCGGTTCCGGCAGTGAGGCAAACGATACCAATCTGCGAATCATTCGCCGCTACTGGGATCTGCTGGAGCAACCGGAAAAGCGCATCGTCATTTCCCGCAAAAATGGGTACCACGGCTCAACCATCGGTGGAGCCTCCCTGGGGGGGATGAGTGGCATGCACAAGCAGTTCCAGGCGCTGGATTACATTGAGCATATCGAGCAGCCGTACTGGTTTGGTGAAGGCGGTGACATGTCACCGGAAGAGTTTGGCGTGCACGCCGCCCGCAGCCTCGATAAGAAGATTCAGGAGCTGGGCCCGGAGAAAGTGGCGGCCTTTATTGCGGAGCCAATTCAGGGTGCCGGTGGCGTCATCATTCCGCCGGAAACCTACTGGCCGGAAGTGAAAAAGGTGCTCGACCAGTACGGCATCCTGCTGGTGATGGATGAGGTGATCTTTGGCTTTGGCCGTACCGGCGAATGGTTTGGTGCCGACTACTACGGCATGAAGCCCGACCTGATGACCTTCGCCAAAGCCGTTACCAACGGTTATTTCCCGCTTGGCGGCACCATGGTCAGTGATCGCGTGGCGGAAGTGATCAAAGCCAAAGGCGGTGAGTTCACCCACGGCTATACCTATTCCGCTCACCCGGCCGCCTGCGTGGCCGGTATCGCCACACTGAACATCCTGCGGGAAGAAAAGATTATTGAAAGGGTACGCGATACCACCGGTCCGTATTTGGCCAAGCGCTGGGCCGAGCTGGCGGACCACCCCATTGTGGGTGAAGCCCGCAGCCTGGGCCTGGTTGGTGCTCTGGAGCTGGTGCAGGACAAGGGCAGTCGCGCCCGGTTTGATGACAAATGCACCGCCGGTGCGGTTTGCCGGGATATGAGCATCAAAAATGGCCTGGTCATGCGAGCCACGGGCGACACCATGATCATCGCGCCGCCGCTGATCCTGGATACCACCCAGATCGACGAACTGGTGGAAAAAGCCCGTCGTGCGCTGGATGATACGGCCAAGGCCATGGCGTAGACTTCGCGGTGCCCCCGCCGCAAACCGGCGGGGGCGATCGAATCAGCCAGCTCTTAGAGCCAACATCCACCAATCGTGTGAATCCCTTTATGGCAGCAGAACAACAATATCAGCCGCCCGCGGAAATTCTGGAACCGTCGGAAACTTTCCTCGAGGCGCATCCCGACCTCAAGTGGATCGAAGGGTTTGCCTTTGATATCAACGGCGTGCCCCGGGGTAAGTGGCTGCCGGCCGACTCCGCGAAGAAGCTGCTCGCCGGCGGCCTGCAGATGCCGCGCAGCGCGGTAAGCCTGGATATCTGGGGACGTGATATTGAAGACAGTCCGCTGGTATTTGCCAGTGGCGATAGCGATGGTGTCTGCCATCCCGTTTCCCCTATCTGCCTGGCGCCGTGGCACCGGGAACAGACTGCGCAATTGCATATGCAGCTGCACGAGGCGGACGGTCGTGTGCTCTACGCGGATCCCCGTGCTCAGTTGCAGAAAGTCGTCACGCGGCTTGGCGCCCTTGGTTACAAGGCGGTATGTGCCACCGAGCTCGAATTTTACCTGTTGCGAGAGGATGCCGATGCGTTGGGCCGCCCGCGGCCGGTCAGTGATAACGACGCTGACCTGGTGCCGTCCACCGATGTGTACGATCTCGCGGAGCTGGATGCCCAGCGGCATTTCTTTGCCGATGTGCGTGCAGCCTGTGAGGCGCAGGGGGTCCCTGCGGATTCGATCCTGTCTGAATGTGCACCGGGGCAGTTTGAGATTAACCTGCTGCACTGCGATGACCCGCTCAAGGTGGCCGACCAGACTCTGCTGTTCAAGCGCCTGTTAAAAGGTGTCGCCCGCAGTCATGGGTTACGGGTGAGTGCCATGGCCAAACCCTTTGGCGAGCAGGCCGGCAATGGCATGCATGTACACATGAGTCTGATCGACAAAGATGGTAACAACGTGTTCGACGATGGGAGTGAGGAAGGTTCGCCGTTGTTGCGCCACGCTGTGGCGGGAATGATGGCCACCGCCAACGACGCCATGGCGATCTTTGCTCCCCATGCCAATTCCTATCGGCGTTTTCAGGAAAGCAGTCACGCACCGCTTAACCTCTGCTGGGGATACGATAACCGCACAGTGACTTTCCGCATCCCCGCCAGTGACGCAAAAGCCCGCCGCATTGAGCACCGGATTTCCGGGGCTGACGTCAACGCCTATCTGGTTCTCGCCGCTATTCTCGCCGGCGTCTGCCACGGGCTGGAGAACACGCTGCAGCCACCGGCACCGGTTGAAGGCGATGCCTATCAGGTGGAAAGTGAGCAGCTGATCAATACGTGGGATGGTGCCCTCAAACAGTTCGAGTCCAGCGCTTTGTGGCAGGAGTACCTGGATCCGGAGTTTGTTGAACTGTTTGTATTGCTGAAGCGCCAGGAGCAGGCGGAGATCGCCGCCCGGGTAACCGATGTGGAATATCAGAGTTACCTGCAGCGGGTCTGATTATCCGACAAGTCGCTGCGCGTTTTTTGCCGGTGCAGTTTCCGGCGTGGTTTGCGACCCAGACCCAATGGGTTTGGTGACAGGACGGGTGGCAGGGGGAATTGCTCTGCTATACCTAAACACAGACAGCTGTGCACTTGTGTTCACAGTGGGTCGAAAACTCTCCTCCTGAAAGTGTGTTCGAGAAATCTGGCCCGCCTTATGGCGGGCATTTTTTTTGCTTGAAAACTTTTTGCAGAAATTTCTTCCCATTTGCGGGTTAAACCTTAGTCAGTACTTGCTGATTTCCTGAAAACTCCACCTATACTGAAACTAACCGCACGCACGGGTCACTTTTTATTCTGTGGCCCCGGCGGCCCTGGAGCATTTCGTGTTAAAAGGAGTTACCCATGCGAACCAAGTCCCTACTTCTGCCGCTGGCGATTGCCGCCGCCAGTGCGGCTTCTCCGGCATTTGCCGATTTTAACGCCGGCGATTTTATCGTACGTGTTGGCGCCGCATACATGGACCCGGAGAATTCCGCATTTTCCCAGCGTTCTTTTGTCGATGTGATTGACCCGTTGGATCCGGAAGAAACCATCAGAGTGGAGTTGGGTGACGCGCTGGATCTGGATTCCGATACCACCTGGTTCATTAATGGCACCTACTTTGTAGCGGACCACTGGGCGGTGCAATTGAACTATATGGGCGCTGCCAAACTGGACGCGGATTACACCACTTATGTGATTGGCGAAAATATTGATTTCCGCAGCTATGACAGTCTCGGCAACTTCGAGACCAACATTACCAGCGCGTTTGTAAACTGGTATCCGGTCTGCGTGGAAAGTTGGGTTCAGCCTTATGTGGGCATCGGGGTGAATTACACCGATATAGATCAGGATTTCCTGCGCCCGGTATTTGTCGAAGACGTCACCAATGACAACGGTCAGGTCGTTGATCGTGTAGACCGGGGCCTGGTGAATTTTGGTAGCTCCTGGGGCTGGACCGCACAGGTAGGTATCGATATCGAGTTTGGTCGTGATGCCAATTGGTTGTTCAATGCCTCCGCCATGTACGTGGATGCGTCCCCGGAAGTCGAGATCGGTGTTGATGATGTGATTCTGAGCAATGGCATCGCGATTGAATCTATCCGCTACCGGGATGATCTGGACATGGATTCCTGGGTGTTCAACCTGGGCGTGGGTTATAAGTTCAGTTTCTGATCGGATAAGTGCTCCAGACACCATTGCCCCGGTGCGCCCAACAGGCGGGCCGGGGCTTTGTCGTGCCTGTGTTGGCGAAAACTGATCGCAGCGGTTTTCGGTCAGGAACCCGGACTAAGCGGGCGGGGTGACAAGTCTTGCACCGGAGGTGGACGGATTCTGTCTAGCGGTCATTACCATGCCAGTGTATTCTTCGCCTTTCTTGGCACCGGATCAGACGCCAGCGAGAACGATAAATACGGGGAAATTATGACCGCCTTGGGGAATCATACAGACGGTCCATCGGCCGACGCCCGGCCACTGAATATCTGCTTATTGGGGTACCGCAGCCACCCACATTGTGGCGGGCAGGGGGTTTACCTGCACTACCTGAGCAAGGCTCTGGTTGAAGCGGGCCACAGGGTCGATGTCATTTCGGGGCAGCCGTACCCGGAGCTGGACCCGCGGGTGCGGCTGATCAAGATGCCCGGGCTCAATCTCTACGAGCACGATAATCCGACCCGCGCGCTGAAGTTCAAACACCTGTTGAGCTGGGCCGACTTTTACGAGTGGTTTGGCAAGCTGACGGGGGGGGTCGTGGAGCCTTATACCTTCGGCCGCCGCGTGGCGCGCTATCTGCGTCGGCACGGTGCGAGCTACGACGTGGTGCATGACAATCAGTCGCTCTGCTACGGACTGCTGGACATTGAGAAAGCCGGCTTGCCAGTGGTTGCGACCATTCACCATCCCATCACCAGAGACCGTCAACTTGCACTGGATGCTGCGCCGGACTGGTTCTACCGGTTGCTGGTGCGCCGCTGGCACAGTTTTCTGGGGATGCAGATCAAAGTCTCGCGCAAACTCAAGCATCTCGTCACCGTATCCACACAATCTCTCAACGATATCGTGGCGCAGTTTGGTGTTGCTCCCCAGCAGCTCAAGTTGATCTACAACGGCATCGACACCAGCATTTTCACTCCTCAGCCAGGGGTGGAGCAAAACCCCATGCGCATTATGACCACGGCCTCCGCCGATCAGCCGCTGAAAGGGTTGCGTTTTCTACTGCAGGCAATGGCGCTGCTACGTGCGCGTTACCCGGCGCTGGAATTACTGGTGGTGGGGAAATTGAAAGCGGGCGGAGCCACCGAAACGTTGCTGGAAGAATTACAGCTGCAGGACTGCGTGCGCTTTGTCTCCGGCATCTCCAACGAAGAAATGGTGCATCACTACGCTTCGGCGGGCATGGTGGTTTGTCCGTCGCTGTATGAGGGATTTGGCTTGCCTGCCGGAGAGGCAATGGCCTGTGGTGTGCCGGTGATATCCAGCGATGGCGGTGCCCTTCCGGAAGTGGTCGGGGATGCGGGCATTGTGGTGCCTGCCGGTGACAGTGGTGCACTGGTACGCGCGATTGAACAGTTACTGCAAAGCGCCGAATTACGCGACTCCCTGGGTAAAGCGGGGCGCCGCCGGATCGAAGAGCAGTTCTCGTGGCAGGTGGCCGCCCAGCGTCTCGTCGCCTATTACCGGGAGATCCTCACCGGTATCAATAATAGTGTGGCGCCAGATAACAACGCGGTTGCCGATGTGCCCGCCGTGGCTCGGGTTACTGCGACGCCGGCAATTGATCGCAGTGGATCGCATCCGTCCGGTACGGCCGATCGGGGAGAGGCCGCCTGATGATTACGGTTGACCCCAAATTGCTAAACCTTCAGCCCGGTCAGCGCGTCTTGGACCTGGGGTGCGGAGAAGGCCGACACGCGATCCATTTTGCGATTACCGATTGCGTGGATATTTTTGGCGTTGATCTAAGCCCCGCGGATCTGGCCACTGCCGCAGAGCGCGCGCGGCCCTTCGCCGATAATGGTCAGCAAACTGGTCGTCTGCAGCTGTGCGTGGGCAATGCGCTGCAGCTGCCATTTCCCTCCGGGTTTTTCGATGTGGTGATCTGCTCAGAGGTGTTGGAGCATATCGAAGACTATCAGGGAGTACTCCACGAGATTTTTCGGGTTCTCCGACCCAGTGGTGTTTTTGCCGCAACGGTGCCGTCGTTTTTTCCGGAGTGGGTATGCTGGAAGCTGTCTGACGCCTATCACCAGGTGGAAGGTGGGCACATACGGATTTTTCGTGAGAAAAAACTGCGTCAAGCGATTGAAGGGTTGGGGCTGAATTATTTTGCCCGCCACAAAGCGCATGCGCTGCATGCCCCTTACTGGTGGCTCAAATGCCTTTTCTGGGGGCAGGATGACAGGGCTGTGGTGCGTCAATATCACCGCATGCTGGTATGGGACATGATGGCGCGCCCGCGTATTACCCGATGGTTGGAAACCGTATTGAACCCGCTGCTCGGTAAGAGTATTGCTTTGTATTTCGTAAAGCCGTCAGTGACGCAACGCGCACACCAGGAAGTGCCCCCGGTTGCCCTGGAAACGGATGACGCGCGGCAGGAGCAGGCCGCATGAGCCGGTGTCTGGACTCTCTGCCCGTAGACAGCGAAACCCCTGGCGGTGCCGTACCCGCGGGGCATGAGCTGCCCCTGATACCGGAAGGCTTTTTACGCAGTAGTGCGGATTACATTCTTTCCCAGCAGCAGCCCGATGGTTGTATCCCCTGGTTCGAGGGCCACTACGCAGATCCCTGGGATCATGTGGAAGCCGCAATGGGGTTGAGTATTGCCGGGGAACGCGTGGCCGCCGAGCGAGCCTACCGCTGGCTCGCAGACAAACAATTGCGCGACGGCAGCTGGTGGGCCGCCTACCGCGATGGCGAGGCGGACCGCAGCGGTCCCAGTGGCGAGCGTCGTGAGTCAAACTTTGTTGCGTACGTGGCTACCGGTGTCTGGCATCACTATCTGATCTACGGGCAGCGGGGGTTTCTCGAGGACCACTGGCCAATGGTGGAGGCGGCGCTGGAATTTGTGCTGAACCTCCAATCGCCCCATGGCGAGATTCAATGGGCCGTCGACCAGAAGGGGGCACCAATGGAGGATGCGCTGATCACCGGTTGCGCCTCCATCTACAAAAGCCTGGAATGCGGGATCAATATCGCTGCGGTTTTGGCACACGCCAAACCCCGGTGGGTTGAGGCCAGAAACAAGCTGGGAACCGCCCTGCGCGAGAAACCCCATCGATTTGACCGTACCTGGGAAAGCAAGGACCGGTTCTCGATGGACTGGTTTTATCCGGTGTTGACCGGTGCCGTGAGTGGCGAGGCAGCCAGAATTCGCCTGCAAACGAAGTGGGGCGAGTTCGTGGTGCCGGGGCTGGGGTGTCGCTGTGTCAACGATGAACCCTGGGTGACCGTTGCCGAGTCCTGCGAGTTGACCATGGCGTTGGCGGCGGCGGGCGAAGCGGGTAAAGCGCGTACGCTTTACCGGGGCCTGCATCGCTGGCAGGACACGGACGGCGGATACTGGACCGGGTATGTATATCGCGACAGTGCTGTGTGGCCGGAAGAAAAAACAACCTGGACGGTGGGGGCGATGTTGCTGGCGGCGGATGCACTGACCGGGCTGACGCCGGCCAGTAAGCTGTTTACCAGCGTGACTCTGGTGCCGCCTTCCTCAAAGGCGGCGCAGGATGCCGAGCGTCTCCACCATCTCGAGGGCCTCGAACTGGCCGGAAGCCAGCGCTAGTTTGTAGATATCAAAAGGTGCCTGGCCACCGTCTTCCGGATTGGGAAAAATATCGTGAATGGCCAGATAGCCGCCGGGAACGATATGTCGAGACCAGCTACGGTAGTCGGTGAGCGCAGCCTCCAGAGAGTGGCCGCCGTCTATGAATACCAGCCCCAGAGGGGTATTCCAGTGGCGCGCGGCGACCGCCGTGGGTGCGACTACCGGTACGACGTACTCTTCCAGCTGCGCGCTCCGCATATTGGTACGGAACGCGTGAAAACTGTCCATCAGCTGGCTGCGGTCATCGAACAGTTCGCGATCATGGTATTCCTCACCGGGTTGATGTTCTTCTGATCCCCGGTGGTGGTCCACCGCAAACAGGGTATTGCCCATCAGTTTGCAGGCGCTGCCCAAGTAGATGGTGGACTTTCCGCAGTAGCTGCCGACCTCCAGGCAGGGACCCAGGTCGCTGGCGTTGGCAGCCAGCCGGTAGAGGGCTTCGCCTTCCGCGTCGGCGAGAAAGCCTTTAACCGTAGTGATGTCCAGGGGCAGCTTCATCTCAAGGGCGGTTTGCATAGCGTGGGATCTCTCATTGGCCATTCTTGCAGGATGCGAAACGGTACGTGCAACCGCGCACTTTGGCAATGTGCAGGAAAGACAGTCTGCCTGGCGGAAATTGATTACACGATAAGAACTGAACCCGGTGTCGGGGGAGTGGCCAATGGTTGCGCAACCCTAATTGCCCGACCGCTCTGACACCGCAAGCACAAGGCGCACCATGCGAAAGGATCATAGACCATACTGGCTGAAGCGCGCGCTGATCAGTTTCCGTAACTGGCGCTGCCGGCATTTTCTGCTGCCCCAGTTTGACGCCATTGGGTGCGAACCGGAAATCATGCACCCGGCTTCGGTCAAAGTCTTCGGCAGTAATATTCGCCTGGGGAACTTCCCCCACCTGATTTCCACACCGGACAACTGTATTCGACTCACGGCCATGGGGCATCGTGGTGGTGATGCGCATATCCGCATCGGTGACTTTGTGCTGATCTCCCCGGGCGTGCGTATTTCGGCGGGAGAGTCCATCACCCTTGGCAACGCCTGCATGCTCGCCGCCAATGTCTATATCTCCGATTCCGACTGGCACGGAATCTATAACCGCGCCCGGCCGTTTCGTTGTACCGCGCCGATTGCCATCGGCAACAATGTCTGGATAGGAGATAGTGCGATTGTCTGTAAGGGGGTGTCTATTGGCGATAATTCGGTGGTCGGTGCCGGTAGTGTGGTGACCCGAGACGTGCCGGCCAATACGGTCGTAGCGGGGAATCCGGCCCGGGCGATCAAGCAGATCAATCCCCGCCGGCGGATGATTACCCGGGAAGCCCTGTTCGCCGACAGCTTCCGGCAGGCGCATAACCTGGATGAATTAGATAAAATGCTGCTCACAGGCAATAGTCTGTCGGGCTGGCTGAGGTCACTGCTGTGGCCGCGGCGCGGGGATTAACGCAGTTTGGATATCGAATAACAATGCAAAAACAGGGCAGTGTGGTACTGATCGGGATGCCTGGGGCGGGCAAGAGTACGGTGGGTGTGTTACTGGCGAAAGAGCTGGCGAAAGATTTTGTGGATACGGATGTTTTGATTCAGCTGCGGGAGGATAAGACCCTGCAGGAGATTATGAACGAAACCGACTATCTGAACCTGCGTCGTATCGAGGGTGAGGTCATCGCCGAAGCAGAGTTACCCAACCATGTCATCGCCACCGGCGGCAGCGCCGTATACAGCGAAGAGGGAATGCGCAACCTGCTTTCCTTTGGTCCCGCGGTTTTCCTGAATTGCTCTGCAGATGAGCTTCGCCGTCGCATTCACAACTATGAAAGTCGCGGTATCGCCAAGGCGCCGGGGCAGAGCTTTGAGGCGCTGTTTGAGGAGCGTCAGGCGCTCTATCGCCGCTATGCGGATATTGTGGTGGATTGTGACGGGCAGGATCTGGAGCAGGTGTTGGGGCAGGTGATTGCGAAGCTGGAGGCGCGTTAGGCGCGTACTTGCCAGATAAAACCTGTGAAAGGCGGCAACGCCACGCCCGCTATGCCGGGGCAAGCCCGGCATAGCGGTGATCGAGGTCTCCGCGGGTGCCCGCCTAGAGCGGCAACTGCGTGGTGTACTTTACCTGCTTCAATGCAAAAGTAGAGTTTACCGACGCCACATTCGGCAGATGCACCAGCGAGCGCTTCAGCAGCTGCTCGTAGTGCTCAACGCTGTCGACCACCACACGCAGGACATAGTCCTTGTCACCACTGGTGGAATAGCACTCCACCACTTCCTGCACATCCTGCACCGCCGACTCGAAATTATTCAAAGAATCTTCATCGTGGTTGTGTATGGTGACATAGCAGTATACTGTGACCCCCAGGTCAAGTTTGCGCGGATCCAGGAGGGTGACGCGGCCACGGATGATACCTTCGGCCTCCAGGCGCTTGATGCGGCGCCAGCAAGGTGTATGGGACAAACCCACTTTGTCTCCCAGCTCAGCCATGGAATAATCGGCGTTCTCCTGCAGCGCCCTCAGAATCTTGCGGTCGAAATCATCCAGGTCGGTTGAGCGCTTCATATAAACTCCTGTCCTACAGTTTCACTATTGGCCGAGATGGCTGTCATAATTTTACGTGCAAACGTGTAAATAAAGCAATGTTTCAATGCGCTTTAAGCACTAGTATGACCTGACCACGCCGTCGCTATCTTTGGCAGCCTTGGCCGGCACAGACCCGGCCCGATCAATCTGGCGCCAATTTCGGCGATGCGCGTCCCGAATCACAATAATTAGCGGAAGCCCGTGTCCAAGACGGTGCTTCAACGATCAGCGGGAAGAAGTAGGCGTATGAACGAGCAGAAGGTGAACACCGGATCTCAGTCCGACGATCAACAAGGTCTGGATCAGGCGATCAGCGGCAAATCGACGGCAGCGAAAGCCGTCTCTCTTGACGACCGATACACCACCCTCAAGGGGCGAGTGCTGTTATCGGGCATTCAGGCGCTGGTGCGCCTGCCCATTGACCAGATGCGTATCGATGCGGCGCGGGGTCTCAATACCGCCACGTTTATTTCCGGCTACCGCGGCTCCCCTCTCGGTGGCTACGACCAGCAACTGGCTCGTGCCAAAACACTCCTCGATCAGTTCAATATCCGTTTTACCCCCGGTGTCAACGAAGAGCTTGCGGCGACATCTGTGTGGGGGTCGCAGCAGGTGGGCCTGTTTGAAGGGGCCGAGGTCGATGGTGTCTGCGGAATCTGGTACGGCAAGACTCCGGGTGTCGACCGCTCCTGCGACGCCTTCCGTCACGCCAACGCGGCGGGCTCCTCGCCGAAAGGCGGGGCACTGATCATCGCCGGTGACGACCACGGCTGTAAGTCGTCGTCTTACCCCGGCCAGTCTGAATTCGCCTTCGTGGATATGCATATTCCGGTTCTGAATCCGTCCACGGTACAGGAGGTGCTGGACTACGGTCTCTATGGCCTGGAACTGTCTCGCTTCAGTGGCTGCTGGGTGGCGATGATTACCCTGGCGGAAAATATGGACAGCGCATCCACCGTGGATGTCGACCCCGCCGGGGTATCGTTTGAATACCCCGAAATCGAGCGCCCGGAGGGCGGGCTGAACATCCGCAAGCAGGATAACCCTCTCGAGCAGGAGGAGCGCCTTTGGCGTTACAAGCGCCCGGCGGCCCTGGCCTTTGCCCGCGCCAACCAGCTCAACAAACTGGTGTTGGACAACCCCAAAGCCACCCTTGGCATCGTCACTGCGGGTAAGGCGCACCTGGATCTGATGCAGGCGTTTGAGGATATGGGGATTGATGAGGCGCGCGCCCGCGATCTCGGTATCCGTATTCTCAAAGTGGGTATGACCTATCCCCTGGATGTACCGGGGATTCAGGAATTCGCCCGCGGACTCGACTCTCTGCTGGTGCTGGAAGAGAAGCGCAGCCTGATGGAAGTGCAGCTGAAAGAGGAGCTGTACAACGTGCATCTGCGGGACCCGCATTTCCCGCGAATCCTCGGCAAAGTGGACGAGCACGATAAACCGCTGCTGCCCATGTACGGTGAGCTGTCGCCGGCGGTGGTGGCGCAGGTGCTCGGTTACCTGCTGGGGGAAGACAAACTGCACGATCGCGCCAGGCACCGTCTGATGCGGCTGGACGCGCTGGCCGAGCGGATTTCAGCCCAGGCCGGTTCCAGCGTGGCGCGTCTGCCCATGTTCTGTGCCGGTTGTCCGCACAACCGCTCCACCCGTGTCCCCGAAGGCAGTCGCGCCCTGGCGGGCATTGGTTGCCACTATATGGCCCAGTGGCTGGATCGTGAAACCTACACCTTCACCCAGATGGGCGCCGAAGGCGTCAACTGGATCGGCCAGGCGGCGTTTACTAGCGAGCCTCACGTATTTGTGAATCTCGGGGACGGTACCTATTTTCATTCCGGAATTCTTGCCATTCGCGCGTCCGTCGCGGCCAGGGTCAACATTACCTACAAGATTCTGTTCAACGACGCGGTGGCCATGACTGGCGGTCAGCCTCACGACGGTGAGCTGCACCCGGATATGATCTGTCGGCAGGTACTGGCGGAAGGGGTCAAGCGCGTCGTACTGGTGATGGATGACACCAACAAGTACAAGGGCGCACTCAGTTTCCCCGCGGAAGTCGAAATTCGCCATCGGGATCATATGCCGGCGGTAATGAAAGAGCTGCGCGAAGAGCCTGGCTGCACCGTGATCATTTACGACCAGACTTGTGCCACTGAGCTGCGACGCAAGCGCAAGCGGGGGCTGCTGCCGAAAGCGGAAGGGCGCCCGTTTATCAATGAACTGGTGTGTGAAGGCTGCGGCGATTGTGTGACCCAGTCCAGCTGTATTGCGGTGGAAAAGGTCACCACCGCACTGGGCGATAAACGCCGTATCAATCAGACCGCCTGCAACCAGGATATGTCCTGCGTCAATGGCTTCTGCCCGTCATTCGTGACCGTGAAAGGCGGAAAATTGAACAAGCGCGCGGGAGTTGGCGATGCGCTCTGTCAGGCTGCGGACAAACTGCCCGTGCCGCCGATGGCAGATTTGAGTGAACCCTTCAACCTGCTGGTCACCGGTGTCGGTGGTACCGGCGTGGTCACTATCGGCGCGTTGCTGGCCATGGCTGCGCACATTGAACAGAAAGCCTGCAGCACGCTGGATCAGACGGGTCTCGCCCAGAAGGGTGGTGCGGTGTATTCCCACGTGCGTTTTGCGGACCGCCCGGAATCCCTGAAAGCGGTGCGAATTTCCGATGGGCGTGCGGACGCGCTCATGGCCTGCGACCTGATTGCTGCGGGCAACCTGTCGGCGAGTCTCGCCAAGCTGGATGAAACCCACAGCCGCGCGGTGGTGAACACGCATCTGAGCCCAACCGCTGCGTCGGTACTGGGGCGAGAAGATATTCATTCGCCGCAGGCCGTACTCGATACCATCAAAGACGCGGTGCTGGAGCTGGACGTGGTGGAGGGGCATACCCTGACCAAGGCGGCGCTGGGTGATACCCTCGCCGCGAATATCTTCATGCTGGGCTTCGCCTGGCAAAAAGGCCTGATTCCCCTGGGGCTCGAAGCCATTCAGGAAGCCATCAGGCTCAATGGTGTGGCAGTAGAGAGCAACCTGCAGGGATTGGCAGCCGGGCGCCTGGCGGCGGCGGACCGCAGGGCACTGGATCAGCTGTTGTCGAAAGAGGAAGAGGTGGTGCTCCCTCAGGGCCTCGAGGCGATTGTTGCGCATCGTGTGGAGCACCTGACCGGCTATCAGAGTGTGGCATTGGCGCGCCGCTACCGCGCGCTGGTCGACAAGGTGAAGAGCGCTGAAATCCTCAAGGTGCCGGGCAGTGAAGCGCTGGCGGAGGTGGTTGCGCGGAATTACGCCAAACTTCTGGCGTACAAGGATGAGTACGAGGTGGCGCGCCTGTATTCTGATGGCCGTTTTATTGAGGCGTTGAAAGAGAATTTTGCCGGGGATTTCGAGCTGGAATTCAATATGGCGCCGCCATTGCTGAGCCCGTTTGATAAAAATACCGGGCGTCCGCGCAAACTCAAGTTTGGTGGCTGGATGCACAAGGCGTTTGCGGTGCTGGCGAAGTTCCGCTTCCTGCGTGGTAGCGTACTGGATGTGTTCGGTTACACTGCAGAGCGCAAAATGGAGCGGGGCCTGATTACCGAGTACGAAAAGATTGTTGACGAGGTGATTGGCCGGTTGAACGCGGAGAATCACGCAGCGGCGATCGAGCTACTGAATTATCCGGACCAGATCCGTGGCTACGGCGTTGTCAAGGAAGAGAATGTCAAACTGGCGCAGCAGGTGCGCAATCACGCCCTGCAGCGCTTTTATAACCCGAAGGTGGACGTGCCTGACGCAACGCCGGTGGAGGTGTTTGATCCGGCCAAGGCGCAGCAGGTCGGTTGATCGGGGAAAGCGAATACAAAAAAGCGAGCTGCTCAGCTCGCTTTTTTGTGCTTCTGGGAAGGTAAATCACAGAGTGGATTACCAGCCCATCTGTACGCGGATCCCGAACTGGTTGGTGCCATCACCGGTAAACTCATCATCCCCGAAAATCATATTCATCATCACACGCACATTGCGATTGGCGTAGTAGTTCAGGCCGATCTGTGCACTGTTGGCTTCGAGGCTGTGAATGTCCCGGTTTTCCATGGTGTCGTAGCGAGCGGTCAGCTCCCAGGCGCCGCCCCAGAGGCCGTCGCCAGAGGGCTTGGCGGAATTGAAAGCGCCGCGTTTTTTACTGTAGGTCTTGTGCTCACCGGTAATCATCCAGCTGCCCTGCACATACCAGGTGTGCACAGACTGATCGTCGATATAACAGCCGAACATCGGGTCGCAGTAAAAGGGTGGTGGCGCGCCGAATTCGTCTTCAAAGTCGATTTCTGTCAGATAGTAATCTGCCTCGAACTCCCCAATGGCATATTCTGCCTGCAGGTAGAGCGGGCCGTAGCTGCCGGCGATTTCAAAGCCGGCGTAGGAGGCGTCTTCACCCAGGTCCCCGGGGGTCAGTGCCATAAGTTGGGAAGGGCCGCGGCGTCCCGCATAATCCGCCTCGGCGTATAGGTCGCCGGAATTGCGGTTGGCGTTCTCAAAACTGATGGAGGTTCCCAAATGGAATACCGCCTCGTCGGTATTGATCGGGGCCCAGGCCAAACGGCCGGCAGCACCCACCCCTTCATTGCGGGATTGAGCGGCATCACGCAGGTTGAACGCCATCATGCCGAGGGTGAAGCAGTCCAGTACGCCGGTCCAGCCGATACCCTGTTGGAACTGGTAGCCGTCGTAGAGCCCGGTGGCGCTGGAGAAAGGGCGCTCCAACATGGTGATTTCATTGGAGCTGGTCATTTCCGCCATAGAGCGGAAGGGCTTGAACTGGCCTATGCGAATTTCGCCATCCAGAAATTTATGGGCAATAAACACGTCGCGAAATCCCGCATGGGTATCCCCTGCGGCGAAGTCCTGTTCAAGCACATATTTCCAGTCATAGATACTGCCCTTCAGGGTGATGCGCGCCCGGCGAAACTCCGTAGTGCTTACGGGATCTTCGATATCGGTGTCAAACAGGTAGGTATCGAAGTGGATGCGCCCCCCAAGCGAGGCAGAAAAATTACCGTCGTCAGACGTAATTTTCAGACCGCCCTTGCTCTCTGCTTCGCCGGCGACGGCGGTAATGGAAAGCAGGCCATAAGTGGCCACAGCGAGCGCCTTGCCGACCGTCCCTGTACCTGAGGATTTCATGGAAACTCCTGATCGCAACAACATGAAAACGAATAGTGAAAAAATTTGCGGCGCAATGGAAACATAACGCGGGCGGAAATGAAATATTTCCGTAACATCTGCGGAGTCGGGCGTAACGCACTTATCCCTGATCACCACTTTGCAAAGGGATAATAGTTCACTGAAACCCAGTCGCTCGCGTCTGGAGGGCAACCGGGTGCAGCAGCCGTAGAAAACGACGCTGCATAGAGAATGGGGGAGGGGGAGCCCGGTCGTTGTCGAGTGTCGCCGGGCTGAGGGGGCTCAGATCTGTTGGATTGAATAGCCGGCTTTTTTCAGCAGCTCGGTAACAGATCCTTCTCCGACAAGATGCCCGGCACCAACGACCACAAACAGGGTGTCGTGATTGGCGCTAAAGTCACGGATTTTATCCGCCATGCCACGGTTGCGCTGGTAGAAAAGCTTGTCAATCAGCGGCGCGTATTCCGGATTTTCGTCCAGGCTTTCCCGGATCACCAGATCGTAGATGTCGTTCTGATCACCGCTTTTCCAGGCTTTGGTAATGCGCGGGACAAAGCTGTCCATCTCGGCAACCTGTTCCAGCGTCTGTTGCAGGTACAGTTCCGGATCGTCCAGGTTGTTCAGCATTTTGATCTGCTCCAGCACACTTTCCAGCTCCAGAACGGTGGCGTTGTTTTGGTGCGCCTGGCTGAGGAAGTGGCGGTCAATGCCCGCGTTGGGATCCAGCCCCCGTGCCTGCATTTCCACCATGCTGAGGGTGATCATGGCAATTGCCGGGCGCAGGCGACTGAAATTCTGCTCCGGTATCTGCCGTTTGGCCAGCCAGTCCTTTAGCTGTTTGTACACCGCGGGAGAGATGTGGTCTTTCAGCTCCTGGCCGGCAGGGTAGACAGACTCCTGCATGATTTTCATTTGCAAGGCCGGGTTGGACTCCATGGCAAGGATATCCGCCTCGACCACCAGTGCGTCGCTGATGGCATACGCGCGCTCGATCTTTTCGCGCAGGGGGTAGAAACTCTCGTCGGCGAGGTGAATAGACCCGAGTAGATAAACCCGTTTTTCCCCCTTGGTTGCTTCCAGCAGCAGGCCGCGATCATTCGCCGCCTGGGCTGAACCTGCACCCAGCACAACCGCTGAGAGGAAAAGAATTGACCGGGCGAGCCAGTGTGCGAAGTGACGCCGCCCGGTAAAGCCGGGTACCGAAATCGAGGGTGGGTTCAGAAATGCCATGTGTGTTTCCTTTCACTGCGTTTATCGGGGCCGGTTGCAGGCTTGCAACAATCTGTGCGGGCCGCTTCGCCATCGGTCATACCCATGATACCCCGCTTTCGGGCGCGCAGGGTGACCGGATTCCGCGGGTTTTGTGAACCGCTGCAGGGAAAGTGAAAATGGGCCTTGTGGCGCAGAATTTGTCGGTACAATGTCAACGTGAGGACAGGAGTCGGTCAGGATCGAGGACGCATGCGGATTGTTCAATTGGTACCGTCGATGGACGGCGGCAGGTTGGCCCAGGAAACACTGGAATTTGCTCAGGAGCTGGCCCGCCAGGGACACGAGTCTTTGGTAATTTCGGCCGGTGGCACACTGGTGTCCCGCCTGACCCTGCATAATTGCCAACACCTGGAACTGCCGGTAAACCGCAAGGGGCTACTCAACCGGCGCTTGCACCGTAAATTGCGCCAGCAACTGGAAGTGGTGCAGCCGGATATCCTGTTGTGCCGCGACTCTCTTTGCAGCTGGCACGGTTGGAAGACGTGGTCCCGGCTACCGGAGTCTGTGCGCCCACGCCTGGTGACTGCGCTGCATCGTTGGCCCCGTGGTGGGGCGTTCCGTGGCGGCTGGATGAATGGGGCGGTGTCCCGCGGTGAGCTGGTTCTGGCATCATCCCGGGAAATCGCGCAGCAGTTGTCGCAGCGATTCTCTCTGCCGGTGTCCGCGCCCGATTCAGCCGGAGCCGGTATACAGGTGCTCTATCGGGGGGTAAATACCCGCGAACTGGATCACCGCGCGCCGGTCTCCGGGCATTGGCAACATCGCCTGCTGAACAGTTTTCCTCAGATTGAAGGTCGAAGCTGGTTGATGTTGCCCGGTGATATTGGTCCCGGGCGCGGTCAGGAGCGATTTCTCACATTGCTGGCGCAACTGAAAAATACCCGGGAAGACCTGTTTGGATTGATCGTCGGTGAGCCACTACCCGGTCAGGAAAAGTTTGCCCGCGGGCTGGAAAAGCGCGCCGAAGCCATGGGGTTAGCCGAACATGTACTTTTTCTCGGCGCGCGCCGGGACATGCGTGAGCTCTATGCCAGTGCGCGCATTACCTATGATCTGAGCGACCCCGCCTTCAGTGACGGGCGGATTGTCTGCGAGGCGCTGGCCATGGGTTGTCCTGCGGTAGCGGACGCTGGCCTCGGGCTGGAGCTGTTACAGCAGTGTTTTCCGCAGGGGGTACCGCCGGAGGCCGAGCCCGGGGAGGGGGACGATGCCGCGATCGGGCGACTGGCGCGCACCAGTGTGTCCATTCTGGATGCTACCCAACCTATACAATTTACCGGTTTCAGTCTGGCGGAAACCACGGCGCAAGCTGTTCGATGGTTTGACGCGTTATCGCCCGGGAGTGCGACGTTAATACCTGCAGCAGACTAGCCGCGAAGTGACCGAGGTGCGCGGCTTTCCGCAGTAGTGGGGCGCGTACTGCTTTTACATCAGCCCGTCGATCAGGCCACGGCCTCAGGCAGTAGGCGCGTGTAAACCTGCCAGGTAGCCTTGGCCATGGAGTCCAGGGTGAAGCTGTCTGCGGCGCGTTCGTACAGTGCTCTAAAATCATCCGCCAGCGCTGGATTGTGTAACGCACTGCGGATTTTTTCTGCGAGATGTTCGGCTTCCGCTGTCTCCAGCAAGTACTGCTCGGGCAGGTAATCGATGGCATTGCCAGCCCGGTTGGCGAGTACCGGGGTTTGGTGCAGTAAAGACTCGATAAGCGTGTAGGGCGTCCCTTCGGTTTCAGCAGGAATGACCACGAGATCCGCCGCTTCCATAAATTGGGATACGGCCCCGTTCCCGGAAAAAAACGCGACGCGCTGTTCAAAATCCGCAAGCCCCGGTGCTCGCTTGCTGAGGGTTTTGACCTGCTGTTGCAGGCTCTCTTTTTCCGGCCCCTCACCCAATACCATCAGCCGTACGCCCGGCAATAGAGCAACCGCATCAATCAGCTTGTCCACCGCGCGCGCCTTGATCAGACGGCTGGCAACCAGCAGTGTCGGTTGCTCTTTGGTCAGTGACAGCTGGGTGATGGGTTCCGCGGCTTCTGCGGCAACTTCGACGCCGTTGGGAATGATGTTCCAGTCCAGTTTAGAGTTGGCTACGGTGTTTTCACTGATTGCAATACGCGCATCAAAAGCACTGGCAAGCTTGTCCCGGGGATGCCGTACATTGTGCCGGGTGATGATCTGGCGCGTTTCTGTGTAGGGCTGCACCGCGGCGAGGAGTTGCGCGGATTTCGAACCGTGACCATGAACAATCTGGTACTCCCCCCGGCGAATCAGGTTGGCTAGCCGCCACACCAGGTTCGGGTGATGACGGCTGCGATCCGTGTTCAGTGGAATAAACTGGATGCGCTCATCCAGTGTGGGAAGGTAGCGGGGGTGGGCGATCACCGCCACCTGTGCATCGGTATTGTGCGCCTGCCAGCGGGACAGGTCAGCCACATGCTTTTCCATTCCGCCGTGTTCACGGCTGGCAATCAGGTGACAGATACTTTGAATCATACGGCTACACGTCCGGTGTCTTTGCGCCGTGATTGGTTGATGGGTGTCAGGCAGGATAGGCACGCAGGTGCGGTATCGGTACGGCGCCAGACTGACCGCGCGTCATGCACGGTTCAGGAATGGCGCTATTGTCCCCCAGGGGTGTGACAAAAATTTGATGTTAATGTGACGGTTGCTTGTCAGCTGGCTGAATAATAACCGCCGCCGGTTAAAATTTGGCGTGCCAGTTCAAGGACGCGAAATCGAAGCCGGGATTAGGCGAGTTGGTATAGCCATTGGAAAAGTGGCTGTAGCGCAGTGAAACGGTGTGCCCATTGTCGAGCGTATACCCACCGGCGAAGTGGAGTGAAAAATTGAGGTTGGTGGACAGGTCGATGGCACCAAAGCTGCGTTCGGTCAGGTAGGCGGCGCCGATACCGAATTCACCGAACAGGCCCTGTGCTTCGCGTTGCGGGTACCAGCGTACCACCGGTTTCAACTCCCAGATCTGCTGCTTCTGGTCCTCCCCCTGGTAGTCGATCCACATATGGCTATAGCTGACCTGCGCCCACCACTGGAAATGGTGGTTGCCCGGGTAGTCGTAAAATTGATACGACCAGTTGACCCCGAGCATGTCGGATCCGGCGATGGATTTCTGCTGAATCAACGCACTTCCGAGCCCCTTACCGCCACTGACGATCAATTCCTGTGTGCCATCGCGCCACACTGCACCTGCGTGGGCGGTCGTTGCACTCAGGGGCAGGCAAAGACCGGCCGCAACCAGGGCGCAAACATGCTTCCAGTTGAAGTGGAACGAGGTGGGCGTTGAGGCCGCCGGGGAAGAATAGGGCATGATGTAATCGCCAGTTATCGCTGTTAGAGGCAGTATTACAAGGTTAGCCGGAATCGAAATGAAGGCAAGCAGGCGCCCCGCAGGCGGGGGCCTGTTGCCGTTTGTACCGGTCAGTCGGTCAGCGCCACTGGCGTTTCAATTGGCGCAGTGCGTCGGAATGCAGTTGCCGTGCCCGTTCCTGGCTAAGACCCAGTTGCTCACCGATCACCCGGAAAGAGCAATCCCGGTCGGAGATAAGCCCGTAGCGCAAGCTCAGAACCGTTCGCTGGCGGGAAGGCAGTTTGGCCACTGCATCCCGCAGACGTTGTGCCAGTTCCTGATTGGAAACCAGTTCGTCGGTATTGAACATATCCCCGGCAGGCGCGTAATCCAGACGGGTGCTGCTCTGGTCATCGGAGATGGGGTCATCCAGAGAGCCGGTGGGGCCGGGCAACTTCAACAGGCTCTGTACCCGCTCCAGATCCAGCCCGGTCTGTCGCGCCACATTTTCATCGGAGGCGGGAAGCCCCTCGGAGCGCACCTGGTTGATGGCCCGGTAAATGTTGCGCAAATCGTCCTGTACGTTGGCCGGTTGGCGCACCAGGTCGTCATTGCGTCGCAAGGTCAGCTGGATTTCCTGTTGTATCCACCAGTACGCATACGTGGAAAAGCGGTAACCCATCTGCGGTTTGAAGCGCTCGATCGCTTTCATGAGCCCCACGTTACCTTCCTGAATCAGGTCGATAAACGGGACCGATGGATTGCGAAACCGTTTGGCAATCGCAATCACCAGGCGCAGGTTGCACTGTATGAGTTTCTTCCGCTGCGCCTTGAATTTTTTCATCAGGTTTTGCAGCGTACTGCGATCGCGCTGGGAAATATTTCCGTTGGCCAACAGGTCGTCGGCCTTGGCGATAATCAGGCCGTGATCATAGGCTCCGGTACTTCCCCGTTGCTCGACACCTTCGCTGCGTAAATCCACCAGAGTCACACCGCGTTTTTGCAGCAGTGCGATAATTTTTTCCTCCAGCTCCCGCAGCAGGCAGGTGGTGGTGTGTTCGTCTTCCGGGGTCAGTAGGTCGAGCCGATACAGATGCTTGAGGTAATTCTGCATTGGCGTGCCGACGTTATCGCCAAGGGAGTCTTCTGAGCCTGAGTCTTCTTCGATTGCCTCCGCGCGGGGTTGCATGGATGGATCCGGGTCTTCCTGATGGAAGCTGCTTCCGGTTGCGTTGTTGCTATTTTCCTTCAGCCACTGGTCATCCCTTGTTTCAATATTTACTCGGGACAAAAGTCTGAACCTTATGCTGAGGCAGCGCAGTTGTGCCTTTTGGACCACGCTGCTGCCGTAAAACTACCGGCGTCATCCTTTCGCAGGATCGCGGCATGGCGCAAAAATTGCCATGCGGACCACTTGACTATAGATGACCGCGCACGGCTTGTGGAAACGAGCGCCTGAAAAAATCGGACCCCCGAGTACTGATTCCGGAAGGACCGTGGAGTGGTGGGTATTTAGGCGGCAAAACCCCGCACGTTCCCGGGATTTCACGTTTTTTGACAGGCAAAAGCCCTATAGAGGCGTTTTCAGTTAAGCGGAGGGGGCTTATTTGGGGCAGTTATAACCGCACCTGACGGTGCGGTTTTACCGACGTGGGTGGCTATTTGATACGTTTGACCCGCAGGGAGCGGCCACCGGTGGCTTTGCGCATAAAAAACGACCCCAGGGCGCCGCGCTCCAGTGTGACCTGCTCGCCTTCACGCCAGATGGCGCGGCCACTGCTGGTTTGCCGCCACACCTGGCCATTGTCCAGTGTGAAGGTAAATTTCCCGTGGGCGCCTTCCGCGGCACTGGTAATGGTGGCCGAGATGGATTCTGGGGCCTCTTCGGCGATGTCTTTCCCCTCATGACCAAAGCGCAATTCGGCACGCGCTTTCAGGTTTGCCGCCGCTTTATCGAAACAGGCGAGTCGCTTTTGGTCGTTGCTGAACTCGGTGCAGCGGCGCAGCGTGTCTTCCAGGGTTTCAGCACTGGCAGGTGGTGACGCAAAAACCGGTGCGAGTAGAAGCAGAAAGGCGGTGGTCCGGAGAGCACTGGGGCACAGTAAAGAATGGGCGCCTATTTTTCGCATAATGTCAGGTCCGTTCGTTGGGTCCGGCGGATAGTGTAACAGTCTCGCGGGCTACGCCCTGTAAATTGAGTTGCCTGTCACATTTCCAATTGGCACACCGTGGAAGAATATTCGAGGCGTGAGCTTACAAAAATCATAAAACATCATAAACAACTCTCAGGGGTGTGGCCGAATATGAAAAAGCTGTTGATTCCCGCAATTGCCATTGCCGCCGTGGGCGGTTACTTCTATTACGCAAATCTTGAATCCACTGCACCGCAGACGGATGTTGTGGTCGAGGAAGAGCAGATTGTTGAGGAGGTTGAATCTGCCGTGGCTGAAGCCGAGGCCGCGGTAGAGCATTCCGAGGACGCTGCTGGCGATATGATGGCCTCCGCCGAAGAAGACGTTTTTGCCGACGTGCCGGAAGCCATGGGGCATGCGTTGGATGAGACTTCAGAGGCAATGCATGAAATGGCCGACGAGGTGGAAGAGGTGGTCGAGGATATTGATCACAGCGAGGAGTAAGCCTCGCCGAGGTTCTCTCTTCAATGTGCGAATACCCGGCTTGCGTGAGGGCTCCTTGCGATCCGGGTATTTTTTGTCCGGAAAAATCGAGCTTAGTGTTGCTGTAGGTTCTGCAGCGCCAGACGCAAAAAACCGTCGGCCTTGTGCAGGGCCGCTTCCGCTTCCTGCCGTTCCAGCCCGCTCAATAGCATCATGATTGCCAGCTTGGCGTTGTGATCGCAGCGGGCCAGCACCTGGTCCGCCTCTTCATAACTGACACCGGTCGCCTCGACCACAATACGGCGGGTACGGTCCACCAGTTTCTGGTTGGTGGCTTTTACATCCACCATCAGGTTGTAAAAGCTTTTGCCAATACGGATCATGCTGGCTGTGGTGAGCATATTCAGTACCAGCTTTTGTGCGGTACCGGCTTTCATGCGGGTAGAGCCGGTCAGCACTTCCGGGCCGACCTCTGGCAGGATCGCGATATCCGCTTCCCGGGCAATGGCGGCGTTCTTATTGCAGGCCAGAGCTACGGTTGTACAACCCAGGCCGCGGGCGTAGCGCAACCCGCCGGTGACATAGGGCGTGCGGCCGCTGGCGGCAATCCCCACAACCATGTCTTTCGGGGTCAACTTGATGCTGCGGAGGTCCTGTTCACCCAACGCGGGGTTGTCTTCCGCACCTTCCTGGGCCCGGTGCACCGCTGCTTCGCCACCGGCGATCAGTGGTACCACCATACCCTCTGGAACCCCGTACGTGGGGGGGCATTCCACCGCATCCAGCAGCCCGATGCGCCCGCTGGTGCCGGCACCCATATAGATTAGCCGGCCGCCAGCTTTGAAGGCCTCAACAGCTCTGTCCACGGCTTCGGCGATTTCTGGCAGAACCTGCCGCACCACACCGGGGACACCGCTGTCCGCATTGTTGATTTTTTCCAGGATACCCAGGGTGGGGAGCAGGTCGATTTCCTGTGTGTCCGGGTTGCGGGACTCGCTGGTGAGTACGCCCAGGTTCTCTCTGTCAGCGTCGCCTGAACGGCTGGGTATGGCGCTACGGCCTGAACGGACTATGGATTTGGAACGGTGGTCGGTCATATCCCCTCGCCGGCGATTGATTTATGCCCGGAACCTGGCGGTCGACCTGGAATGGAAACGGGTCGAGATTGGGGAAGTGTAATCAGACGGGCAGCAGTGCACCACTGCTGCCGGGGTCTCTACGGGCGCAATCAGCCTTGGGCATTAAACTGCTTGCCGTTCACGCCAATGCTGTCATCGCCCATCAGATACAGGTAGGTGGGCATGATGTCTTCCGGGGTGGTCACCGAGGCCGGATCTTCCGCCGGGTAGGCCGCGGCGCGCATATTGGTGCGGGTGGCGCCGGGGTTGATGCTGTTGACGCGAATATTGGAGACACCCTCCACTTCATCGGCCAGAGTCTGCATCATGCCTTCGGTGGCGAACTTGGATACTGCATAGGCACCCCAATAGGCGCGCCCTTTGAGTCCTACGCCGGAACCGGTGAAGATCACTGAACCCGCTTTCGATTCTTCGAGCAGAGGCAGCATGGCCTTGGTTAATCCGAAAGCAGCGTTCACATTTATCTGCATCACCTGCTGCCAGGTGGCATAGTGGTAGTTGGCCATGGGAGTGCGCTGGCCGAGGACGCCGGCGTTGTGCAGCAGGCCATCCAGGCGGCCGAACTCCTGGTCTACGCCCTGGGCCAGATATTCCAGCTCTTCCCAGCGCACTTCGGAAAGGTCCACCGGCAGGATGGCCGGCTTGGCACCGCCGGCGGCTTCAATTTCGTCATACACCGCTTCCAGCTTGGGTACTGTGCGGCCCAGCAAAATAACCGTGGCGCCGTGGGCCGCGAAGGTTTTGGCGGCCACCCGGCCGATGCCGTCGCCCGCGCCGGTAACCAGAATGACTTTTTCTTTGAGCAGGTCGGTGGGTGCCTGGTAATTAGAAATGGTTTCGGACATTGCTGTATGCAGACTCGTTGATCGCGTGTTTGATGGGAAATTGCGTATCGCAGTTATTTGTTCAGGTAGTGTTTTTCCAGCAGCGGCCAGATTTCATCCGCGTGGTGGATGAGGTGGTCGGCCTGCCAGTTTTCCGGGTCGTCACCGGTATCGATATAGCCGTAGCTACAGGCGATAGTGGGCATACCCGCTGCCCGGCCAGCCATAATGTCGCGCTCGTGATCGCCGACGTAAATGGCTTCCGCAGGGTCGCAGCCGATGCGGCTGCAGGCAAGCAAAATGGGTTCCGGGTCAGGCTTGCGATGGGTGACATCGTCCGGGCAGATGATGGCGCCGGGGGTGGGCAGGTGCGCAAAGGCCTGCATCAACGGGATGGTGTAGGCCGAGGGCTTGTTGGTGACAACACCCCAGGCAATACCATTTTCCGCAAGTTGATTGAGCAGTTTCTCGATACCGGGGAAGGGCACCGTGTGTTTGGCCAGGTGCATCAGGTAGAGATCCAGCAGGCGCTGGCGCAGTATGTCGAATCCGGTTTCGCCTTCGTCCACCCCGAAACCCAGGCGTACCATGGCGCGGGCACCGTTGGAGACGACTTCGCGGATGGTGGCATCCGCCAGTGGTGGCAGCTGTTCCTGGTCGCGCAATTGATTGAGCACCACCACGAAGTCCGGGGCGGTGTCGAACAGGGTGCCGTCGAGATCGAAGAGTACAGCTTTCATAGTCAGGTACTTCTGAATTTATTCCGCCGGGCGAATGGTGTGCATCAGGTAATTGACGTCGACGTCCCTCGGGTTGAGTTTGTACTGCTTGGTGAGGGGATTGTAGGTCATACCGGTAATATCGCGGGTTTGCAGCGCGGCTTCGCGCACCCAGCGGCCGAGTTCTGACGGGCGAATGAATTTGCCGTATTCGTGGGTGCCTTTGGGCAGCATGCGCAATACGTATTCGGCGCCGACGACGGCGAACAGCCAGCCTTTGGGGGTGCGGTTGATGGTGGAGAAGAAGACGTGGCCACCGGGTTTGACGAGCCTGGCGCAGGCGCGGATTACGGAAGATGGGTCTGGTACGTGTTCGAGCATTTCCAGGCAGGTGACGATGTCGTAGCTGGCCGGTGCCTGTTCGGCGAGCTCTTCTACGGGGATGCGCTGGTAGTCGATCTGTACGCCGGATTCTAGGGCGTGCAGTTTGGCCACGTTGAGTGGTGCTTCGCCGAGGTCGATGCCGGTGACGTCGGCGCCGCGCTGCGCCATGGCCTCGGTGAGAATACCGCCGCCGCAGCCCACGTCCAGCAGCTTTTTGCCGGCAACGGGCGCGCGCTGATCGATGTAATTGGCGCGCAGGGGGTTGATTTCATGCAGGGGTTTGAACTCACCCTGCTGGTCCCACCAGCGGCTGGCCAGTTGTTCAAATTTGGCGATTTCCGCCGGATCTACGTTGGTCATCAGATATGGGTCGCCATTGTTGATGCTTTTAGATGGCCCTGTGGCGGCCGTGCTGGCGGTGGCTTCTCGCGGGACACGCCGTAAACCCGTCCATGGGGGCTCGGCTGCGGCCATCCAGGCCGCAGACGGTCCCGCGAGAAGCCCCCGCCAGCACGGCCTTCAATTCTGAGAGTTGTGCTGCGTAAGCGGATCCAGTTGATCGGGCTTAATTGCTAAGACCAGCGATTCTATCACGCCAGTTCGCCGCCCGTTGCTGCAGTTCTTCTTCATTGAGTGTGGTGAGTTCGCGGTCTTTCAGCAGTTGCTTGCCCGCGACCCAGACATTGCGCACATGGTGGCCATTGGCGGTGTAGATCAGCTGCGATAGCGGGTCGTGCAGGGGTTGTTGCTCCAGGGCGCTGAGGTCGATGGCGCACAGGTCTGCGGCTTTGCCCACTTCAATGCTGCCGGTGACGTCGTCGACCCCCAGGGCGCGGGCGCCGTTGATGGTGGCCATGGCGAGGGCCTGGTGAGCGGGGAGGGCGTCGGCCTGGCCGGAGACGGCTTTGGCGAGCAGGGCGGCGGTGTTGGTTTCCGCGAGCATGTCCAGGCCGTTGTTGCTGGCGGCGCCATCGGTACCGATGGATACGTTGATACCGGCTTCGAGCATCTTTGCCACCGGGCTGAATCCGGAGGCCAACTTGAGGTTGGAACGCGGGCAGTGGCTGATGTGCGCGCCGGTTTTCTGGATCAGGGCGATGTCACTGTCGTTGAGTGCGGTCATGTGCACGGCCAGGAATTGGGGGGAGAGCAGGCCGAGGCGGTGGAGGCGTTCGGTGGGGCGCTGGCCGGTGTCGGCCACCGCGCGCTCCACTTCGCCGGCGGTTTCGTGCAGGTGCATCTGTACGGACATCCCCAGTTCGTCGGCGTAGATGGCGATTTTCTTCAGGGTTTCGTCGCCCACGGTATAGGGGGCGTGGGGGGCGAAAGCGAGTCCGATCCGGTGGTGGGAGCGGTAGTCATCCCGTAGGGCGAGGCCTTTTTCGATGGCATCAAAGCCGTTTCGGGACCAGTTGTTGGGGAAGTCGATGACGGGGAAGGCGATCTGGGCGCGCATTCCGGCTTCGCGTGCGGCTGCGGCAGTGGCTTCCGGGAAGAAGTACTGGTCGGAGAAGGTGGTGGTACCGCTTCTGAGCATTTCCGCCATGGCGAGTCGGGTGCCGTCGGTGACGAACTCCGGGCTGACCCACTGCTGTTCGGCGGGCCAGATATGTTTTTCCAGCCAGGTCATCAACGGGTAGTCGTCGGCAAAACCCCGCAGCAGGCTCATGGCGGCGTGGTTGTGGGTGTTGATCAACCCCGGGACCAGCAGTTGCTCGCCGAGTTGCAGCTCTTCTGTGGCGGTGAAGCGATTACGGGCTTCGTTGCTTGGCAGTATGGCGGTGATGATGCCGTCGCGGATGGCCAAAGAGCAGTTTTCGTACAATCGCTTTTCCGGGACCACTGGAATGATCCAGCGAGCGTGAATCAGGGTGTCGATAGGCTGCTTGTTGTGCGCTTTTGGGTCGGGTGCGGTGGGGTTGGCCATGGCTGCTGTGTGTTTTTTGTTCCGTTGTGAAGGCGCAGACTTTAACTGTGGGAAGGTGCGCGAACAAGTCCGCACTTGGCGTCTGATGTGCTAGAATCGCCCGCTTGATCGGGGTCCGTGACTTGCTGGCCCCACCAGTTCCCAGCCTGTTGCTGTGCGCCCCCAGAGAAGGGTGGTGGTGACAGGTATAGCCGGGGCCTCCCCCGCGGGCGGCGTTAACGATAAGGAATGCCTGGAAATATGGGCGAATTAGCCAAAGAAATTTCTCCGATCAATATCGAAGAAGAGCTGAAGCAATCCTACCTCGACTATGCGATGAGCGTGATTGTGGGCCGTGCGTTGCCGGATGTGCGCGACGGTCTGAAGCCGGTGCATCGGCGCGTGCTCTACGCAATGAACGAACTCAAAAACGACTGGAATAAACCCTACAAAAAGTCGGCCCGTGTGGTTGGTGATGTCATCGGTAAATACCACCCGCACGGCGACAGTGCGGTGTACGACACCATCGTGCGTATGGCGCAGCCGTTCTCCCTGCGTTACATGCTGGTGGACGGTCAGGGTAACTTCGGTTCCATCGACGGTGACAGCGCGGCCGCCATGCGTTACACCGAGATCCGCATGGACAAGCTCGCCCACGAGCTGCTGTCCGACCTGGACAAGGAAACCGTCAACTTCATCGACAACTACGACGGCTCCGAGCAGATGCCGGAAGTCCTGCCGTCGCGGGTGCCCAACCTGTTGGTCAACGGTTCCTCCGGTATCGCCGTGGGCATGGCCACCAACATTCCGCCGCACAATCTGAGTGAGGTGGTAAAGGGGTGTCTGGCGCTGATCGATAACAGCGAGCTGACCATCGATGAGCTGATGGAGTATATCCCCGGCCCGGATTTCCCCACCGGCGCGATCATCAATGGCCGCGCGGGCATCCTGATGGCTTACCGCACCGGTCGCGGACGTATCTATATCCGTGCCAAGGCGGAAGTGGTGCGCGATGATAAAACCAATCGCGAAACCATCATCATTCACGAGATTCCCTACCAGCTGAACAAGGCGCGCCTGATCGAGCGGATTGCCGAGCTGGTAAAAGAAAAGAAAATTGAAGGTATTTCCGAGCTGCGCGACGAGTCCGACAAAGACGGCCTGCGGGTAGTCATCGAACTCAAGCGCGGCGAACTGGGCGATGTGGTGCTGAACAACCTCTACGCACAGACCCAGCTGGAGAGTGTGTTCGGTATCAACATGGTGGCGCTGGTGGACGGCCAGCCCAAGCTGCTGAACCTCAAGCAGCTGCTGGAATACTTCATCCGTCACCGCCAGGAAGTGGTGACCCGTCGTACCGTATATCTGCTGCGCAAAGCCCGTGAGCGCGGTCATATTCTGGAAGGTCTGGCGATTGCCATCTCCAATATCGACCCGGTCATCGAGCTGATCAAGTCCTCCGCCACGCCGGCGGAAGCCCGCGAAGCGCTGCTGGCCAAAGGCTGGCCGGTGGGTGAGGTCGAGCAGTTCCTGGAGCGCGCCGGTGCCGACGCCTGTCGCCCGGACGATCTGCCGCAAGAATTCGGAATGCGTGACGGTGCCTATTACCTTTCGCCGGCACAGGCCCAGGCCATTCTCGAGCTGCGTCTGCACCGCCTGACCGGGATGGAGCACGACAAGCTGCTGGCGGAATACAGCGAGCGCCTGGAGCAGATCGCCGAATATCTGGAGATCCTCGGCAGTCCCGAGCGCCTGATGCAGGTGATTCGCGAAGAGCTGGAAGTGCTGGAAAAAGAGTACGGCGACGAGCGCCGTACCGACATCGTGGCTTCCCGTCAGGATCTTTCTGTAGAAGACCTGATTACCCCGGAAGACAAGGTGGTGACCATTTCCCACGGTGGCTACGCCAAGAGTCAGCCGCTGGCGGACTACCAGGCCCAGCGCCGCGGCGGTATGGGTAAATCTGCCACCCAGGTAAAAGACGAAGACTTCGTTGAGCACCTGTTGATTGCCAACTCCCACGACACCATTCTGTGCTTCTCCAACAAGGGTAAGGTGTACTGGCTGAAGGTGTATGAAGTGCCTACCGCCGGCCGCGCCTCCCGTGGTCGTCCGATGGTGAATATGCTGCCGCTGGAAGACGACGAGCGTATCAGCAGCCTGATGCCGGTGTCTGAGTACGATGAAGATCACTTTATTTTCTTCGCCACCGCCAATGGTACCGTCAAGAAAACACCGCTGACCGCCTTCTCACGTCCCCGCAGTGTCGGCTTGCGGGCCATTGAGCTGGAAGAGGGCGATCGCCTGGTGGCTACTGCAGTCACCGACGGCAAACAGGACGTGCTGCTGCTGACCAGCGCCGGTAAGGCGGCCCGCTTTGCCGAAGAAAATGTCCGTTCCATGGGGCGTATTTCCCGTGGCGTGCGCGGTATCCGCATGGCCGACGGCGTCTACGTTATCGCCATGGTGATTCCGGAAGAGGGTGGCTCGGTGATGATGGTCACTGAAAACGGTTACGGCAAACGCACAGCGACGTCCGATTTCCCCACCAAGGGACGTGGTACCCAGGGTGTGATTGCGATTGCGGAAAGCGAGCGTAACGGTGCGCTGGTCGGGGCCTGTCAGGTACACCCGTCAGAGGAAATCATGCTGATTTCCGATCAGGGTACGCTGGTGCGCACCCGAGTGGATGAGGTGTCTATCCTTGGTCGCAATACGCAGGGTGTCCGGGTAATCCGCCTCAAGGGGGATGAGCACCTGGTTGGTCTGGCGCGTATTGAGGAAGCGGAGGATGAAGAGGGTGAGGCGGCCGAAGGCGGCGCTGCCGAGGAGTAAGCGCTGAACCCGATTTGACTCAAAAAGGCTGCGAATTATCGCGGCCTTTTTTGACTCCAGTTTCCGATAGGTGGCTAGCGGCGAAAGGGCTGTAATCACAGGCGTGAAAAGGCGGGTTGTTCATCTCAACTTTGCGTCTAAAGCCAAAGAATCTATCCAAGTTTAATGGTTGTTCTCAGTGGAAGTGAGTCGATGAGAAAGTTTAATTTCTGTGCGGGACCTGCGGCGTTGCCGGACCCGGTATTGCGGCAGGCACAGGAAGAGTTGCTGGACTGGCAGGGTCTGGGTTGTTCTGTGATGGAGGTGAGCCACCGTTCACCGGAGTTTACCCAAGTCGCAGAAACTGCTGAGCAGGACCTGCGGGACCTGCTGGCCATTCCCGCCAACTATAAAGTGCTGTTTTTACAGGGCGGGGCCACTGGGCAATTCAGTGCGATCCCCTGGAATCTGCTCGGTGTTGGCAGCAAGTCTGCCGACTATATTCATACCGGTCAGTGGGCGGACAAGGCGATCAAGGAGGCCAGCCGGTATGGCCAGGTCAATATTGTGGCCTCTTCGGAAGATCGCAACTTCAGCTATGCGCCGGCGGCGGACAGCTGGCAGGAAAGTGACGACGCGGCCTATTTCCACTACACGCCAAATGAAACCATTGGTGGTGTGGAGTTCCCCTATATTCCGGAAGTGAAAAGCCCGCTGGTTGCGGATATGTCGTCCTGCATTCTGTCGCAGTCGATTCCGGTGGAGAAATTTGGCTTTATTTATGCCGGTGCGCAGAAAAATATCGGTCCATCTGGAATTGCCGTGGGAATTGTGCGCGATGACCTGCTGGATCGCGCATTGCCGGGTATTCCTCGCAGTCTGAACTGGAAGATTGCCGCAGCCGGTGGCTCCATGGATAACACGCCGCCGACCTTTGCCTGGTATCTGTCCGGCCTGGTGTTCAAATGGCTGAAGGCGCAGGGTGGCGTCGCTGCCATGGCGGAACTGAGTGAGAAAAAATCGGCATTGCTGTACGACTTTCTCGACCGCAGC
This sequence comes from Microbulbifer elongatus, assembly GCF_021165935.1. NCBI lineage: Bacteria > Pseudomonadati > Pseudomonadota > Gammaproteobacteria > Cellvibrionales > Microbulbiferaceae > Microbulbifer > Microbulbifer elongatus. The sequence continues at coordinate 3,114,625 of NZ_CP088953.1, read as the reverse complement.
GACTTCTTCTCCAGTCCGGTGGCGAAGGATAGTCGTTCGCGCATGAATGTGCCGTTTGTGCTGGCGGATGAGAAGCTCGACAAACTGTTCCTGCAGGAGTCCGAAGCGGCGGGCTTGCTGAATCTGAAAGGGCACCGTTCGGTAGGGGGTATGCGTGCTTCCCTGTACAATGCGGTGCCTCTGGAGGCGGTAGAAGCGCTGGTTGCCTTTATGGCGGATTTCGAGCAGCGCCATGGCTGATCGCAGCCGAGAATTGATTGGAAGGATTGAGTAAGAGGGCGAAAATTATGTCTGAAGAGAAGCCCAAGCAGGATGAGCGCCTGCTCGAACTGCGCGACCGTATTGACGGTCTCGACAGCGAAATTGCACGGCTGATTTCCGAGCGTGCCAACTGCGCGCTGGAAGTGGCCGAGGTCAAAAAAAACAACGGCGAAAATGCGCTCTACTACCGTCCCGAGCGCGAAGCGCAGGTATTGCGTAAGGCCATGGCGCGCAATCAGGGGCCGCTGACCAACGAAGAGATGGCGCGCCTGTTTCGCGAAATCATGTCCGCCTGTCTCGCCCTGGAAGAGCCGGTGAAGGTGGCTTACCTGGGGCCCGAGGGTACGTTTACTCAACAGGCGGCGCTCAAACATTTCGGACACTCAGCGGTATCCAAGCCACTGGCGGCCATCGACGAAGTATTTCGCGAGGTGGAAGCCGGTGCAGTAAATTACGGCGTGGTGCCGGTGGAGAATTCCACCGAGGGTGTGGTGAACCACACCCTGGACAACTTTATGACGTCCAACCTGAAAATCTGCGGAGAAGTGGAGCTGCGTATTCACCAGCACCTGATGATTTCCGATATCACCCGCAAGGACTCCATAACCCGGATTTATTCTCACGCCCAGAGCCTGGCACAGTGTCGCAAATGGCTGGACTCTTATTACCCGAACGTGGAGCGTGTGGCGGTGGCCAGCAACGCGGAGGCGGCCAAGCGGGTCAAGGGTGAATGGAATGCGGCGGCCATTGCCGGGGATATGGCGGCGGATATGTACGGCCTGAAAATCCTCAACGAAAAAATTGAGGATCGCCCGGACAATTCCACCCGCTTCCTGATTATTGGCACCCAGGTGGTGCCCGCCAGTGGTGACGACAAAACCTCGCTGATGGTATCCATGCGCAACGAGCCCGGTGCGCTGCACGATCTGCTGGTGCCGTTCCAGACCCACAAGATCGATCTGACCCGGGTGGAAACCCGGCCGTCCCAGAGCGGAAACTGGACCTACGTGTTCTTTATTGATTTTGTCGGTCACCGCGATACCGAGAATATTGCTGCCGCTCTGAAAGACGTCGGTGCCTGTGCGTCGGATATGAAAGTGCTGGGCTCCTACCCGCGCGGAGTTCTGTAAATGCCGGAAGCAGGGATGACGACAGGGCAGGATGCGGCGGCCGGTGTGGGTCGTCTGGTTGTAGTCGGCATTGGGTTGATTGGTGGCAGTCTGGCGCTGGGATTGAAGGCGGCCAGCGGTTGTCGTGAAGTCATCGGCGTAGCTCGCCGCCCGCAGACCTGCGAACAGGCGGTAGCGTTGGGGGTTGTTGATCGCGCGGTTACCGATATTGCCGACGTTTTGCCGGAGCTGGAGCCCGGGGATGTGATTTTCGTTGCGGTACCCACCCTGACTGTCGAGGCGGTCTTCGCCCAACTGAAAGACCGAGTGCCGGCAGGTGTCACCATTACCGATGGCGCCAGCGTAAAAGGTAGTGTGATTGCCGCGGCCAGGAATATCTGGGGTGAGGTGCCGGCGTTTCTGGTGCCGGGGCACCCGATTGCCGGCTCAGAGAAAAGTGGTGTGACCGCGGCACGCGACGATCTGTATATCGCGCACCGTATCATTCTCACCCCGCTGGAAAGTACCGGGGGTGAACATGTGGCCCGCATACAGAAAATGTGGGAAGCGGTGGGTGCGGAAGTGCTGAGTATGCCTGTGGACGAGCACGACGAGGTGCTCGCCGCCACCAGCCACTTGCCCCATGTCATCGCCTTCGGTCTAGTGGATACCCTGGCCCACGATGCGGAAAACGAAAATATTTTTCGCTATGCCGCCGGCGGTTTTCGCGACTTCACCCGTATCGCCTCCAGTGACCCGGTGATGTGGCGGGACATCATGCTCGCCAACCGCGATGCCATTCTGAAATCCATTGATTTATACACCTCCAATCTGGCTTCACTGCGCAGTGCCATTGCCAGCGGCGACAGCGAGCAGTTGATGGGGGTATTTACCCGGGCCAAGGCGGCGCGGGATCATTTCACCAAAATGCTGGCCAAAAAAGCGTATACGGAAACTATGGAAGCGAAGGAAGTTACTTTTGTTGCCCAACCGGGTGGTGCAGTCAACGGCGATCTGCGGGTGCCTGGCGATAAGTCCATGTCCCACCGCTCGATCATGCTGGGTTCCCTGGCGGAAGGTGTCACCGAGGTGGAAGGATTCCTCGAGGGGGAGGATGCGCTCGCTACACTGCAGTCGTTTCGCGATATGGGCGTGGTGATCGAAGGGCCGGTCGATGGTCGCGTTACCATTCACGGTGTGGGCATGCACGGTCTGCAGGCCCCTCCCGGTCCCCTGTACGTGGGTAACTCCGGTACTTCCATGCGTCTGTTGGCCGGTCTGCTGGCCGGGCAGAAATTCGATACCGTACTGACCGGAGACGAATCCCTGTCCAAGCGCCCGATGAATCGCGTGGCCAACCCGCTGCGGGAAATGGGTGCGGTTGTGGAGACTGGTGAAGATGGGCGTCCGCCGCTCAAGATCAAAGGCGGCCATACGCTGAAAGCCATCGACTACACACTGCCCATGGCGAGTGCCCAGGTGAAATCCTGTGTGCTGCTGGCGGGTCTCTACGCCGATGGCGAAACCAGCACCACCGAGCCGGCGCCGACCCGGGACCACACGGAGCGGATGTTGACGGGCTTCGGCTATGAAGTGCTCCGCGACGGCCCCCGCGCCAGCCTGAAAGGCGGCGGCAAATTGACCGCCGGTCATATCGACGTGCCTGCAGATATTTCCTCGGCCACCTTCTTTATGGTGGCGGCCTCCATTGCGCCGGGCTCCGATGTGTTGCTGCAGCACGTGGGTATCAACCCGACCCGGGATGGCGCGATCAATATTCTGCGTGCCATGGGTGCGGACATCACCCTGGAGAATCCGCGAGAAGTGGGTGGCGAGCCGGTGGCGGATATCCGCGTGCGTTACGCGCCCTTGAAGGGGATCAAGATTCCGGAAGACCAGGTGCCGCTGGCCATTGATGAATTCCCGGCAATCTTTGTTGCGGCTTCCTGTGCTGAAGGTGAGACCGTGCTGACCGGTGCCGAAGAGCTGCGCGTAAAGGAAAGCGACCGTATTCAGGCCATGGCCGACGGCCTGGAGATTCTTGGCGTGGATGCCAGGCCAACCCCGGATGGCATCGTGATCCAGGGTAAAGGCAGTGAAGGTGCGGTATTCGGTGGCGGTGAGGTGGATAGCCTCGGCGATCACCGTATTGCCATGTCCTTCGCGGTGGCGGCGCTGCGCGCGGGTGCGGATATCCGCATCAAGCACTGTGCGAATGTTGCCACTTCCTTCCCGAATTTTGCCGAACTGGCGAAGGGTGCGGGGATGAACCTGCGGGTGGTTTCCCAGGGTTAGTTGCCGGAGGGTTGGCAGAAGACCTGCCAAAGGCAGTGACGGCCAACTAAAGTAGTACCAAAGTGCGTGAGACTGAAATGACCAACAACGCCCCCGTAATCACCATCGACGGACCCAGCGGTTCCGGCAAGGGCACCATTGCCAAGCTGGTGGCCGACCGGCTCGGCTATGTTCTGCTGGACTCGGGGGCTCTGTATCGCCTCACGGCACTGGCGGCGCTGAATGCGGAAGTGGATCTGGCGGATGAGGGAAGAGTGGCGGAGATTGCTGCGAACCTGAATATCCGCTTCGCCATTGCCGGCGGTGAAGTCAGTGCCGTGTTGGATGGCAAGGACGTCAGCCGGGATATCCGTATGGAGCGGGTCAGCATGGCTGCTTCCAAAGTGGCGGCGCTACCCGCCGTGCGTGAAGCCTTGCTGCAGCGACAGCGGGACTTTCGCGAATGGCCGGGACTGGTGGCGGATGGGCGCGATATGGGTACCACAGTGTTTCCCGACGCGCCGGTCAAGGTGTTCCTGACCGCCAGTGCGGAAGAGCGCGCCCGCCGCCGCTTTGCTCAGTTGCAGGGCAGGGGGGGTTCTGTTAGCCTCCGCGACCTGCTGGAGGACATCCGCGCCCGGGACGACCGGGATATGAACCGCGCAGCCTCCCCTCTGGCCCCGGCAGATGATGCCGTGGTGCTGGATAGCACGGACATCGCTATAGATGATGTTCTGCAGAAAGTGCTCGAACTGGTACAAAATCGCATCGGTTGAGCCACACTGGGAACCGCTTTCCAGTAACAGTTTTTTAACAATGACGGCCGGGATCAGCCAGAATCGCCCGGCCGTTGTTGTAATCCGACCCGCGTGCTGGCAGCGCGGTGGGACTTTCACTGGCGGTTGACACTTATTTCGTCGCCCTCGGTAGAGTCCACTTATATAGGTAATGTAATGAGCGAGAGCTTTGCTGAACTATTTGAAGAGAGCCTGAAAAGCGTAGAAATGGCACCCGGCGCCATCGTGACCGGTGTTGTTATCGACGTGGACAAAGACTGGGTAACCGTGCACGCGGGCCTGAAGTCTGAAGGCGTTATCCCTGCGGACCAGTTCAAGAACGACAAAGGTGAAGTGGAACTGCAGGTGGGCGACGAAGTACAGGTTGCCCTGGAAGCGGTAGAAGACGGTTTCGGTGAAACCCGTCTGTCCCGTGAAAAAGCCAAGCGCGCTGAAGCCTGGAAAATCCTCGACGCTGCACACGCTGCAGACGAAGTGGTTAAAGGTGTTATCAGTGGCAAGGTTAAAGGTGGCTTTACTGTTGACGTTGCCAACATCCGCGCGTTCCTGCCGGGTTCTCTGGTAGACGTTCGTCCGGTTCGCGATACCGCGCACCTGGAAGGCAAAGAGCTCGACTTCAAAGTGATCAAGCTGGACGCCAAGCGCAACAACGTTGTTGTTTCCCGTCGCGCCGTGATGGAAGCCGCCAACAGCGAAGAGCGTGAAGCCCTGCTGGCCAGCCTGCAAGAAGGTATGGCGATCAAAGGTATCGTGAAGAACCTGACCGACTACGGTGCTTTCGTAGATCTGGGCGGTATCGACGGCCTGCTGCACATCACCGATATGGCTTGGAAGCGCATCAAGCATCCGAGCGAGATCGTGAACGTTGGCGACGAGATCGAAGTAAAAGTACTGAAGTTCGACCGCGAGCGCAGCCGTGTATCCCTGGGTCTGAAGCAATTGGGCGAAGATCCCTGGGTATCCATCAAGCAGCGTTACCCGGAGAACAGCCGCGTGAAGGCGGTTGTCACCAACCTGACCGACTACGGCTGCTTCGCCGAGCTGGAAGAAGGTGTGGAAGGTCTGGTGCACGTATCCGAAATGGATTGGACCAACAAGAACATTCACCCGTCCAAAGTTGTCAATGTTGGCGACGAAGTCGAGGTAATGATTCTGGACATCGACGAAGAGCGTCGTCGTATCTCCCTGGGTATCAAGCAGTGTCAAGAAAACCCGTGGGATGCCTTCGCGCGTAAATTCGCTAAAGGCGACAAGATCTCCGGTAAGATCAAGTCCATCACCGACTTCGGTATCTTCATCGGTCTGGACGGCAGCATCGACGGTCTGGTTCACCTGTCCGACATCTCTTGGAACGAAGCGGGCGAAGACGCCGTGCGCAAGTTCAAGAAAGGTGACGAGCTGGAAACCGTTATCCTGGGTATCGACTCCGACCGCGAGCGTATCTCCCTGGGTATCAAGCAGCTGGAATCCGATCCGTTCTCTGATTACGTAGCCACCAACGATCGCGGCAGCATCGTAATGGGTACCATCAAAGAAGTGGATGCCAAGCAAGCCATCATCACTCTGGCGGATGAAGTGGAAGGCGTACTGCGCGCTTCCGAAATCAGCCGCGACAAGGTTGAAGATGCGCGCAACGCCCTGAAAGAAGGCGAAGAAGTAGAGACCAAGATCACCAGCGTGGATCGCAAGAACCGCGTGATCAGCCTCTCCATCAAGGCCAAAGATCAGGACGATGAGAAGCAAGCCATCAAGGATCACAGCAAGAAGCAGGCTGAGCAGGTTCAGCCGGCGACTATCGGTGACCTGATCAAGGCGCAGATGAATAACAAAGACTGATAAAGTCTTGTTATTAAGAGTTTTGGCTCAATGAGCTGAAGCTATGCGAAAGCCGGACTGGGGTTGCCCAGTCCGGCTTTCTATTAGATGATTGCCGCTATTCCAGAATAATCAATGACTTAGAAAGGATTGCGGACTGCATGACCAAGTCTGAACTGATCGAGAAGATCGCTCTGAGGTTAGATCAGCTGCCGGTTAAGGATGTAGAGCTGGCGGTCAAAGTCATGCTGGACACCATGTCGAGTGTACTGGCGGAAGGGGAGCGCATAGAGATTCGCGGCTTTGGCAGCTTTTCTCTGCACTATCGCGCGCCGCGTACCGGGCGCAACCCCAAAACCGGTGACTCCGTCGAGCTTGCCGGCAAGTATGTGCCGCACTTCAAACCGGGAAAAGAGCTCAGGGATAGGGTAAACCAGCAGATGAAGCGGGATGTCTACGAGGACGCATAAGTCGCGTAGGAGGATTCCATTGCCGAGCTGGTCACAGTGGGCTAACACTGTAACGGACTTTTAGATTTTCACATTCCTTCCGGAACCGGAGGTTCGCTTGTCATTTCTGCGCTGGATATCGCGTCTGCTATTCGGGATATTGGCTTTGGCGTGTATTGCGCTGGGTGTCTATTTTGCGGTCGACAACCCTGAGAGCATTACGCCGCGCTTTGCCGGTTACCCATTGTTTGCCGGCAGTGTGGGCTTCTGGCTGATCGGCTTCCTGCTGATTGGCGCTCTGTTGGGGTTCCTCGCCAGCCTGTTGCCTTACTGGACCGAACGGCGCCGGGTAAAAGGGCTGGAGCGCCAACTGCTGCGCACCGAGCGCGAGCTGCACACCGTCCGCCGACAGGTTGCCGGAGAGTAGTTTGAGCGACCTGACATTTTTCATTTTCATTTTTGCAGCCATCGCCATTGGTTGGTATCTCGGCCGCAAAAGTGGCAAGAAAAAGGGTGCCAAGAACAATGAGCATCAGGCCCTGGCGCAGTCCTATGCGCAGGGGCTGAATTACCTTTTGAGTGAGCGCCACGGCGACGCCATTGAAAAGTTTATCGACTCGCTCGAAGTCAGCACCGCCACTCTCGAAACCCACCTGGCACTCGGTAATCTGCTGCGCAAGCGCGGCGAGCACGACCAGGCGATCCGGGTGCATCAGAACCTGCTTGCCCGCCCCAGTCTCAACCGCATCAGTCAGCAAAAGGCGCAACTGGAATTGGCGCGGGACTATATTGCCGCGGGCTGGCTTGACCGGGCCGAGCGCCTGCTCCAGGAGCTGGTGGAGACCTCCTCGGAGCTGCGCACTACCAGCCTGGAATATCTGGTTGAGGTGTATCGGGACGAGCGCGAATGGGCCAAGGGAATCCATGCGGTAAACCTGTTGCATGGCCGCCGCTTCAAGCGCCTGTCCAGTGAATGGGCACCGATACAGGCGCACTTCTGCTGTGAACTGGCGGAAGAGGCCATCAACGGCAAGGATTATCTGAGCGCGCGCAAGCACATCGACGCAGCACTGGGCTATGACCGCCACTCCGTGCGTGCCAACCTGTTGCTGGGTCGCCTCGAGCACACACTGGGGCGCCCACAGGAAGCGATTCGGGTGCTTGAGCGGGTACCCAGGCAGAATCCCGACTATATCCCTGAAATCCTTGAGCTACTGATTACCTGCTACGAGACGCTGGGGGATGAGCGGGGGCTCGAGCGCTACCTGGAGGCGCTGCAGAAAGAGCACCCCACCAACAGCGTTTTGATTGCGTTGGCTGAGCGAATTCACCAGCATCAGAGTGAAGCGGAAGCGGCGGCGTTTATGGGTAAACAGTTGGCGTTGCGCCCATCGCTGCGTGGGCTGGGGCACTTCCTCAACCTGCATATCGATAGTACGGAAGGGCGCTCGCGGGAAAATCTGTACCTGCTGAAAAACCTGATCGATCAATTGATCGCAAGCCGTCCGCATTACCGCTGCAACCACTGCGGTTTCTCCGGCAATCAGCTGCACTGGCTTTGCCCCAGCTGTAAGCGTTGGGATACGGTGCGCTCGGTCAAAGGGATCGAGGGCGAGTAGCCTCGGCCCGATCATCGAATTTAATCTCCAATATCTGACACTGAGGTGTTCATTGACTGAATCTGTTTCTTCTCCGGTCATCGTGGCTCTGGATTACGATAATGCCGACGACGCTCTGGCGATGGCCGCGCAGCTGGATCCGGCAGTTTGCCGTGTCAAAGTCGGAAAAGAGCTGTTCACTATCGCCGGTCCGGAGCTGGTGCGGAAGCTGGTGGCGCAGGGATTCCAGGTTTTTCTCGATCTCAAATTTCACGATATTCCAAACACCGTTGCCGCAGCCGTGCGTGCGGCGGCCAATCTCGGTGTGTGGATGGTGAATGTGCACGCATCTGGCGGTGAGCGCATGATGCGTGCTGCGCGCGAAGCGCTGGAGCCTTTCGGCGCCAAGCGCCCATTGCTGATCGGGGTAACCGTTCTGACCAGTACCGCCGAGGAAGAACTGGCTCCGGTAGGGGTTGGCAGAAGCCTGAACGAACAGGTTGTGGCGTTGGCCAGGCTCACCAAAGAGAGCGGCCTGGATGGCGTGGTCTGCTCAGCCCGTGAAGCGAGCGCCCTCAAAACCGCCTGTGGCGAGGATTTCGCCCTGGTGACACCGGGTATCCGCCCGGCGGGCGCAGCGGCAGATGATCAGCGTCGTATCGTCACCCCGGCAGATGCGGTACGAAATGGCTCGGATTATCTGGTGATCGGGCGCCCCATTACCGCTGCGGACGATCCCGCGGTGGCGTTGCAGGGGATCGTCGAAGAGCTGGCAGGGAGCTGACTCCGGTTACGCCACGGGTAAAATGCGGTGACCGGCTGTAATAACGTGTAATGGCTCAGGGGTCAAAAGCCCGGGGATTGTTTGATAGAGTGCTCCCGCCTGGGGAGGTTTGTGGTCCCACGGATTGAAGACCATAACGCTTAGTGCAATTACAAGAAAAGGAATTTGCCATGAAACTGTTTCGTTTCCCGCTTGCCGTACTGTTTGCCCTTTCCATATTGCTGGTCAATGTGCCCGCGGTATTCGCCGAAGAAGAACCGCAGACACAGACAGTACAGGTGGTGAACCTGAACACCGCCACTGCAGAGGAGTTGTCTGCTGCGCTGGATGGTGTGGGTGAGGCTCGCGCAAAATTGATCGTCCAGTACCGGGAAGAAAACGGCAGCTTTTCCAGTGTCGAAGAGCTGCTGGAGATCAAAGGGATCGGCGTAGCCACGCTGGAGAAGAATAAAAATCGGATCCAGTTGTAAATAAGTATCGAAACAGCGCCTCAGGGCGCTGTTTCTTTTTTGGGCAAATATGCGTCGTGGGCTAGCGTGACCTGTTGTTGCGGGGCCCCATCTGGGAGTTAAGCCAGGTTTCCTTGATGTTACAAGGAGCGAGCTATATAGTTCAGCGCGAATAAAAAATGCACTGGGTTGGCGCGCAAGTCGACGCTATGGTCAGTATTTACGGGGTTTTGACGGGGATCATTGATGGGGGCGTACTTTGACCACGGCTGGTGGTCATTGCTGTTTTTTTGCGCAGCGTCCGCTGCTGTCACTGCATTGGTGTTGCGCTTGCTACTTACGCGTCTGGGTGAGTTTGCCCTGGATGCCCCCAACCATCGCTCCCTGCATGAAACACCGGTGCCGCGGACCGGTGGGTGGGGCCTGTTGTCGGGTGCCGTGGTCGGTTTCCTGCTCAGTCAGCCTGAAATTCATCCTGGCATTGTTTTTGCCTTTGTTGCGTTGCTGGTGATTTCTCTGGCAGATGACCTGCGGTCATTGAGTGCGCGGGTGCGTTTTTCTGTGCAGATTTTGTCCGTCGGCATTTTGTTATATGTGCTGGCCCCGCCGCTTTCTGGGTCCTGGTCGTCGGTTTTATGGCCGCTGCTGGTGCTGGGCGGTGTATGGGTTGTCAATCTGTACAACTTTATGGATGGCATGGATGGCTTTGCCGGCAGTATGACCGCGATCGGATTTGCGACTCTTGGGGTAATCTGTTTCTTGCGAGACGTGCCGCAAATTGGAAGTATTTGTCTGCTGATCGCAACAAGTAGTGTCGTTTTTTTGTACTACAATTGGCCGCGTGCACAAATTTTCCTCGGCGATGCGGGGGCCACAGTCATTGGCCTGGCGGCATTTGCGGTGAGTATCGCGGGGTGGCAGCAGGGGGCCTTTGGGGTGCTGATTCCACTGCTGGTATTCCTGCCGTTCTGGTTGGATGCCTCGGCTACCCTGGCGATCAGAGTGCTGCGTAAAGAGCGCTGGTGGGAGGCGCATCGCCAGCATTTCTATCAGCGGATGGCGCTGAAGCACGGTGTGAAAACGTCCTTGTTTATCGAATTGGCCGTGATGTTGAGCACGTCTTTGCTGGCCCTGCTGCTGGTAGCATCCGGAGTGTTGTGATTAGTCCGGAAAGGAAGTTTCGGATGTTTATTGTTATGCAAGGGCCAATAGTGCCCGGTAAAGGAATTTTTTGGGGGGTTGGTGAATAGCTTTTATAAAGCTGCGCAGAAAAACTACAAGCCGTTCTTGATGCTCTGCTATGACCTGCTGATGCTCACGGCTGCGTTTTTGCTCGCCATGGCTATCCGTTTTAACGGTGCCAGCACGGTGACTGAACCTGCCATGGCGCTGTGTCTGGCCATGACGCTTATTTCCAGCAGTTTTATTTTTCTTCGCCTGGGGCTGTACCGTACGGTAATCCGTTACATGGGGCAGCAGGCGATTGTCGCTGTTCTACAGGGGGTTACCGCGTCGGCGGTGGTACTCGCGGTGGCTTCTTATCTCACCTATGCCGGTGTTCCGCGATCGGTGCCCGTGATTTACTGGTGTTTCGCCCTGATTACCGTGGGTGGATCCCGCTGGCTGGTGCGTATCTATTACCAGATGGCACTGGAGATCCACAAAACCCGCGTGGCCATCTACGGCGCGGGCACTGCCGGCCTGCAGTTGTACAAGGGGCTGGTGCACGGTGAGATGTACAAGACCGTCGCCTTTTTTGACGACAATGCCTCCAAGCAGAATACGCTGATTGATGGCGTACTGGTTTACAGCCCAGCCAATATTCTTGATGTGATTGCCGAGCGGGATATCTCCGAAATTCTGCTGGCGATGCCGGGAGTGCCCAAGCGCCGCCGCCGTGAGATCACCCGTAGTCTGCGTGAGCGCGGTATCGTGGTGAAAGTCATTCCGGGTATGGAAGAGTTGGTGGACAGCGCCGGCCGCGTATCCGATGTGGCCCAGATTTACGAAAACATCCTCGGTCGCGCTCCGGTCGAGCCGCAAAAAGAACTGGTCTCCGCATCCATCACCGGCAAGGTGGTGATGGTGACGGGGGCCGGTGGCTCCATTGGTTCCGAGCTCTGCCGACAGATCATCCAGTGGGAAGCGACCAAGCTGATCATGCTGGAGTCCTCCGAGTTCTCTCTCTATCAGATTGAGCGAGAGCTGCAGCAACAGCAGCAGGATGAAGGTCTGCAGGTGGAAGTGACAGCGCTGTTGGGCGACGTGCGCAACCGCCAGCGCATGGGTGAGATCATTCAGTCCTTTGGTGTGCAGACGATCTATCATGCGGCGGCCTATAAGCATGTGCCGCTGGTCGAGCAGAACGTGGTAGTGGGCGCGGAAAATAACGTGCTGGGTACCCTTTCTGTCTTGGAGGCCGCCGAGGCCTGTGGGGTTGAGCAGTTTGTGCTGGTTTCCACCGATAAGGCAGTGCGCCCGACCAACGTGATGGGGGCAACCAAGCGCCTGGCCGAGTTGATCTGTCAGGATTTCGGGCGCCGCTTCGGGCGTACCCGGGTGTGTATGGTGCGCTTTGGTAACGTACTCGGATCCTCCGGCTCCGTGATTCCTCTGTTTACCGATCAGATTAACGCTGGTGGGCCGGTGACGGTGACTCACCCCAAGGTGACCCGTTTCTTTATGACTATTCCCGAAGCAGCGCAGCTGGTATTGCAGGCGGGAAGCATGGGGCGCAAGGGCGAGGTTTTTGTGCTGGATATGGGGGAGCCGGTTCGTATTCTGGATATCGCCCGCCGTCTGATTCAGATTATGGGCCACACCGTGCGCGACGAGGCCAACCCCGATGGCGATATCGAAATTCAGATTTCCGGCCTGCGCCCCGGTGAAAAGCTGTATGAGGAGCTGTTGCTGGGGGATGCCGTTGCCGGCACCGATCACCCGATGATCATGCGGGCAGAGGAAGAGCGCTTGCCCAGTGATCAGCTGCAGTCGTGCTTGGCTGAGCTGAAGCAAGCCTGCGCGCGCCAGGATTGTGTTGCCGTACATCGCCTGCTGATTGAGGCGGTGAAAGACTACACGCCAAAACAGGAGCTCGTGGATACGGTCTGGACACAGTTGTCGGAAGCGAATGCGTCCGGAATTGCTGCGTCGCAGGATGTGTCCGAGGGGGCGGAGGTGCGCCAGCTGCCAATTGCATCAGGCAGTCGCCGGGTTCAGCGGATTACCGGTGAGGTGCCGGAAGTCTAGCGAGCAAGTTCAATGGGTTTCGGGGGTGCCCCGGAGCCCGTACAGGCTCCCTGGTGCTGGATACCGGTGATGATCAGGCGGTGCCGATCAAAGTCCCGCAGGTGACAGGCAATAAAAAACCCCGTAACCGGTAAGGGTACGGGGTTTTTTGTTTGGCTCCGCCTGCTGGGCTCGAACCAGCGACCCAATGATTAACAGTCATTTGCTCTACCAACTGAGCTAAGGCGGAATTTTTGGTTAGGGCGCCTGCCTCTTGGTGAAGGTGGCCCTGAAAGAGCATAGCTCTAAATAAAATCTTCGTGGCAATTCAGTGTCGCTACGAACATTTTGAAATTGGCTCCGCCTGCTGGGCTCGAACCAGCGACCCAATGATTAACAGTCATTTGCTCTACCAACTGAGCTAAGGCGGAACTGTCTGATCGGTCTTGCAAATGCCGTCCCGGTCAGGTGGCGCGTATCTTATAGAGCACCCCAAACCAGGTCAACCCTTTTACCTAAAAATAAGCCTTTGATTTTGCAGTGTTTATTTTCTCGCCGCCCGCTCCGGTGGAACACCGAATTTGTCCCGCACCGGGGTGTGCGCCTACAATTTCCTACCCCGGAGTGCCGGGTGTGAAGCGAAACCGGAGTGGTAGTCGGCCCATGGAAACCCGTCCTTTTGAAGTTGCCAGTAAATACGAGCCCGCAGGGGATCAGCCAGCCGCCATCGAGGCGCTGGTTGAAGGGGTGGGGGATGGCCTGGCGCATCAGACACTGCTGGGGGTAACCGGCTCCGGTAAAACCTTCACTATGGCCAACGTGATCGCGCGCCTGCAGCGGCCCGCAATCGTGATGGCCCACAACAAGACCCTGGCCGCTCAGCTGTACGGCGAGCTGAAAGAGTTTTTTCCCCGCAACGCGGTCGAGTACTTCGTTTCCTACTACGACTATTACCAGCCGGAAGCCTATGTGCCATCGTCGGACACCTTTATTGAGAAGGATGCATCGGTCAACGAGCATATCGAGCAGATGCGGCTGTCCGCGACCAAAGCTCTGATTGAGCGGAAGGATGTGATTGTGGTGGCGACCGTGTCCGCGATTTATGGCCTGGGCGATCCGGACAAATACCTCAAGATGGTGCTGCACCTGGATCGTGGCGATATCGTTGATCAGCGCACGATTCTGCGCCGCCTGGCTGAGCTGCAGTACACCCGCAACGATGCGGATTTCCGCCGCGCCACCTACCGGGTGCGCGGGGATATCATTGATATCTATCCCGCCGATTCGGACCTGGAGGCGGTGCGCCTGTCCCTGTTCGATGAAGAGATCGAAGAAATTACCCTGTTCGACCCGCTCACCGGGGAGGTGCTGCAGAAGGTTCCGCGCATCACCATCTTTCCAAAGTCCCACTACGTGACTCCGCGAGAAACCATTGTCGACGCCATTGATCAGATCAAGGGCGAGCTGAAAGAGCGCCTTGAGCAGATGCGCGACAACAATAAGCTACTGGAGGCCCAGCGGCTGGAGCAGCGCACCCGTTACGATCTGGAAATGATGCAGGAGCTCGGCTACTGCAACGGCGTGGAAAACTATTCCCGCTATCTGTCCGGGCGGGATCCTGGTCAGCCCCCGCCCACCTTGTTTGACTATCTGCCGCACGATGCGCTGCTGTTTATCGATGAAAGCCACGTAACCGTGCCGCAAATCGGCGGTATGTACCGCGGTGACCGCTCGCGCAAGGAAACCCTGGTGGAATACGGTTTCCGTCTGCCCTCGGCGCTGGATAATCGGCCGCTGAAATTTGAAGAGTGGGAGAATCTGTCACCGCAGACCATCTTCGTATCCGCGACCCCGGGGAAATACGAGCAGGAGCACGCCGGGGCGGTGGTGGAGCAGGTGGTTCGTCCCACCGGCCTGGTGGACCCGGAAGTGGAGGTGCGCCCGGCGGCAACACAGGTGGACGATACCCTGTCGGAAATCCACCGCTGCGTGGACAAGGATCAGCGCGTGTTGATTACCGTGTTGACCAAACGCATGGCGGAGGATCTGACCGAATACCTACAGGAGAGCGGCGTGCGGGTGCGCTATCTGCATTCTGACATTGATACCGTAGAGCGGGTGGAGATTATTCGCGACCTGCGCATCGGCGAATTTGATGTGCTGGTAGGGATCAACCTGTTGCGGGAAGGGCTGGATATGCCGGAAGTCTCTCTGGTGGCCATCTTCGACGCCGACAAGGAGGGTTTCCTGCGCTCCGATCGCTCACTGATCCAGACCATCGGCCGTGCCGCGCGGAATCTGGAGGGCAGGGCAATACTGTACGCGGACAAAATCACCGACTCCATGAAGCGCGCGCTGGAGGAGACCCAGCGCCGGCGGGAAAAGCAGCTGGCGCACAATGCCGAGCACGGCATTACCCCCAAAGGGATTCGCAAGAGTGTTGCCGATATCATGGAGGGCGCCATCGCTCCCGGGGTGCCCAAATCCCGCCGCAAAGTTGCGGAGAAGGGCGCCGCTTACAAAGCCGATCAGAAACCGCTTACCGATCAGCAGCGCTGGGCGCGTATCGAGGAGCTGGAAGAGCAGATGTACAACCACGCCAAGAATCTGGAGTTCGAGGCCGCCGCCAAGTTGCGCGATGAGATCACCAAGCTCAAAGAGGCGGCGCCATAAGGCGCCACTAGTTCGTCTGCTTGCTGGCCGGTGCAGCCTTGGGTTGGCTGGGCTGTTTCAACAGTAGCAGGCTGCCGATGATTACCGCCATGCCGAGCAGATGCATCGCGGTAAACGGCTCTCCCAGTACCAGGGCTGCGGCGATCAGTGTCACCACCGGGCCGGAGGTACCAATGGCACCGGTGGTGGCGGAACCGATCTGCAGGATCGCGGCGCTCATCATCAGGGACGGAATCACCGTACATAGAAACGCGACCGCCAGCGCGTAGCCGTAAACCGGCCATGGCTGCTGCAGGCGCGACCAGTCACCCTGAAGTGCAAAATGCACGGCAATGGCGGCACTTGCAGCCAGCATAGCCAGGGCGGTGAACTGCCGGCTCCCCAGTGTCTTGATCACTTTCTCGCTGAACGCCACATAGAGCGAAAAGCTGAGTGCGCTGCCAAAGGTCAGCAGTGCACCCCAGCTGACGCCGTCAAGGTGTACCCAGCCCGGGGTTGGTACGCCGGTGCTGAAATCCTGATCCTGCCAGTAAATCAGCAGAATGCCCCCATAGGCCCCGGCCAGGCACAGCAACTGTCGGGGTGTTGCGGATTTGCCCAGGAACAGCCAGCCCAACATCAGCACCAGGGTGGGGTATAGGTAGATGATCAGTCGCTCGAAATTTGCGCTGATATAGCGCAGCCCCTGCAGATCGAGAAAGCTCGCCAGGTAATAGCTGCAGAGTCCGAGTGCGATCGTAATCAACGCGTTCTGCCCGCTCACCGGCTGCCACTGTCCGCCTCGACGCAGCAGGAGCAGGATGGCGATGTAAAACGGCAGGGCGAGGGCCATGCGCAGGAGAATGAAAGTCTCCACATCCACGCCGTAGCGATACGCGAGCTTGATAAAGATCGCCTTGATGGAAAAGAGGGCGGCGGCGCCCAGTGCCAGCAGAAAGCCGCTGCGGCTGATCGGGCTATCGGTTGGAGGGGGGCTCATAAAATCCTTCGTGTCCGGCGGCGGGAGACCTGTGGAATGGGTGCGCGGTCTCTGTGCTGCATCCTGCAGTCGGCTCACGATACCCCAAGTGCTTGATTAGCGGAAATTTTTTCTGTTTTCGGTAGTTGAAAAGCAAAAAAGCTGGTGCTAAAGTTCGCGTCCTCTGCAACGGGGGCCGTATTCTACGGGTTCCAGTTGTCAGTCTTTAGACCCGTAGCTCAGTTGGTTAGAGCGCTGCCTTGACATGGCAGAGGTCAGCAGTTCGAGTCTGCTCGGGTCTACCATTTACCTACTCTTTACAAAAAGACGTCCTGTCTTTTGGTAAAGGTCGCACTGAAAAAGCTGCACAAAATGTCATTTTGCTTGTTTTTCAGTGCTCGCGCCGGGGCTCCCCCCGGCGGCGGTGCATCCATGCACCGCTCTCGCTAGCCAAGCGCTAATTGCTCATGCGGTCTTTCGTAGGGATCGCCACTGAAACAAAAGGAAGAACAATGCCTGTTGTTACCCTCCCTGACGGTTCCCGTCGCGAATTCTCCAATCCTGTTTCCGTATTCGACGTTGCCAATGATATTGGTCCCGGTCTGGCCAAAGCGGCGCTGGCGGGTGTCGTCGACGGCAAGGAAGTGGATACCAGTTTTGTTATCGATCACGACGCCGAATTGGCCATCGTGACCGATCGCCAGCCAGAAGGCCTGGAAATCATCCGTCATTCCACCGCGCACCTGCTGGCCCAGGCGGTCAAGCAGTTGTATCCGGGTGCTCAGGTCACCATTGGTCCGGTGATCGAAGACGGCTTTTATTACGATTTCGCCTACGAGCGGCAATTTACCCCGGAAGATCTCGAGAAGATCGAGAAGCGCATGGAAGAGCTGGCCAAGGAAGATATTCCGGTCAGCCGTCGCTTGCTGCCCCGGGACGACGCGGTCAAATACTTCCGCGAGATGGGGGAAGAGTACAAGGCGGAAATCATCGCCAGTATCCCCACCAACGAAGATATCTCCCTGTACCGCCAGGGCGACTTTGAAGACCTGTGCCGCGGCCCGCACGTACCGTCCACCGGCAAGCTGAAGGCTTTCAAACTGACCAAAGTGGCCGGCGCCTACTGGCGTGGCGATGCCAACAACGAGATGCTGACCCGTGTATACGGCACCGCATGGGCCAACAAGAAAGAGCTCAAGGCGTACCTGCACCGTATCGCGGAAGCGGAAAAGCGCGATCACCGCAAGCTGGCGAAGAAGTTTGACCTGTTCCATATTCAGGAAGAGGCGCCGGGCATGGTGTTCTGGCACCCCAACGGCTGGACCGTGTACAGCACCGTTGAACAGTACATGCGGGAGCGCCAGCGCGAGCGCGGCTATAAAGAGATCAAGACCCCGCAGCTGGTGGACTTCTCCCTGTGGCAGAAATCCGGTCACGCCGACAAGTTCGGCGACGACATGTTCACATTGACCAGCGAAGAGCGTCAGTTTGCCATCAAGCCCATGAACTGCCCCTGTCACGTGCAGGTGTTCAATCAGGGCCTGCGCAGCTACCGGGATCTGCCCCTGCGTCTGGCGGAGTTCGGCTCCTGTCACCGCAGCGAACCCTCCGGTTCCCTGCACGGCCTGATGCGTGTGCGCGGTTTTGTGCAGGACGATGGCCACATCTTCTGTACCGAAGACCAGATCCAGTCGGAAGTATCCGAGTTCATGGACCTGCTGCACGCGGTCTATAAAGACTTCGGCTTCGAAGAAGTGATCTATCGTTTATCTACCCGTCCGGAACAGCGCGTCGGTTCCGACGAAAGCTGGGACAAGGCGGAGAAAGCCCTGGCAGACGCCCTGAATGCGGCGGATCTGCCCTGGGAAGAGCTGCCGGGTGAGGGCGCCTTCTACGGGCCCAAGATCGAATTCTCCCTGAAAGACTGCCTCGGCCGTGTATGGCAGTGCGGCACCATTCAGGTGGACTTCTCCATGCCGGGCCGCCTGGACGCCCAGTATGTGGCGGAAGATGGCTCTCGTCAGACCCCGGTAATGCTGCACCGCGCGACCCTCGGGTCATTCGAGCGCTTTATCGGTATTCTGATCGAGAACTACGAGGGCGCCTTCCCGACCTGGTTGGCCCCGCAGCAGGTGGCGGTGCTGAATATCACCGATCGCCAGTCCGAGTACTGCAAAAACCTCGAGTCCAAGCTGGGTGCAGAAGGTTTCCGCGCCGCTGCTGACTTGAGAAACGAGAAGATCGGCTTTAAAATCCGCGAGCACACGCTTCAGCGTGTCCCTTATCTGCTGGTCATCGGCGATAAGGAAGTGGAAAACCAGACGGTCGCCGTGCGGACACGTAGCGGTGAGGACCTCGGAACCATGACTTACGAGTCTTTCCTTGAGCTCCTCCGCCAGGATGTGGATCGCCGCGGCCGTTCGTCTATTGAGGGCGCAGCTGAATAAGCGCCCAGTAGACTTTTATTAATTACCGGAGACGAGTGTTATTAAACGAGATATGAAAGGAAAGTCCAAAAAGGCCCGTATCAACGATCAGATTGAAGCGTCGCAACTGCGACTGATCGGTGCGGATGGTGAACAGGTAGGTATTGTTTCTCTGGATGAGGCGCTGGAACACGCGCAGAAAGCCAACCTGGATCTCGTTGAAATTGCCTCGGACTCCGATCCCATCGTCTGTAAAATCATGGACTATGGTAAGCACGTATTTGAGGCCAAGAAGGCTAAAAATGCGGCTAAGAAGAAACAAAAGCAGCAGCAGATCAAGGAAATGAAGTTCCGTCCCGGTACCGATATCGGCGACTACCAGATCAAACTGCGCAACCTGACCCGCTTCCTGGAAGCTGGGGACAAGGCGAAAGTCTCCCTGCGCTTCCGTGGCCGTGAAATGGCCCACCAGGAGCTGGGGATGGAAATGATGCAGCGCATCGAGAAAGATCTCGAGGAGCTGGGTACTGTGGAGCAGCGGCCGAAAATGGAAGGCCGCCAGATGATCATGGTCATCGCGCCCAGTAAAAAGAAAAAGTAAGGCGCAGGGTTCACTCTGCACCTTCTTTTCGGGAAGTGATCGGGCGACGGCTGCCTTCTCACTCCCGCACAGTTACAGGCCTCGGCCTGTAGCCAATTAAACAAGCCCATTCGTGGGTCATTATTTACTTTGGAGTACAAAATGCCGAAAGCAAAAGTACATTCTGGCGCTGCAAAGCGTTTCAAGAAGACCGCTTCGGGCTACAAGCACAAGCACGCCAACAAGAGCCACATCCTCACCAAGATGACCACCAAGCGTAAGCGTCAGCTGCGCGGCACCAACACTTTGAACAAGTCTGATGCCACCCTGGTCGATCGCATGCTGCGCGCCAAGTAATTGGCTGCACACGTAAGTTTTTAAGAGGATATTGATATGGCCCGTGTAAAACGTGGTGTAGTGGCGCGTCGTAGTCACAAGAAAATTCTGAAGCAGGCTAAAGGTTACTACGGTGCGCGTTCTCGCGTATTCCGCGTAGCCAAGCAGGCAGTCATCAAAGCTGGTCAGTACGCTTACCGCGACCGTCGCGTTAAGAAGCGTAACTTCCGCGCTCTGTGGATCACGCGTATCAACGCCCAGTCCCGCGCTGAAGGCCTGAGCTACAGCCGACTGATTGCTGGCCTGAAGAAGGCGGATATCGCTCTGGATCGCCGTGTTCTGGCT
Source organism: Microbulbifer elongatus (assembly GCF_021165935.1). Lineage (NCBI taxonomy): Bacteria > Pseudomonadati > Pseudomonadota > Gammaproteobacteria > Cellvibrionales > Microbulbiferaceae > Microbulbifer > Microbulbifer elongatus. The sequence goes on along the minus strand of NZ_CP088953.1, from coordinate 3,094,543 downwards.
GATCTGGCGGTATACGACAAAGCCGCTTTTGCTGCCGTAGTTGAAAAAGCCAAGGCAGCCCTGGCAGCTTAATTAGCGCCTGCAGAATAAATCGGCCCGTAAGGGCGGATTTGTGCTTTAAAAATAGGGAAGGGCTGTTTGGCTCTTCCCTATTTTTTTATCTGTAATGTCTATACAGAACAAATTTCTGACGCGGTGGACTGCTATTATCCGCTGCGGAAAATAAGTACTCATTGTCACTCATCGATCAGAACGAGTCAGAGCGAGCGAATAGCGAGCCTTAAGCGAGATAGTATCAATGCAAGAATTGCAGTCCCTCACCGAGCAGGCGCTGGCGCTGGTAGAAAAGGCCGGCGACCTCGCCGCACTGGACCAGGTGCGGGTAGATTACCTGGGTAAGAAAGGCCAGATCACCGCACTGCTGAAAGGTCTGGGCAAGCTCTCTGCGGAAGAGCGTCCTGCGGCGGGAGCCAAAATCAACGAAGCCAAGCAGCAGGTGCAGGACGCGATCAATGCCCGCCGCGCCGCGATGGAAAAGGCGGCCATTGAAGAAAAGCTGGCCAAAGAGACCATCGACGTCACCCTGCCGGGCCGCGGTGAAGACCACGGCAGCATGCACCCCATCACCCGCACCCTGCGTCGCATCGAAGAGATCTTCCAGCGCCTCGGCTTCTCTGTCGAGCAGGGCCCGGAGGTGGAGGGTGACTACTACAACTTTGAAGCGCTCAACATCCCCGCCCACCACCCGGCGCGGGCGATGCACGACACCTTCTATATCGATCCGTCCACGGTACTGCGCACCCACACGTCCTCCGTGCAGATCCGCACCATGGAGAAGACCAACCCGCCGTTGCGCATTATCTGCCCGGGCCGCGTGTACCGCTGTGATTCCGACGTCACCCACTCGCCCATGTTCCACCAGGTGGAAGGCCTGGTGATTGACGAAGGCGTGAGCTTCGCCCACCTGAAAGGCTGCATCGACCAGTTCCTGAAAGCCTTCTTTGAAGCAGATGTACCGGTGCGATTCCGCCCGTCCTACTTTCCGTTTACCGAGCCGTCTGCGGAAGCCGACATCCAGTGCACCAACTGTGGCGGTGAAGGCTGCCGCGTGTGCTCCGGCACTGGCTGGCTGGAAATTCTCGGCTGCGGCATGGTGCACCCCAATGTCTTCGCCTCCTGCGATATCGACAGCGAAAAATACTCCGGCTTTGCCTTCGGCCTCGGCGTCGAGCGTATGGCCATGCTGCGTTACGGCGTAAACGACCTGCGCCTGTTCTTCGACAACGACCTGCGTTTCCTCAAGCAGTTCTAAATCGAATCCAATTTATTGGGAGCCCACTGTGTGGGTGAACCGCGCAAAGCGCGCAAGAAACAAATAGCTAGAGATCAGATATGAAATTCAGCAACGCCTGGTTACGGGAGTGGGTAAACCCGGACCTGACAGCACAGCAGCTGGCCGACCAGATCACCATGGCGGGCCTGGAAGTGGACGCCGTAGAGCCAGTAGCCGGCGCATTTTCCGGTGTGGTCGTCGGTGAAATCGTCGCCTGTGAACAGCATCCGGACGCCGACAAACTGCGCGTCTGTAAAGTAAAAGGCCACCCGGAAGGGGAGATGCAAGTGGTCTGCGGCGCACCCAATGCGCGCACCGGCATCAAGATTCCTTTCGCGTTAGTGGGCGCCAAGCTGCCCGGCGATTTCAAAATCAAGAAAGCCAAACTGCGCGGCGTCGAGAGCTTCGGCATGCTGTGTGCCCAGACCGAACTGGAGCTGGGTGGCGACAGCGACGGTATCTGGGAGCTGCCAGAAGACGCCGTTACCGGCACCGACCTGCGGGAATACCTGCAGCTGGACGACAGCACCATCGAGGTCGACCTGACCCCGAACCGTTCCGACTGCCTCGGCGTCGCCGGTATCGCCCGTGAAGTGGGTGTGCTGAACCGCTGCGAAGTCACCCCGCCGGTTATCGAGGCGGTTGCCCCGGTGATCGACGACAGCCTGCAGGTTTCCCTGCTCGCCGAAGACGCCTGTCCGCGCTACGTGGGCCGCGTGATCCGCAACATCAATATCGACGCGCAAACCCCACTGTGGATGCAGGAGCGCCTGCGTCGCAGCGGTGTGCGCAGCATTGATCCGGTGGTGGATGTCACCAACTATGTTCTGCTGGAACTGGGCCAGCCCATGCACGCCTTCGATCTCGCCAAATTGAGTGGCGGCATCAAGGTGCGTATGGCAGAGCAGGGCGAAAAGCTCACCCTGCTCGACGAACAGGAAGTGGAGCTGAAAGCCGACACCCTGCTGATTGCCGACGAGAAGGGCCCACTGGCCATTGCCGGCATCATGGGTGGACTGGATTCCTCCGTCACCAAGGCCACCAACGACATCTTCCTGGAAAGCGCCTTTTTCAGCCCGCTGGCCATTGCCGGTAAAGCCCGTTCCTACGGCCTGCACACAGATTCCTCCCACCGCTTCGAGCGCGGCGTGGATTACCGCCTGCAGGAAAAAGCCATTGAGCGCGCTACCCAGCTCCTGCTGGAGATCGTCGGCGGTGAACCGGGTCCGGTACACCTGCGTGAAGTGACCGAAGCCATGCCGGCGGAGCGCAATATCACCCTGCGCCGCCAGCGTGTAAGCGGTGGTCTCGGTATCGAAATGAGCGATGCCGAGATCGTCGAGATCATCACCCGCCTGGGCCTGGAAAAGATCGCTGAAGACAGCGAAGGCTGGACCTTCCTGGTGCCCAGCTTCCGTTTCGATATCGCTATCGAATCCGACCTGCTGGAAGAGCTGGCACGCGTCTACGGCTACAACCGTATTCCCAGTGTCGCCTTGAAAGCGTCTCTGGATATTGTGCCGCGCGCCGAAGCCAATGTGGCCCAGTCCCGCCTGGAGCAGACCCTGCTGTCCCGCGGCTATCAAGAGGCCATCACCTTCAGCTTTATCGATCGCGATGCCTCCGCCAAATTCGACCCGGAAGTAGAGCCTGTAGCCCTGCAGAACCCCATCAGCGCAGAGCTCTCCGTAATGCGCACCACGCTGATGCCGGGCCTGGTCAAAGCCCTGCAATACAACCTCAACCGCCAGCAGGACCGCCTGCGCCTGTTTGAAACCGGCCTGCGTTTCGTGCCCGGTAAAGAGGGTGAGGCACTGCAGCAGGAGCGTATGCTCGCCGGCCTGATCTACGGTACCCGCCAGCCGGAAGGCTGGACCGGCTCCAAGGATCTGGTGGACTTCTATGACATCAAAGCGGATGTGGAAGCACTGCTGACCCATTACGAGGCAGAAGGGGAGTTCACCTTCGTTCCTGCCCGACACGCGGCCCTGCATCCCGGCCAGTGTGCCGAGCTGCAGCGCAACGGCAAGCCTGTTGGCGTACTGGGCGCACTGCACCCGGAGCTGCAGAAGGCCTACGACCTGCCCAAAGGCGCCTTCCTGTTTGAACTGAGCCTGGATGGGTTGGGGCAGGCGGTCATTCCTGCCTTTGCTCCATTGTCCAAATTCCCCGAGGTGCGCCGCGATCTGGCCATACTGGCAGACGTGGACACTCCGGTCGGCCAGCTTGCTGAATCGGCGGTCACTGCCGCTGGTGAATTTTTGACTGACTTCAATATTTTTGACGTCTATCAGGGCAAAGGCATTGATTTTAATAGAAAAAGTGTCGCCATGGGCTTGACCTTTCAGCATCCCTCGCGCACCCTTAACGACGAAGAAATCAATGCCGCCGTGCAAGCGGTTGTTTCTGAACTAGAACAAAAATACAACGCCAGCCTGCGCTGATTCGGAAATCGCTCCGGGGTACGCAGTCTGACGCGCGTATCCCGAGAGCGTCTGCCTCCGGGTTCCAAGCCAACGCGGTACCAGGCTGAACAACCGGGAGTCGACGCCTCTGAATCTGTTGGGCAGGAACCAATGACAGAGGCACTGACCAAAGCCGGGCTCGCCGAGAAGTTGTACGAAGAGCTGGGTTTCAACAAGCGCGAAGCCAAAGAAATCGTCGAATATTTCTTCGAGGAAATCCGCAACGCCCTTGAAAATAACGAGCAGGTCAAACTGTCGGGGTTTGGCAATTTCGATCTGCGTGACAAAAGCCAGCGCCCGGGACGGAACCCCAAGACTGGCGAAGAAATCCCCATTTCCGCGAGAAGGGTAGTCACCTTCAAGCCGGGGCAAAAACTCAAGGCACGAGTAGAAGAAGATGCTGGAAGCGAGTCATAACAGCGAACTCCCTGTAATCCCGGGGAAACGCTATTTCACCATCGGTGAGGTCAGCGAGCTGTGTGCTGTAAAACCTCACGTACTGCGCTACTGGGAGCAGGAATTCCCGCAGCTCAGCCCGGTCAAACGTCGCGGCAACCGCCGCTACTACCAACACCAGGATGTCATCCTCATCCGCCAGATCCGCGCACTTCTGTACGAAGAGGGCTACACCATTGGCGGCGCACGCCTGCAGATGGAAAGCGGTACCTCCGAGAAAGTGCAGACGGTTCAGTTGAACCAGGTGATCCCACAGATGATCGCCGAGCTGGAAGGTGTGCTGGAACTGCTGGAAGTGGAAGCCTGATCTAACCAGAGTCAAAAAGGCGCAAAACGGGCTTGCATTCCCACCGTACTTCGGTATGATTTGCGCCTCATCGCAAAGCGATGCCCCTTATAAATCAAGCACTTACGTCACTTTGACCGCTCGATTTATATCTCCATCGGAGTGTAGCGCAGCCTGGTAGCGCACCACACTGGGGGTGTGGTGGTCGTCGGTTCAAATCCGGCCACTCCGACCATAAAACCGTTGTATATCAACGGCTTAAAAGCCTGCCAATAGAGCGGGCTTTTTTGTGTCTTGTGTTTAAGTCCACATTAAGTCCGATTGAGTTCTTGTTGGGAAGAAACTGGCGGTGTAGTCTTCGTTTTGGCTTGATTGTCAAGTGAGAGCCTTTTTATGTAATTCGCATTAGCTTCGAATGGATGTGTAAGTTGCTCCTTCACGAGCGAGAGATTTCCGTGAATCGATGAAAACTATAAATTACAAAGAAGTCTCAAAAATTTTTAATAGTTCGAGCTTGGCTTCGCTGAGTGAGGGTGACTATTCCTTTGTGGAGTATGTTTCGCGAAGTCTGTTTTCGACAACCAAAATTGCCAGCTTTACATCATTTTTCAATGAAGTTTTTAACGAGCTCAATCGAGGTTATAGAACAGAATATATCTACAAGAATTTTCTGGTTCTTCGTCACCTGCTTGGGCGGCACTCTGTAAATACCTCTACCATGCTTTCTGAATTCCGGGTTGGTTCAAATAAAGCTGACTGCGTAATCTTAAATGGTAAGTCAACTTGCTATGAAATTAAGACGGAATACGACTCCCTTATTCGACTGAATGACCAAGTTAAACAGTATCGAAAATTGTTTGATGAAGTGTATGTTGTTTGTTCTGAGAAAAATTGCTCTGATGTAATTGAAACTTTAGAACAAGGGGTGGGAATTCTTATTCTTTCGGATAGATCTTACTTCAAAAAAGTAAGGGAACCTTGTAGGCGGAAAGGCGGGATAGATCGTGAGGCACTAGTTAAATCGCTGAGGAAGGCTGAGTATCAGGAGTTGGCATTTCTTGTGTCAGGTAAGTTGCCATCCGCTACAAACGCTCAACTATTTTCAATGTGTCGTGAGTTGGTCTTGGATGCTGAAGAAGATGATCTGGCGGAAGGTTATCTAGCGATGCTCAAGAAACACAGAGCTGTGAAAAACCATTTAATTGATTTCATGCCATTTTCTTTGAAAAATGCGGCCGTAAGTTATCGATTTACTCAAGAACAAGAAAAAAATTTGATTTCCATTTTTAGGGATAAAGCTTAACAGGGAGTGGTAATGTACTTTCCTCTACTTAGGAGTAAGCAATTTGAATTGTTTGCTCTCCGAGAGCTTCTTAGTTCTGGGGTTGTCAGTCCGGAAAATTTTTGTCCGGTCATAGAACCCGTTCGGAAGAAGTTAAGGCCGCTGATTTCTACCATCAAATCGTTAAACGAAAGCGGTTTTGTCCCTCTAGTGATTGTTAATCCTACTGTTGGTGATGTTGTAGGCGGCATGTCAGAGCTGATGCCCGAGTTGTCTGGCAACGATTTAAAATTTTTGCCATGTGTTGCGCTTCGTGACTCCTCGGATGAAGCGGCAAGAAGAGTTATCGATGCTCTGAGTGGGGATTTTGCGATTTTTGTAACAGGAGGTGTTGATCGGGAGATTGTGGGGGTATCTGGTGCTGCAAAATATACTATTGTTGACGAAAGTACGCCGCCTCCGGCGATTAGAAGCTTAGAAAATGTTGTCTTGATTGGTGATTTTTTTTCAAAAGCAATTGCGAAACTCTGATTATAAAGATGAATCCCCTTTTTCCTACCTGCATGTAACTTATAGCGAAAGCCCGAAGGTTGTCGGTTTCGGTGACTATACTATTCTCCCGAAAGATTTTTCTGAGGGGGGTGGCCCAGCATATGTTGTAACTATTCATGCTTCGTATATCAATGCAGACCGTTTCGATGAAATGTATGTTAGGCATTATTCTTCGTATGACGATAGGTCTCCAACGGACCCTGGCGGTAAGTTTCTTGATGCGTTGGGTAAGCTTGTAAATGAGATGAATGCTGAGCCTCGCATGTTTAGTGCGACAGATGGTATGGCAGAGTTTGAAGCTTTACACGAGAAGAAGCATTTCCCAGGGCTTGGCCACGTCAAGAAAATTTCAATTAAGCATCATGTAGAAACTATTTGCGGTTACCTCAAGGAGAGTGAAGGTGGCTGAGGTTTGTACCCAGTGCTTTTCTGACTTGGCGATAAAAGAAGAAATTCAGTTTAAAGGCGCTTTTGGTGAATGCAGTTTTTGTCGGGAAGTGGGGAATCTGGTCGTTGACGTGATGGCCTTGGCAGATTTATTTGAGCCTACCACGGAGTGCCTGATTGAAAGCGAGCATGGTGTTTCAGCTGTCGATATATACTCATCGGAATTCAAGTTGTTTAACGCGTGTATGGGGGACCCAAAGCCCTTTTTGTCGTTGATTCTTGGTGATGATTTTCTGGGTAAAATGTACGAGTTGCCTTCAGAAGTGGCGAGTCAGAGAGAAGAGTGGCGTAGCTTTAAGAAAGAGCTTAAACACGGAAATAGGTATTTCCCACAGTATGAAGAGTATAGGGGGTTATTTTCTCGGCGCGGAGATGATTACGGGATTTTTGGTGACTTAATTTCTCAGCTTCAAAAGAAGTACTACAAAGGCGACCAGTTTTATCGCACAAGGTTATCGGAGGATGAGCTGCTAAGTGCAGAAGAAATGGGGCGACCTCCAGCTATTAGAACCTCTAATGGACGCGCAAACCCTGCGGGAATTTCGTATCTATATGTGTCTGAAGATCAAGATACGGCTGTAAAAGAGGTGCGCCCTAGTATCGGTGGAACAGTTTTCATCTCTGAGATTCTTGTTCGAGAAGACTTTCGTGTAATTGACCTGACCTCTCCAAAGGTGATGGCATCTGTCTTAAAGTTTGAGGGTGAGAGGATGGTGCCAGCTCTCAAGTACTTGAACTTGCTTGAGAGTTTTTCGAGTGACCTTGCGAATCCAGTAATTCCTGAAAAATCTCACCTTGAATATGTCCCCACGCAGTTTGTTTGCGAGTTTCTAAAAAATATTGCCGACTTCAATGGTATTCGATATGCGAGTTCATATGGTTCTCACGCCAATTTGGTCCTTTTTGGGGACGAAAAGCTCGAGATTATTGAACCCGGAAAACATATCGTCACCGGTGCAAGTGTCGAGTATGCGCTGAATACGTAAGTTCAAAGGCCTATAGTTAGTAGGCCGTACAGTTATTGACAGTACCCAAAGGGAGGGGTATTCGCCCCTCCTATTGCTCCCGCTTCCGCTCCGCAACTTTCGAGCTCAGTAACTGGTCGAACTGTCCATTCGTGAAAGCGAGTGATGACCCTCGATTTCGCCTGAAATAGCAGGCCGATCAATTTTTGAGCTTCTTGACCGTATTTGTTCAAGCCTTTTTTGACGACGTGTAGTGCCCGCAACGGCAGGCTGGCTCGTTCTGGAGTAGGCCCGCCGGACAGCTCGGTAAAGGTTTCCCAGTTTCCTTTGTCCGCAGCCTCGATGAGGCCTTTCAATAACTCGCTATCTATTGAGTCCAAAGCGGCTTCTGCATGCTCACTATGTGCAAGCCTGCGGGACTCCCGCCACGCGGTAACACTGGGGCCGCCGATCTGCTGAAATTGGCGAATCTTCCCGGTAGACGCCCAGGCACGAATGCGCATCGCGCTCTGGATCGCGTCCTGTCCATAGAGATCCGTGCCGACGTTCTAACACGTCTATGTTCTTGGCTATACATGATGCTGAAGATGTACCGCTTGGTGAGGATCTAGTCAATGGCTTGCGGGTTAAAGACTGGTATCTTTCGTCCGACTTGCAGTGGGTACTTCCGCATTCTCAGATGGGGCTGTCTTTTTCTTCGAGTTGGCAGCACCTAAAAGGCTTGCACAAAATGAAGCAGAAGCACAATCCTGGTGCTGCGGTACATGTATATTGGGTTCTTGAGACCGCAGATATTCCGCCGGGGCTTGAATTTGTGCCAGATGAACGTAAAAAGGGGCACTATTTTTTAACGGTGACACAGAAAATGCTGGTACATCAATTAGTAGAAAAATTGCAGTGGATTGCAGATCGAATGTCTGTGATTGAAGATGCCGGAGTAGCGCTATGATCGAGTACAAATATCAGGAAGAGAAAGTTGTCGCCAAGTTTTTCGCAAATCTGCTCAACGATGGAGAAACGCTAGCTATTTTTGACCGGGGTTTCGTAAGTTCCGCGGAGGAAGCAACACATCTGAGTAGGTTTTTCTGGGCCATGGTTAATAAATCTGCTCAGGGAGGAGCTTGCCTTGCGAGGGCACGTCGGAGTACTGGACGGAGAAACTTTATAGCACGCTAGGTGGGTATCTGGAGCGTGCAGGCTACGAGCAACAGTGGAATGACGAAATCGATAATGCGTAAGTTATCGCAACGATCCTTTGTGCCGGCGAAACTTATTGTTTCTTGGGAGAAATCCGCATTGTGATATCCGCGTGGAAGACCTCCTCACCGTTGGTATCAAATACGCTCACCGGCATCACCACATCCTGTGCAGAATCCCAATGAAAGTCGTCGACCTTGCACACGGCGCGCAGATCGGTTTTGGCCATCTTCAGGTATTGCACGGTCATGCCTACCGGAATCCAGCGGAAATTGGCATTCAGGGATACGTCCAGGCATACGCCTCCGGCCAGTTCCGCAGCGTTACACATGGCGATGGCGTGCACGGTTTTAATGTGGTTTTCTACTGCGCGGCGCTTCTTCAGTTTCACCTCAACCAGGCCCGGCTGTATCTGCGTGAATCGCGGTTTGATCGAGCTGAAGTAGGGGGCATTGAAGCAGACAATTTTGCTCACCAGCCAGCGGCCTAGGCTATTGCCGCCCAGGGTGTTCCAGAGTTTCAGAATTGGGCTTTTGGAGGGTACGTAGGTCATTTGCTATCTCGTGACTCGCGGCATCATAGGGTTCCCTATCTTGCACCTTTGTTACCCGCAGATTAAGTGTCAAACTGCCCGATGGGCTTGTCCGTATCACTAGTTGTTCTCTTCAGCGCTTTACCATTAGTTTTTTCTGGCGCAAATGGACTGGTTGGGCGGTTTGAGTCTATTCAGTGGGTAGGACTCTTTAGCAGTCTGGTGCGCAGCTCGTTTGCCCCAATTAGCAGCATTTCGTAACCATTGCCAAATGCATTGGGATTGTTCCAATCCATACGCACGATCAAGTCTTCCGTGCCATCGCCATCCAGGTCACCTCTGGCCAGAAGGGTATAGTCAATATCAAGGCCAGCAAGGTTACTTCGGACCACTGTTGGGCTTATTTCGACTATTTCAGAGTTGGGGAAAGCCTGTGCTATTTCTTGATTTGATACCGGCGATGGGTCACCTCCTAGATCCGGGGTGGCGTTTGCAGGTAGTTGCTGAATAAGCTCACTGGTAAGTACGGGGGGGAAGAATGACTTTCGGGAGTTACCTGCAGAGAAGTAGAGCTGTAACGCCTCGCAGTTCACGTTCAACATGGTGAATAGTGAGAACTGATCTTCCCGGATCTCGCCTACCTTGGTCTGCTTGATGTCCTCGCAGGTCTGAAATTGGATCGCTGATCCATTTTTTGTGTCCAGTTCGTAGTCGAATTTGCTCTCGTTGTAGTTTTTTCCGACCTCGACGAGTCCTGCGAAGTTGTCAGTATAAATAGCTTTTTCGATATGCGGGTTGCCGGACTTTTCGGTACAGGCGGAAATAATCATTACCGCAAAGAGAATTAATAATGATCGCATGATGTCGTCCTCAGGGCTGTACCGAAACCGCAGTTTGGTGGGCAGATTTAAGGAGATTCTGAACGTATGCGTTCCTGCTGGGGCTGACCTGAGGGCGGTGGCTCTCGGTACTCGCGGCCAGCCAATTTTCGTTCTGTATAGCTTTCCGTAATGATTTTCTAAGGCTTAATTTTATCTCCGTCGCTTCATGATTTGAATCGAGAGTTCAGGTACGATCGTTCAGAGTCTCGAGGATAAGGCGTAGGGATTTGATAAAGCGGTCAGAGTCCTGTTATCGGTAACCGTGAAACGTGCTAGGTGTGGTGGCATGGCGAAGTATATTGAACAGCCTAGCTGTTAGTTTGGCGCGCAAAGCATCATTGGTTCCCAGCTTTTTTCCCACAACACCAAATCTCTGCCTACACTTGTTCTTCGATAAAAAGAATCACAGGATTGCAGATGGCCGTTTTCGTCGAAAAGGGCCTGGACGGGTGTTTCGATGTAGAGTCCAAGCTCATCATGGAATACTGCACAGCCAACCGGATACCTACCCAGGTGTTCGAGCCGTTCGATATTTGCAGTGGCAAGCTCTCCCTGAAGTATGCGCAGCTGGTGGTAGGCTGTGTTGGTGCGGTCAAGGATGCATTGAAAACCCTTGGTGCGGCGCCGCCCTCTCTGGATCCCTATCCCGCCTCCCTAAGACCCTATCTCCGCCGGGCCGTATGGCCGACCACCGTGGGAAACCTGCTTAACCGCGTTCAACGTGGGGAAATGGCGTTTGCCAAGTCGATGGCCTGGGGGCTGGTGCCGGGCAATGTCTATTCCCCGGAGTGCGACAACAATGCACTGCACTATGCGCCGCCTGCGCTGGATGTGTACGCCTCCGAGGTGGTGGAGTGGTTGTGTGAGTTCCGCCTGTATGTGGTGGACGGAGTCATTGTTGGGGGCGGCCAGTACGCCGGTCCACCGGGGCCTTCCATCGATATGCGCGTGGTGCACAGGGCGCTGAAAGCATTTCAGGCCGACCCTGCCGCGCCGCGGGCCTTTGCCATGGATTGGGGGGTGATGGCGAGAGGGCATACCGCGCTGGTTCAGGTGAAAGATGCCTGGTCGCTCCGGGCCTTTGGTGATATCCGCGCCGCCAGTTACTACCGGGTATTGAAGGCGCGCTGGAATGAACTGGTGGGGGCCGGACGTGTGGAAGTGGGTGGCAAGCGTGCTGCTATGCCAGTGTTTGCCGGCCGCTCCATATCTGTGTGAAGCTTGCTGCGGTGGGTCGCTAAATTTCCGGTTGTAGTCTCGGCACCCTAAGCTGAAGGTGCGCCTCGTGTATTTTGGCTGAGCGCAGTAGGAGGCAATATGGACCTACAGATACTCTCGCTGGAAGGACAATTTTACATCGTAAAGACGGTAGATGAATCCGGTTCCCACCTTCTTACCGATCGCCACAACGCGCCACAAAAGTTTCACTGCCTGGAAGAGATTCGGGACCACTTCGCCTGGCGGAGCCTGGACGATGTGTGGCTGGAGCAGCAGACACCCTATGAAGAGATGTGCGGCCTGACCGACGATACCGCACCCCTTCGGATCAAGTTGAACTGGTAGCGCAGCAAATCCGCTACCGGTGTCAGCCGCCGAAAATTGTGTCGTCTATCAACCCTGATGTAGTCTTTGAACCAAACCTAACGAACTCAAAGACACAGTAAATGCCTTCGTCAAATACCTCTGCTCGCCTTTCTCGCCTGAATGCCTGCCTCGGCGTTCTGATTCTCAATATCGTGACTGCCCTTGTGGCCGGGTGTAGTACGCCGGCGCGTCAGGTGGTTTCTGAGACATACCACAGTGAGAAGCCGCGTATCGATCAATGGGTGGCAGACTGGCACAAGGATTCTGACGCCGAGTTCCGCTCGGACAGGTCGGTGCTGGTGGCCACCTATGGGACAACCGAATTTACCAGTGTGAAGCGCTTGCGCAGCACCGACGAACTGGTGTCGGCAAAAACACCGATGGTGGTGGCATGGCTGGAAATGAAAAAGGGACCGCAGGCGATTCCGCTTTACAGGTATGTGGTCATCCCTCTGAAATATGTAAGCGCAGAGACGCTTCTCCAGCAGGGCGCCTATATCAGTGAGCAGAAAGACCTTGGGCTGCCCGCACAAACGCCTTCAGGTCCTTATAAGGGTGCCGTGGTTACCGATTGGCAATACTGCTATGCCTGCTTTGCCCAGCGCGAGATCGAAGAACTGGAAATGCGAGATCTGAACTTTCTCACATCCAGTGTAAAACGCCGGATGGAAGACCGCTCGTTGGGTGGCTTGTACTTTCTGAAGACGGCAGCTGCGGCACGCAAGCGCTCTGCCGGTACGGCGACGTTGACCGTGGAAGTAGGGGAGCGTGCCCGGGAGCAACAGCAGGCATTTACCGATTATTACCTGAAAAACAGGGCCGCCCTGGCGGATGCCCGTGAGGGAGATGCGCGCTATCGCCGCTTCTGGCGGGAAGAGGTCGAACCGCTCCTGTTCGATGCTTTTGCCGTTTCCCAGGGTTGTCCGAAAGATTACCAGTCGTCCCGTCAACGCTATAAGCGATTGGCACCGATGTATGTGGAACAGCGTATCCGCCTGAACCGGGAATACGTGGAATGCCGGAGCGATGCGCTGGCGCGGTACGACCTGAATAATTACCAGTCTCAATTTGCGCAGCTGCAGCAGCGTGAGGGCGCGCTGTGGGCTCAGTCCAGCGGTTCCCTTCGCCGCAAGATGATACCGCCGCAGGAGGTGGTGCCGCAGGCGGTGAAATGGATCGACGAGGCTGCGGAGGGAATCGAAAGCGCCTACCGCGACCTGGCGAATATTGAAAAGGCAGCAGCACGGGCGGCGGCGTCAAAGCAGCGCGCGGAAGCCTTTAGTCAGGCTACCTGGCAGTCGACATTCAGCGCCATCAGCAACCGCAATGCGCAGGTGTTACAGCAGTCTCGCCAGATCAGTGCCATGGTCGACCGTGCACAAACCGCGCCCCGTCCGGCGTTTGGTAAGTCGAATACGGAGCGAAAACCTGCGGAATCGGGTTCGGAATCGGATTCGAAAGCGGGAAAGAAAGTGCAGCATAGGCCCGACACGGCGAGCCCTGCAGCGGTCGCCGCTGCCAAGGAAGCTGAGCCCACGGGTGCCGAAGAAGAGAGCGGAAATGCCTATGTGGGAGCGGGGCGCGATTACCCGTTCAGCGGAAGTTCCAGCAGCTATTATCAGCGATCCGTGGCCATCGACCTGGCGGAAACCAATTTGCGGAATCAGGCGGCCGAGTTTTGCGGGAGTAGCTATAAGGCCGAGATTCGTTGGAGCCCGAATGCGGAGTGTAAGCAGAGCGCCGCGGCCGAGAGTTTTCTCTGTACACGGGACGCCCTGGTGAACTGTTACGAAAACCGGTGTGAGCGGGAATTCTGCGGAACGCGATCGCCCTAGTATTCGATCGCTTCCTTTTAATGTTTAAAGTCCGGGCACACCGGGTTTTACCGCCCGGACTTTTAAACCGCGCTTACTGCTTGCCGGGAGCTTTCAGAAATTTGGTGAGTGCGGCCATATAGCGGTCAAAGTCTTCAAACTGCGGTACATGACCGATGCCGTCCAGCTCCACCAATTGCGCATTCGGAATCGCCTGCGCGGTTGTTTTGCCCAGTCTGTCATAGCGGCCGAGATCGGCGCGGATGGATTCCGGTGCGCGATTGCGGCCAATGGCGGTGCGATCGCGGGTGCCGATAATCAGCAGGGTGGGGGCCTTCAGGTCGCCGAATTCGTACAGCACCGGCTGGGTGAACACCATGTCGGATGTGCGCGCGTCAATTTCCGCAATCTTGTCGGCGTCCGGGCCGATGGTCCAGCCGGCCTGAATGGCCAGGAGCGGGTCGTAGGCCGCTTTCCATTTACCGTCAAAGTAGGCGGCGGTCATATAGCTTTTCACTTTCTCCGGGGTCTGCTGTTTTTCCTGGGCAGTGGCCTGCTCGATGGGCTGATAGGGGGTGAAGCGCTTCCAGTCTTCCAGGCCGATGGGGTTGATCAGCACCAGCTTTTCGACGGTTTCCGGGTACATCAGGGCAAAGCGGGTGGCGAGCATCCCGCCCATGGAATGGCCGGCGACGGTGGCGCGGGAAACGTCGAGCTTGTCCAGCAGTGCCTTGGTGCTGTCTGTCAGCGCCTGGAAGGTGAACTGGAAGCCCTCCGGCTTACTGGATTTGCCAAACCCAATCTGATCCGGCGCAATAACCCGATAGCCCTGTCTGCTGAGGGCATCGATGGTGCTCTGCCAGTAGGCGCCGGAGAAATTCTTACCGTGCAGTAACACAACGGTTTTGCCATTGGCGTCCGCTGCCGGCGGTACGTCCATATAGACCATTTCCAATGGCTGCTGCTGGTCGCGGAACGCAAAGGTCTCGACCGGGTAGTGGTAGTCCATATCGCTCAGGCGGGCATCCTGGGGGGCTACGGTGGGTTTTTCGGCGGCGGTTAGTGGGGAGGATGTGAGGGTCAGGGCGAGTGCGAGAAGGGCTTGGCCGAGGTGATTGATCAGTGGTGATTGATTGCGAGTTAAAAAAGCCATAAAGCGTTTCGCTCTCCTTGTGTCTGGCTCTGGTTCTTGATTCCGGTCCCGGGCGCCAGGCCCGGGGCACTAGTGCGTATAGCCTCTCTACTCGAATCGATGGAATTATCGTGCCATTAGTACAGGATATTTCAGCGATTCATCATCGTAGTAGGAGCCCCGCGGTGTAAGCAAGATCTAGTTTTGTAAACGGGCCGCATTCAGGGCAGCGGCCATCCAAACCGCTCAATCAATGTCACAAAACAACCTCTGGGCGGTGCCACAATCTCGAGGCGCTCACTGGATTCTGGGTGCTGTATGGACAACCGATAGGCATGCAGCAAGAGTCTTGCACATTGCAGCTCTTCTGCGAAGAAGCGGTTGTGGGTGGACTTGCCGTATTTCGGGCAACCGATCAGTGGGTGCGACAGGTGCTTGAAGTGGCGACGGATCTGGTGGCGGCGGCCGGTCTTCAGCTCCACTTCCACTAGGGAGTAGCGGCTGCTGGGGTAGCGATCCACGCAATAAGGTAGCTCCACGGTGCCAAGGCGCCGGAAATGGGTAATCGCCTCCTGGCGGGGAAGGTCGGATTTTGGGCGCTTGCGCTGGTGTTTGAAGTCGGCCACCGGCGGTAGCGGATGGTCGATCACGCCCTGTTCCGGGCAGTAACCGCGACAGATCGCCAGGTATTGTTTGATCGATGCGTCACTGTCCAGCTGCCCCTGCAGTTTGGCGGCTGCCTCTCCGCTTTTGCCAAACACGATCACACCAGACGTTGGTTTGTCCAGCCGGTGCACCGGGTACAGGTGCACACCGACCAGGTCCCGCAGGTACTGTAGCAGGATGCGGTCTTCGTGTTTGTCTATATCGGAGCGGTGCACCAGCCAGCCTTCCGGTTTGTAGGCCGCGATGAGGTGGTCGTCTTCGAAGAGGGGCTCTGGTGTCATTGGCGAGGCGCTGCTCGGCTAGAAACGGAGTGGAATTATAAAGTGTGTCTTACTCATATTCGACGATTATACCGGTGGTTTCACCTGGCAAGGTGCCATTTGCGATCAAATGTCTGGCAGAGATAGTGTCGGCCTTTGTTGTACTTGGGCAGTGAGGGCGTGGGAAACGGGAGACGACAATGTTCTCTGGCGATTCGTTCGCATAAATGGTCCTTATTAACGCGTCCTTGGCGGTGGTTCTATATTTCTGCAGCATAACTTGTGTAGCATGTCGGTGACTTGGCGTAGATGTTTTTAACACAGCGTACCAAGTGGAAGTTTTGTTTGTTTACTAACCATGTTTATACAAGGAAGTGATGATGTTGATTGATGGGCTGCCGTGCCTCCGGAAGTGGTTTTCAATGTTTGCTGTTACGCTCTTTACGGTTCTGGTGACGGCTTGTGTACCAGATACCGACACGCTGGATGAAATTGAGGCATTCTCCGAGCGCACAGAGACACTGCTGGAGAAGGATCGAGCACTGGCGGATGAGTATGGAGCGCTGGTCGAAGAGCTTTCTCGCACAGTGAGCGAAACCGGTAGTGCCAAGGCCGCAGTAGAGTCGGGCGTGTACGACAAGTTAGCCGGAAACATGGATAGCGCACTGGCACTGGCCACTCAATATCAGCAGGAACTCGAGTCACTGTTTGGGAAGCTGGATCAGGATTCGCCGTGCTACCACCCAGAAATTGCCGATAATCTGAAGACGGCGATCGCCGAAAAGCGCCAGATTGCGAGTGCGTTGCGCCAGCTAAAGGGCGCAGACTTGGAAGAGGGCGGCGCGATTATCGTTGCACTCAATGCTACCCCAAAATCCTTTGCCGCCGGCATGAGCAATATGGTGGAGATGTTCAAGGTCTGTAAAGTGCCAGCGGCGATGGGGATGACAAAGTCCGAGCTCGACGAGCGTTCGGAATTCGCGGAGAGTAACGATTCAGAAAGCGGCGATTTTGATCATCGATCTGCGGGCGATCTGACAGTAGAAAAGTACACCAAATCGAAGAGTGTACTTCCATTGCAACCTATTTGGATCAACCGACTTTTGCCAACCGATGTTGAAGATGTCTCGGATCTGGAGGGCGTCCAATTGAGTGGTGGGGTGACGATTAATGAGGAGCTAGAGGTGGTATTGCCTGAGCCATATCGCAGTGATCTCACCAAGCCCTTTACCTTTCGTATTACCGGTACGGTGGCCGATAAGTACAGCGAGTACCAGTTGGCGGTGGATGTAACCCGGGTCGGTTACACACCGGTGGCGTCATTAAATTTTGACAATGCGGATCTCGCCAAATGTATTGATAGCATTGCCTCGGACAAGGGGTTCCGTTTTATGGAGGAGATCAAGAAGATTTCGTGTACAGCCCATGAAGAATCTCCTCTTGCGCTAACGGAGCTATTCCAGCTCACGAATCTGACGGATATTGAGATAAACAATTTCAATATGGTGGATATGGCTAAAGCACCATTACCGAAGAGTATTTCCGAACTGAAGTTTACCGATGGGACTTTGGATGGGCTGCCGAAATTTACCAATAATCATGGTCGCCTGCTTCTATGGGGCGCCAAAGTTGAAGATTGGTCACAACTTTCCAAGGTGGCTGTAGATAAAGTGTTTGTGGATGAGCGAGCAGCAGACTGCGATTTGGTGCGCTCCTGGGATGAGGAACGTTCCGATCTGGTGGTTACCCACCATGGGTTGGATGCTGGGGAGAAGGTGGCGCGCATGATGCGCATGGAAGATGAGGATAATGTTATTGGCGTTGTTTCAGGGTGCACGCTGTAGCCTGGCTTCTTTTGGTTGAGCAGGTTTAGGCCTGTTTTCATGGGCTATGTGTGCTGATTTATAGTGGGGCGGGTTTATCTCGCTCCTGAGGCGGTGGTGCACTGGGCAAAGGAATACGCACGGGTAACCCGGCAGGAGATGATGAAGTAGGTGGTCGGCGTACTACAGCAGCAGTTGTCACTGATCCAGTGGCCCCACATACACCCAGCGCTTTTTGTGCAGTTTGAACAGCGATATCTCGTGTAGTGCGCGCTCCGAGTCGCCGTCATCAAACCACGCTTTGAATTCTACCACCGACTTCTTCAGTCCTTTTTTGCTCCTGATTACGTCCAGGCGTAGCCAGCTCGTGTGAAGGTCGTCGCTGGTCAGCTCCGGACAGGTGTCCGGGTGCCAGGTTTTTTTCAGGTAGGGAATATTACCGGTGACATAGGCGCTGTAGCGGCTGCGCATCAGTGCTTCGGCATTGTTGGGGTAGGTCTGACCGGACAGGTAGAGGCCACAACATTGATCGATGGATTTACCGGTACCACAGGGGCAGGAGCTGGACATCAGTGCCTCGGAGCGTCTTCAGGGGAACGGCGTATCATATCAGCTGGACTCGAGACTGGCAGGTCAGTGTCCCCGTACGGTTGTGGGGATATTTGCGCCAGACCTGCTAAGCTCAATGGAGAGGCGCAGGTTCCGGTGGCCTCACCGGTGTCGCCGTGATTGTGTGCCCGCGGAATACAGTGTTAGAGGGTTCCCTATGAATCGCTGCTACCAGTGGATTTTTGGCTGCATCATGCTGGTATGCGTGACAGGCAGCCCGGTTTCGGCCCAGAGTGACTCGGAGGGTGGCGAAATGACAGGGCAACCGGGAGGAGGGCAGAGCCCCTATCTGAGCTTTTGTCAGGAACGTTTCTATGATGAGGATGACGGGATCATTTACTGCAATTGGTCGGTCAACTTCCACTACGCCTGTCTCGCCCCTTATCCTTCGAGAATTCCCCGACAGGCGGGGTCGCTGATTTCCAAGCCCGAAGTGGTTGGGGAGTGCGACAATGGCGAGCCGGTCATCAAGATCCTGCATTATTGATCCGCCGGCGCGGTGCATCGCGGTATTTACCCATCAGTGCCCTGGCCACTGTGCGGCGCGAACAGTAGAGAAATTTTCTGCTCCAGCTGGTCGTAGGTAAACGGCTTTTTAATGCAGTCGAGAATGCCTTCGGCGAGAATCTCCTGCACTTTGCTTTCGACACTGTAACCGGTCGATAACAGAGCCTTGATGTCGGGGTTGATCCGCTTCAATTCCGCAAACAACTGCTGCCCATCCATCTGCGGCATAATCATGTCGAGGAGCACCAGGTCAATTTCTCTGAAATGCTGCTCATAGTAGGTTATCGCCTCGACGGCGCAGGCAAAGGTGTCCACCTGATGGCCATGCATTTCAAACAGGGTTTTTGAGTAGCTGCGTACGATGGCTTCATCATCCACCAGCAGCATGCGAATAGTGCGGGTGTGGGGTGCCGTTTGCGTGCGGCAATGTTGCGTGCGGCTATTGCTGATAACCGGCAGATACAATTCAAAATCGCTTCCCTTACCGACTTCCGAGCGACACTGGATCGCCCCGCGATGCAGGTGGGTGGTACCGTAAACGGCCGCCAGCCCGAGACCGGCACCGCGGCCGCTGGCCTTGGTGGTAAAAAAGGGCTCGAATATGCGCTGGCGGATTTCTTCCGTCATGCCGGTACCACTATCGCGGACGTTGATGCGCAGATATTCACCGGCTTCAAGCTGAAAGTCAGAAATGGCGAGTGGCTCGGTGACTTCGATATTGCTGGTACTGAAGACCAGCTGACCACCGGCCGGCATGGCATCTTTGGCATTGATACCCAGGTTGAGCAGCGCACTTTTCAGTTGCGAGGGGTCGCCATTGACGTAGGGCAGCTCCGCGCGCAACTCCTGGCGAACCAGAATGCGGCGGTCAATGGTGCGCTCGAGCATGGCGCAGACATCGCGCACTATATCGTGGGTATTGCAGTCGTGCAGTTGGTAAGAGCCTTTGCGCGCGAAGGTCAATAGCTGCTTGGTCAGTTCCGCGGCGTGATGGGCGGTGGTCAGTATCTGGGATGCGTACTCGGTTATTTTGGTATCACAGGTTGTCTGCTTGATGACCTCGGCAAAGCCGGCGATACCATGCACCATATTGTTGAAGTCGTGGGCAATGCCACCGGCCAGCTCGCCGATGGCCTGCATCTTCTGCGCTTGCCGCAGCTCTTCTTCCAGTAACCGCTGTTTGGTGATGTCCGTACCGATACTGAGCACGCCGATGGCATCACCATTGTCATCGGTCAGCAATTTATTGGTCCACGCGACCCAGACGCGGGTGCCGTCTTTGGTGACATTTTCGTTGACGTTATAGCGGTGCTCTTCCGGGTGGTTGCAGATATGGTCCATCAGCGGCCGCAGGTCGCGACCAGTGCTTTCGTTCTCGGGCACAATGGTGCCCACCACATGCCTGCCGATGATTTCTTCTTCACAGTAGCCGAAAAAACGCTGCGCATACTCATTGAAAAACGTGACCACGCCGCTGCGGTCCCAGCGGAGAATGATCGAATTGGCGTGCTCCACCAGCTCCCGGTAGCGCTCTTCACTTTTACGCAGGGCTTCGTAGACCTCCTGCGAATTTTCCTGTGTTGCAGGTGCCGGGCCATCCGCCGCTGCCGCGTTATTGACCCCTGTTTTTATTCTGGTTTCCATTTGCCTTCCGGAACCTGGGAACGTTTCTCGATTGCACCATGGCTTTGCCGAATTGTCTAGTAAACATACAGTTTCTGTGGCGCTGGAGTGGCGAGTTGCTGCAGCCATCACATTGGTGTTGAATCTATGCGTTCTTTGAAAATAACGATCATCGTTTCCTAATAACATTTCAGGGGGTAGGAAAGGGCATGCGCTTCACTCGGAGATCCGTAAAAGATTCGGTATGGCGACGGCTGCGCCTGCCACTGGGCGTCGGCGGAGCCTTGCTGGCGGGGATGCTCACCGCCTGTGGCGGCGATGACAAAGATGTGGCTGCCGATGGGCCGGACTTTGCCCGCCAGGGAGATTTCCCCAGTACCTATCAACCCGACGAGGCTGCCCCGGTACTGATTCGCGGAGCGACTTTACTGACTGGCACTGGCGAAAAACTGCTCAAAGCCGACCTGCTTCTGAAAGACGGCAAGATCGCTGCAATCGGTGACGAGTTAAAGGCGCCCAGGAAAGGTCTGGTAATCGAGGGCGCGGGCAAGTGGGTGACGCCGGGCATTATTGATGTGCATTCCCACCTGGGGGATTACCCGGCGCCTGCGATCGAGTCCTCCCAGGACGGCAATGAAATGACATCACCGAATACCGCACAGGTATGGGCGGAGCACTCGGTGTGGACCCAGGATCCTCAATTCGCCCTGGCCCTTGCGGGCGGAGTGACCACCCTGCAAATTCTGCCCGGCTCGGCCAACCTGTTCGGGGGCCGCGGTGTGACCCTGAAAAATGTGCCGGGGCGCAGTGTGCAGGATATGAAATTTCCCGGTGCTCCCTATGGCCTGAAAATGGCCTGTGGTGAAAATCCCAAGCGGGTGTACGGTGGCAAGGGCAGTCTGCCCTCCACCCGTATGGGAAATGTCGCCGGTTACCGACAGGCCTGGATCGAAGCTGCGGCGTACAAGGAAAAGTGGGAAAACTACTACATCAACGGTGGCGACGCCCCGGACCGGGATCTGCAGATGGAAACGCTGGCGGGCGTTTTGAACGGCGATATTCTGGTGCACAACCACTGTTACCGCGGTGAGGAGATGGCCATCATGATGGACATCGCCCGGGAGTTCGATTTCCAGATATCGACTTTTCACCATGCGGTGGAGGCGTACAAAGTGGCGGATCTGCTGGCGGAGAACAATGTGTGTGCAGCAATGTGGGCCGACTGGTGGGGGTTCAAACACGAAGCCTTCGACATGACCGAGGCCAACATTGCCATCGTCGATCAGGCCAAGGCCTGCGCCATGATCCACTCGGACTCGGCAGTGGGAATTCAGCACCTCAATGAGGAGACGGCCAAGGCGATGGTGGCGGGCCAGCGTGCTGGCTTCGAGATTCAGCCGCGCCACGCGGTTACCTGGATGACGCGCAACCCGGCACGTGCACTGGGCATTGATGATGTCACCGGTACCCTGGAAAAAGGCAAGATGGCGGACGTGGTGGTCTGGTCCTCCAACCCCTTCAGTGTTTACGCGAAAGCGGAACAGGTATTTATTGACGGCGTATTGATGTACGACCGCAACGATCCTGCGCGGCAACCGCACAGCGATTTTGAACTGGGCATCCTGGACGCCGAAGGCGAGCGTCTGCCAGAGGGAGGGGAGCGCTAATGGAAATTTCCAATCTGTTGAGAGCCGGTATGAAGGTTTCTCTGATGTGCCTGTTTGGTTTCGCGGTGTCGGCGCACAGTCAAAGCATTCTGATCAAAGATGCCAGAATCGTGACCCTCGCGGATCAGGGGACCCTGGAAAGTGGCGACCTGCTGGTGCGCGACGGCAAGGTTGTGCAGATCGCGGAGGATCTCGGTGATGCCACGGCAGAGCTGATCATCGATGGTCGCGGCAAGGTGGTGACGCCGGGGCTGATCGCACCCAGCAGCGCGCTGGGGCTGACAGAAATCGGCGCAGCGGCGTCCACCAACGATGGTGCCATTGCCGAGCAGTCCATCGGCGCTGCGTTCAATCCGGTGGTGGCATTCAACCCGCGCTCTACTCTGATCCCGTTTAATCGGGCCGGAGGTCTGACCCGGGCGGTTGTGGTGCCGGCCAGTGAAGACTCGATCTTTGCCGGGCAGGGGTTTGCCATCAAACTCACCGGCGACTTCGACAGTGTGATCAATGCAGACCTGGTACAGAAGGTTTACTTCGGTGAGTACGGTGCGCAACTGGCCGGCGGCAGCCGCGCGATGGCATTTGCGCAACTGGAGAGCGCGCTGGAACAGGCGAAAGAATACTCGGAGAACCGGGACGAGATACGCCGCGGGCAGTGGCGTGAACTCGATTTCGCCGTGGACGATCTGGAGGCGCTGCAGCCGGTACTGCGGGAGGAGCAGCCGTTGATGATCAGTGCGGATCGTGCCAGCGATATTCTGCAGGTGCTCACCCTGGCAAACACATTCCCGATCCGCCCGATTATTATTGGCGGCGCGGAAGGGTGGATGGTGGCCGAGCAGCTGGCCGCGGCACGGGTACCGGTGGTGGTGGATGTGCTGGGTAATACCCCGGATGCGTTCGAAAAGCTCGGCGCGCGAATGGACAACGCGGCGTTGTTGCATCGGGCCGGTGTGACGGTAGCGATTAGCGGCCCCGGTTACGCGGGTTCCCACAATAGCTACCTGTCCCGGCAGGCCGCGGGCAACGCGGTAGCTTACGGATTGCCTTTCGAAGAGGGTATCCGCGCGGTCACGGCCAATGTGGCGGATATCTTTGGTATCGAAGGGGGTGTCCTTGCTCCCGACGGTGTTGCAGAACTGGTTTTGTGGAGTGGTGATCCCCTGGAGGTCACCAGCTTTGCCGAACTGGTGTTGATTGATGGCAAACCCCAGTCTCTCGTCAATCGCTCTACGCGGTTGCGGGATCGTTATTTACACCCCAAAGCGGGTACCGGACACGGATATAAAAACTGATGATTAGTGTAGAAATTACCGCGCTTTATGGCGGTCTGTGTGCATTGCTGGTGATTGCGCTGGCATTCAATGTTGTGCGTTTCCGGCGCGGCAAAAAAGTCGGTATTGGCACCGGCGGTGATAAAGCGGGTGCAGTCCTGGTACGGGCTCACGCCAATGCCATCGAGTATATTCCCCTGGCACTTATCCTGTTACTGGTTGCGGAGATCAATGGGGTATCTGCGGTGTGGCTGCACTGTCTCGGGGGCGCCCTGGTTTTTGCGCGAATCCTGCACGCCATTGGTCTGGTGGGTGGCAAGGGGGGCTATCACCCCGGCCGGTTTGGTGGTACTGCGCTGACCTGGCTGGTCATCATCATTCTGGCGGTGGTCAATATCGTCAGCGCGCTCTGATATCCAGCGGTATCGTGACCGGCTTGCAGGTGAAAAAAAGCCCGGCAAGCCGGGCATAGTACAGGGATGGAAACCAGAATATTGGTGTCCAGGGGGGATTACTGATTTGCCGCCAGCGGCGTGACGTTCTCGTCGCTGGACGGTTCGTCCTGCTCTTCTGCAGCGAGCAGTTCTTCCGGCTTTCCTTTACAGGCTTTGGCCAGAACTTCGCGGCGCTTGGCCAGCATCAGGCCGATTTCTTCACTCGCTTCTTCAGACACGCCCTCAATATTGCGCTCGATCAGTGCGGTGATGTTGGCGGCAAGTTCCAGCATCTTGTCGTGTTCTTCGGCATCTTTTTTGTTATCGAACATGGCTCCGTCTCTATCGCATTTCCAAACGGCTACTACCGCCATACTGGGCCTCCTGAGGTCTTGGTATTGTGGTTATGTGTCGTTGATGTGGATGGATATACAGTATCTGTATGGATATTCAGTGTCAACTGCAAAACACCACATTCCGCGCCAGTGTACGTGCTGCGGGGGAGAAGAGCTAGAAACCGCCACCATTGTCCAGCCAGTCCTGTTCCTCCGGCGTGGACTGCCGGCCGAGCGCCTGGTTGCGATGGGGGTAGCGACCGAACTGCTGAATGACGTTCTGATGGGCTACGGCAAACCGGTAGTACTCCGTCGCCGCTTTGGCATCCTTCTGAGTGCTGTCGGGGCTGTTCGCGGCATAGTCCCGCTGGATCTGATCGAAGTAGGCCACCGACTGGTTCTGGACTTCCGCTAGCTCGGAGTGCTCCAGGGGCATACCGGCGAATGCGCGCTGGTGCAGCCCCAGTTGAGTATGGGCGTTGTCGCGGACCAGGGCCTGGCTGATTTCCAGTGCCTGTGCATCGCCGGCGAATGCCTGGGCCGACCCGCGATAGAGATTGCGGGTGAACTGGTCGCATAACAGGATCAGACCCAGTTGGCCGACCAGGGTGTCCCGCCAATACGCAAGCTGCCCGTTCAGGGCCAGCTCGACCGCGGTGCCAAAGCGGCTGCGAATCTCCTCATCAAACCGGTCACTACGCTGAAACCACCGTTTTCGCAGGGGTTCCGGCGGCGGATGGTGCAGGTCCGCGCTGCCAAACCAGAACTCAATCGGGGCTGCCGGTGTTGCTGATTGAGGGTTCATGGTGTGCTCCTTCAATTATTTCTCGTCAGTTGCATCCAAAAGGTGTACTGCCATCGTCCATCAGGGGAAGGGTAAAGTGGCACCGGGTATCCCAGAACCTGATACCGGTTGCCTAAAAAAGGTACAATCTTGCGCCATTGATGGTCTGTCGGGGTAGTTCGTCTATCTGTCACCATCGCGCAAGAGTTTGGCCGGGGCAACCTCCTGCTTTGCCTCAGATCAGTAAGAGCGAGACAACACCAATGAGAGCGAATGAATCCAAGCAACGTGGCCCGCTGAATATCTGGGCTCTGGTCCTGGCAGCCGCCGTGGGAATGGGCGCTTCGGGTGGCCTGCAGGCCCAGGAAGAAGAGGCGGTTGCGCCGCAGCCGCCGACGCCGCCGGCCCCCGCGATCGAGCCCAGGCCGGTGGAGAAAGAGGTGACCAAACAGGTGCGCATCCTGCGCCAGGACGACGGTACCCTGCGCATCCACACTCGGGATGAGAATGGCGAAAACGCCGATGTCGAGATTGATCTCGGCGAGGCCTTCGGCGGCAAGGTGACCCAGCGGATTTACGAAAAGCTGGAGGAAAAGGGCATTCTCGACGAGAAGGGCCTTGTGGTAGAGCAGGCGCTGGATTCGGTGCCGCGCAATATCAGCATCGGCATCAAGGCGGACATGGAGCGTGCCGAGCGCATCCGGGAGCGCGCGGAACGGGCGCGGGAGCATGCGGAGCGCATGCACGAGCGCGCTTACGTGGAGGTTCGTGAAGACAAGGTCAGAGAGCAGCGCTCGGGAGGGCCGGATATGGACTGGTTGATTGGCATTGTGGCGATCATCGCCGTGTTCGGCACGCCGATCCTGATCGTGTGGATGGTGACCCGCAATAACTATCGCAAGAAGCAGTTGTTGATGGAGAACATCAACCGCATGGTCTCCGAAGGCCGGGATATTCCGCCGGAGCTGCTGGACGCCATGGACCGGGAGGGCACCAATACCACCAAAGACCGGGGAATTACCCTGATCGCTGTCGGCGCCGCCGTGTTTATCTGGCTTTCGATTTCTGCTGGTGTGGATGTGGGAAGCCTCGGCCTGATCCCGCTGTTTATTGGGGTCGCCCGCTACGTCAACTGGAAGCACGACCAAAAACAGGCGGGTTAAGGGCAACCGATAGATGAACCTCGATGATGGGGATCTGATCAGGCGCGTCGTAGAAGACGGAGACCAGCGGGCCTATGCCCAGCTGGTTCGTCGCTATCAGTCACAGCTGCGTTTCTCGCTCCGTCAGCTGTGTGATGGCGACCAGGGTCTGGCCGACGATATGGCGCAGGAGGCTTTTATCAAGGCCTACAAGGCGCTGCCTGCGTTTCGTGGGGATGCACGGTTCAGCACCTGGCTGTACCGCATTGCCTACAATCTGGTCATGAGTCACAAGCGCAAAAATGCCCCGGTGGTGGACCAGGAGGCGGTGGATAGCGCTCAGGCCCAGGAAAGCGTCGAAGAAGCGCAGCAGCTGGGGATGGCCAGGGATCTGAATTCGGCTATGGGGGAATTGAGTGACGCCCAGAGGCAGGCGGTGCACCTGTGTATGCAGCGCGGCTTTTCCCACGAGGAGGCGGCAAGCATTATGAAGTTGCCGCTGGGCACGGTAAAATCCCACGTCAATCGCGCACGGTCAAAGCTGCAATCGCTGCTGCAGGCCTGGCGGGAGGAGGTAGTCAGTGGCTGATTTCGACAGACAGTCAAAAGATTCGCAAAACGGCAATTCCCAGCAAGTGTGGGGTGGATCGGACGGTATGGTAGTCAAAAACGGTGTTGTACACGCCGCCGGGCCCGTGGGCGACGGCGAGCCGGACTTCGACACCTGGTTGTCCCAGCAGCTGCAATTCAGTGAGCCGCATCTGGACGATGAGGGTTTCTGTGAGCGGGTGATGGCCGAGTTGCCACCGGTACCGGCCAAACGCGCTGAGCGCCGTGCCACACGTTACCAGTATGCAGCCGTAGTGCTGGCCTCGGCGATTGTCTGCTGGCAATTCCCACTGCGGGAAGTGCTGGTGGCAGCGGCCGAACAGAGTATCAGCCTGTACAGCCTGGTGGGCCTTGGGATCCTGGGGTCCCTGGTGGCGATGACCGGCGGTATAATGGCCGCCCGCCGCTGATGGGCGGGCATCTCTTCCGGGGAGACGTTTCTGGTCTCCCACATTCTGCTGCCGCTCAGTTCTGATACTGGTTGAGGCGCAACTCCCCGCGCTTCGAAACCCGTATCGCCGGCAGGATCGACTTCTGCAGTCCCAGCTTTGCTTCGAGTTCATAGGGCACCGTGTTTCCCTGCAACCGCACCAGTTCTGTCATCGCCATGATCGACCCCATCAGGTTGGCGGATGCGTCCACCACAATGGCCTCCTGTCCGTAGGCCGGGATCACCGGGAGACTGTTGGAGGTGCCGGTGATCACCTTGTGTCCCGCCAGCTTCAGGGTGTAATACAGCCCGGATAGGGCAAGCGCACTGTCGTTGGGGTTGAAGACCCGCAAGTGGATACGAAAGCGCAGATCGCCACTGTGATTATTCGGCAATGGCTCCACCGCGGTGACCTGAACATCCGGTTTCTCGAAGTTCGGCGACAGAGACGCGCACCCCTGAATCAGCATCAGTGGTAACAGCAGCAGGACAACCCACGGTGTGAGCAATCTGGGGGTGATTCTGCGCGCGCGGCCCGGTGTCCGGTGGCTTTTCCTGCCCAACATGGTATTCAATGCGTACTCCTTGAGAAATTCCGAAACTCAGCTAGGGAACCTCTGATCAAGTCCGTGATGCCTCAGGCTTTCAGAGCGGTTCATAATCAAGGCGTGGCTTCGCAGGAATGTCTAGACCTTTCGAGAAGTCGCAACGCAGAGTGTGAACCGCTCTGAAAGCCCCTCCGGGCGCGACCTGAAGGCAGCATCTGCTGCGTTGCAGCCCTTGTAAAGGACCGGGCCATTCACTGCGTGCTGCGCCTAACAGCTACTACCTTCAGGTTACGCTGAGGCATTACGGACTTGATCAGAGGTTCCCTAGCAAGCCTAACCATCTGTGAGGCCGAGCGCTATACTCATGTGATCGTTTGGATGGGCAGGGATCGCCAATGGAGTTTGCAGAGCTTCAACCAGAACTACAGCAGTGGATCCGCAATGCGGTAAAGAGTGGGCACCATCTCTCGGTCATGGTGGATGCGCTGCTGAAGGCCGGCTACCAGCCGGGAATCTCCCAGGCCGTAGAGCAATGCATTGTTGATCACGGGGTGGGCCTCCGGGAACCCGACGGCGCGCCCGGCCGGTCCGCCAAAGCGCAGCATCCGGCCTCCGCACCCTGGGTGACCACCCCGGGGAGCGAAAAGCACGCACGTTTTCACCAGTTTGCCGCGGACGGCAATCAGATAGATGTGGGCGACCGCCAGGTAGAAGTCCGCTTCGCCATGAAAAGGCCGAACATCGTCCTGTTTGCCAATCTCCTGTCAGACAGCGAGTGCGATGCACTGGTCGAGATGTCGAAACCCAACCTGCAACCCTCGCGGGTGGTGAATTCCGACCGGGGATCTTTCGATCTGAGGGATACCCGCACCAGCTCGGGAACCCACTTCCGTCGCGGTGAAACCCCCATGATCTCCGCAATCGAAGCGCGAATCGCACGGCTTCTGGCGGTACCCGAGGCGCGCGGTGAGCCGCTGCAGATCCTGAACTATCAGGTGGGCGCGGAATATCGCCCACATTACGACTTTTTCAATCCGGAAAAGCCCGGCAACCACGGTGTTCTGTGCTCCGGCGGGCAGCGCATCGGCACGCTCATCATGTACCTCAATGATGTGACATCTGGTGGCGCTACGGTATTTCCCCGTGTGGGGCTGGATGTACTGCCGCAAAAGGGTGCGGGGCTGTTTTTTTCCTACACCAGCGACGGGGGAGCGTTGGACTACCAGACACTGCATGGCGGCAGTCCGGTTGTTGCCGGGGAGAAGTGGATTGCGACCAAGTGGCTGCGTATGCAGGATTACACGTCCGGCGCATCCTGACGGGACCTGGCCATGCTCCGAATGCTCATAGACCGGGTGCTGGTTCAGAATCCACCGGTGGATCCGGATAAGGCCAAAGAGCTGGCGGATTCCCTGGAACTCGCCAAAGTCGCCCCCTCGTCATTCAGTGAAGTGGTCGATACCGTATCCGAGTCTCTGCTGAATATCTGGCAGGGTTTTCTTGCGCATATCCCGTTTTTTGCCGCCAGCGTAGTGATGCTGCTACTGACCTGGTTGGTTGCCACCGTGGTCGGCAAATTCGCCCGCCGCTTTGCCAGAAAAACCACACAACGCCCATCGCTGCAAGACCTGCTGGTGCGCCTGGTGCGTATCTTTATCTGGGTTATCGGTCTGCTGTTTACCGCAATGGTGCTGTTTCCCGGGCTGACCCCCGCGAAGGCACTGGGGGGACTGGGACTGTTGTCGGTGGCGGTGGGGCTGGCATTCAAGGATATCTTCGAGAACTTTTTCGCCGGCATCCTGATTCTGTGGCGGTTTCCGTTCGAGGCCGGGGACGTGATTGAGTGTGAAAATGTATCCGGCCGGGTAGAGGCGGTGGAGGTGCGCAACACCGCCATCCGGCGTACGACCGGGGAGCTGGTGATCGTTCCCAATCTGTTTCTATTCAAAAATCCCTGCGAGATTCTTACTGACCGCAACAAGCGTCGATTCACTATCAAGGTAGGTGTGGCCTATGGCGTGGATCTGGATGCTGCGGTGGGGGTGATCGAAGAGGCGGTAAGGGGCTGCGAACTGGTGCGGGACGATGAGCCTATCCAGGTCTTCCCCCACGCGTTTGCCGACAGCGGTATTGATATCGAGATTACCTGGTGGGCGGGCTCCACACCGTTGGAAGAGCGCAAGTCTCGCGGCCAGGTGGTGGCCGCGGTAAAACGCGCGCTGGACGCTGCAGGTATGGAAATTCCCTTCCCCTATCGGACCCTGACGTTCAAAGAACCGCTCTCTCTGGATGGCCCTGCTGCGCCGACATCGGCGCAGGGATGAATCAGAGCGTGCTGTCGGGCTGGTTTTCCGGGCGCGCCTTCTCGAACGCCGGCAGCGCGGCGCAGTCGGCGCCGATGCGCGCAATGGTCGGGTAATCGCTCACCGCGACACCAAATCGCTCTGCGCTGTAGATTTGTGGCACCAGGCAACACTCAAACAGACCGGGCGTTTCGCCGCCCACAAACGCGGTGCTCTGCGCGTTGAGCTGTGGGGCCAGCTGGGCCTCCAGTGCATCAAACCCCAGACCGATCCAGTGTCGTATCCACGCTACTTTCTGTTCGTCCGAGGCACCGAGTTCCGCTTGCAGATATTTCAGCACGCGCAGGTTCTGAACCGGCTGAATGTCGCAGGCGACGTTGTAGGCGAGGGCGCGAACACGTGCGCGGGCCAGCGCGCCATCGGGTAGCAGGGCGGGTTGCGGATGCTGTTCGTCGAGCCATTCCAGGATGGCCAGGGACTGGGTGAGCACCTGGCCGTCGTCAATCAATGCGGGCACCAGGCCCTGGGGGTTCAGGGACTTGTGCGGCTCTTCCTTCTGTTCGCCTTTCAGCAGATTTACCGGGCGGTATTGGTACTCGAGACCTTTCAGGTTCAGGGCAATGCGCACCCGATAGCTGGCGGAAGAGCGGAAGTATCCGTGAAGCTCCATATTCTGAATATCCTCAACGATGGGAAAGTCTTCTGTCTGAGGGTAGGGGGATGGCAGATGGCAAGCCCCATTGCCCGAGCAAACAGTTTGCGTAAACTTACAGCAAGGCTGACAAAAATGGCGTGAGACGCCGTATAATGCGCGGCCAATTTCGTTTGATGCTGTACAGGCGCATCAGGCTGGTGGGAAATTCACCAGTCGTGCGGCGCTCCCCGTCAGCGGCAGCACCCTGCCAGAAAAATTCCTGCGGCAGTGGTTACAATTGAAACCAATCTTAGTTACATTTGATATTTGGTACAACCGGATTCCTAGCAGGTACAAAGACCGCAATGACAAACGACACCACCAATAGTGAAACTCACAGCGAAACCGGGGCATTCAGTGACCCCATCGACGCTGTGCGTCCGGACGACCTGCGGTTGGAGAAGTTCCTGCCGTATCGTTTGTCGGTTCTGTCGAACCGGGTGAGTAACGCCATTGCGGATGCCTATAGCGCGCGCTTTGATCTCACCATTCCCGCCTGGCGGGTAATGGCCATTCTCGGCCGCTTTCCCAATCTCTCCGCCGCCGATCTGGTGGAGCAGACCGCGATGGACAAGGTGGCGATCAGCCGGGCCGTGTCCATTCTGATCAAGAATGACTATATCACCCGCAGTGAAGACCTCGCGGATCGCCGCCGTCAGGTACTGAACCTTTCTGAACTGGGGCGGGACGTGTACGAGCGGATCGTACCGCTGGCGCAGCAGTACGAGAACGACCTGATGGGGTCGCTCTCTGCGGATGAGCGGAATCAGCTCGACAGCATTATCGAAAAGCTGATGGCGCGTGCGCAGGATTGGGCGAATCGCGGCCTGATCGACTGATCCGTTTTTCTTCAGCCATTGTTAAATTCATTTAACCGACTTCACTTGTCGGTGTACGGTTGTGCGTACACCGGCCGCAAATTTCAGGAGTGACCATGTTTGACCACCTGAGCAGCCTGCCTGCGGACCCCATTCTCGGCCTGCTGGCCACCTATCGTGCCGACGATAACCCGCGCAAGATTGATCTGGGGGTGGGTGTCTATAAAGATGAAGCGGGCCACACGCCGGTATTACAGGCGGTGAAGGAAGCGGAAACCCGCCTGCTGCGCAGTGAAGAGACCAAAGCCTATGTCGGCCCGGCGGGCACGCCCGGTTTCAATAGCGCCATGCAGGAACTGGTGCTCGGTGCAGGGCACCCGGCTCTGGTTGGCAAC
This sequence comes from Microbulbifer elongatus, assembly GCF_021165935.1. NCBI lineage: Bacteria > Pseudomonadati > Pseudomonadota > Gammaproteobacteria > Cellvibrionales > Microbulbiferaceae > Microbulbifer > Microbulbifer elongatus. Next base: position 3,062,696 of record NZ_CP088953.1, on the reverse strand, counting down.
CGTGTGCGCTCCGCGCAGACGCCCGGCGGCTGCGGCGCACTGCGCGTCCTGGCGGAGTTCGCCAATCGAGCCAAAGAGCACGCCACCATCTGGGTGAGCGACCCCACCTGGGCGAATCACGTTCCGCTGCTGGGAAATGCCGGCCTACAGATCAAGAGCTACCCGTATTACGATCGCGCCACCAGCAGCCTCAAGTTCGATGAAATGGTGGAAACCCTGAAGAACGTCGGGGAGGGGGAGCTGGTTCTTTTTCACGCCTGCTGCCACAACCCTTGTGGTGCTGACCTGAGCCGCGAACAGTGGCAGGTTCTGGCAGAAATGGCCCAGAGACAGGGGTTTACCCCGTTTATCGATATGGCGTACCAGGGTTTCGGCGACAGTCTGGATGCCGATGCTTACGGGCTGCGGCTGATGGCGGAGTCGGTACCGGAAATGCTGGTCGCTGCCTCCTGCTCGAAAAACTTTGGCCTGTATCGCGAACGTGTGGGGATGGCCATGGCCATCTACCGTGACGCAGACGCCGCGGACCGCGGCCAAAGCCAGATGTTGAATGTCGTGCGGGGCAACTATTCCATGCCGCCCAACCACGGCGGCGCCATCGTTGAATCCATCCTGACGGATGCCGGCCTGCGGGCAAACTGGGAGGCGGAGCTGACGGAAATGCGCGAGCGTATCAACAGCCTGCGCTCAGGACTGGTGGACAGTCTGGAGAAAGCCGGTGCGGTGGGGGACTTCCACTTTATTCAGCAGCAGAAGGGCATGTTCTCATTTCTCGGCATTACTCCAGAACAGGTTCAGAAGCTGCAACAGGATTATTCTATTTATATGGTAGATTCCAGCCGTATCAGTATTGCGGGTCTGAGCCAGAGTAATATGTCGTATTTCTGTGAGTCCGTTGCTGAAGTGTTAGAGTCCTGATCACAGGGTACATTCATCGATTTAAGAGTTAGCCGAAAATGGAAGTTGAGGTAGAAGCCACCGTGTCCGAATCACAGGAGTCGAAGTCCCAGAGCGAATCACTGGCAAAACCCTGGGACCCTGCCAGCTGGCGCCAGCGTACCGCGCACCAGCAGCCAAAATATCAGTCACAACGCGATGTACAGGCGGTTGAGGCTCAGTTGGCGGGGTATCCGCCGCTGGTGTTTGCGGAAGAGGCCCGGGAGCTTCGCCGGCAGTTGGCCGACGTCGCCGAAGGCAAGGCATTTTTGCTGCAGGGCGGTGATTGCGCCGAGTCTTTTGCGGATTTCAATGCCAATCGTATTCGTGACACTTTCAAAGTGCTGCTGCAGATGGCGGTCGTGCTGACCTTTGCCGGCAACCTGCCGGTGGTGAAAGTCGCGCGTATGGCGGGGCAGTATGCCAAGCCGCGCTCCGCTGATACTGAAACGGTTGGTGGGATTGAGTTACCCAGCTATCGGGGCGATATCATCAATGGTATCGACTTCACCGAGCAGGCGCGGGTACCGGATCCCCAGCGGATGCTGACCGCCTACAACCAGTCTGCTGCGACGCTGAATTTGCTGCGCGCTTTCGCGCAGGGCGGCCTCGCGGATCTGCACCAGGTGCACGCCTGGAATCTGAGCTACCTGGAAAACAATCCCCAGCGCGATCGCTACCTGCAACTGGCAGAGCGCCTGCAGGACGCTCTGGAGTTTATGGCAGTATGCGGTGTGAACTCGGCAAATACGCCGGCGATTCGCGAGACTACCCTGTACACCTCGCACGAGGCGCTGTTGCTCAATTACGAGCAGGCACTTACACGCACCGACAGCCTGACCGGCAAATGGTACGACTGCTCGGCACACATGCTGTGGATCGGTGAGCGCACCCGCCAGCTGGACGCGGCCCACGTGGAATTCCTGTCCGGCGTCTGGAATCCAATTGGGGTGAAAGTGGGACCGAATATGGCCACCGATGAGCTGATTCAGCTGATCGATCGCCTGAACCCGAATAATGAACCGGGACGACTGACGCTGATCACCCGCATGGGGGCGGACACGCTGGGTGACAAGCTTCCGGCGCTGGTGCGGGCCGTGGAGAAGGAGGGGCGCTCTGTCGTGTGGAGTACCGACCCGATGCACGGCAATACCGAGAAGGCCTCCAGTGGTTTCAAGACGCGTAATTTCGACAATATCCTGCGGGAAATCCGCGATTTCTTTGCAGTGCATCGTGCCGAGGGTACGCATCCTGGTGGTATCCACCTGGAGATGACCGGCCAGCATGTGACCGAGTGTACCGGCGGTGCCTGGGATATTTCTGAGGCGGATCTGGCCAGCTGCTATCGCACTCAATGTGATCCGCGGTTGAACGCCGACCAGGTGCTTGAGCTGGCTTTCTGCATTTCCGAAATGCTGCGGGACGGTCGAAACGGGAAGGCGTGAATCCGGCACCGCTGAGGAGCAGGGAAGGGCACGAGAACGATCAAGGGAAAAGGAACTAGATTGATGCAGCTTTATATCGGCAACAAAAACTATTCGTCCTGGTCTCTGCGGCCGTGGTTGCTGGCAACACAGCTGCAGATTCCCTTTGAGGAAGTTCTGGTGCCTTTTGATGAGGGTGGGAGTTGGGACAAGTTTCGTGCCTTTTCTCCCACCGGCCTGGTGCCCTGTCTGGTAGATGGCGACGTCACTGTATGGGATTCTCTGGCGATTACAGAATACCTTTACGAGTCCCACCCATCGGTGTGGCCTGCGGATAAAGCGGCCCGGGCCTGGGCCCGGTGCGCGGCTGCAGAAATGCATGCGGGCTTTTTTGCCTTGCGTAATCAATGCAGTATGAACTGCGGTGTAACCGTATCCCTGCACCAGATCGATAGCGCCCTGCAGAAAGACCTCACCCGTCTGGAAGAATTGTGGCGTCAGGGGCTGGAACGTTTTGACGGCCCCTTCCTGGCCGGTGATCAATTTACCGCGGTGGATGCATTTTTTGCCCCGGTGGTCTTCCGCCTGTTTGGTTACCAGCTGACATTGGGTGAGGATGCCATGGCATATGCCGCGCATATGCGCGAGCTGCCCGCAATGCAGGCGTGGCTGCGTGACGCCATCCGCGAGCCCTGGCGGGAAGTGAGCCATGACCAGGAGCTGCTGGCCGTAGGTGATATCGTCGAAGACCGTAGAATCTGAGGGGCGCAAGCCCCGTATTCTTTCCCTTCGCGGGTAGGCTGCCCGCCTTCCACCCGCACCCCAAAATTCAACTCTCCCGCCAATCTCGAGCATCCGTGCCCAGCGGCTGACTGCGGCCCCAATGTATACCTCTGCTTAGAGTTAAAAGAATACACGTAATAAGTCGTTATCAATTAATCAAGTATCCCTGGCGCAGTGGAACTGACCGAAATGTTGGTCAGCAATGGGGGATTGTGCTGCCATTTTTATGCTGAGCCGACGGGAATCGGTAGCATGTGGTGCCATCGTAGATACATCTAAAAACGCGGGGTACACTCGGTCACACCGAAATCTAATAACAAATTTCAGATCACCATATAGATACGAGGATCGAGTCGATGCGTCAAACGTTGATCGCCATATCCATTACCGCTGCCCTGGCTGCGGTAGCGGGGTGCAGCAAAGAGTCCGAGCAGGCGGTATCCGCCAATCCATCAGAGCAGGCGAGTGCCTCGACGGATGTGGTTGCGGACGTCGTCAGTAATAATTCGTTACTGGCGGAGTGGACCGGCCCCTACGGCGGGGTGCCGGCGTTCGACAAGATGAAGATCGAGGACCTGAAGCCCGCGCTGGAATACGGCATGGCACAGAATCTGGCGGAAATTGAAAAGATTGCCAATAACCCGGAAGCACCGACGTTTGCCAATACCATCGAGGCCATGGAACGCAGCGGCAAAGCGCTGAGCCGGGTATTTACCTACTGGGGTATCTGGAGCAGTAACATGTCCACCCCGGAGTTCCGCGCCGTGCAAGCGGAGATGGCACCGAAGCTTTCTGCATTCAATTCAAAGATCATACAGAACGACAAGCTGTTTCAGCGTGTGAAGGCGGTGTTTGACGCGCGCGATACCTCTGATCTGAACGCAGAGCAGAAACGCGTGGTTGAGCTGGTATACGATGAGTTTGCCACCAACGGCGCCACCCTCTCCGGGGACGCGAAAAAGCGCTACGCGGAAATCAATACCCGCCTCGCCGAGCTGCACACCCGGTTCGCCAACAACGTGCTGGCTGATGAGGAAGGCTACGATCTTTTCCTGACGGAAGACCAGCTCGCCGGCTTGCCCGAATCCTTCGTCAAAGCTGCAGCTTCCATGGCGGAGGAAAAAGGCCAGAAGGGCAAGTATGCGATCAAGAATACACGCTCTTCCATGGATCCGTTCCTCACTTATTCGGAAGATCGTGCACTGCGCGAAAAGGTCTGGACCAATTATTACAGTCGCGGCGATAACGGCGATGAGCACGACAATAATGCGATCATCGCGGAAATCCTGCAACTGCGTGATGAGCGTGTAGCGCTGCTCGGATTCGACAACTACGCGGAATGGCGGCTGCAAAACCGAATGGCGAAAAATCCGCAAAATGCCATCGACCTGATGGAAGCGGTGTGGCCTGCAGCGGTTGCCCGCGTGCATGAAGAAGTGGCGGATATGCAGGCGGTTGCCGATGCGGAGAACGCCGGTATCAAGATTCAGCCGTGGGATTACCGCTTTTATGCCGAAAAGGTCCGCAAGGCGAAGTACGATCTGAATTCCGATGAGGTGAAGCAGTACCTGCAACTGGATAAGTTGCGCGAGGGTATGTTCTTTGTTGCCGGTGAACTGTTCAATTTTGCGTTTACCCCAGTGGAAGAGGGCACCGTGCCGGTATTCCACGAAGATGTGAACGTATGGGAAGTCACCGATAAGACCACCGGCGAACATATCGGCCTGTGGTATCTGGACCCGTTCGCGCGCACCGGCAAGCGCTCTGGCGCCTGGGCGAGTATGTACCGGGATCACACCACCTTCGATGGTAAAGAAACCGTACTGGCATCCAACAACTCCAACTTTATCAAGGGTGCGCCGGGCGAGCCTGTACTTGTTGGCTGGGACGACGCGGAAACCTTTTTCCACGAGTTCGGTCACGCGCTACACTTCCTTGCGTCCAACGTAAGCTACCCCACGCTCAATGGCGGTGTGCGGGATTACACGGAGTTCCAGTCACAGCTGCTGGAGCGTTGGTTGAGCACTGATCCCATCATCGACAATTATCTGGTGCACTATAAAACCGGTGAGCCGATTCCAGCCGAGCTGGTTGCCAAGATCAAACAGGCGGCGAATTTTAATCAGGGTTTCGCAACCACCGAATATCTGGCTTCTGCGCTGGTCGATATGAAGTTGCACACCACCGACCCGAAGGGCATTGATCCGGACAAGTTTGAACGGGAAACGCTCGAGGCACTGGGTATGCCGTCTGAATTGGTGATGCGCCACCGCACACCGCACTTCGGGCATATCTTTTCTGGTGAAGGTTACTCAGCGGGGTACTACGGCTACATGTGGGCAGATGTGCTGACCTCTGATGCCTCTGAAGCCTTTGCCGAGGCCGATGGTGGTTTTTACGATAAGGACGTCGCGGCGAAGTTGGTGAAGTACCTGTTTGCGCCGCGCAACGCCATTGACCCGGCAGAAGCTTACCGGCTTTTCCGTGGTCGTGATGCTGGTATCGAGCCACTGATGCGTGATCGGGGCTTCCCGATTACCGGTTCAGATAGTGACAAACAAAGTGGGGCGACAACGGCTGCGGGAAATTAATCCTCCGGGCAGCAATGGAAAAGGCCGCGATGTGATTGCATCGCGGCCTTTTTTTATGGCTTATTTTTCGAGTAGCTGGTCCAGGGGCAGTTCGGTGCGATACCGGACCTGCTTCAGAGAGAAGCTGCTTTTGATATGGTCAATACCGGGTAGCTCCGTCAGTTTCTTGTCCAGAAATTCCTGGTAGGCGTGCAGGTTCGGTACCACCACTCGGAGCAGGTAGTCGAAATCACCGGTCATCAGGTAGCACTCCATCACCTCCGGCCACTGTCCGATGGTCGACTCAAAATCCTGCAGCTCTTTTTTGACCTGGTGATTCAGGGTCACCTGGATAAATACACTGACCGGCAAGCCGACTTTATCCGGCTCCAGCAGCGTCACTGCGCGCTTGATAAACCCCTGTTCGTGGAGGTTTTTTACCCGGCGTGAGCAGGGCGAGGGGGAAAGGCACACTTTTTCTGCCAGCTCGATATTGGGGATGGTGGCGTCTTCCTGGAGGATCTCCAGAATGTGCTTATCAATGGCATCCAGTAAATAGGCCATGGTGGTACCTGACAGTCTCGGTTGGTCTCAGGGCCCAATTATTGCAGAAATTTGATCGTATGTGGTGATTTGTGGCTGTCTGAAAGCGTAAAAGTGGTGATTTTGGTATGACCTGCCCGTATTCCCGGTGATAGTTTACGGGAAACAATAAACGGCGCGGTCCCATCGAATGTGACCGGCGCGGCGGTCGATGTAACCGACAGAACAGCGAAGGTACCCCACGATGGCGATGGTTGAAAGCGATCAGGAACTGGGCTTTGATAGCGAATACTCGCTGAAAGCTGCCTTTACCCGCGATAGCGGACGCGTATTTCTCACTGGTATAGACGCGCTTGTGCGGCTTCCGTTGATGCAGAAACGCGTCGATGAACAGGCGGGGCTGAATACCGCCGGGTTTATTTCTGGCTACCGCGGCTCGCCTCTGGGAGGGTACGACCAGTCACTATGGCGACACAAGCAGTTGCTCGCCGACCGCGATATCCATTTCGAGCCGGGTATCAATGAGGATCTGGGTGCCACCAATATCTGGGGTACCCAGCTGCTCGATCACTACCGTGCCCAGGCGACCCGCGATGGGGTATTTTCCATCTGGTATGGCAAGGGTCACGGTGTTGACCGCAGTGCGGATGTCTTTCGCCAGGCCAACATTCAGGGTACCTCCAGGCACGGTGGGGTTCTGGCACTGTGCGGCGATGATCACACCGCTGAATCGTCCATGTTCTCCCACAATACCGACCAGATTTTTGAGTCGGTGATGATGCCGCTGCTGTTTCCGGCAACAATCGATGAATATCTCACCCTTGGTCTTGCCGGTATCGCGCTGTCGCGATTCTCGGGGCTCTGGGTCGGCTTTAAAACGATTACGGAAACGGTGGAAGCGGGTGCGTCTATCGAGGTACCCGGCCTGCCGCGGTTTGTTCCGCCGAAGGACTTTCCGCTGCCCGCGCACGGCCTCAACTACGATCCCCACCTGAACTGGCCGGCGGAGCGGATGGAGTACGAGCGGCGAATGCTCGAAGAGCGGTTACCGGCGGCGCGGGCTTTCGCCTATGCCAACAAGCTCGATAAAAACCTGGTAGAGCCGCCTTGCCGGCGCTTCGGAATTGTCACGGTGGGCAAGGCCCACGGCGACCTGCTGGAAGCTCTGAAGCTGCTCAATCTGAGTGAACAGGATCTCGTTGAGGCTGGCATTGCCATTCGCAAGATCGCCATGAGCTGGCCGCTGGAGCCCCGCGGCATGTCTGAATTCGCCGACGGGTTGGAGCGGATTCTGGTGGTTGAAGAGAAACGCCCTCTGGTGGAAGACCAGATCAAGAATCTCCTGTACAGCTGGGAAGACACCCGCCGCCCGAAAGTCGTCGGCAAGAAAGACCTAGATGGCAATGACCTGCTGCCGGCGATCTGGGGCTTTGGCCCGGATCAAGTGGCCAGGGCGATTACCCGCTGGCTGGCGGATACCGCGCTTGCAGAAAAACTGGTGCCGCTGGCGGAAAAACTCGGCACCACTGTTCCGGGGAAAGCTACTGGGCTTCTGGCCCGTGAGCCGATTTTCTGTGCGGGCTGCCCGCACAACTCTTCGACCAAGCTGCCCGAAGGCAGTATCGGCAGTGCCGGTATTGGCTGCCATATCATGGCACTGGGTAAAGGTCTGCGCACGGACACATACTCCCACATGGGTGGGGAAGGCGCGCACTGGGTGGGCCTGCATCGGTTCTCCACGGATAAGCACATTTTCCAGAACATGGGGGATGGTACCTACAACCATTCCGGGCTGCTTGCCATCCGCCAGGCGGTGGCGAGTCGCATCAATATTACTTACAAAATTCTGCTGAACGACGCGGTGGCCATGACCGGTGGGCAGCCGACCGATGCGGAAGTCACCGTGCCCACGTTGTCGCGACAATTGATCGCAGAAGGGGTAGGGCGGGTGTGCCTGGTGAGCGAAAACCCGGACCACTGGCGGCAACACCGGGCGCAATTACCCGCTGCGCTGGAGATTTTTCATCGTGATGCACTGGATGATGTTCAGCGGCAACTGCGCGATACCGCCGGGGTGACGGCCATTATTTACGAGCAGGTATGCGCAGCAGAAAAACGCCGCCGCCGGAAAAAAGGCCAGATGGAAGACCCGTCACGCCGCCTGTTGATCAATCACCGTGTCTGCGAAGGCTGTGGTGACTGCAGTGTGCAGTCCAGCTGTATTGCGGTGGAACCACTGGAGACACCGTTCGGGCGTAAGCGGCAGGTCAATCAGTCCAGCTGTAACAAGGACATGCGTTGCGCAGACGGTTTCTGCCCGAGCTTTGTCCGCGTGGAAGGCGGCGAGCTGAAAAAGCCGGAAGTGAAGACACTGGCGCAAGCCATTGATGCGGCCTGCAACGATCTGCGGCCCGCGCCGGCCCCGCAACTGGATCAGACCGTCAATATTCTCGTGGCCGGTATCGGCGGCAGTGGAGTACTCACGGTTGCCGCGCTCTTGGGTATGGCCGCACACCTTGAGGACAAGGGCAGCACCACTTTGTACTTTACCGGGTTGTCGCAGAAGAACGGTGCTGTGGTGGCCCATGTCAAAGTCGGTCGTACACCGGCTGATATCACCACTGCCCGGATACGCGATGGCGCCGCGCATCTGGTGCTGGGCTGTGACATGGTGACCGCTGCCGCGCAGCGCAGCAAATTCGCCGAGGGAGAAATCAACGCGGTAGTGAACACCGCCGAGGTGCCGGTTGCAGCGTTTGTGCGTGACAACGACCTGGCGTTTCCTGCAGACGCCACCGCCGACAGTATCCGTTCGGTCGCGGGAGCGTATTTCGGGATTGATGCCAACCGCTACGCGGAATCCCTGTTTGGCGATACGGTTGCGGCAAACCTGATGATTTTGGGCTTCGCTTGCCAGAAGGGGGTATTGCCCGTGAGCGGTGCTGCCCTGGAGCGGGCGGTCACCCTCAATGGGGTCGCGGTGGAGAATAATCTGCGGGCATTCCGTGCTGGCCGGTTACTGGCGGAAACACCCGGCGCGATCGACCGGATCCTGACTCCGGCGCAAGTGGTGAAAATGGTAGAACCGATGGAAACCATCGATCAGTTGGTCGCACGGTTGTCGGCCGAACTGCGGGAGTACCAAAGCCCGGGGTACGCGCGCGCCTTCGAGCAGGCATTGAGCAGACTCCGCAGGGCAGAGGCTCGCATCAGTGGGTCCCGCTTCCCGGTAAGCCGCGCAGCCGCTCAAAGCCTGTTCAAGGCGATGGCGTACAAAGATGAGTACGAGGTCGCGCGGCTTTACAGTAGCGAAAGCTTCCAGCAACAGTTGCGTGAGACGTTTAGCGGCGATTACACCCTGAAGTTTCTGATGGCTCCGCCATTCCTTGCCCGCCCAAATGCCAGCGGCAGAATACGGAAAGTTACGCTGGGCGGCTGGATGCGCCGCGTTCTGCCCTGGCTGGCCAAAGGGAAAGTCCTGCGCGGTACACCGCTGGATGTCTTTGGGTACACGGCGGAGCGCCGCGGTGAGCGTCGCTGGGCGCGGGAGGTCCGGGAGACGGTGCTGCTGGTGGCCGGATCGCTATCGGTTGCAAATCAGGCACAGGCTGAAGAGTTACTTTTATTGCCACAGAAGGTGCGTGGCTATGGACATGTACGAGCCCGGAAAATGGATGAAGTTCTGCTGCGCTGGCGGGAGTTGCGCGCACGCTTCACGGATTCTGGTGCCGGTACTGAAATCGGCAATATGCTGACAGAGCGACACTGAGACCAGTCAGCTGAGAAAAAGCCCGGTTTTTCCGTAATGCTGTTCACTTAAGCGGAGCAGCACGACGATTCACCGGATAGCGGGTTTTGCTGATCTTTACCGTCCTCGGCCTAGAAGGCCGAGGACGGTCCTCTAAAAACAGGTTCCCAATCCCCGCCCTAAGCTCCGATAAGCGCGCTCCAGTCCTTGATAATGGCTGAGCCGCGGCCATGACAATCAGCTGCGCAGCAATATACTGGCATGCGAACTTAAAGCGTATCCTGGCTGGGTTTCCCCCGTGAGCGACCGCTGCCTGGCTTGCCTCTCGACGTATCACGTTGTACGCCAACAGTAGCCCCCACACTTCCTGATAAACCAGTTCCACGGTCTTGCTACGTAGGGTGACGGCGTTGTGCTGCATGGAACTTTTGATGTCACGGAAGCCGATTTCGATTTCCCAGCGCTCTTGGTAGAGCTTCGCGACGGCTTTAGTGCCGTAAGTATCTGCCGGTAGCGAGGTAAATACCGTTTTGTTTTTGCCATTATGCTTGTAGCTCACTGCTCGAACTTCCCAGTACTCGGGAAGGGCCGGATTGCGCTTCCGAGCCTGGGGGGAGACCTTCATTCGCAGTAGTCGATCATTTTTGTTGTAGACCTCCACTGTCTCACTGACCAGGCCTTTGCGCTCGGGGATCAGCCAGTGGCGTTGCGTGTTCTGATCCGCCCACCGCAGCAAAAGGTCTGCACTCCAAAAACCCTTATCAAACAGGGTTACGGAGGCTTCCGGCACCTGATTCATAAACTCATCGGCCAGGCGTATTTCGCTGCGTCGGTAAGGGCTTAGTTCTGCATTCAGAAGTACATGTGAACGTACGTTCATTAGAGCAATCAGGCGCATAAGAGGGTACGGAGTTTGCCGGTTTGTGCTCGTGTTACCGGAGCCAAAATGATCTCGCAGCTCAGGAGTATCTTGAGTGCGCAACAGCGCGCCATCGACAGCGAGAACTTGCAATCCTCGCCATTCATCTTCGGGGTAACGCTCATGTCCCCAGTGCCCCCCGGTACGTTGAAATAGCCACTGAACGGGGTTAGCACCAAGACGCTGTCGCGCCTTTGATACCCCGCTTGGGGCCAACAGGCTATCGTTCGCGAGCCCCTGAGCACAGATATTGAGCCTGCGGGCAACTTCTGAGACCGGTTCATTCCTGAACAGGGCCATGCCCAGCACGAGCCAGAGTACCTGATCGGCGGGAAGTCGACGGCGGCGAATAGTGGCTTGCGAGGATAACTGCAGAGCGGAATCCACCCATTCAACGGGAATGTTCTGGGTGAAGGTACTCAGGTCACAGAAGGACTGGAGGGCATCAATATCGAAGAGAGACTGCTGAAGAGACACAAAAAAATCCGGTTTCCTGATCTGAAAACCGGATTTTCCGGGGCCCCACCTTAGGCTGCAATGCTTAAGTGAACAGCCTTACGGTTTTTCCGGGCTTTTTCATGTCGGGCCAGTTTACTGAGGCTTGATGGACAAAAATGGATTGACGATTTTCCCGATAAGCCCCGTGAGAGCCACCGGGGCCTCCACCACGGATAGGCACAGACATTCCTGATCCTGTGTGGCGGTTGGACGGTGAACCTCTCCCGGCTCTCGCACCAGAAAGTCGCCCGGTGTATAAACGCCATCGGCATCGGAAAAGCTGCCGTACAGCACCATGGTGATTTCGCGGCCGCGGTGGTCGTGCTCCGCCACTTTGCTGCCGGGCGCGATGCGATGAAACGATACTTCACGTTCACTCTGTCCGGTTTTCAGGCGTGCTTCTTTCAATCCCTTGGACAGTCGACGCCACTGCAGCACCGGGTTATCCGCCAGCAACTTGCGCACTACAGGCGGTACCGAGGCAAAAATCGGGTCCCGCACAGGGCGAGTGCCGCGATCGGAATCCGGGCATCGCGTGTCCGCGGTTTCAGGCTGTTGATCAATGCGTTGCATCAGCTTGCTGAAAACATCGCCTTCTTCGCACACCAGCGATGGGGTCGGCGTTGCTGAGGCGAGAAGGTTGCCGCCAACACCGTTGAGTAATTTCAGTTGAGCCGCACACTGCGGGCACAGCTGAATATGTGCGGCAACCACCAGACTGTGCGCCCAGTTGAGGCTGCCGCTGGCGTATTCCAGCAATAAATTGTTGTCGGGATGGTGGTGAATCATACTCCCTGGCTGACCTCTTTACCTGGAAATGGTGCTTTGAAGTTTTTTGAGGGCAAGGCGCACCCGGGATTTGACGGTACCCAGTGGCAGGCCCAACTCCTCGGATATTTCGCTGTGGGATTTACCCTCCACGTACGCCTTTTCAATAACGTGACTCTGTTCTGGTGGCAGTGACTCCAGTCCCGCGGCGATGGCGTGCTGGTTGCGCGTCTGCTGCAGAAATACCAGCGGTTGCTCGTCCTGACTGTCGTCCCAGATATCTTCCACGTTCAGACTTTCATCGGTCGCCGGCTGACGACTGCTCTTGCGCAGAGCGTCGATGCGACAGTTCCGCATGATGGTAAATACCCAGGTACTCGCCGCCGCCTTCTCCGGTCGGTAGGTGGGCGCCTTGGTCCATACTCGGAACATGACTTCCTGTACCAGCTCATCCGCCGCTTCGGGGGCCGAACTCTGGCCGCCACGACTGAACTGAAAGCCTCGGATTAACGGTGCGAAATGACCGAATAGGCGCTCGAACGCCTGTCGGTCCCGGTCGCGTCCTACGCGCACCAGAAGGCCGCTCCATTCATCGTCTCTTTTCTGGTCAGTTACCTGCACGCTGCTGGCTCCGCCCTGATTGGGTTTGGTTGCGGCCATGATAGCTAAACCGGCCTCCGTTTTCTGCCTGACGGTTATTCTGTGGTCGTTGTTACGCAGGCGGCCACGGAATGGATCACAGCGGCTCATAATACGTGGTGATAAAGAGTAATACCGGGGGAGGGCTGGTTAATCCAATCCGATGGCGCCAGCGTAAACCAGACCAGACACCCACTGGCGAAGGAAAGCACAACGTTATGTCGCAAGCGGTTACAAAACTGAAAGCGCTTTATGCCAATTTCCTGACGGTAGACGCGAAATCGGTCGCCGACCTCTACGCGGAGTCGGTCGTATTCCGCGACCCGGTACACGAGGTCAAGGGGCTGCAGGCGATGCAGGCCTATTTTGCCGGGGTGTCTCAAAATCTGAACGAGTGCCGTTTCGAGTTCGACCGGGTAGTCGGTGCCGGTACCTGGCACAGTCTCTGGTGGGTCATGCACTATCGGCACCCGAAGCTGCAGGGGGGAAAGCAATTGCACCTGCGCGGCGCCTCCCTGATTCAGATCGATGCGCGGGATACACAGGTTATTTTCCATGAGGATGTATACGACCTCGGTGCCATGGTGTATGAGCAGGTACCGCTGCTGGGGACCGTCATACGCCATGTAAAGGGCCGGTTGGGGGATAGTGGAGGCGAAAATGGCTGACGCGGCAACCTGGTCGAGCAAACTCAATATCTGGGTGACGGGGGCCGGTTCCGGCATCGGCGAGGCGCTGGTACGGCGGCTCATTGCCGAGGGTCACTTCGTGATCATCAGTGGGCGTAACCGGGCCCCGTTGCTGGCGATTCAGCAGGCTGCGCCCACCCACGTAAAGGTGCTGGATTGCGATGTGGGCAACGACCAATCCATGGTCTCAGCAGCCAGTGACCTACAGGAAATAACCGATCAGCTGGATCTGGTTATCGCCTGCGCGGGGACCTGTGAGTACGACGAAGGCCTGACACTGGACATCGACAGTTACCGCAGAGTTTTTGATGCGAACTTTTTCGGTCTGGTGAACACACTGCGGGCTTCGCTACCCCTGCTGGGGGGCAGTCGCGCGCCCGTCTTTGTCGCGGTCGGCAGCCTGTCGTCGGTGATCGGCTTTCCCCGTGCGGAAGCCTACGGGGCCTCCAAAGCGGCGGTTGACTATTTCACGCAGGCGGTTCGAGCAGACACCTCCTTGACCTCCCTGCGCACGGTGCTTGTCCGTCCGGGATTTATCGATACACCGCTTACCCGAAAGAACGATTTTGATATGCCGTTTCTAATGGCACCGGAGAAAGCCGCAGAACGCATTCTCTCCGGTGTCAAAGCAGGGCGGCATAGGATTGATTTCCCCCGGCGGCTGAGCTGGCCGTTACGACTACTGCGCTTTTTTTCTCCAGTCTGGTTCAGACTGATTGCACCCCGTATGACAAGAATTCAAAAACTGAGGAAAGCGTAATGCGTATTGCGATCATCGGTAGCGGCATCTCGGGACTGACGGCGGCATATCTGCTGCATGAGACGCACGACATTACCCTGTTCGAGGCGGATGGCCGCCTGGGTGGGCACACGGCCACGATCGATGTTCGCGAAGGTCATCAGACAATTCCGGTAGATACCGGGTTTATCGTGTTCAATGATTGGACCTACCCAAATTTCATCAAGCTGATGAACCAGCTTGGGGTCGCAAACCAACCCACGGATATGGGATTCAGCGTCTCCGCGCCAGCCACGCCCTGTGGCAATCAACGAGAGTTTGAGTATGCCGGCAACAACCTCAATGCGCTTTTTGCCCAGCGCCGGAATTTACTCGACGGCGGTCACTGGCGGATGTTACGTGACATTGTCCGCTTTAACCGGGATGCCGTAGCGGACTGGAAAGAGGGCGCGCTCGGTGAAAATACCACGCTAGGCAGTTATCTCGTTTCCAATGGCTATTCCGATGAATTCGCGTCGCGCTATCTGGTTCCCATGGGGTCGGCGATCTGGTCGGCGAGTATGGCGCGGATGCTGGATTTTTCTGTCGACTTCTTCATTCGCTTTTTCTATAACCACGGCCTGTTCAATCTGTTCAACCGGCCGCAATGGTGGGTGATCAAGGGAGGGTCAAGGTCTTATATCGAGCCGATGACACGTGGCTTTGTGGACCGTATCCGCCTCAACACACCGGTTACCAGGGTGTTGCGGAATACGGACAATGTCCTACTCGAGTATCGCGCTGCAGAAGGAGAGGTCCGCTCTGAAGTGTTCGATCAGGTGATATTCGCCTGCCATTCCGATCAGGCTTTGCAGATTCTCGGTGACGCGGACAGAAATGAAATGGAAGTCCTCGGGCAGATCCCCTACGAAATGAACTCCGTAGTACTGCATACGGACGAGACACTCCTTCCAAAGCGCCAGTCCGCCTGGGCAAGCTGGAATTATCGTCTGCAGGGTGACGAAGCCGCGCTGCCGGCGCTCACCTACAACATGAATATTCTGCAGCGGCTAGACACGGAAAAAACCTACTGCGTTACCTTGAATGCCGACCACCTGATTGCGCCGGACAAAGTGATTGGAAGGTTCGAGTATGCGCATCCCCAGTTTTCAGTGCAGGGCAACGGTGCTCAGGCACGTTGGCCTGAGATTAACGGTACCAGGCGGACCTGGTTTTGTGGCGCCTACTGGGCCAACGGGTTTCATGAAGATGGTGTGGTCAGTGGCGTGCGTGTCGCGCGGGCGCTGGGAGCCGAGTTCTGATGCGAAGTGGTATCTACTCCGGTTGGATTCAGCATCGCCGATTCACGCCGAGGCAACACGGCTTCCGCTACAAGGGGTTTATGGTGTTTGCCTTTCTCGATGAACTCCCGGAGATTCTGGGCGCGTCCAGGCTCTGGTCGACGTCAAAGTTCGCCCCGGCCAGGTTCTGCCGTGAGGACTTTTTTGGCGACCCCAGGGTTCCCCTCGATCAGGCTGTGCGCGACCACGTGGAGCGCGCCTTGTGTGAACGCCCCAGGGGGCCCATCGCGTTTCTCGCAAACTGGCGATACTTTGGCTACAACATGAATCCCATCAGTATCTATTACTGTTTCGATGCCAAAGGCGAGGAGGTGGAGACGCTGCTGGTGGATGTACACAACACCCCCTGGAACGAGCGCCATGGTTATGTGTTGCCGGTAGGTGGCGGCAGGGTGCAGCGAGCCACCTTTGACAAGGCACTGCATGTTTCGCCATTCATGCCTTTTGAGCAGACTTACCACTGGCGAAGTACCACCCCGGACCGGCGGCTGACCGTAAGTATTCGTCTGGAGCAGGAGGGCGATTGGGTTTTCGATGCCTGCATGTCTTTACAGCGCGAAGAAATATCGGCGTCTGTGCTGGCGCGCAAGCTGATCCAGTACCCGCTCTTTACCGTAAAAGTGGTAGGCGCTATTTACTGGGAAGCACTCAGGCTGCTGATCAAGCGTGTGCCTTTTTACGCCCACCCCAAGACATAAGATAGCGCGCACCACACTGACAACGACGAGATATCCGGGGGATATTGACTGAGCATGAATATGATGCAGAAAGAAATTGCCCAAACCGCTACACAACTGTCCACCGCGGATACGGAAGTTCAGGCACCTGCTACCGTGCGCATCTCATGGCGTGATCAGGTCGCGCGCAAGCTGGTGCTCGGTAAGCTGGCATCCCTCAGCGTGGGCACACTGTATGTGCATGAGAAGTTTGGTGTGGAAGACATTTTGCAGTTCGGGCAGACGCCGGGCTTTTCCGATATTGAAGCACATATTTACGTCACGCATCCGTCCACGTACACCCAGGTCATGCTCAATGGCACCATCGGTTCAGGGGAAGCCTATATGGAGTCGGCCTGGCACTCTCCGGATCTTGTCCAGGTGATTCGTGTGATGGTGGCGAATATTGGTCTGTTGCAGGATCTGGATTCCCGTTGGCGTGTTCTGCACAAGCTTGTCTTGAAGGGGCTGCATCGTCTGAATGCGAACTCGCTGCGCGGTTCCCGGAAGAATATCTCTGCGCATTATGATCTCGGAAACGACTTTTTTGGTCTTTTTCTCGATCCCACCATGTTGTATTCCAGCGCAGTTTTTCCTTCAGAAAGCGCGAGCCTGACCGAGGCCTCTCAATTCAAAATGGCGCGGATCTGCCGAAAGTTGCAGCTGAAGCCCACAGATCACTTACTGGAAATCGGTACCGGTTGGGGGGGGATGGCGGTGTACGCGGCCAAGCATTTCGGGTGTCGCGTGACGACCACCACGATTTCCCGGGAACAATATGAATACGCGAAAGCCTGGGTGCAGCGTGAGGGGTTGCAGGACCACATCACCCTGTTACTGAAAGATTACCGGGAGCTGGAAGGACAGTACGATAAGATCGTGTCCATTGAGATGATCGAAGCTGTAGGGCACCAGTACTACAAAACCTTTTTCAGCCGTTGCAGTGCGTTGTTGAAAGACGACGGCATTATGGTGATGCAGGCCATCACCATCCAGGATCAGCGCTTTGAATCTTACAAAAACAGCGTTGATTTTATCCAGCGTTACATTTTTCCCGGTGGCTGCCTGCCATCCAATCAGGTAGTTGCAAACAATATCGCCGAGCATACCGATATGCAGATAGTCGGTCTGGACGATATCACCTTCGACTACGCAAAAACGCTCGCATCCTGGCGCGACAAATTCTTCGAGCATCTCGACGAAATCCGGGCGCAGGGGTTTGATCAGCGCTTTATCAACATGTGGGATTTCTATCTGTGCTATTGCGAAGGAGGATTCCTGGAAAGGGCGATCAGCACCGCGCAATTCACCTTTGCCAAGCCCCGTTGCCGAAAGTTGCCGGACTTGCGCTGACTTATTATGTGACTCGCCAGCCCCTCAGCCTCACTACCAAGACCCGGAGGGGCCTTCGGTCCCCTCTGCAGCCCGTCCGCCTTTTCTGCCACGTCCTCTTTTGCCACTCTCTTCTAAGCGCATGTGTCCTTATAGCAATTCACTACCAGTCCACCGTGGCGCGATCTTCCACGCTGGTCTAAACCTAAGAGGACACGGGCGACAAAATGTGAAGAGGGGCGCCAATGAAATTCCGACTTATGGCCGCTGCAGGCCTTAGTGCCGCCACGCTTTTTGGCTGTGCCAGCCAGCAGGAACAGGTGTACGGCGCAGGCGATATCGTAATCGATACCCAGGGCGTCAATATGCGGCAATATCAGCTGGATCTGGCGGACTGCAAAACCATGTCAATGGCCGCGCGCAATGACGCGGGCCGCAGAGGATTCACCCGCGCCGCCGGTGGCGCACTCCTGGGCGGTGCTCTGGGGGCGATCATTGGTGATACCAGTAGTGCTGCCGCCGGTGCCGCCGCCGCGGGCGGGCTGATTGGCGGTGTCAGCGGTGTAGGTAGTGCCCATGCAGAAGAGAGGGCTATCGCCCGTAATTGCCTGCGTGGAAGAGGGTATCGCGTCTTGAACTAGCTCCTGATTAATCCCTATCGGGCGAAATCAGTGGTTTCGTAATTCGGCAAACCACAGGATGTTGCGCCGGGCTATATGCCCGGCTTTTTTGCGTGCGTATCTTTCGTTGCGCCGCCGCCTTCGGTTCCGCCCTCTGTCACCAAATTGCCATGAAAAATTCATATCCCTGACGCCACCTTCGCGAATATGTCGTTAGAATCTGCGCATTATTTTTGGGGGGTTCTATGCGTTTATTTTCTAACCTGATTGTGGCTCTGTTGCTGCTCTGTTCTACGGTGGCTGTGGCAGCGGATAGCCCGGATAACGTTCACGACGAACTGGAGGAGCGGGTATCCCATATCATCGACCGCATGTCACGGGCGCTGTCACCGGCGGAGCGTATCGCTCTGACACCGGAGTCGGTGGTGGACTTTCTCACTGCCGATGAGCGGCGTTATCTCGGTACGGCATTCTCCCGATTTGAGGTGGATCGCAATGCGGTGATTTATGTCGCATTTGATGCTTCATATGGGGAAACCCCATTCTGGCTTGTGGACCAGCAGTTTACCCGGCGTGGGGAGCTGGATTTTATCGTGGATGAGGAGGATCCCTATCACGTATGGTCCAAAGCGGTGCCTGCAGGGGAGGTTCGCTTAGGGGTGCCGAGTCTGTCGGGGGAACTCAAGCCATATCTCGTTTTTGCCGCACCGGCACACGGGCGCTCGGCGGTATCGATTACCCCGCTGACGCCCGCGGTGGATGTGGAAATTGCCGAGATTGGCGGCAGGCCGTTTATCGATGACAACGACTATTTCAATACCTTGCCGTCAACACTGGCTGGGCTCCCGGTACTGCGCAGCTTCGAGAGCTGGGAGCTGGTTTCCCGCTTTGTGGGGTATTTCCGTGAAACTCGCTACCCATCGTCGGCTCGTCCCGATCATCTGCAGCTGACCTGGCAGGGTGACCCGGCGACCAGTGCGACCGTGCAGTGGCGTACCGATGACAGTGTGGATCAGGGGTTGCTGTGGGTGGCGCCAAAGGCCGATGTCCTGGCTCGCGGTGCGCAGGGCGCAATGCGCAAGAAGTCCAGTTTCTCGGAACTTCGCACCCGTCAGGTGGTGAATGACCCGGTGGTGCGTTTGCACCGTGTCGCTTTGGAGGGACTGAAGCCGGCGACCGACTATCTCTATGCGGTGAGTACAGACAATGGGAAGCACTGGACGGAGCCCCGGGAATTCCGTACCGCCGCTGCGACGCCAAGTGAACCGTTTTCATTTGTCTATCTGGGAGACCCGCAGAATGGGCTGGACCGTTGGGGGCAGCTGATCCGCCAGGCGGATTTCGAGTTCCCCCATGCGCGGTTCTATATGATCGCCGGAGACCTGATTGACCACGGTCAAGAGCAGGACAACTGGGATCAGTTCTTCCATGAGGGCAGTTCTGTGTTCGATCGTTCCATGGTGGTGCCGGCATTGGGCAACCATGACAGTCACGGTGGACATCCGACTCTCTATCTCAGACAGTTCGCGTTGCCGGACAACGGCAGCAGCAAGCTCGACCCGGGTCGCACCTATCATGTGACGTATCAGGATCTGCTTGTCGTAGTGATGGACTCCAACTATCACCTGGTAGAGCCTGAATTACAGGTGGACTGGCTGGACCGGGTGCTGGGGGAGAGCGATGCTCGCTGGAAGGTGGTGATTTACCACCATCCGTTCTATGCCTCCCGCGAAGGTCGCGACAATAAGTCGATCCGAGATACCTGGGGCCCGATTTTCGATAAGCACAATGTGGATATTGCCTTCCAGGGGCATGACCACGCGTATATGCGCACGGTGCCCATGCGTGGAAACGAGCCGGTGGCGGAGGGCGAGCAGGGCACCATCTACCTGGTGGCGGTATCCGGGACCAAGATGTACGAGCAGGAATTGCCGGAGTTTGCGGCCTTCGGTGCGGTAAACACCCGGACGTACCAGGTCATTGATGTGGATCCGCAAAGCGGTTCACTGGAATACCGTGCGATCAGTGATCAGGGGAAGGTGATTGATCAGTTTTCTCTGTTGAAACCTGCAGGTGCTGTGCAGGTAAACCGGTGAGCGCTGTCTCGCGCTCACCAAAAAAAGGCCCGGTGGAGCAGTAGCTCCCCGGGCTTTTTTTTGGGTTTACTGGCCCAGTGTAAACAGCTGGGTATTACCACCCGTGGCGACCGTGTTGATGGTCTTGGTTTTTTCGTTGGCGAAACGGAACAGGTAGTGCGGGCCACCTGCTTTGGGGCCCGTGCCCGACAACCCCATACCGCCGAACGGGTTGACCCCAACAACGGCACCAACCATGTCCCGGTTTACGTAGCAGTTGCCCGCGTCCACCCGTTTGAAAATGGCGCCGGCGCGCCCTTCGATGCGAGAGTGCAGGCCGAAGGTCAGGCCGTAGCCGGTGGCATTGATCCGCTGGATCATATCTTCCAGCTCTTCTGCCTTGAACCGCACCACATGCAGGAAGGGGCCGAATACTTCGCGCTTGAGCAGGTTGAAGTCCTCAATTTCCACCACCTGCGGGCCAAAGAAAGTGCCGCTGGCCGGCTGTCTGGCCGGGTCAAAGGAAAACCGTGGCTTGGCTTCCTGAGCCATGCGCTCGCGATGCTTCTCCAGTAGTCCCAGAGCCTTCTCATCAATCACCGGGCCAATATCGGTCTCCAGTCTGGCCGGGTCGCCCAGGGTCAGTTCTTCGCAGGCACCTTTGAGCATGTTCAGGAGATTGTCTGCTATCACATCCTGCACGCACAGAATCCGCAGTGCGGAGCAGCGCTGGCCGGCGCTGAGGAAGGCGGACTGAATGACATCGTCGACCACCTGCTCGGGCAGGGCAGTGGAGTCCACGATCATCACATTCTGGCCACCGGTTTCCGCAATCAACGGTACGATCGGGCCATCTTTCGCGGCCAGTTGCATATTGATGTGCTTGGCGGTTTCTGTGGAGCCGGTAAAGGCAACACCGGCCACCCGCGGGTCGTCCAGTAGCGGTTTGCCAACCGCGGCACCCGTGCCGGTTACCAGGTGCAGTACTTCTCCCGGCACGCCAGCTTCGTGCATCAGCTGGATCGCGCGGGCGGCAATCAGCGGTGTCTGTTCCGCGGGCTTTGCCAGCACGCCGTTGCCGGCGGCAAGGGCGGCAACTACCTGGCCGGTGAAAATGGCAAGCGGGAAGTTCCAGGGGCTGATGCACACAAACACACCGCGACCACACAGGCTCAGCTCATTGCTCTCGCCGGTCGGCCCGGGTAACACTGTGGGTGTACTGAAATGCTGGCGCGCGCCATTGGCGTAGTAGCGGCAGAAATCCACGGCTTCGCGTACTTCGGAAATGCCATCGTTCAGTGTTCGGCCGGCTTCGCGGCAGATCATTGCCACCAGCTCATCCATATGCTGTTCGTACAGATCCGCTACCTTATCGAGAATCGTTGCCCGGGCGTTTCCACCGAGGCGGTTCCAGGCGCGCTGGTGCTCTGCGGCGGATGCAAACGCCTGTTGGATCTGGGCTTCACTGGCGTTGGCGGTGTGCCCCACGGTTTCGCCGGTGGCCGGGTTTACAACCGGTAGATCGGCTGCGGCGGCGGTGCCATCAATAATCGGCCCGCCACTCCAGGATTTATCCTGTGTGGCTTCCACGGCTTGCAGCAGCGGTTCCACTGCGCAGGGATCGGTAAGCTCGATACCGGCTGAATTCTTCCGCGGCAGCGGCTCGTGGCCGAGATAGATATCTGCAGGCACGGGAATTTCCGGGTGCCGGTAGGGGTTGCACGCTTCGCTTTGTTTGAGGGTGTCCTGCACCAGCTCCTCCACCGGCGTCTTCTCATCCATAAAGCGGTTGACGAAGGAACTGTTTGCGCCATTTTCCAGCAGGCGACGCACCAGGTACGGTAGCAGGTCTTTGTGCGCGCCCACGGGAGCGTAAACCCGAACCGGCACGCGCTTGCCATGGACCGCTTCAATCTGGTCATAGAGCAGGTGCCCCATACCATGCAGCCGCTGGAACTCGTAGTTGTTGCCATCGCCGGCGAGCTCGAGAATCAGGCCAACGGTGTAGGCGTTGTGGGTGGCGAATTGCGGATAGATGGCATCGCGGCCATCCAGCAGTTTTTTGGCGCAGACCTGATAGGAGAGGTCGGTATGGCACTTGCGGGTATAAACCGGGTAGTCCGCCAGTCCCATTTGCTGGGCATGTTTGATTTCGGTGTCCCAGTAGGCGCCTTTTACCAGTCGCACCATCAGTTTGCGACCGGTATCCCGCCCCAGTGCAATCAGCCAGTCAGCAACGTGTGGCGCGCGCTTCTGGTAGGCCTGCAATACAAAACCCAGCCCCTGCCACTTGGCCAGTTCCGGGTCGCGGGCAAGGGACTCGAAAATATCCAGGGAGATGTCCAGGCGTTCCGCTTCTTCCGCGTCGATATTGAGGCCCATGTCGTACTTGGCTGCCGCTGCACACAGTGCCTTCACCTTGGGCAGCAGTTCGCTCATGACGCGCTCCCGCTGCAGTTCACTGTAGCGGGGGTGCAGGGCGGAAAGCTTGATGGAGATGCCGTTGGCTTCCACCGCATCTCCGTATGAATCGCGCCTGGTATTATCCGCACCGATCGCTTCAATGGCCATCATATAGGCGTCGTAGTAACGCTGCGCATCGGCCATGGTGCGCGCGCCTTCGCCCAGCATATCGAAGGAGAAGCGGGTACCGGGGGCGTTTTCCGCCGGGCCGCGCTTCAGCGCTTCTTTGATGGTGCGCCCCAACACATATTGGCCGCCCATGATCTTCATTGCCTGCATCATGGAGGTCCGCACCATGGGTTCGCCCATGCGGCTGACCAGGCGCTTCATCCAGGTAGAAGGCTTTTCGGTGATGTCCGGGTCCAGCTCGACGATATTGCCGGTGAGCATCAGCCCCCAGGTGGAGGCATTGACGAACAGGGAGTCCGACTGACCGCGGTGGCTGGACCAGTTGCCGGAGTGAACTTTCTCGGCGATCAGTTTGTCTGCAGTATCAGCATCCGGTACGCGCAGCAGGGATTCCGCCAGGCACATGAGTGCCACGCCTTCCTTATTGGAAAGTCCAAATTGCTGCAGAAACGCGTCTAGTGTCCCGCGCTTGCTGCGCTGCTCGCGGGACTTGACCACCAGCTGGCTCGCCGTCGACAGGATCTTCTCCCGCAGTGCCTCACCCGGGCGGGGGGCCGCCAGCAGCTCGCTGACGCACTGGTTCTCGTCGGCATGCAGATACTTACGGGCGTTCTGGCGCGCGCTTTTCAGTTCTCCGGCGAAATGTGTAGGCATAGGTATTTCCTTAGAGCCCTCTGAGGGGAATAAGCACAGGATAAAAACCCAGATTATGTGGGATAAATCCCAGAATTAATCTCCATTTTGGAAAAGAGTGTGGTTAAATATAGGGGTTATCCGGTTAATCACCAGTAGGGTATTTTGCTATGTCTCGGAAATTGGAAGATCTGGACCGTATTGACCGCCAGATTTTGCGGATTCTTCAACGTGCGGGCCGCCTTCCCAATGTGGAACTGGCGCGTCGCGTCAATCTGAGTCCTACGCCGTGCCTCGAACGGGTCAAGCGTCTGGAGCGCGAAGGCTTTATTAAAGAGTATGTTGCGCTGCTGGACCCACTCAAGGTTCATGCGGGTCTCGTGGTCTATATCCAGGTATCCCTGACGGATACCGCGACCGAAGCGCTGGAAGCATTCAACAAGCATCTGTCCAGTCTCGAAGAGGTTCAGGAGTGTCACATGGTGGCCGGCGGTTTTGACTACCTGGTAAAAATCCGTATCAAGGATATGCTGGGGTACCGTCAATTCCTTGGTGAAAAACTCGCTTCGGTCCCCGGTGTGCGGGAAACCCATACCTATGTTGTGATCGAGGAAGTGAAGACCGATACCTCGGTGGCGATTCCCGAGCAGGACCTGAAAAACGGCAAGCGATGAGCAAACGGTTTTAACCGCTCTGATGGAAGCACCTGCCAGTTCATTTTCCCGCAATAATCGCCGTGCGACGTGGTTCGCGCTGGCCGCAGTGCTGTGCTGGTCCACGGTGGCCAGCGCCTTCAAACTCTCCCTGCAATATCTGTCGCCGCTGCAGCTAGTGACTATTGCGTCACTGGTTTCCACGGTCTTTATGGGAGCGGTTGTCCTGTGGCAGGGGTTGGGCCGGGAGCTGCGCGACAGCTGGCGGCGATCCCGGGGCTGGTTTCTCGCCCTCGGGTTCTGCAATCCTTTTCTCTATTACCTGGTTCTCTTCCACGCCTACGATCTGCTGCCTGCGCAGCAGGCCCAGCCGCTCAATTACACCTGGGGCGTGGTGCTGGCGCTGCTGTCGGTGCCGCTTTTGAAACAGAAGCTGCGCAGGCAGGATCTGTTCGCCGGTCTGGTGTGCTATGGCGGGGTCGTGGTGATTGCCACAGGGGGCAATCTGGCAGAGCTCAGGTTTGAGCAGCCCTGGGGCGTGGCACTGGCATTGTTCAGTACGCTGGTCTGGTCCTGTTACTGGCTATTGAATACCCGTATCGGTGGAAATGCATCGGTAAACCTGTTCCTGACATTCTGCTGCGGCCTGCCCTGGTTGGCCGCAGCCGTGTGGTGGCAGGGGGACTGGCAGTGGCCACCACTGGGTGGCTGGATAGGTGCGGTATACGTGGGCCTGTTTGAAATGGGTATTGCCTTTTTATTATGGCAGGCGGCGCTGCTGCACTGCGATAACACCGCGCGTATCAGCAATTTTATCTATCTCTCTCCGCCCCTGTCGCTGTTATTGATCGCGCTGCTGGTGGGAGAGCGTATCCATCTGGCGACCATCGCCGGCCTGGCGCTGATTTTACTGGGCGTGGCAATACAACAGGGAGCCTTGCGGCGGTTCCTGTTGCGCCGGAAATAACCGTAACCCTTATAACAATAACGACGCATTGTCCGATGAACCATTGGATGTATGCCTGCAATGATGAGTGAGAAAACGTCATGAATTTCGAATTGTCCGAAGAGCAGCAGATGATCCGGGAGGCGGCGGGTCAGTTTGCGGATAGTGAGCTGAAGCCCATTGCGGCAGAGCTGGATAAGACCGGTAACCGGGCGCTGTTTCTACAGAAACTCAAGGAGCTGGCCGAGCTCGGATTCATGGGAATCAATATCGACCCGGAATATGGTGGCACTGGCGCCGGCACCATCGCGTTCAGTCTCGCGATTACGGAAATTGCCCGCGGCTGTGCCTCCACGGCGACCACCACCTCGGTCACCAATATGGTGGCAGAGGTCATTCAGGCGATGGGTAGCGTGGAGCAGAAACAGTATTTTCTGCCCAAAATCTGCAGCGGCGAGTACCCGGCGGGATCCTTCTGTCTGACCGAGCCGAGCTCGGGCTCTGATGCCGCGGCCATGCGTACCCGGGCGGTGAAAGATGGCGACCACTATGTCCTGAATGGCAGCAAACTGTTTATCAGCAGCGCGGAGTTTGCCGGGGTATTTGTGGTTTGGGCGGTGACGGATGCTGCCGCTCCCAAAGGGAAAGGGATCTCCTGTTTCCTGGTGGAAGCCGGTACGCCGGGGCTGGTGATTGGCAAGGCGGAAGAAAAAATGGGGCAGAAGGCCTCTGTGACGAACGAGGTCGCCTTTGAAGACTGCCGTGTGCCCGCCGCCAATATGCTGGGACAAGAGAACCGCGGTTTCCGTATTGCCGCGGGCGAGCTGGCTGGAGGGCGTATCGGTATCGGTTCGCTGGCTCTGGGGATCGGCCTTGAGGCGCTGGATTGCGCGCGCAATTACCTGCAGGAGCGTGAGCAGTTCGGAAAGCCGCTGGCACAGTTTCAGGGGCTGCAGTGGCAATTGGCCGACAAATATACGGAGATGGAGGCCGCGCGCCTGTTATTGTTGCAGGCAGCGTGGCAGAAAGATGCGGGGCAGCCATTCGGGCCCGCTGCTTCCATGGCCAAGCTTTATGCGTCGGAGAAGGCCAATGAGGCCTGCTATGTGGCGCTGCAGATGCACGGCGGCGTTGGTTATACCCGGGAGTTCCCCCTGGAGCGGATGGCGCGGGATGTGCGTATCACCACGATTTACGAAGGCACCAGCGAGATTCAGCGCTTGATTATCGCCCGGCATTTACTGGACGGCGTGCGTTAATCCGGCTCGTCAATTGCCGGTGGCTCAAGCCCCCGCAGCCGGTAGCGGCTGCCGGGGCTTTGTCTTTTTCAGATTGTATTTTTTATCGCCCGACGGGCAAAAAGGATTGGATGTTTTGAGTTCTTCTGCCACCCCAGATAAGCGCCCGGCGTGGGTCACCGGCGCGCGCGAGGGTATTCCACTGTTGGGCGGCTATGTTCCGGTGGCGATTTCTTTTGGCTTGATCGCGGTGCAGTCTGGCTTCTCCGCCTGGGAGGCCATTTTGATATCGACTCTGGTGTATGCGGGGGCCTCCCAGTTCCTGTTTGTGGCCATGGTCGCTGCCGGCGCACCACTGTGGCTGGTGGTGGTGATGACATTATTGATCAACGCTCGGCATGTGGTGTACGGGCCGAATATTGCGCCCTGGCTCGGTCGCAGTCGTTACTGGCCCTGGTTGATGCACGGCCTTACCGACCAGATTTTCGCGCTGTCCCATGTGCGTCTTCCGCAGCTCCCTCCACAGGATCGTATGGGCTGGTACATCGGGGCTTCGCTGGTGGCCTGGTTCAGCTGGATTGGGGGAACGGCGATCGGTGCGATTGCCGGCAAGGAGTTGACGCAGCGCTGGCCCCTGGTCGGTGAGGTGATGCCATTTGCCTTGCCGGCGCTGTTTCTGGTGCTGCTCGCGCCCAAATTAGCATCCCGTCACTGGGCGATGACGCTGGCCGCAACCACCACCATTGCGCTGATATTTGCCATCTATGGATTCAAAAACGCCGCGATTCCCATCGCCGCGTTGTGTGGTGCACTGGTGTACTACGGGCTGGACAGACTGGCGCGGAATCGGGGACAGAGGAATGATGCGGTGAACCATGGATAACACACTCTGGCTGGCCCTGGTGACCACCGCGGTGGGAACCCTGATGCTGCGTGCATTGCCACTACTGTGGATGCGGCGGCACCTGATTCGCAAACAGTCGGCAAACTCACTGGAGGCGATGCCGTCCTGGCTGACCGTGCTCGGTCCGTTGATGATTGCGGCAATGTTTGGTGTGTCACTGATGCCGGCAACGCCGAGCCCTGCCACCTGGTGGGCGACAGCCATTGGTATCCTCGCCACCTATTTGGTATGGCGGCGGACCCGTTCACTGGGTTGGCCGGTTTTTGCCGGCGTTGCAGTGTATGGAGCGATTGTGGTGCTGGCCGGGTATGCCGCTTGGTGACGCCTGCGACCAGCTCTGCCAACGCTTGCGTGAATCGTCAGCCAGCGGACAGGTATGCCTGAATGGAGGAGCCTGGCCGGCACCTCAGGTTGATATTTCAGGATATTCCACTTCGCAGATGTAGTAGGTCACCCACTGTTCCATCTGCTGAATTTCCACCTCATCGTCAATGCTTTTTCCCAGCAAGGCGCGGGCGACAGGAGAGTCCATCGAGATCAACCCTTCCTTCACGTTGAATTCGTCCGGGCCCACAATGCGATATTTCGTTGTGTTGCCATCCTCGTCTTCCAATGTTACCCAGGCGCCGAAGAACACTTTGCCCCGGTCATCGGGGACGCGGTCGACCACGGTGATTTCTTCGAGTCGCTTGGTGAGAAAGCGCACACGGCTGTCAATTTCACGCAGTCTTTTCTTGCCGTAGATGTAGTCGGCATTTTCGCTGCGATCGCCGAGTTTTGCCGCGTCGCTCACTGCCTGGGTGACCCTCGGGCGTTCAATTTCCCAGAGTTGCTTCACTTCTGCACGCATACGCGCGGCACCTTCCGGCGTGATATAGCGGGAACCACGGGGCCGCGGTGGGCGCCAGCGCCCCATCAGTGCTCGCCCTCGAGATTGTCGATTTCGATACCGGGGCCAGGTTGGGGCAATGGGAAACGGAATATGCGGCTGTAGAACTCCAGCTCGCCTTCCAGTGCCTTCTGGATACTGCTTGCGGAGCGGAAGCCGTGTCCTTCCTCCGCAAAGGTAATGTAGGCCACCGGAATACCCCGCTCACGCAGTGCCTGCACCATGGTCTCAGCCTGACTGGGGGGTACCACCTTGTCTTCCATTCCCTGGAAAAAGATCACCGGGCAGTCCAGCTGCTCGATGTGGTTGATGGGGGAGCGCTGGCGGTAGATCGTTTCCGTCCCCGGCCAGGGCCCAACCAGTTTGTCGAGATAGCGCGATTCGAACTTGTGGGTGTCCTGGGCGAGTGTGGTGAGGTCGCCAATACCGTAGTGGCTGGCACCCGCGGAAAACGTATTGTGAAAGGTGAGGGCGGCCAGCACTGTGTAGCCGCCGGCGCTGCCACCTTTGATCAGCAGGCGGTTCGGATCGGCGAGGCCCTGTTCCACCAGGTATTCCGCGCCCGCGCAGACATCTTCGACGTCGAGAATGCCCCAGTTGTTTTCAAGGCGATCGCGGTAGGCGCGGCCGTAGCCGGTACTGCCGGAATAATTGACATCCAGAATACCGAAGCCGCGGCTGGTCCAGTATTGCACTTTCAGGTTGAGCCCGGCGGAAGTTGCCCCGGTAGGGCCGCCATGGCCGAACACGATTAACGGCGGTTTCTCATCCGGGGCACCGCGGTAGCCGGGGTTGTGCGGTGGGTAGTAAAAACCGTGTACCTCGCGACCGTTCTTTTCGAAGGTGATTGGTTGCGCCGGCGAAAAGCACTCCCGGTTCACCGGGGTGGAACTGCTGCTGGCGACGGTCCGAAACTGACCGGATTCACTGGAATAGAGGTATACCGCAGGGAAGTCTGTCGCGCTGCTGCCGATAAACAGCGCCCGGTTCTGTGCGCACCGAATACTCTCGAAGTCGCAGCCGGGGTGCTCCAGCAAGCGGTGTTCACCGCGCTTGAGGTCAATGTTTGCCAGCTGCCAGCGCCCGTTTTGCGTAAATGTGCAGAAGAGCGTGTCACGGTCCAGAAAACCATAGGTGGACATCCCAAAGACCCACTGCGGAGTCGCAAATTCGGCATCTTTGTCCCAAACCGGCGTGTCGCTGCCGGTCCAGTAGATATTCCACCAGTTGTTTTTATCGGAGACATAGTACAGGTCGCCGGCAGGTGACCACTGCGGCTGGAACACGGATTCGCCGGTGCCACCGGCGATCTGCTGGCTTGCCTGGACGGTACCATTTTCGTCAAGTTCCGCGAGCATCAGCTCGGTGGCGTCCCAGGGCATGTTCGGGTGGTGCCACTGAAGAAAACTGAGCTGCTTTCCATCGGGGCTGAGACCGGGGGAAGCGTAGAAATCTGCACCTTCCGCAAGCACGGTGTACTGAAATGTCCCGTCGTGTTCGTCGCGATCCTGCAGCCCGATGGCGATAAGGCGGGCAACGGGCTCAGCTTCCGGGTCAGACGCATCCTCAAGGACACAGATCAGGCGGTTGCGCTGCCGGTCCAGTTGCAGATCTGCATAGTGATACGCGCCCTCCGGCGTCAATGGTTCCGGAGTCTGTCCATCAAGCGCCATTCGATAAATGCGCTGGTCCGCTGCGAGCACGAAATACACCACGCCGTCAGCCACGGTGTAGGCACCGCCACCATATTCATGGGCTTTGGAGCGGACGCTCAGAGGCGCGGGAATAAGATCCCGTACCCGCAAATTTTCTGGATCGGAAAGATCACATTCCACCAGAACTGAGCGACCTTTCTCAGCGGGACGGGATTCGAGCCAATAGGCATTTCCGTCAAACAGGCGTGCGTCGCTGAGGCGAACATTGCCCGCGGTTAACAGGTTTGCGGTCACGGGAGAGGTCCAGCTGCCATAGGGTGCCGTTTGCGGCGCGGACGTGTGGACTGATGAAGAGTGGTTAGAAGACATGACGGTACGCGGAATCCCTGTTCGGTGCCTGAATACTGCTTGACCGCTGAGCGCAGCCAGATTAGAGGTATTGTACGTCAGCGTCGGTGGGTCACAAGTGGCGGATGACCCGCGGCACACGCCCACCGAGTGCGGGTGCGGTTCGGGTGGCGCTTTCCGGGTGCTGATCTTTACTGGATTTATAGGAAAAATTTTCGTCCCTTGTCCAGCGCAATATTCTGGCAACGGATTCTGCACCGGTGGGTAAAAAGGATCTTCATGCAGGCATTTCTGGAGTTATTCGCCGCCGTTGTCAGTGCGGGCAACCAGATCACCTGGGGTGGGCTGGGCGGCGTCTGGTGGCTGGGCATTCTGATTGCTGCACTGCTGCCAGCGGGCATTTACTTTACGGTGCGTACGGGCTTTGTTCAGATTCGCGCCTTTGGCCATATGTTGCGCGTCATGGCACGCAGTTTCCGCAAGGAGCGTGACGATTGTGTGTCTTCCTTTGAAGCCTTTGCCACAAGTGCTGCGGCGCGGGTGGGCACCGGCAATATTGCGGGCGTTGCCGTGGCCATCACCGCAGGCGGGCCGGGTGCGGTGTTCTGGATGTGGATGGTGGCACTGGTGGGTATGGCCACCAGCCTGATTGAAAATACGCTGGCGCAAACCTTTAAGGAACCGGGCGATGAACCGGGGACCTTTCGCGGTGGGCCGGCGTATTACATCGACAAGGGGCTGGGGAAGAAATGGAAGTGGCTATCGGTACTGTTTTCCGTATTCCTGGTGATCTGTTTCGGCTTTTTCTTTAATGCCGTCCAGGCCAATGCCATGGCGGATGCCATTAATGCGGCCTGGGGTGTTCATCCGCTATTGATCGGCATAGTCATTGCCGTACTTGCCGGAATGATTGTGTTTGGTGGTATTCATACCATCGGCCGTTTCGCGGGTATCGTGGTGCCGGTTATGGCGCTGTTTTACATCGTGATCGCGCTGGTGATCGTGGTGATGAATATCGACCGCCTACCGGAGGTGTTTGCCCTGATTCTCGGCAATGCCTTCGGCGCTCAGGAAGCGGGTGCCGGCGCTTTTGGGGCCGTGGTTGCCAATGGCATCAAGCGCGGGCTCTTCTCCAATGAGGCGGGGATGGGGTCGTCACCGAACGTCGGTGCGGCGGCCGACGTGAAACATCCGGTCGTGCAGGGTTACGTGCAGATGGCCTCGGTGTTTCTCGATACCATGATGATCTGCACCGCGACGGCGGCAATCATTCTGCTGAGTGATGTGGAGCTGAGTGGTGCGGTCGAAGGCGTTACACTCACTCAGTCGGCGCTGGCCAGTATTCTCGGCCCCTGGGGCAACAGTTTCGTGGCCGTTGCACTGCTGTTTTTTGCGTTTACCTCCATTATCGCCAACTACTATTACGCCGAAACCAATATCTTCTATCTCTGGCACACCCGAACGTCGATATTCTGTTACCGGGTCCTGTATATCGGCTTTATCCTGTTTGGCGCCTGGGTCGCCTATACCGGCAGTTCCGGAAATTTTGCCTTGCTGTGGAACATGGCCGATATGTCCATGGGCTTTATGGCGTCTGCAAACCTGCTGGCGATTCTGCTGCTATCCGGTGTCGCCCTGAAGGTGTTTTCTGACTATGAAGAGCAGCGCAGTCGCGGTATCAACGAACCGGTTTTTGACGCGCGGCGCTGCGATATTCCGGGGATCGATCCTTCGGTCTGGACCCCTTCGGAAAATACCGCAAAACCTCCCACCGAGCAGGACACAAAATAACGCGCCAGTCCCTCTGCTGACTGCATTTGAAACGTGATCCAGGCGATAGTTGAACTGGGATTTCGTCGGTGGCTCGATTGGGAACTGATTGGGGAAATTGCGCTTCGGGTGTCGGCCGAAATTCCAGTGAGAACCAGTCCCCACTCCCATGGCTTCTAATCTCGTACCCTGCGGCCCATCTACGGATATCTGCCCGCGGGGGCGACGAGGAACAGATGGCAAGCCAGGCAAGGATTCACAACCGGGTACCCGACAATCTGCAGGGAAGAAATCAGGACCGATTTCAGATCATTTCTGCAGGAAAAACACTGCGTGCCAAACCGCCAAAGGAAGTGTTGCAGCAGCTGATGAGTGCATTTTCCATCGGTGGGGATCAGGCACGGAAGCTGTTTTTGAAAGGCTGGGTCATCAAGGATCAGCTGACCGCGGGGGAGGTGGTGCAGTTTCGTACACAGCTTCAGCAACTTGGTCTGAAAATCGAGGTACACCCTGCAGGCACCTTCGATAATCGCGCGATTCTCGCGCGATTGAAATTTGCTCGACAGCGGCAGGAGCGCAAGTCACAGCCGGCTACCACCACAGGCCGACCTGGCCCCGAGGTGGCGCCGGCGCTGCAGGTTGCGGCGCCGAGTCAGGTCGCACCCTCCAGCAGTAAACCTGCGCCCAGCAACCCTAAACCGTCTGGTGGGGGCGCCCCCAGTCAATCGACCGCGCCCGCTGCGGCAAAAAGCGCCGCCACACAGCGGACCACAGCGGCGCAGGGAAGGGGCGCAAAAAATGCCCCGGAGCTGACCAGCCCCCCGAAATCCGAGCCAAAAGACAGTGCGGCCCGCGCACAGCTGCGGGCACTGTTCCGTTCCGCTGTCAGCGCCGCATCGCCCGCCCCGGGAAGCAGAATTGCCATGCTTCCCCAATTGCTTCTGGCGTCGGTTGTACCTGCCGGATTCGTGGGGCTGCTGCTTCTCTGCTTGTATCAGCTGGGAGGGGCGTTCTGGGCATTGCCATCGGCAGTGCTTGCCGGTGAGTTTGGCGTGGGTACATTGGCGGGGAGCGGCGTGACCATCCTACTGGTGTGCTTCTGCATGGCGCTGATTCTGACCCCGTTCTTTTCTATCGGTTCCTCGGGGCTGCACGCCGGTGTGGCCGGTGATCTTGATCCGGTTCGCCTGTCCAAGCGGGACGCTCCGGGCTTGTTTTTATTGCTGGAAGTGATGGCCGAGACCTGTGGTGTGAGCATTGCGCGAAAGCAGAAAGGTCCGCGCAATCTCGCGTCGGCGAACCGGATTCTGGCCACGGAGGTGGTCGTGACCGCAGGCGCGGAAATCCGCGTGATGCAGGCGCCGTTCTCCCCACCAAAATTGTCGCTTGGCCTCGGTGCAGTGGCCACCCTGGAAGGTGGCGATGTCGTGGCATTGATGGCCAGAGCCATGAGTCCGTACCAGAATCACTGGTACCGGGCTGCCCAGTCGCTTGCAATCGGTACCTCTGAGCGTTTGCAGCGGGCGCAGGATGCACTGGAACGGGAGGCAACGATCATCGGCGCCGATGATACAGTCCCGGTAGTGCTGAAGCCGCTGCACAAGCTGCTGGTGATTTGCGGCCGCCCGCTGGCTCCGCTATTTGATCGCCTGCAGGCTGCGCACCGCCACATGAGCGGCCCCTTGGCGCGACGTCTGGAAGCACACGCGGATCTTGCTGCCGGCCAGCTGGTTGGATCGGACGGATTCCATCATTTTGCCGAGCGTTGGAATCGTCTGGTTCATGCGGACCTGGTGTGTGGTGAGATCAACCGCGAAGCCCAACTGCTGGGTAAGCGCCTGATGAATGTTCCTCTGGCGGTGCGCTGGTTGTACAACAACACCAGTGCGCAAACCCTGAAGGGGATAGACGCGGCGATGGCGGAGGAGACCGATTGCTGGGCGCAAGAGGAACCCGCTGGCCATCTGCGTATCGGTGCGGTGGAAGAGCACCAGTTGCCGCCAGGTCTGCAGCGACAGGACTTTTCATTGCAGAAACTGTTTATCGATTTTACCGAGCTCGCCGCACGGGTCAGCCGGGTAGGAGGGGATGACAGTTGCCGTCCGGTGGAAAACCGCCTGTTGTTGGAAACTGACAAAAACGCCGAGGCCGCCCAGCAGGTGTTGACGCGATATTTCAACCGCGCCATCCCCCGGGACTTCGTGCACCTTCAGCTACCGCGGAACGAAGAGCTCCGGACACTGGATCTCCAGTCGTGCATAGACTGGTTGCGTGGCCGGCTGGTAGATCTGCAGGAACTGGAACAGCGGATTGCGCAGTTGCAACGCAAGGGGGCGCGGATACAGATTGGTGCGGCGCTGGTGCGCGCGAATGTGCGGGTGGACCCCCGTCTCTACGACCTGAATGGGACAACGCCGGCAGCGACAGATGAGTCGCGCCAGGACAATCGGGTTCGCCTCAGCGAGTGCCTGCAACAGCGTCAGCAGTTGCACAGTATGTTTTATTTGCGGGTGGAGCGGGCCATGGCAACCATGGTGGCGGCGGATCGAAAAGCGGCGCAAACGGCACTCGCGCGGCTGCGCAAATTTGATGCCCTAAATGAGCCTCTGACCACACTGAATCGATACAGCGATGTGGTCTGCGAGTTGATCGAGCGCGCCCCAACTCAGGAGCTGCCCACTGCATTGCTGCAGAAGTACCCGGAGCTGATCGCCCAGCAGATACGGCAGCTGGAAGAAGCCGCTCGGGCCCGGCAGGTGCCGCTGACCCCGGCGCAATTGGAAAAATTGCAGTCCTGCGCAACCGGAGAGACCGCGATTTCGGGCGCGGTCCGGGGTGATGATGTCAGCGGTGAGCTCCAGGCACTGGAGTTGCGCGGCAAGTCTGCCAGTGGTGTGGTGATGGAAGCCTATCAGGCCGAACTGGCACAACTGCTGGCGTTATGCCTCGCAGAGGAGGAGCGCCTGAAAGTGAAGCCGTTGCGTCTCGCCAGTCTGTGAGGCTCAGTCAGGGAACTGCCTGTGCGGATTCGCGCCGATCGTGACCGCCGCAACGGGCCAGGAAATCAGCCCCCCGCCAACTTCACCTTGTAGTCCTTGGCTTCGAGCGCGGCTTTGATCTCGTCGCGCTTGTCCCCCTGAATTTCGATCACACCGTCTTTCAGCGCGCCCCCGCATCCGCAGCGCTTTTTCAGTTCCGCCAGTAAAAGCTTCAGCTCCGCATCGGTCCCGTCCACACCCCGCACACAGGTCACCCCTTTGCCCTTACGGCCTTTGGTTTCCCGCTGTATCCGCACGATGCCATCGCCCTTGTGATGCCTTTCCTCTCTGGCGGGCTCCTTGATGCGGCCGCGGTCTGTGGAGTAAACGAGTCGATTCTTGTCACGCATGTTGGTTTCCTGCTGGTCGACGTATTGCAGAGGAGCGGAGTCAATCCGGTGGCGAAGCATAGCGGATCCCAGACCTGTTTCAAAAGCGGCGTATTCTGCGCCGCTGCTGTCCGCTAGAATGTCTTCAACTACACCCTCTGTAACACGAATAACGAGAAGGACCGGATTACATGCCTCTCACGGGAACCCGCAAGTGGCTGAACGAAGTGATATTTGGCACAGATACGCCAGCGGGGAAGTACTTTGATGTTGTCCTGATCTGGGCGATTCTGCTGAGCGTTACTCTGGTGGTGCTGGCATCTGTAGAAAGCCTGTGGGTGCGTTTCGGGGAAACCTTCTACCAGCTTGAATGGTTTTTCACCGCACTGTTTACCCTTGAGTACATTACCCGCATCTATTGCGCTCGGGATCGCAGGGAGTACGTCACCAGCTTCTACGGCGTAGTGGATCTGCTGGCCATCCTGCCCAGTTACCTGGCACTGATTTTTACCGGAGCCACTTACCTGATGGTCATTCGCCTGTTGCGGGTGTTGCGGGTCTTTCGGGTACTGAAACTGGTTCGCTACCTGAGTGATGCCAATATCCTGATGCGCTCACTGTGGCAGGCGAGGCGGCGAATATTCGTGTTCTACACCAGTGTCCTGGTGCTGTGCATCATTTTTGGCAGCATCATGTTTGTGGTGGAGGGCCCCAAGCACGGCTTTACCAGTATCCCGAAAAGTATTTACTGGACTATTGTCACCATCACCACCGTCGGCTTTGGTGATATCACGCCGCACACCCCCCTGGGGCAGGCCATTGCTTCGATGACCATGCTGATCGGTTACTCGATCATCGCTGTGCCCACGGGTATTGTCACCGCCGAGCTGGCCCATGAGATAGGGCGCGAAAAGCAACTTGCCCGCTGCCACAATTGTGGCAAAGCCGGCCATGATGCCGATGCCGAGTACTGCAAGCAGTGTGGCTATCGCCTGGAGGACTTCGAGGAGCCGCTGGAAGAAGGGGGGTAATGAACCGCGCAAGTGGCTCGCTCCTGCCGGTTTCTCGCCTTAACAGTACCGCAGCGATCCGCTATGCTTGCGCCCCGTTTTGATGGGCTCACGGCAGCCTGGTTGCCCGCCGTGCGCCTTTCCGTTTCGTCCTCTCTTATTGGTAACGCTTCTTCATGGATATTCAGGGATATTGCGCCCCGGGGTTTGAAGCCCTGTACGATGCCTTTGCGGCCAACTTCCGTGATCACGGTGATGTCGGCGCCTCCTTCTGCGCGGTACAGCACGGAGAAGTGATCGCCTCCCTGTGGGCCGGCTGCGCCGACCGCGCCGGCACGGAACCCTATGAAGAGGATACCCTCGCAAACGTGTTTTCCTCCTCCAAGGGTATCCTTGCGCTGATCGCCCTGCAGCAGGTCGCCGCGGGCAAACTGGATCTGGATGCGCCTGTCGCCCAATACTGGCCGGAGTTTGCCGAGGCGGGGAAAGCCGGGATTACCGGCCGGCAGTTACTGTGCCATCGCAGTGGTGTCATTGCCTTCCGCGAGAAAGTCGCCGACGACCTGATTTATGACTGGGATGCGGCACTCGCGCAGGTCGCGCGGACCGCCCCCTGGTGGGAGCCTGGTAGCCAGCAGGGATATGCGCCGTTTCTGTATGGCTGGACCCTGGGTGGTCTGATAGAAAAAGCCAGTGGTGAAACGGTGCGGGATCTCTACCAGAAGGGCGTCAGCGACCCGCTGGCGCTCGATGGCGGGTTCGGTGCGGTAGGGCACCGCTCCTCCCGGATCGCGGATGTCGGCCCACTGAAAAAGCCGTTACCGGAATTGCGCCCCAATGCGATCGGCCGCTCCATCAAGGAAGACCGCCAGGGCCCGGTGGCGACGGCGTTCACCAACCCCGTCACCCTCATGATGGGGACCAACGGCGATCAGTGGCGGAATGCACTGATTCCTGCGGCCAATGGGCATTTCAGCGCCCGCGACCTCGCTGCGGTGTACGGAGATCTGGCCAGCGAGGATCCACAATTACTGGATCGCACGATTCTTGCAGAGGCCACTACCGAACAGAGCCGGGCGCGGGATGCGATCCTGCAGACGGATGTGGCATTCGGCTGCGGTTTCCTGAAGGCGGGTTCCGCAGAAGACCTGGCCTTCGGGGGTAAAGGTGGTTTTGGCCACCCCGGTGCCGGGGGCAGCGTAGGCTTTGCGGACCCGGAAACGGAAGTGGGCTTTGGCTATGTCACCTCGCGTATGGGGCAAAGCCTGTTTATGGATCAGCGGGCAGTGGGGCTGAAGGATTGCCTGTACCGATTACTCTAAGTGGAGCCAGGTCATGAGTGATGCAATGCAACAACTGGAAGCCCGTGTGGATGAGCTGGAAACACGACTGGCTTTCCAGGAAGACACGCTGACGCAGTTGAACGATACCATCGCGCAACAGGACGCCCAGCTGCGGGCACTGGTTGCCCGGCTGAAAGAAGTGTCGGAAAAGTATCAGGATCTGATGTTCGAAATGAACAAGGGCGATAAGCCCGGGGAAGAACGGCCGCCGCATTACTGAGCGGCCGCACCGGACCTCTGCAATGTCGGGATCCCGTTCTACCCCATCACCGGAATGTCATCCGGGGGTTGTACACTTTCAGCGCTGCGTCTATTTCTACGTGAGTTTCTGGAAATTTACGGTTTTTCAGCTCCTTCCTTCCCGTACCCCCTTGACAAATCTTTTCCACATCAAAACCCGTATTTTTGAACGGCCTCCTAATAAGCTACTAATTAGTACGCGGATGCTTTGATGTTGTGTAAGTTATTGATTTGTAAATAAAAATATCTTCGGCGCAAAAAATGCACAAATCGCTGGGGGCTAGGAATTGCGCCGCTTCTCGCAGGGTTAACAAGTTTCATGCACATAGTTATCCACAGAACTTGTGGAAGGATAGTTGTGCACCGGTTACCCGAGGGCTCCGCGATTGGTGCGATATGCAAAGCCCGCAAGAAACGTTACCGAATACACGGACACTTCCTCCTCGGCCGGGGAAATTTTTTTGACGGGGGTAGGGGCGACACTCGGGGTGCCGGTGGCATTTAGAATTTCCCGTCAAATTTGGGAATTGAGCGGTAGACCAAAAGAGACTTTCCGCATAGTCTTCGTGCCAATGGCGAACACGGTTCAGCCTGCAGTCAGCTTGCAACAGCGAAACTGCCTCACATTCCACCCGTCATCAGTAAAAAGCGTTAGGAGAAAGCTTAATGAAAAAATGGGTCGCGATTCTTGCTCTGGGCTCACTGGTTGGTTGTACCACCCTGGATCCTTACACCCAGGAAAGTAAAACCAGTAATGCCGCAAAAGGCGCAGGTGCCGGTGCCGTAGCGGGCGCTATTATCGGCGCGGCAACAGCCAGTAAGAGCGATCGTAAAAAAGGCGCGATCACTGGCGCACTCGGTGGCGCCGCCATCGGTGGCGGTATTGGTTACTACATGGACCGCCAGGAAATGGCACTGCGCCAACGCCTGGAAGGTACCGGGGTACGTGTGCAGCGTGAGGGCGACAACATTCGTCTGATCATGCCGGGCAACATCACCTTTGCCACCAACCGCTATGAAATTCGCAATGACTTCTACGGCACTCTGGATTCCGTGGTTCTGGTACTGAACGAGTTCGACAAAACCGCTATTCGTGTGAGTGGTCATACCGATAGCACCGGTTCCGACGTTACCAACCAGACTCTGAGTGAGCGTCGTGCCGAGTCTGTTGCCAACTTCTTTACTACGCGCGGTGTTGCCGCTGGTCGTGTGCAGGCTGTGGGTTACGGTGAGCGCTATCCCATCGCCAGCAACGATTCCGACGCTGGTCGCCAGGCCAACCGTCGTGTAGAGCTGGAACTGCTGCCGCTG
Organism: Microbulbifer elongatus; assembly: GCF_021165935.1. Classification (NCBI taxonomy): domain Bacteria; kingdom Pseudomonadati; phylum Pseudomonadota; class Gammaproteobacteria; order Cellvibrionales; family Microbulbiferaceae; genus Microbulbifer; species Microbulbifer elongatus. The sequence goes on along the minus strand of NZ_CP088953.1, from coordinate 3,023,458 downwards.
CAATAGGGCCGGCAACGACAAGGGCGCTTCGGCGCCCTTTTTTATGCTGTTCAGAGAGATAGGGATTGAGGCTATTCCAGGGAGGCGCGAATGGTCCCGAATAACTGGAGGCGGAAAGGGTGGCCGAGGTTTCCGTGGCCGGGGGCTGCTGCTCTCGCCGTTGCCCTGGTGACATTACCACTGTCTGCGGATCAGGCCGCGGTGGAGCAAGGGAAGCGCACTGCTGAATCGGGGCTTGCTGCGCCACTGAAGAGACAGCTGGAGACTGCTGAACTGGTGGCACGGGTAGAGATTACCGCCGTTCAGCGTCTGATCGATCACGCTTTGTCCGAGCCGGGTATGACGGCCGTTACCGGCTATGTTTATTCGGGCGTCGCGCAACAGGTGTGGAAGGGCGCCTCTGCGGCCCATCTCGCCTTCCGGGTTCACTTGGCTGACTGCCAGAAAAAATTGACCCGCGGGCAGCAGTATCTGATTTTTGCCCGCACCAATGCCCGCGGTTACCTGGAGCTGCTGAGTTGTGAAGCAGCCATTGCCCACCCCGAGCGGGGCAATCTGCTGGCCGAACTGAACCGGTACTATTAGGGGCCTCTGATCAAGCCCGTGATGCCTCAGGCTTTAGGAGGTTCCCTAAGGGTAACCCGCCGTGAGAGCACATGTCCCGGGGCAGGCCCGGTGGTCTGGATTGGCCCTGCGCGGGTACGGCCACAGGGTGCCATAGAATTTCCCTTAATAATCAGTCGAACGCATATAAGCATAAATACTTAATTGCTGGAACAATGTTCCTTGAAGTGCAGCAATTGGGGATTATTCTTATCTGTATTGGCGTCGTCTTCCTCGGTGCTGCCGAATGAACGCCAACCGAGAACGACGGGGCAGGTATACCACCTGTGCTCGCCGCCAGGTCCCAGGATCTGCCCGATCGTTTTGCTCTCATTCCAACCGACCAGGGGTCAACGGGACTATGAAAAAACTACTCTTGCCACTGATTATTCTGCTGCTGATTATCGGCTACTTCATGTCCAGAGATTCGGACGACTCCGTGGGTGATGCCTACGACAAGATGGAAAAGCCGGCCATCGAAGAAACCCAGCCCGCACCGGATAGCGATTCCACCATGCCGGATTCATCCAGCGATCCGACCATGCCACAGGAAAGCGATGACGTTGCGCCAACCACCCCCGATCCACAAACTTCCGACAGCACTCTGATGGATGACACCGAAGATGCTGCTCGCGATGCCGGTGATGCAGTACGGGATGCCGCCGAGGATGCGGGCGATGTGGTGAAAGATGCCGCCGACGACGCAGGCGATGCGCTCAAAGATGCGGGAGACGCGACCAAAGACGCAGCCGAAGATGCCGCCGACAAGGCCAAAGAGGCGTGGGACGACCTGAAAGACAAGGCCAAGAGCGAGGACGAACCTCAGCAGTGAGCCACTGTTTTGCTCGAAGCCTGATACAGGGCCGCGACTGGTTCGCGGCCTTTTTCTTTTCTACCCTTTAAAGGTAGTTACGAAGTTATGACAGACGATGATCGAGCACTGCTGGCACCACGACCACGATATTCTGGAAATTCGACCGGTCGCTGAACTCAAACCCGCGGAATTCCGCGCGCTGGCCGCGCAGGTGGATCCTGTGATCTGGGAGCATGGCAGTCTGCAGGGTCTGTTGATTGACGCCCGCCACTTCCGCGGCTGGCAGAATTTTGCAGCACTGGTTTCCCACTGCGTATTCACGCGCAATCAGCACCGCCATCTCCAGCGTATCGCGGTACTTTCCGACAATGTGCTGCTAGCGTTTATGCCGCAACTGCTAAACCATTTTGTGGCTGCGGAAGTGCGTCCTTTTCCCGGTTCCGGGGAGGAGGCGGCACTGGCATGGCTCGCGCATCCCGGGTAAATTGCCCCTGCAATAGATACCCCACGAATCACTCGGATGTGCCCAAACCATGCAGTTGGCCGTTACCGCCGCAGATGACACCAAAGCTGCGCAAGCGCAAGCTCTCGCCGAACAGCTATCGCTCCCGTTCCTCGGAGTCGCCCAGGAAAAAAGTATTGAAGACTTTCCCTTTGTACTGTGCCGTGGTGACAGCCTGCAACTCTGTGCCACCGGCCGCAAAGCGCCGGGTCCGGTCAAGGTGGATTTCGTCACCGGCGCAGCGGCACATCGGCGCAGATACGGCGGTGGAAAGGGGCAGCAGATCGCCAAAGCCACCGGTATCCGCAGCGGCTTTTATCCGCAGATTCTCGATGCGACGGCGGGCCTCGGGCGCGATGCGTTTGTGCTCGCTTCGCTGGGCAGTGAGGTGCGTATGCTGGAACGCAATCCGGTGGTCTACGCACTGCTGGAAGATGGCGTTCAGCGGCTGCGGGCAGCCGCGCAATGCGACCCGGAGCTCGCACCCATTGCCGGCCGCCTGATTCTTGAGCCGCGGGTGACAAGCGCCGCAGCCTGGCTGCGGGGGCAGGGTGGCGAAACCATTCCGGTGATCTATCTGGACCCTATGTTCCCCAGTCGCGATAAGAGCGCCAAAGTGAAGAAAGAGATGGTCGCTTTCCATGAAATCGTGGGCAGCGATGAAGATGCGGACGCTCTGCTGACACCCGCACTGGAGGCCTGCTACTACCGCGCGGTGGTAAAGCGCCCACGGCTCGCACCCGATCTCGATAGTGCGAAGCCGAGCCTGCGATTTGAAGGCAAGTCGGGGCGCTTTGATGTGTACACCAAGCACGGTGTTCCGGGTTAGCAGTTCACCGCATTGACCGCGAGGCCACCGAGGGAGGTCTCTTTGTACTTGCTCTGCATGTCGATGCCGGTCTGGCGCATGGTTTCAATCACGCTATCCAGAGGCACGATATGGGCGCCGGTCCCGCGCAGTGCCAGCCGCGCCGCGTTGATCGCCTTGACGGCACCCATGGTATTGCGCTCGATACAGGGCACCTGAACCAGGCCGCCAATGGGATCACAGGTGAGTCCGAGATTGTGCTCCATACCAATTTCTGCGGCATTCTCAATCTGCTGGTTCGAACCGCCCTGTACCGCCGCCAGCCCCGCGGATGCCATGGAGCAGGCGACGCCAATCTCCCCCTGGCAGCCCACTTCCGCTGCGGAAATTGATGCGTTTTTCTTGAACAGCATGCCGATCGCGCCGGCGGTAAGCATGAATTCCACCACCTGATCTTTCAGGTCGCCGTGGTCCTCGTCGTTGTGCACGAACTCCACGTAATAGGCGATGGCCGCGGGAATAACGCCCGCGGCGCCGTTGGTGGGGGCGGTGACAATGCGCCCGCGTGCGGCATTCTCTTCATTGACGGCCAGGGCAAACAGGCTCACCCAATCCAGGATGGACAGGCCCTGACAGCGCTCTTCCCTGGTCTGCTTCGACAGTTCGCGGAAATGCTCTTCGGCCCGGCGGCGTACCCCCAAGCCACCGGGCAGGGTGCCACTCTGACGACAGCCCCGCTGGATGGAGGCATCCATGACTTCCCAGATATGCCACAGGGCGTCTTTGATTTCCTGCTCGGAGCGGTAAGCCTTTTCGTTCTCCATGGCCAGCTCGGCAATCGTCCAGCCGTGCTTGTCGCACAATGCCATAAGCTCTTCCGCAGAGCTGAAGTCATAGGGCAACAGGGTGGCGATCTGTTCCCCGTTGCTGAAATCCTCTTCCGACAGCACGAACCCGCCGCCGATGGAGAAGTAGCTGCGCTCGAACAGGCATTCCTCACCGGCAAAGGCCTTGCAGGTCATACCGTTGGAGTGCTGGGGCAGGAACTCTTCCTTGTGGAACAGCAGATCGCGATCCCGCTCAAAATGAATGGCGCGCACACCGTTGAGAATCAACTGTTGATGGGTATCTATGCCTTTGAGGCGCCCGTCAATACTGTCCACATCGATACTGTCCGGAGCCTCGCCCTCAAGGCCCATCAGGACCGCCATGTCGGTACCGTGGCCAACACCGGTCAGCGCCAGGGAGCCATAAAGGTGGACTTCAACCCGCTCGGTTTTTGTCAGGTCGCCACGGGTATCCAGATCACAGACAAACTGGCGCGCCGCCACCATGGGGCCGACGGTGTGGGAGCTGGAAGGGCCGATACCGATTTTGAAAAGTTCGAAGACACTGATGCTCATGTGTTCGGTGATTCTCTCGCCTAGCCTCGCGGTGAAAGCCGCGAGTGCTGATTATTAGTGTAGTTATTGGGCACCTGCGACTGCGCGACGGCACCCGGATCTTTACAGGCGCACACGTTCGCCGAAGCGGCACGACGTCGCAATACGGGCACGAGAAATCAAAATTTTATTTGGCGCGGAGCAGGGCCGGTGCGACAAATCGCTGGCTTGCCGCGGCGGGCGATACAGAATGCTGCAGAAAATGAACGGGCGGCGGAGGTCCGGTCAGCCCCGCACAGCCGCCCGCGGGGTCAGGGAGCGGTTGCGGTCAGAGTCGCGCGAAGCGGCGCAGGGTGCCCCTCAATGGTCTTACTGTGATCCTCTGGATCGAGGAAGTCGACCAGCGACTCAAAACGCATCCAGTCGGTGCGGCGCTGCTCTTCCAGTGTGGTGCGGTCCAGATCGACGGTTTTTACATCGACAAAGCCGGTCTTGCGTAGCCAGCTCTCCAGGGTGGCGGTAGTCGGGAAAAACCAGACATTGCGCATCTTGGCGTAACGCCCCTCCGGCACCAGACATTCACCCAGTTTTCCCTCAATCACCAGGGTTTCCAGCAATAGCTGGCCCCCTGGGCGCAACGTGTCCTTGAGCTCGCGAAGATGGTCCAGTGGCGAGCGGCGGTGGTAAAGCACACCCATGGAAAGTGTGGTATCGAAGGCCTGAAGGCCTGCAGGCACCGCTTCGATGCCCAGTGGTAGTACATCCACTGGTTTATCCATGCCGATGTATTTTTTCAGCGCGTAAAACTGCGCGACAAATTTGGCGGACGGATCTATTCCAATCACCCGGCGGGCACCGGCGCCGTACTGACGCCAGCAGTGATAGCCGCTGCCACAACCCACATCCAACACCAGGCGGTTATTCAGATCGTGCAGGTGCGGCGCCACCCGATCCCACTTCCAGTCGGAACGCCATTCGGTGTCGATAAAAATATCGAACAGGGACCAGGGGCCCTTGCGCCACGGGTGCAGTCGGTGCAGCTGCGCTTCCAGTTCGGCGAGCTGCTCCGGGGTGGCATCACCTGCGCAACCTATGCGCACTTCACCGGCGACTTCCACGGAAGAGGGGGTGATGGGGGGCAGCGCGTCCAGTACTTGCCGCCACGCCGCGAGATCCCCCCAGCGGGCCGGGCTGAGGCCATCGGCCACCTGCTGCGGCAGGGTGGTGAGCCAGGGGCGCAGCTCCGGGGTGTGCTGGATGCCAGCGTACAACGGTGTGTAGTCAATCATGGGGAATCGGGGTCAGAAATATCTCAGGCGTCGCGCTGTTTGATGGCGATCATGGAGGCGAAATTGAAGCACTGGAACCAGACGTCGACACTGGTGAAGCCGACATTTTTCAGCCGTGTACGGTGGTCGAACAGGGTTTCCGGAATCAGTACGTTTTCCAGTGCACTGCGCTTCTGCGCGATCTCAAGCGCACTGTAACCGTTGGCTGCCTTGAATGAGTGGTGCAGATCGATCATCAGCTCGTGGTGGTCGCTATCGGAAAATGCCACTTTCTCCGACAGGATCAATACACCGCCCGGGCGCAGCCCCTGGTAGATTTTCTGCAAAATGGTTTCGCGTTCTTCTGTGGCGATAAATTGCAGCGTGAAATTCAGTACCACCACCGAGGCATTTTCAATGGTGATATTTTGCAGATCGTCACATACCAGTTGTACCGGAATCTGGCCGCTGTCTGCGGCCAGAACGGTGCGGGCCTGGTCAATCATGGCAGTGGAGTTGTCCACCGCAATGATTTCGCAGTCCGCGGCCGGAATCCGGTGGCGCATGGCGAGGGTGGCCGCACACAGGGAGCTGCCCAGATCGTAGCAGCGGCTGCCCGCCTGGGCATAGCGCTCTGCGAGGGTGCCGATCATCGCCACGATGGTGGTGTAGCCCGGCACCGAGCGCTGGATCATATCCGGAAATACATCCACCACGGACTGATCAAACGTGAATCCCGCTACCTGACCCAGTGGGCTGGCGAAGATATCGTCTTTTCTACTATCCGTCTTGCTCACGGGTTGGCTCACAGTTTTTCTTCGTGCAGATCCAGCGCCAGGCCGGCATCGCGTCCCTGATTGCCGGTGATGACTGCGGTATTGGCTTTTTCCGGCTGCAAGTAGGTGCGGGCCACCCGTTGCAGGTCGTCCACGGTCACCTCGGTGACCCGGCGGCGGAACGCCTGACGCACTTCGTGGGTGCGGCCGTACAGATTGGAATGGAAGGCCTTCTTGGCTTCACCGGCAGGAGAGCCCGGTTTATCCATGCCACCGACCACGCCGAGAATGGCTTCTTCCACCTGCAGGTCATCGTGAGATTCATTCAGCAGCCATTCAATGGACCCATCGAAATCCTGCAGGGTCTCGGCCATGCGCGGGTCGCGGTAGGAGTAGAAACGGAAAGCGCCGATGGTGGCGTCGTGGCTGGCGCCGCCGCCGTAGGCACCCCCTTGCTCACGGATGGTGCGATGCAGGTAGCCGTTGCGCAGGAAGCCGCCCAGTACTGCCAGTGCGGCCGCATCCGGGTGAGACATTGGCACGGTCGGGTAGGCCTTGGCGCAGAAGTTGACCTGGCTGTTGGCGATCCACATATCGTTAATCGGGTGAGGGGTGAAATCTTCTTTTTCAGCCCCGTAATGGATGCCATCGGCGCTGGTCAGTGGGGCCAGGGCACTGGTGAAGTCCGCCAGTTTGTCTTCCTCGCCGATCACCAGGAATTGGCGCTCGGCACCGAGAATTTTCTGATGAATGGCATTGAAGGTACCGGCAATGTTTTCGAGCCCAGCGTCACTGTCGAGGCTTTTGATCAGCGCCTTCAGCTGGCGCAGTCCCTGGAGGCCGCCAAACTGGTGGCCATCGGCCGCTGCGCGGTTGAAACCGGCGCTGGCCGCCGCCATGGCCAGGGCGTGACCATTACCCACCACCGACTGTTCGCGGCGGGCCAGTGTCTGTAAAAGTAGTTCCTTGATGCGCGGCAGCTCATCAAAGCGGACCTGTTCCATGGTGGCCTGCATCAGCTCGGTCAGGCCGGCCTGATTGGCGGCCAGTGCTTTACCAGACAGAATGAAGTGCCCCTTCTGGCTGTGCAGGTCTTCGAGTTCTGTGCGCTGGCTGGTAAAGCTGTGCAGGGAACCCGCCACGGCGGCCTGCCACTGCTGGACCTGCAGATAGTCTTTGTCCCCCAGGCCCACTTCACTCAAGGTCTGGCAGTAATAGGGCAGTAGCAGGCGCTCCTGATCCGAGAAGTCGGGCAGTGAGGCCACCAGTTGCTGGTATACGAGTCCGTTCGTGCCCGCGGCGTAGCGGCTGACCTTATTGCCATTCACCTCGACGGTTTCTCCATCCACCCGTGGCAGTTCCGCGGGAATATCCTCGACACCGACCTTCGGCAGGATGGATTCGTCGTCTTTGCGCTGCTGGCGCTCCGCCAGGGCTTTGGCGGTCTGAATGATCTGTTGTTTCTCGCCTTCACCCAGGCCGGCCTTGATTTCGGCGAGCCGGTTTTTTTCTGCCTGCTCGGCACGGGCGGCCATATGCGGGTCCGGGGACAGGACCAGGCGCACCCGGTGCTGGTTCTCAACGAGTAAACTGCGCGCGGCGTCGGCAATAAATTTGGGGTCTTTTATCTGTTCGCGCAGCTTTTCCAGGGTGGCGTCGATGTTCAACAGACCGATCGCGTCGCCCCGGTGGGTGGCGCCGGAGAGTGCGGTGAGGATGAGCTGCAAGCCGTAGGGGTAGCCGTCACCGCCAATTTCCCGCTGTTGTAACTCCAGCTGGTGCAGAGCAGCGGCAACCTGTTCGTAGGGCACCCCGTTTTCGGCTACATCCGCAAGGACCTTCAGAACCTGTTGCTCGAAGTCGTCGGCCCGCGAGCGTTCACTGCCTTCGATGCCGCACACAAAAACCAGCTCCCGCTGACTGTCATCCAGTCCGCACAGTGGGGACGGAGACTGCCCGAGTTCAGTGGTTTCCAGCAGGTGCATCAGCGGCGAGGCACTGTTGTCCAGCAGTACACCGGACAGCAGGTGAGCGGTCAATACCTGTTCCAGATCGGTCACATCCCCCAGCAGCCAACCGAGTACAATATGGGTTTTCTCGTCCTGCCCTTCGTCGGCGGGCAGAGGGTAGTTTTCTTCCACCCGTACCGGCGCCACGTAGAGTTTTTCCCGGCCGACACTGATGAGATCGTCGAGTTGGTCGAATTTATGCAGGGCCTTCTCTTCAAAAACTGCCTGGTGTTCGGCGGCCGGGATATCGCCGAAGGTCATGAAGATGGCGTTGGTGGGGTGATAATGGGTGCGATAGAAGTCCACCAGCTGTTCATAGCTGAGGTCCGGGATATCCGCGGGTTCGCCACCGGAGTTGTGGTGGTAGGTGGTGGTGGGAAACAGGTACTTGCTGAGTTTCTGCCACAATTGCGAGGTGACAGAGCTCATGGCACCTTTCATCTCGTTGAATACCACGCCCTTGAAGACCAGGTCACTGTCCGCATTATCGGCTTCGGCAAACTCCAGGCGGTGACCTTCCTGGGCGAAATCCAGTGGGTCCAGCTTGGCGAAGAAGACTGCGTCCAGATACACGTCCAGCAGGTTGGCAAAATCCTTGCGGTTCTGGCTGGCGAACGGGTAGGCGGTCCAATCGGAACTGGTAAAGGCGTTCATAAAGGTGTTCAGAGAACGCCGTATCATCATGAAGAAGGGGTCGCGTACCGGATACTTGTCGCTGCCGCACAGGGCGGTGTGCTCCAGGATATGGGCCACCCCGGTGGAGTCGTGGGGGACGGTGCGCAGGGCCACCAGGAATACGTTTTCTGGGTTGTCCGCGGCGATATGCAGATGCTGGGCGCCGGTGCGGCGGTGGCGGTACTCTTCCACGCGAACGCCAAGGGACTCGATCTCGGCACTGGTCATCGGTTCGAAGGCGGGATGTGCGTTGCTCAAAAGTCAGCTCCAGTGGTAATTAGCGGTCGCCCTGGTGCTATTTTTTCGCCAGGGCCAAATCGGCGGCCATTTTAGCGCCGAGTGGCGACGAAATGACAGGGTTGACACCGGGTTCACCGGTGCGACACTTCCGACCGCGTTGTACTTATCGTTAGTCGTGACGCAATAAATGTAGTCGATGGGAGATTGTGCGTTGAACTGGATGGATTTCGCGAGCCTGGCAGGGTTCTGCTTTACCTGGGCTGGCTATACGGTGTTTGCCCGCCGCAAGGCCAAGACGGCCTGGTGCCTGGCTTCCTCCATGCAGTGGTACCGGGTGGAATGGATGCTGCGTATGCTGGATCGCGATATGCGGATGCCGGATGCGGCCATTCTCAGCAACCTCGAGCGGGTGATCGGTTTTTTTGCCTCCACCAGTATTCTGATTCTGGCGGGTCTGGTTACCGCACTGTCCGCCAACAGTGCGGCGGTGGCCGTGCTGAGCAGTCTGCCCTTTGCGCAGACCACCACCGTGGAGCAGTTTGAGCTGAAGGTACTGGTACTGATCCTCATCTATATCTTCGCTTTCTTCAATTTCACCTGGTCCCTGCGTCAGTATTCCTTCGCCAACGTACTGCTGGGGGCGGCTCCGGCGGTAGACGAGGAGGATGTCACGCGGGAGGAGCGTCGTCGCTACGCCATCAGTGCGGCCAAGGTGATCGATCAGGCCGGGCACAGTTACAACTACGGCTTGCGTTGCTATTACTTTTCCATGGCGGTGATGGGCTGGTTTGTGCATCCACTGCTGTTTGTGCTCGGGTTCCTGGCGGTGGTCTGGGTACTGTATATGCGGGAATTCCGCTCGCGCACTCTCCAGGTGATCCTCGCGGCGGAAGGTCGTTCCCTCGACCAGGTTAGGGACAAGTAGGTGCGGGACAAGTAAGCAGCCGTGAACGACCGTAATTTTGATGATCTGGCGGAGCGCTTTCGCAAGCGCATCTATGGTGGACTGAAGGGCGATATTCGTCTGGCGGTGCTGAAACGGGACCTGGCGCCCTATGTGAATCTCGAGTCCGCAATAGATGGCGATGGTCCGGTGGTGCTTGATGCCGGTGGCGGCCAGGGACAGTTTGCACTGGACCTGGCGGAGGCGGGCTGCCGTGTCTGGATCACGGATATTTCCAGTGCCATGCTGGCATTGGCGGCGGAACAGGTCGAGACTCGAGGACTTCAACAGCGGGTGTCCCTGGTCGAGGTGCCCCTGCAGCGGTTGAATGCTGCCCCCAACATTCCGAGCGCAGATCTGCTCTTGTGCCACGCGGTACTGGAATGGCTGGCGGAGCCCCAGCAGGCTCTGGTACATCTGGCTGATAACCTCAATGCCGGCGGCTACCTTTCCCTCACCTTTTACAATCGTCGCGCGCTGGAATTCCGTCTGCTGCAGCGGGGCAGCCTGCGGCAATTGGATCGCCATCTTGCCAGTGACAACTGGGGCGGGCATCCCGGCAGTCTGACACCGTCGAATCCGTTGTTGCCGGAAGAAGTATTGGATTGGGTGGCGCAGGCGGGGCTGTCGCTGGTGGCCCACAGCGGAATTCGCTGTTTCCACGATTTTATGACCCCGGAAATACGAGACAAGCTGCCGGCTGAGGCCATCGTCGAAAAAGAATTGCACTATTCGCGCATTGATCCATATCGGCAGTTGGCCCGTTACGTTCACCTGCTCTGCAGAAAGGTGTAGACGCGGGGCCCGATTACTCCCCGAGCTGTTTCAGCAGTAGGGCCTTGGCTGCGTTGATGCGCGAGGCGAGATAGTCATTGCCGCCGCGGTCCGGGTGGAACTTCTGAATCAGCTTGCGGTGGGCGCCGATAATTTCGTCGCGGCTGGCGTTTTTGGAAACACTGAGAATGCGGCGGGCCTCAGCCTCGGTCAGTTGTGGTTCCCGGTCCGGTTTTTGTGTGTTTCCTTCTCCGGCTCCGGGGTTTTCACTGCCTGACTGCTTCTGCTTCTGCTTCTGCTTCTGCTTCTGCTGTTGCTTCTGTGCGCGCGCCTGCGCGTGCTTGGCGATCAGGGGTGCGATCCAGGGCAGGTGGCGGCCAAAGGTGCGCCACAGGTGGTTTACGATGGGGAGTACCACGGCGACCGCGGCTCCCACCCAGTGCAGGCGGCCGCTGACTGCGAGGAGTACCGCGGCCAGCGCCAGGGCAATCAGTACATATTGGATGATGAGCTTGCGCCGTTGGTCCGGCGGGCTGTACTTGAATTTCTGGATTGCCAGCCAGGCGAAAATACCGACGGCAATTAGCAGGATCATGCGGCCCAAGGTGAACTACTCCAGCGAGAGAGAATGTCTTCAAGCCGCAAGGGTATCAGATGTCGATGCGAAAGCCGACGGCCATAAAACTGTCGTACTGCTGGCGGGCGACGGCATTGCTATCGTCGTAACCATTCTCCCAGTACAGACGCACCCGCTCGTTCCAGCGGTACTGAAAACCGAGGTAGTACTGGGCGAGTTTGTAGCGATTTGCGTCCACCAGTGCGGCGTCAAATTCCGGGTCGTCCGAGACCAGATAGTTGTGGCCACCATAAACTGAATAGCAATTATCTTTACCCCAGGTGTAGCTGAGGAAGGATTCTGAACCCTTGGCATCGAAGAAATTATCGACGCCCATCACCGACCCGGCCGGGGCAAGCTCATTATTCTGTGAGCGCTGAAAAACCGCCGCGCCGTAGAACCCTTTGGCAAACGCCTCTTTGCCATAGAACATGCCGAGCGCCGTGGTCCAGTCGTTACTGCTTGCGCCGATCGGATAGTTGCTATCGATCAGCACCCGTTCGCCACTAGAGGTGTCAAACACGAGGCCGTCATCGGTCTGGATATCCAGTTTTACCCGGTTGTAGGCAGCGCCGATGAAAAAGCCGTCACCGATATTTGCGTGGTAAACCGCGGCTATACCGTGGCTAATGCCGTATTCACAATCGCCGATGGGGCACTCGACCTCCAAATCCGGCCCCAGGTCCACATTGATCTCAAGGTCGGCCACATGGGCCGCGTACTGTACACCGATTTTGAATTCGCCGGCTTCTGTTTCCCAGGATTTGCGCCAGGCGAGGGCGCTGTCGGCGCGACCGGTTCCCGTGACACCGCCGTCGGTTCCCAGCGCGTAGGTGCCGCTGGCGAGACCACCGGATACGTTATACCAGTCGGTGATGTAGGTTACCTCGTAGTACACCCCCCATTGTTTCCCAGCAGAAAACTCGCCCCACTTGGGGTGTTTGGCAAAACCGTGCCCCTGCCTCAGGTACAACGATAATTGTGTTTCACCTAGAGCGGCCTGCTGGTCGCCCTGAATCACCACATTGCCGGCGGAATTGATCGCGTTCACCCCCCATTCCACATTGAAGCCGGTATCCCACTGGTCGTAGGCGGGCACATTCAGGCCAATGCGGATACGTGACGCACCGTTTTGCATGGAGGTGTCGCCAAAGCTGTTGACCATATGAGCGGTCAGGTAGCCCTCCATATACAGGGTCACCTGATTGGACTGATAAATTGGCACTGCCTGGGTGCCGGGAGCGGCAGTAATCGCGGTGGCGACCAGGAGAGTGCGGCGGATATTTGGCATGATAAAGTGCTCTTTTGCCTGTTTTTTCTGCAGCGAAGAATTTATGGGCGGGCAATCGAAACAAATCCGTGTTTTCCCACTGCAAAAATAGACCAGTGGGCCAGCTTGGTTTGCCATAATGATGGCACTTCGCAGAAATGGCATTGCCTGCTTTTTTTTTGTAGTTTTAGCCGCAATTCAAACAAGCCGCGTTATGTTCATTTTATTTGCACGTAAAGGGAGGGGACACATTGAGTGAAAGCCAGACACTAAACCGTCGGATGTTTGGGCTGGTGGTGCGAAAAAATGCGCATCCGGATATGCGCAAATTGCGCCGCGAAGCGGGGGATGCCAGTCTGCATGGCAATAAGTTCTGGAAGAGCTCCTATCTCACCATGGATTACCTGAAAAAACATCCACTCAAGAAAGGGGCCCGGGTGCTGGACCTGGGGTGTGGTTGGGGGCTCGGTGGTATTTTCTGTGCCAAACAATTTGATGCCAGAGTGACCTCGCTGGACGCCGACCCCAGCGTGTTTCCGTTTGCGGAATACCATGCGGCGCTGAACGGGGTAGAGATCAAAACCTGGCGCTGCCGCTATGAGAAGGTAACCGCTACGGCCCTGGGAGAGTTTGACGCGGTGATCGGCACCGATATCTGCTTTTGGGACCAACTGGAGGCGCCACTCTACAATTTGACCCGACGAGCGCTGCGCGCGGGCGTGGGCCGGGTGATGCTGGTGGATCCGGGGCGTTCACCGTTCCGGCGACTGGGAGAGCGGGCGGTAGAAAAACTCGACGCCCAGTACTTCGAGTGGCAGACTCTCCGCCCCATGAAAGCCTCGGGCTGTATCATGCTCGCTGGCGATGAATAGATTCCGTTACCCACGGTCAATCGAGGTATACCATGCAGTTTGACAAGTCCCGCATTCCCACCCCTGAGGAAGCTCTACCAGGGCGTGCTGACCCCATGCCGATCAGTGGCAAGCACTTTGTCTCCGGACGCTCACTGGTGGCGCCCTTTCCCGACAGCTATGAGCAGGCGGTGTTCGGAATGGGATGCTTCTGGGGTGCCGAGCGCCTGTTCTGGGAGCTGGATGGGGTGTGGGTGACGGCGGTGGGCTACGCCGGTGGCATCACTCCCAACCCCAACTATCAGGAAGTCTGTAGTGGTGGCACTGGCCACGCCGAAGTGGTGCTGGTGGTATTTGATCCGCAGGTGATCAGCTATACAGAGCTGTTGCGCCATTTTTGGGAGGAGCACGATCCGACCCAGGGCATGCGCCAGGGCAATGACTTGGGCACGCAGTATCGCTCGGTGATTTACACCTACGGCGCCGAGCAGGCGCAACAGGCCGAATCGTCGGAGGCCGCTTTTCAGCAAGCGCTGCAGGAGCAGGAGTTTGGTGCCATCACCACCGAGATTCTTCCTGCCCCCACTTTTTACTATGCGGAAGAAGACCACCAGCAGTATCTGGCGAAAAACCCTGGTGGCTACTGTGGTCTGGCCGGAACCGGTGCCTGCCTGCTACGGTGATTTCACCGTAGCGTCCCTCGGATATTCAGGCGGAGGCGGCGGTGCTGCGAGGATGGAGAATATGTGCACACCAGTCGCTCCAGCTTCCTGGATATAGCCGCGCCTTGCGGCCGATCAGGAACAGGGAGAACAGGTTTACACAGGCGGTAACGCCGGATCCGCAATAGCAGACGATATCGTCGTCAGCCGGAATGCTCTGCCAGTGTGCCTTCAGCGCCGCTATGGAAAGCACCATCCCATCGTCATCGGTAATGGACTGCCAGGGCTTGTTGATGGCGCCGGGGATATGCCCGGCAATCGGGTCGATGGGCTCTTCATTTCCCAGAAAACGCTTGCTCTCGCGGGCGTCCACCAGCTGCCAAGGTGGCGTATTCAGGTGCGGGTAAATATCTTCGTAGCTCAGCAGGTCCTGTGCCGCTGCGTCTGCGGAGAAGTTTCCGGCGGAGGTGGCTTGTGCTGCGCCACTTTCGGTATCCAGCTGCGCGCGCTTCCAGGCCCCATAACCACCATTCAGGATGGCGACGCGCTGATGGCCAAAGTGCCGCAGCAACCACCAGGCACGCGCGGCAAATGCGAAGCGCTGGGCGTCGTACACGATGACCTGGGTATTGGTGTTAATCCCTTTGCCGCGCGCGAATTCGACAAACTGCTGCTGTGTAGGGAAGGGGTGTCGGCCGCCGTAGCGGTCGCAGGGGCCGGAGAGGTCCCCGTGTAAACTGGCGTACTGAGCGCCGGGAATATGTTCTGCGAGGAAGGCGTTGTGACCGGCCTCGGTATCTGCCAGATCGTATCGGCAATCGAGAATGACCACATGGCCATCCGTGTCTTGTTGCCTCTCTTCGTGCGCCAGTAGTGCCGCCAGCTCGGAGACTTCAATCACACCCTGATAGTTCATAGCTACTGCTTTTTTATCGTCATTATGGGGATCAAATTAAGCGTCTGCGGCGCATTTGTCCAGCCTCTTTAACGAGGGCGTTCACCGGCCTGACCACGGGCGTGGCGGCCCCGGTGACGGTGCTCAGTAGAGTTCCGAATACCGGTTGCCTCCCGGTGCCTGGCGGTGCCGCTGCGCTTCATCGCGGGCACCGTCGGTGGTGCCTGATGATGGCTCCGCCTGCGGTGACTCGGAAGTGGCGGGTGGCGACGGTTGCATCTCTGGAGAGGCCGTCGCGCCGGTATCACGGGTCTGCCTGGTCTGATCGCTGTCGGCAGGTGCGCTGTCGGATTCCTGTTGTTCCTGCTGCTTTTTCAGTTCGGCAATTTTCTGCTCCAGTTCGGCCTGGCGTGCCAGCTCCGCCTGGCGACACTGGGCGGCGCTCTCTGCCACCGGCTGCTCCGGGCTGTCGAGAAAGTCGGCTGCCGCCTGTTCCGCGCAGTCGCTCGCGGAAATGACGTCGTGCGCCAGGTGGGGGAATAGAACCCACTGATGGTTGGGCAGTTTTTTCCGGGCCTTGTCGGCATCTTCGGCGGACAGCACCGGGTCCAGCGCGCCGTGCATCACCAGCGCCGGAATGGGTGTCTGCACCGCGCGGGACTCCACCATCGGCGCGGATGGAATGGCCCAGATTCGGCATTGCATCTGCATCATGTCAATGTCGGCACGCACCGAGCCGCCGAGAATGCCACTGGTGGCTGCGAGATTGCGGGCCTGCTGGAAGTCGACGAAGGGGGCTTCCTCGTAACAGAAATGGCTGATCCCGGCGGCGTCACCGAAATTCGGATCCAGCACCAGGCCCATGAAACTGGCGATAGCCGGCTTCAACAGTTCCGCCTGATCCGCTTCCAGTTCCTCGATGATGGCCGGGAATTCCCGGTAGAAATTTTCGTTGTACAGGGCCTGAAACAGTACGCGCAACAGCCGCTGGCCAGTGAGAACAAATTCGTACTGTTCGCCGGGGTGGATGTTTCCGGTCGTCACAGTAATCGGGGATTCATCCAGCGCCTGGACACGGGCTTCCAGGCGTTGCTCCAGGTCGGGGTATTGTTTGTTGCACGCGCGGTCCTCGCGACAGTGATCCACCCCGCGCCGGTAGGCGACAACCACATCCTGCGGCAGTTTCTGGGTATAGA
The DNA here is from genome assembly GCF_021165935.1 of Microbulbifer elongatus. Classification (NCBI taxonomy): domain Bacteria; kingdom Pseudomonadati; phylum Pseudomonadota; class Gammaproteobacteria; order Cellvibrionales; family Microbulbiferaceae; genus Microbulbifer; species Microbulbifer elongatus. The sequence goes on along the minus strand of NZ_CP088953.1, from coordinate 3,007,174 downwards.
TGATGTTCGGAAACACCGCGCTGTTCAGCACCATTGCGCGCACGGACTCGGGAAAGTCGCGGGCCACGGTCAGAGCGTAGCGGGTGGAATAGGAGACGCCGTACAGGTTGAACTGGGGCACCCCAAGGGCCTTGCGCAGTTCTTCGACATCCTTTGCGACCACGGCGCTGTTGTAATGCGCCAGGTCGGCCTTCTGGCTGAGTCGGCTGTAGCAGCGCTCCATGCTGTAGGTAAATACCCGCGCTTCTTCGTCCGTACTCAGGTTGCGGGTGAACGCGAGATCGGCATCCTTGATAAATTCCGTACAGGCGAGCTTGGGAGTCGCCATACCTGTGCCGCGCGGATCCATCACGATCAGGTCGCGGCCGTCTTCCACGCTCATGGCCGAGTAGTTCACCCACAGCCAGTCGCTGGCATTCTCGGGTTCCAGACCCATGCTTGCGCCGGGGCCGCCGGCACCAAGGTGCAGCAAGGGCTCTTTGTCGGGATCGCTGATCTCGGCAAAAAAGCGCACGACCGGAAACTGGATCTTGCGGCCTTCCGGTTTTTGATAATTCTCCGGTACTTCCATCATAAAACACTGGGTGGTCGGCCAGCTGGCCTCCGCATCAAACCAGCAGGGCTTGGGAATCAGGCGGCTGGGGGAGGGAGCGGTGGTCGGCTCCTCCGTCCCACAGGCGTTCAGCAGAGCGGCCACACACAGTGCTCCCAGATAGCGGAGCCAGCGGAGTGAGAAACGGGATAGCAAACGCAGAGAGGGTATTGGCATAGGGTATTTCTGAGGTTAAAGGAGACCAGCCACGGGGCGACTACTCTGACCTGAAGCGTGCAATCGGTGCGGACAGGTTCCAGCGCAGTGCCGCCAGACGGATCGAGAGGGTGACCAGCACCGCGATGGCCACCACCGCTTCCCCGGGGAGCACCGGTATATCGTCCAGTATCACCAGAGCAGCAGCGCCACTCAAGGCTGCTGTGGCATATATTTCACGGCGCAACAGCAGTGGAATATCGCCGCATAGCAGGTCCCGGATCAGGCCGCCAAAGGTCCCTGTCATGACCCCCATAACGATGGCGATTGCGGGGGAGTAGCCGAGACTCAGTACCTTCTGGGTGCCGATCACCACAAACACCGCCAGTCCTGCCGCATCTGCGATCATCAGCAGGCGCATGGGTACACGCAGATAACGGATGACGTAAAAACTGACCACGCCGGTGATGGCGGCGATCCACAGGTAGTAACTGTCGGTGAGCCAGAATACCGGTACATTCAGGATCATATCCCGGGTGGTACCACCGCCGGTCGCTGTGACACAGGCCAGTACCACGGCACCAAACAGATCCATCTGCTTGTGACCTGCCGCCAGTACCCCGGTAAAGGCAAACACCACGATACCGATCAGGTCGCACCAGTAGAGAAGTTGTTCCATTGACTCCGGCTCGCAACAGTTCCAGTGATCCGGTTCAGCGTTCCAGAAAACAGGCGGGTTTCTGACAGCGAACCTGAGAGCGTAGGCGTGAGGTGCCGGTATGGCCGGGAGACCGTCACCTGGGACCGGTCTCCGGCGGCTGAGCCCGCGCCTTCTGGCGTGGGATTATGGAGGGCTTGGCGGTTTGGGTACAGTTCTGTCAGAAAAACGCCTGCAGCCCGGTCTGAGCGCGGCCGAGAATCAGGGCGTGCACATCGTGGGTCCCCTCGTAGGTGTTGACCGCTTCCAGGTTCATTGCGTGGCGAATTACATGGAACTCATCGGCAATGCCGTTGCCGCCGTGCATATCCCGGGCGATGCGGGCAATCTCCAGCGCCTTGCCGCAGTTGTTGCGTTTCACCAGAGAAATCATGGTGGCGTCGAAGTCTTTTTTCTGCTCGTCCATCAGGCGGCCAACCCGCAGGGAGGCCTGCAGGCCGAGGGTGATTTCGGTCTGCATGTCCGCAAGTTTTTTCTGGAACAGCTGGGTCTGGGCCAGTGGTTTGTCGAACTGCTTGCGATCCAACCCGTACTGGCGCGCCGCGTGCCAGCAGAATTCCGCGGCACCCATGGCGCCCCAGGAAATGCCGTAGCGGGCGCGGTTCAGGCAGCCAAACGGGCCGCGAAGCCCTTTGATATCCGGGAAGCGGTTGTCTTCGGGTACGAACACATTGTCCATCACGATCTCACCGGTAATGGACGCGCGCAGGGAGAATTTGCCCTCGATCTTGGGCGCACTCAGCCCCTCCATACCTTTTTCCAGCACAAAACCGCGGATATCGCCTTCATCGTCTTTGGCCCAGACCACGAACACATCCGCGATCGGACTGTTGGTGATCCACATCTTGGCGCCGGTAAGGCGATAGCCACCGTCCACTTTTTTCGCACGGGTCTTCATGCCGCCCGGGTCCGAGCCGGCATCGGGCTCTGTCAGTCCGAAACAGCCCACCCATTCACCGGTGGCCAGCTTGGGCAGGTACTTCTCTTTCTGGGCGTCGCTGCCGTAGGCATAGATCGGGTGCATGACCAGGCTCGATTGCACACTCATGGCGGAGCGGTAGCCGGAGTCCACACGCTCTACCTCCCGCGCCACAAGGCCGTAGGAGACGTAGTTCAGGCCGGCGCAGCCGTAGCCTTCAATGGTGGAGCCCAGCAGGCCCAGCTCACCCATCTCCTGCATGATTTCACGGTGGAAGATCTCGTGCCGGTTGGCTTCCAGCACCCGCGGCATCAGTTTCGACTGGCAGTACTCGCGAGCCGTATCGCGAATCATGCGCTCTTCATCGCTCAATTGGCGGTCCAGTAGCAGGATGTCGTCCCAGTGGGCCAGCGGCTGATTTTTGCTCATGGTTTGGATCCGTACAGAGTCGTAAGACACAGGGTCTTTAGAAATTGTGTTATTGCGCTCTCGTCATAGTAGGCAATTGCCCGGTCATTCATAAGCGCATCCGGGAACAACCGGTCTCGGGGCGCGGTGGCCCGGAACCGGCGGAATGACTGTGGGGGCATCATAGCGAACCCCTCTGTGGGAGTCACGTTTGTGATCACATTTTGCAGTTGATTGGTATTTCAGTCAGATATTCACCAAAACCGTAAACAAACGTAAAACGCCTTGGCCACCGACTCATAAGTTTTGATAATGAAAACAAATGCTATTAGATCGAATCAGTTTTATGGGTTTTTCGCGGAAATTGTTCACTTTGTGCGGCCTGGTGGGCGCTGTGAGTGTCGCTGGATGCAGCACGCCGCAACCACTGCCTGCAGAATTGCCGCAGCAAGTGTTCGCGTTACCGGAGCGGTTCAGTGCCAGCGGGCAGGCATCCGTGGAGGCGCGGTGGTGGCAGGCGTTTGACGACGCCGCATTGAACGCGCTGGTACAGGAAGCGCTGGCGGCCAACCCGGACTTGCAGGCGACTTACTGGCGGCTGCAGCAGGCGGATGCTGCGGCGGCGCAGGCGCGCAGCGGGTTCTGGCCGCGGCTTACCGGGTCTTTGCAAAACACGGAACAGCGGCGTGCGTCCAGCAACGAATTCGATTTTTCCGGTGCCGAAAATGAAGGTAACAGCTGGAGTGGCAATCTTGCCGCCAGCTATGAAATTGACCTCTGGGGCAGGGTACGCAGTGGTGCCCGCGCCGCCCAGGCCGGCTATCTGGCCCAGGAGCAGAATTTCAATATCGCCGCGCTCACCCTGGTTGCGGAAGTCGCCGGCGTCTGGTTGCAGTTGCAGGAAGAGCGCGGTCAGGAGCGCCTGCTGCAGGCCCAGCTGGATATCAACCGCCAGTCACTGCGTGCACTGGAGCTGCGCTTTGGCAGTGGCGTGACCGCTGCTGCAGACGTTCTGCAGCAGCGTCAGTTGGTGCAGCAGTCGTTGCAGGAGCTCGATCAGAGTCGGGCAAATATCCGGATCCTGCTCGCCCAGCTGGCAGCGCTGCTGGGCACCAGCGTCGAGTCCTTGCCTCCCTCCGCCTTTGCCGAATCTCAACTGCCGCAATTACCCCCCTTGCCGGACACCGGTATTCCGTCGAACCTGCTACTGCGGCGCCCGGATGTTCAGAGTGCGCAGCGCTCCGTGTTGCAGGGGCACTATCTGGCGGATCAGGCATGGGCCGAACGGCTGCCGGCGCTCTCTCTGAGCATGCTGGTAAATGGCGGCGGTCTGGCGCTGGTGGACATTACCGAAGACTGGCTGCTGAATCTGAGTGCATCCCTTGAGGGGGTGATTTTTGACGGTGGCAACCTGAGGGCGCAGCAACGCCAGCAGGAAGCGGTGGAGCAGGAGCGGTGGGCCCTGCTGCGGGATACCGTGTTCCAGGCGCTGAGCGAAGTGGAACAGGCGTTGATCAACGAGCAGGCCATTCGTCAGCGTTTGCAGTTTCTGCAGACCCGCTCCGAGCTTGCCGACCAGATTACCCTGCGCCAACGCCGCGCCTATGGACAGGGCACACTGGATTTTCTGAATGTGCTGTCGGCCACCAATAACCAGCAATCACTGGAGCGTCAGCTGCTCACCGCGCGCCGCGAACTGCTGGAGAATCGGGTGGCGCTGTACCGCGCGCTGTCCGGAGGATTGCCAGCGCAGGATCTGCCGCACCCGGCACCGGTGGAGCTGGACGTTTACCGGCAGGAATCCTTATAAGCCGGGTCACATCCGGATCTATTGAAACCGTATTTCAGGAGCTGTCATGCTGAATAAAATCAACTGGAATATCGCCATTCCGATCCTGCTGATCGTGCTGGCGTCCGTCGTCTCCAGTTGGCTGCTGCGGGAAAAGCCCACGATGCAGCGGGGGGAACGCAAAACGCCGCCGCTGACGGTGGAAGTGGCCATTGCCGAGTACGGACAGTTTCCGTTGACCATTAATGCCCTTGGCAAGGTCACTGCCCGCGAGCAGGTGGATTTACAACCACAGGTAGATGGGCGCGTAGACTGGCTGGATTACGACCTTGGGCCAGGGTCGACTCTGACGAAAGGGCAGCCAATGATGCGCATCGAGCGCGAACCCTACGAGCTCGCACTGCAGTCCGCACGCAGCACGCTGGCGGAGCGGCGCGCGGAATTACAGCAGGAGCAGGGGCAGCGACTGGTTGCCCAGGAAGAATTCGAATTACTGGGACGCTCGCTGCCGGATGCCGACCAGTCGCTGGTATTGCGCGAGCCACAACTGGCGGCGGCCCGTGCGCGGGTGGACGCGGCACAGGCGCAGGTAAAACTGGCAGAGCGGGACCTGCGTCTTACTGAAATTAGCGCACCGTTTAATGCACTCCTTGTGTCCCGCAGTGTCGATGTGGGCGATCGCGTGGCCCCGGGAACCGTACTCTATTCACTGGCGGGTGCCGACCGGTTTCAAATCGAGGTGGAAGTTCCGGCCCGTCAGCTTCCGCAACTCAATACCCCCAAAGCCTCCGTGCAGATTCGCGGCAGCCAGTGGCCCGAGACCATCTTCCGCGAAGGCCGGTTCGTGCGGGTGATCCCGGTACTGGAGGAACAGGGGCGGCTGGCGCGGGTGCTGGTTGAGCTGGATGACCCCCTCGGTATGAAAAAAGCCGGCACTCCGCAACTGTTGCTCAACGATCTGGCGCGGGTGCAGATCACCGGTCAGGCTGCGGGTCAGCAGGTGCGTATTCCGCTCACCGCGTTGCAAGACGGCAACCGGGTCTGGGTGGTGCGCGATGGAAAGATCCGCATCCAGCCGGTGCAGGTCTCTCACTACGACGATGAATTCGCCATTCTCGCCAGTGGACTGCGCGGTGGCGAAGTCCTCGTTACCACGCGCCTGGCGAGTGTCACCGAGGGTATGCCCGTGCGCACCGCCGGCGCCGCGAAGGATGGCGAGGCCGCAAATGACAGCCGCCCGCGTAGGCGCGCGGGGGAACCACCGGCGCGGCCGGCCAATACGCCGAAAAGCCGCCAACAGGGTACCGATGGTGAACGCGGATGAGTAACCCGAACGACCCAATGGATAGAGCCCATCGCGGACCGCGCCCGGCCATTGATACCGGTCACGGGCCCATCGCGTGGATGACCCATAACCATGTGACCGCCAACCTGCTGATGCTGGTATTTCTGATTGGCGGTCTGATTTTCTCGCTGACCATCAAGAAAGAAGTCTTCCCGGAATTCAGCCTGGACATGGTGAGTGTCAGTATTTCCTATCCCGGTGCCAGCCCGGAGGAAGTCGAGCGCGGTGTACTGGTCCCCGCAGAGCAGGCGGTGACCGGGCTGGAGGGGATCAAGGAGCTGCGTGGCAGTGCCGGTGAGGGCAGTGCCAGCCTGACCCTGGAACTGGATGAAGACGCCAACGCCAACAAGGTGTTTCAGGATGTGCAGGCCGCCATTGATCGGGTGTCCACTTTCCCTTCGGATATCGAACGGCCCCAGGTGAGCCTGGCGGAACGCAAACGCGATGTACTGGACCTGGTGGTGCACGGGCAGGTTGATGATCGCACCTTGCGCGCTGTCGTCATGCAGGTGTATGACAAGCTCGAAGCACACCCGGATATTACCCAGCTGGAAGCCTACGGGGTCAGGGATTTTGAAGTGGCGATTGAGGTCCATCGGGACGACCTGCGCCGTTACAACCTGACCCTGGCCGGCATTGCCCAGCTGGTGCGGAATGCCGCGGTCGACGTACCTGCCGGTGGCGTGAAGTCGGAGGCCGGCGAGATTCTGGTGCGGGTCACCGAGCGCAAAGACTGGGCGCGACAGTTTGGCGATATTGCCATCGCGCAGAGTGAGGGCGGCGGCACCGTGCGTCTGAAAGACGTTGCCACGATACGGGACGCGCTGGTAGATGAGCCGCGCAATATGGTGTTTAACGGCGAGCCTGCCGCCGGTATCGACGTGTTCCGTATTGGCGATCAGACGCCCATGAGTGTCAGCGATGCCACCCACGAAGTGCTGGAAGAGCTGCAGCAGACGCTGCCGCCGGGTATGCATGTGACGGTCCGCGATGACGACTCGGAAATCTTCAAGGAGCGCCTTTCGCTACTGCTGAAAAACGGTTTTATCGGCCTGCTTCTGGTGTTCGTGGTACTGGGCGCGTTTCTGGAGTTGCGTCTCGCTTTCTGGGTCACCCTGGGCATTCCCATCAGCTTTCTCGGAGCGCTGCTGTTCCTGCCGGCGATGGATATCTCCATCAATATGGTGAGTATGTTCGCCTTTATTATCGCGCTGGGGATCGTGGTGGATGATGCGATCATCGCGGGGGAAAACATTTATGAGTGGCGCCAGCGGGGCTACAGTAATTTTGATGCGGCAGTGGCCGGCGCCCGTCAGGTGGCGGTGCCACTGACCTTTGCGATTCTCACCAATATTGTGGCGTTCATCCCGCTGACCGAACTGCCCGGGTTTATGGGCAAGATCTTCGGTGTGATTCCGTTTGTGGTGGGGTCCGTGTTTGTGATTTCCTGGGTGGAGGCACTGTATATCCTGCCCGCCCACCTTGCCCATTCCAAGCGCGGCTATAAAAGCCGCTCTGCCCGTCGTCTCGCGGCCCGACAGAAGCTGATTGCACGGGGGCTGGACCGGTTTGTGGAGTACCGCTTCAAGCCGGTCCTCGACGCCTGTGTGCGCCACCGCTACATCACCATTTCGGTTTCCCTGGCGATTCTGATCGTGATGACCGGCTACGCCGCCAGTGGACGTATGGGCTTTACCCTCATGCCGCGGGTAGAGCGGGACTCCGGCCGGGTCCAGGTGACGTTTCCGCCGGGTACGTCCGAGGCCCAGCTGGAGCGCGCGCGCTCCCAGATTATGGGGGCCGCGGATCGGATTCTCGAAGAGACCGGCCGCGAGGGCTTCTTTATCGGCATGCGCGGGCTGATTCGCGACGACTCCGTGCAGGTGGATGTCTATCTGACACCGGGGGATCAGCGCGAAATTTCTACCGGTGACTTCGTGCGGCGCTGGCGCCGGGAAGTGGGGCCGGTACCCGGTGCGCTCAGCTCCAGTTTTGCCAGCGACCGCGGCGGCCCGGGTGCCGGGCCTGCGCTTACCGTAGAGTTGCGCCATGCGGATACCGATATGCTGGAGCAGGCCGCCACGCAATTGTCCGAGGCCCTACAGGCATTTCCCGCGGTGGGGGATATCGACGCCGGTGTTTCCCAGGGCAAGCGGCAACTGGACCTTACGTTGACCGATACCGCGAAAAGCCTTGGCCTCACCGCGGAGGACATCGGGCGTCAACTGCGGGCATCCCTGTATGGGGCCGAGGCGATGCGCCAGCAGCGAGGCCGGGATCAGGTAAAAGTCATGGTGCGCCTTCCGGAGGAGGAGCGGGTAACACTGGACGATGTCAACAACATCATGATCCAGGCGAGTAACGGCTTGTGGTTACCCCTGCCGGATCTTGTGGTGATCGACCAGGGGCGCGCTTATGCCGGTATCAACCGCCGGGAAGGCCGCCGGGTAATGACCGTCACCGCCAATGTGGAGCCGGCTGATCAGGCGGCGCTGGTGATCAACGAGCTGAACGAAACCACCATGCCGCAACTGCGTGCACAGTTTCCCGGCTTGAGTATTTCCTATGAGGGGCGTCAGGCAGAAGAGCGGGAGGGACTCTCGTCGCTGGGATTGACCTTCTCTCTGACCCTTGCGGTGCTGTACTTCCTGCTGGCCATTCCGCTAAAAAGTTATATTCAGCCGCTCACGGTGATGGTGGCCATTCCGTTTGGTGTCATCGGTGCGATTCTCGGGCATCTGGTGATGGGCTACGGCCTCAGTATGGTCAGCCTGCTGGGCATGGTGGCCCTTGCGGGAGTGGTCATCAACGATACGCTGGTCATGATCGAGTATGGCAACCGTCTGCGCGGGGAGGGTATGCCCATCACCGAGGCCATCAAAGCGGCCGCCGCCCGCCGTTTCCGCCCGATCATCCTGACCACCGTAACCACTTTCTGCGGTTTGATGCCGATGATTTTTGAAACCTCGGTGCAGGCGAAATTCATGATTCCGATGGCAATTTCACTGGGCTACGGGATTCTGGCGGCGACCACGATTTCCTTGTTGCTGGTGCCCTGTTTATTTCTGATGTTCTCGAAAGACATTCCGGCGTTTTTTAGCATGGTGAAAGCCCGGACGTTGGGGGGGATGCGAACCTGAGCAGCCAACCGGCCCGCGCTTTTGCAGGTATTGTGGCCTGAGTGGGCCTGGTGTTGAGCGGCCAGCGACGCTTAGCTGCAGATACTTGCAAAGGTGACGGGAAATAGCGCCCATACCGAAGCCACGATTGCGACCCAGGCGGTGATACGGCTGATGCGGGATGTCCACTCGAGAATGGGGGAGCTTCGCTCTAGCCAGACCAGTATCCCGACAAGGGTTGCGATGGTCAGCACCCATACAAGAATCAGCCCGGCGCGCATAAGCGGTACGCCAGCAAAGATTACGTCGTTCAGTTCCGTGGCGCAGCCGAATCCCTGCAGGCCATAGACCGCGCTGAAGGCGGCGAGCCAGACAAGTGGTGCGATCAATAGGCGGAGTAGGTCGCTCATGTGAACAATACTGGGCTGAGGATGAGCATAAGACTGACGAGGCCGATCAGCACGGCGTAGTCGATCCAGAGGCGGACGATTTCCACTTCAGCGCGACGGCGTGTGGAAATAAAGCCGTGGCGGATGCGGAAAATAAAAAAGACGAGCATCAGAATCGCCAGCAGCACATGAAACAGTCCGTAAGCGCTGATGACACACAGCACCGCGCCATAGGCGTGTTCCGTCGGCGAGGGCGCGCGCCACAGAAGATTGACAAAAATGACGGCCAGCGTGCTCAGACCGACGAGCGCGAGCTGAGGGGACAACCGCCAGGGGAACCACCGGCGAGTCGTGCCTTCCGTTTTGCATGTCTCCTGCCGGATACATCCGGGGCTCTGACGGGCGGCGAAAAATGCCAGTCCCGCCGCAGCAACGCCGATCAGCGGTTCCCACAGCGTGAATGCGAGCCATTGGGGTGGCGGCCAGTTGGGCGCAATGGTCCAGAGAAAGGCGTAGCCAAAAATCAGCGAGCCGAACAGCGTGGCATCGGCAATCATCAGAAACGCGCTGCCCCACCAACCCTGAGAGCGGTTTGTCTGCGTGGCATGTGGCACCGTCTCACCAAAACCGATGTTTTGATCTGCCTCATCGGTTCGGCTGCCCAGTCCCCAGACCCAGCGCCAGGCGAGAGCAATGACACCAATCACCGCAAACGGTGTGAACCAGTAAACCTTGAACAGCAGGGATAGGAAAAAGCTCCCCGTTACGGCCGCCATGCACATCGGCAATGCGGTGTTGCCGGGATAAATGACGAGGCTCTCGGGTTCAGCGCGAGTGGTACTGACGGTGAGCATTTCCCGCCGGTTATCGCGTGGCACCGCAAGATAGCCCACCCCACGGGCGAGGCGTGTGGGCAGATCGGGTGTTTCGATGAGCGGTTCTCGGCTTGTCACCCGCGGTAGGCTGGGGAAGTTATAGGTCGAGGGCGGTAACATCATGGACCACTCCAGAGTGCCCGCCCGCCAGGGGTTGCGTTTTCCCCGAATGGCAACATAGGCATTGAGCGCCAGGTCGAGTAAAACCATCGCCAGACCGATAGCGAGTACAAAACTGCCAACCGACGAGATCAGATTGATCACCCCCCAGCCCATGTCCGCATCATAGGTGTAGATACGCCGTCTCTGGCCCAGCAGGCCGACCCAGTGCATCGCCAGAAAAGTACCGTGGAAACCGATAAATACCAGGGCAAACGCATACTCACCAATACGGAAAAAACGTCGTCTGCCGGTGACCAGCGGGGCGTAGTAATAAAGTCCTGCCAGCACTGGAAAAACAAAACCACCAAACAGCACATAGTGCAGGTGTGCGGTTACAAAAGCGGTGTCATGGGCCTGCCAGTCAAAGGGAACGATCGCCAGCATCACACCGGTCAACCCGCCAATCACGAAGGTGGCGAAGAAGCCCAGTATATAGAGCATCGGCATGTGCAGCTGTGGTCGCCCTTGCCACATGGTGCCAATCCAGGCGAAGACCTGCACTGCGGTGGGAACAGCCACCAGTGTCGAGGCTGCAGAGAAAAAGGCAACCCCCATATGGGGAATGCCGGTGGCGAACATGTGGTGAACCCAGAGGCCAAAGCTGAGAAAGGCCAGTGCCACGATGGACGCCACAACCCACCCGTAAGCAAGAAGAGGCGTGCGCGACATCACAGGGATGATGGTTGATATCAGCCCGGCCGCGGGTAGAAAAATGATATAGACCTCAGGATGCCCGAACAGCCAGAACAAGTGTTGCCACAGCAGGCTGTCGCCCCCCAGGGCGGTATCAAAAAAGGGAAGACCGAAAGCGCGCTCCAGCTCCAGTAGTATGGAGCCCAGAATCAGCGGCGGGAAGCCGGTTAAAATCATCAGCGCGGTCACCAGCGCATACCAGGCAAAAATCGGCATTTTGTCCAGCGACATACCCGGTGCGCGAAATTTCAGAATCGACACGCAGAGCTCTACTGCCGCACAGATCGCGGAGATTTCCACAAAGGTGACGCCAAGCAGCCAGACATCGGTATTGATTCCCGGTGATGCCGCCGCGCCCGTCAGTGGAGGATACATAAACCAGCCGCCGTCAGGTGCCAGGCCAACCAACATGGAAATCAGCATCATCGATCCGCCAAAGGCGTAACACCAGAATCCATACGCAGTGAGCCTGGGGAAGGCCAGGTCGCGCGCGCCCAGCATTTTCGGCAACAGGTAGACTGCCAGACCCTCGAACGCGGGAATCGCAAACAGGAACATCATCATGGTGCCATGCATGGTGAAAACCTGATTGTAAATATCAGGCCCCATGAAGGCGGCGTGTGGGCTGGCCAGTTGCGCGCGAATGAGCATGGCGAGCACGCCGCCAACCGCAAAAAAGAAGAAAGCCGCCGCCAGAAACATACGACCGAGGTCGGTGTGACTGACCGTGGTAAAACAGCGTTTCCACCCCGGGTCCGATGCCCAGATTTGGGTCAACAAGCGATGGCGTTTCAGGGCGTTCACATCGACTCTCCGGCAAGGAAGCGGGCCCAATCCGCGGCGCTGTGGGCTTGCACAACAAATGTATGGCCGGTGTACCCAGCGCCGGAAAACTCCGCGCTCTGGCCGTGATACAGACCGGGTGCGTCGGCCTCGATCCGAAGCGTATTGACGTGGCCGGGAATCGCATCGAGTTTTCCGGCGAGGCGCGGTACCCAGAAGCTGTGAATGACATCTCGGGTGGTAATGGCCACATCCACCGGGCGTCCGGCGGGAATGTGCAATATGCCCTCGCTGACATAGTTCGGGCGCTCGGCGTAGGTAAACTGCCAGCGCCACTGCTGCGCGATCGCGTGGACTCTCACAACCTGCGTATCGTGATGTGGCAGCAGGCGCTCGCCGACTACGAGTGCATAGATCAGCAGGGCCGCGAGTACACTGATCGGAAAGGCCAGGCCCAGGCCGTGGATCCAGATGCGCAGGGTGCGGCTCCGCGGTTTGTCGGGGTTGGGAGTACTGTAAAAACTTCGCCAGATGAGCGCTGCTACAATAATGGCGATCAAGGCGGATCCCGCTAGCATGATCCACCAAAGCGTATTGATCTCAGTGGCCGCAGGGCCTACTGGGTCGAGCACTGACAGGGATCCTTGGCAGCCAGCCAGTACGATAAGCGGAAAAAATATCAGGGGCTTACCATGTCTGAATCGTCCTCCAAGCCAGGCGCACAGCAGCCCGTGGAAACGGAAATGCCGCAAGAGCAGGAAGCAAGCGTGCAGCCAGACGGTTGTTTTCGTGACCCCATCGAAGAAACACCCGGTTACAACGCGACCGAATCCCGTGTCGCTATCTGGGGTCACCCCATACATGCCATGAGTGTCGCCTTTCCTGTGGCGCTCACCTTTTGCACCTTTGGCGCAGACTGCCTGTACTGGTTCACCGGGGAGCCCTTTCTGGCGAGGGCGGCCATCTGGGCCGCTGGGACCGGTTTTTTCTTCGGCATGTTGGCCGGGTTTACAGGCTTGTTTGAGCTGCTGCTCGTCAGCGGAATTCGCGCCCGTGCAGCCCCCTGGACCCATTCGATCATCGCCGTGATGCTGCTTTCGCTGTTGGGCGCAAACTGGGGCCAGCGGCTGTCTGGCTACGAAGCGGGCGTTCTGCCGTATGGCATTCTGCTGTCGGCTCTGGCCGTTGTGCTCGTGATCGTAACAGGTTGGCATGGCGGCAAGCTTGTATTTGACTATCGTTTGGGGATTTCGAAAGGCAATGGGTGATCCCGGGTCTCGCGTAGCCACTCGGGCAATTCAATACCCGACAAATCCGGCTTGGCCAACACCAGAAACAGTACTGCCGCCATTGGCAGAAGAATCGCCATCAGGGTGATGAGCGGTTCTGGTATGCGCGTGCGACCCTTGGTTTCCGCCACCTCTACGATGATGTGCCCGATCCAGGCATGAGCGAAAACCATCAGCGCAACAAACAGCAGCTTGCCGTAAAACCACGGCTCAAATACTCCCCGCAAAAAGATCAGCCAGGTACCGATCACTACCGTTGTTACCGCCGCCGGGGTGACACAGAAGATATAGGCTTGATGGGTGGCCTGGCGGATGCGCCGATAATCCTCACCACTATCGGTTGGGTCATGATGGGCGATCATGAGGGGCAGGGTAACCAGACCGCCGCACCAGATAATCAGCGCGAAAATGTGCACGGCTTTAAAAAGTGGAATGAGCGCAATCAGGAGTTCGATCATGCGGTCCGGTCCAAAAGCTGCGACCAGGCTGAGTGCGCCCGCCAAGCGCCGACGATGATGTAGGGCACAATCGCAGGAACCCACATGATCAATCCCGCCAGTTGCTGATCCGCCAGTGGGGTCAACCCCCAGGCCAGCGATGCACTGGCATGGGCGGCGTACAGCGGTTCCGGCGCGAAGGTTAACAGAGCGCCCAGCAATCCCATCTGAGTGAGCCCGGCCACGGTGAGGTATATGGACTGAACGGCCGGTCGCCGCGCATCCAGAACCACCCGCCAAAACCAGACCGCACTCAACAGTAAGCTGGCTTGCATCAGCCAGTAAACGCCAACGTGGGAGAGCGCCAAATCATAAAGTGGTGGTGCATGCCAAACCCACAGTATCAGCGATGAGACGACAAACGCTGCACCGGCTGTGGTGGTAGCGCGCCGGGTCGGTGCAAACGCTGCCAGAAGCGGGGCCGCAACCGTAAACAAAAGAACATGATGCGCTACCCGTGCAGAAAAGAGCGCGGACGACAGAGCACAGAGAGGGGAGACAAAGGTGATAAACAAAACCGCGGTCGCCGCCAACCCGGTATAGTGTCGTGGAGACCGGCAGGCAAAATACAGTAGTAACCCCAGAAAGCACAGGACGAATGGGTCGAAATTCCAGTGCGCCCACAGGCTCTCCGGCGGCGGTGGGTCCCCGCAATAGGTCCGGTAGAAACTGTCCGGCCCGATTCCGCTGTTTTTCACGACGTCGGTCATAATTGCCCAGTTGATGTCGAGGTCCCAAGCAGTCTATTTCCGAATTCTCACGGCAGCTGAGTTCGGCGGCAAAGTAACAAGCGTAGATCCTAAAGGGCGGCCCATCAGCGAATCGCCGCGCCGGTGGCGTCGCAACCTACGTAAATTGCTGTTTGCTGATCGGGGAGAGAGGGGGCGTGACCTGCTGTGCCGGGGGCACCATCGGCTATCTAATCCCGGCGCAAGTGATCCTTGATTGCAATCGGGTTCGGGAAGTTCAACACCACGATATAGGAAGAGACCAGGAAGGTAAGAATTGCGGTGGCCTGAATCAGGTGTGACGCTTTGCTGCCAATCAATTGCTGGCTCACCGCCAAAAAGGCAATCAGCAACGAAAACTCACTGATCTGCCCCAGGCGAAAGCCGATATCCCAGGCCAAAATTTTCCGTTCACTCTGTTGCCCCAGCAGGTAGCGGAACACCACGGGCTTGATCGCCAGTACCGCAGTGGCGGCCACGAGCGCGGGGATGGCGATTTCCGGCACCATATCCAGGTGGAACTGGGCTCCAAGGCTGAAAAAGAACAGGATCAGGAAGAAGTCCCGCAGCGGCTTCAGACTGATGGCGATGTACTGGGATATCGGGCTGGTGGCGAGGGTGATGCCGGCGATAAAGGCGCCGATCTCCCGGGACAGTCCCACGACCTCGGCCAGTTCTGCCACGCCCATACACCAGCCGAGCGCGAGCAGGAATACGTACTCGTGGAAACGGTCGAATTTTGCCAGCAGCGGTTGTAAGACATAACGCACCGCAGCCCAGGCGAAGGCGATCAGTAGGGGCAGGGCGGCGAAGGACGTGCCCAGTCGCGCGAAGTCGACGGAGCCGGTACTACCGCTCAACAGAATCATCAGGCAGACGATGGCCACGAAATCCTGAAACAGCAGCAGGCCCACCATCATTTCACCCAGATGTTTGTGGTGCAGTACGGTGGTCGGGAGGAGCTTGATACCGATGATGGTGCTGGAAAACATCATCGCCATACCGATCACCCAGGATTCCGTGTCGGTAAAGCCGAACAGATGCCCAATACCATAGCCAAGCCCGAGAAACAGGGCGCAACTGATCAGGCCGACGAAGGTGGCCTTGCGCAGAACCGAAATGAGCGCTTTCGGTTGCATGTCGAGTCCGAGCAGAAACAGCAGGAAAATGATACCGATGCTCGACATCTCCGCCATCAGTGCCACATTGTCGATTACCCCGAAAACCGACGGCCCGAGCAGACAGCCGAGGGCAATGTAGGCCACCAACAGGGGTTGGCGCCCCCACAGGGCGAGGGATGCAAGAACCGCGGCGCCGCTGAAGATCAGAAAAAACGACTGGAACAGGGAGGTCTCAGGCACTGCGCATCCTTGTAGCAGACTGGGTTGTGGCTCAGGCAGTCATTATCGGCGGGGAGTGTATGCCGTTTCAAGCGTGGCGCTGATCGAGCGTCATGCCGGACTTTATCCGGCATTCAGATTCTGTGGGGACGGATACCGGCATTCGCCGGTATGACGATTCTCGTTAAAGTGGAAACCAGCGCAGTAGTTCCCCTTCTTTTGACAGCACTGGCTGCTCACAGATCGCCCCAGGCGGATTCGCCAGAATGGCTCTGGCCTGCTCAATAAACTCATGCAGGGGCGTTGCCACTTTTTCCGGCGCGCCGCCCCCCATATCAAATCCCAGTGCGATGGGCGCTGCCGCTTCCATTCCCTGATAACGCCATACGCCGTGGCTTGCGTCGTATTGATAGAAGGGCAGCATGCGGTAACCGTGCTCGGCAATAAGGTCGATTGCGTCGATCAGGTAGTCCACGGTTTCTACATCCAGGAAGTAATTGAAGTTCAGGCGCACCCAGCCGGGTTTCAGAATGCTTTCCCCTTCACTCACCAGCTTTTCAATGGCGGTGCTCTGCTCATCGGTGAGATGCAGCAGGTGGTGTCCGTAGGGGCCCGCACAGGAACAGCCGCCACGTACCTGGATACCGAACAGGTCATTCAACAGGGCGACGACAAAACCGTGGTGGAGCGGTTTCCCATCGTGCAGCAAATGCAGGGAAACGATGCTGACACGCTTGGCTTCGGTACCGCCCAGGATCTGAATATTCGGGTTTTCACTCCAGCGCGCAAAGGCGCGGGCGAGCCAATGGTCTTCCCGGGCTTCAATGGTGTCGGCTCCCACCTGGTCCTTGAGCGCAAACGCCATGCCGGCGCGCACGGACTCCACGATTGCCGGAGTACCGGCTTCCTCGCGGCGCTCGCCGGCAGGAAGATAGGTGTGTCGCCCGGGACTTACCCAGGACACAGTGCCGCCGCCGGTTACCGCTGGCTGGTTTTCCGGCAGCAGGTTGCGCCGCAGGATCAGGATGCCCGGGGTACCCGGGCCGCCGATGAACTTGTGGGGGGAGATAAACAGGGCGTCTTTGCTGGTCAGCCCATCATCCCCGCGGGTATCGATGGCGACGTAGGGCGCCGCCGCTGCGTAGTCCCAGAACGACAGGGCATTGTTTTGATGCAGCAGTCGGGTAACCGCATCGACGTCGGTGCGGATGCCCGTGACGTTGGATGCCGCCGAGAAGCTGCCAATTTTCAGCGGGCGGTCGGCGTATTGATCGAGGGCGTTTTGCAGTGCATCAAGGTCAACGCCGCCCAGGTCGTTCTGGGGAATGGTGACCACTTCTGCAATCGATTCCCGCCAGGGCAGATCGTTGGAGTGGTGTTCGTAGGGGCCGATAAAGACGACGGGGCGTTTACAATCGGTAATGTTGCCGGCGGTGCCGCCAAACCGCTCGTAGCAATCTTTGCGCAGCCCCAGGCAATCGACCAGCCGGTTCACTGCGGCGGTAGCGCCGGAGCCGCAGAAAATAATCGCGTGGTCATCACCGGCATTTACAGAATGGCGTACAGCCGCGCGGGCCTGCTCGCGAAACGCGGTGGTCTGACGTCCGGTGGCGGAGGTTTCGGTATGGGTGTTGGCGTACCAGGGCAATACCTGATGACGAATGGCATCCTCAATAAACTGCAGCGCGCGGCCCGATGCCGTGTAGTCTGCGTACACCAGCGGACGCTGGCCAAAAGGCGTGTCCATCGGCATGCGCTCGCCAATGACGTTGTCGCGAATGCGTTGTAGCAGTGCATCGGTTTCCGGTGTGGAAGGTAACGCAGCTTGTGGCTGGCGTACGGCGTTATTGGTCGAATTGTTCATCGCAACCTCAATGTACTGCGCCCGCGAGGATCACCCGCGGGCGTTATTCAGAGACAGTCATTGAGCGGGTGCTATTCACCAGTCGGTATGGGTAGCTCCGTGGTGCTCTTGATCTGCTCCATGGCAAAGGTGGAGGAGACATCGGAAATGCCGGAATGGCTGATCAGCTTTTTGTAAAAGCGGTCATAGGCTGCCACATCGCTGACCACAATACGCAGAACATAATCGTAGTCGCCGGCCATGCGGTAGCAGTCGACCACCTCCGGCAGTTCAGCCATGGCGCGAGCGAATGAGTCCGCCCACTCCGCGGTGTGCTGATTGGTTTTCACCTGCGCAAAAACCGAAACCGGCAGGCCGAGTACTTCGGCATCCAGCAAAGCCACTTTGCGCCGGATAATGCCACTTTTCTCCAGTTTCTGAATCCGGCGCCAGCAGGGTGTCTTGGTAAGACCCACACGCTCGGCCAGCTCTTCGATGGAGAGGCTAACATCAGATTGAAGAATGGCAAGAAGTTGTCGATCAATCGCGTCGAGTGAGGACATAATGCTACGGTGCTCCCAAAAACGCGGGGATCGGTTCCATCTGCAGCCTTAAGTCTGCGCTCCATTGCAACAAAATACCCCGGTCATTCTGAAAGGCACAGCGAGATCCGACATTGGCGGGCCTTTGAAGAATCGTTTGCTGTGCCCCGTGTCTTGCCCGTAACGATAATCTCAGTATTTACAGATCAGTAGTGGAATTTTTCCCTGCGCCACCTGCCATCAAAAAAGCCGGGCAATGCCCGGCCAATCCACAGGGGAGTTGTAGGAATTTTGTTTTGCCGCTCCTCCGTCCTTCTGGACGACTTTCAGGCGGCTTCTTTGGGCGGGAACATCGGCTCGAAGAGTCCGGCGGCCATGGCTTCCCGCACCCGCGCCATGAGGTCGATTTCGGTAAGCTGCTGGAGGTCCTCGAGGTCGTTCAGGACATAATAGATGGGCTGCACAATATCGATACGGTAGGGGGTGCGCAGGGTATCCACGACATCGAATGGCGCGCGCACCGGCTCGTCACTGAGGGCGTACAGAGTCTCTTTTGGCGACGACAGAATACCGCCACCATAAATACGCAGGCCGTCTTTGCCATTCAACAGGCCGAACTCCACCGTAAACCAGTAGAGGCGGGCAAGGTACGCGCGCTCTTTCGGAGATGCCTTCAGGCCCAGCTCACCGTACTTCTGGGTAAAGTTGGCGAACGCCGGATTGGTGAGCATGGCGCAGTGGCCAAAAATTTCGTGGAAAATATCCGGTTCCTGAAGGTAGTCGAACTCTTCTGGAGAGCGGATAAAAGTGGCCACCGGAAACCTGCGCTCGGACAGCAAGCGGAAAAAGGTCTCAAAGCCAATCAGTGCCGGCACCCGAGCGCACTCCCAGCCGGTCTCACGGCGGAGAATTCGGCTCACTTCCTCCAGTTGCGGGATTCGCTCCCGGGGCAGATTGAGAAGTTCCAGGCCGTGCAGGTATTCATCACAGGCGCGGCCGGGGATCACCTGTAGCTGCCGTTCGATCAGGCGCTGCCAGGTTTGATGTTCCTGATCCGTATAGGCGATAACGCCGTTGGCATCGGGTTCACGGGCCACGTATTTACTGGGCTTTTTGCTGCTCATGACTGTCTCCGCGGTGGGCGGTCAGAAATATGCCGCCACATCTGTTGTTATCGTCTCTCTATTCTTAGACATCGCGGTGGGCTGGTGGCAGGGGACAGGCAGCCAAACTCGGGCCCGGGACCGCCCGCGGGCTACACTTTTTGTAAACATAAGTTTACAGTTGGACTATGAGAGTCGAGATTACATGTAGCGATCGTGTGGGTATCCTTCAGGAAATCATGGCTGTCTTCACGGACTTTCGGGTGAACGTGCGTTCAGGTGAGATTGGTGGGGATAGTGGAGACAAGGTTTACCTGTCGGCACCGGGACTGCTGGCCACGCAATTCCAGTCCATCGAAAAGGCCCTGCAGGGGGTGCCCGGGGTGCGTCGGGTGCGTCGCATCGGGTTGATTCCCTCGGAACGGCGGCACTTTGAGCTGGATACACTGCTGCGACACGTCTCCGACCCGGTACTCTCGGTGGATGGTGAGGGGCGCATCGTTGCCGCCAACCTGGCCGCCGCACGGGCTTTTGGGGTGAGTGTGGAGCAGGTGTCGGGAATGCAGCTGCAGCGTTTCCTGCCGCGCCTGCAGCTGGAGGAGCTGCTGCGTGGACTGACGGCACCCCGCTACGGGTTTCCGGTCACCGTGCGCGGGCGCCCGTTCACCCTCGACTGGTCTCCCATTACGCTGAATGACCAGCCCGGGGCCGTTGCGTCCCTGGCCGGCGCCGTGTTGACCCTGCAGCAGCAACCGGACGTTTCCCCGGAGGCTGCAACCGATGGGCGCGCCGGTACGCTGACTCAATCGCCGCCGCCCCCCCAGGTGCTCTGGGACCTGGACCTGCGTCGCGACTGCTGCCTGCAGTTACAGCAGCTGGCACCGCAGAATGCGCCACTGATGATTCTCGGGGAGCGCGGCGCCGGCAAGACCACGTTTCTGCACGCGGCCTATTACCTCAGCCCGCTGGCAGAGCGGGGCAGGGTGTATCGCGGTAGTGGGGGAAAGCTGGCACCCGCCGATATCGCACTCCTTCTGCAGGTCGATGCCGAGGCCGTCGTACTGCTGGACGATGTCGATGGTGCGTCTGTCGACAGCCAGCGGCTTCTCGCGGACGCGCTGCTGCACCGGCGTTTTATGCCGCACATCATGCTCAGCGCCACCCACTGGGATGCTCTGTTACCGGTGCTGCAGCAGTTGTTTTCCACCCATCAGATCCGGTTGCCATCGCTGCGGGGCATGCGCCCGGCGATACCGCGATTCGCGCGCTTGATGACGGATCAGATTGCCCACAGCCGCGGAGAGCAGCGCGACGATCTGTGGACGGAAGATGAGGCCGGGCACGCGGTGTTCCGTGTGCTGCAAACCAGAGACTGGCCGACGAATTTTACCGGCCTGCAAGCACAGCTGAGCGGTGCGCTGGCACACCTGAGGGCACGCTCTGGAACGCAGCTCTGTGCGCAGGATTTCCCGGCGCTACCGGATCGCGTATCGCCACCGGCGCGTTGGACCGACTGGGGACGCGGATTGACCCTGACAGAGCAGATGGAAAAGGTAGAGCGGGGGATTCTCGAGGAATTGCTGGAGACTCTGCCAAAGGGGCAGCGCTCCAGCCGCACCCTTGCCCGGCGGCTGGGGATTTCCCATACCGCCGTGGCCAACAAACTGCGGAAATATGGGCTGACCGCCGACTAGCGCTCGATCTTGCCGATCAGCATGTCCTTGAACATCACAAAGTCCCCCCACAGGGAGTAAAAGGGATTTTTGAAAGTGGCTGGGCGGTTGTGTTCGAAAAAGAAATGGCCAACCCAGGCAAATCCGTATCCGGCGAGTGGTACTGCGTACAACAACGGCCAGTTCTGTGTGGTAATGGCGGTGGCGACCAGACCGATGACCAGGGCGGTACCCACAAAGTGCAATCTGCGGCAGGTGAGGTTGCTGTGCTCTTTCAGGTAAAACGGGTAGAAGTCGCGGAACGAATCAAAACGCGGTGCCTCTGAGTGACCTCTTGAATCCTGCATGGTGTTGTCTGCCATCTCGCTATCCTGTTTTTATGGATTATTGTCATCTGGGCGAAGGTTGATACTCCCGATTCTAACCAGAAGCACGGGGCGCCCGCTGGTCTGAAACGGACATGGCGGCCGCGATCGGGCCGTTTAGCTATCGGATTTCGACGGCGACCGGCGGTTTCTGCTAATCTTCCCCGCAATTTGTGATCACGTTTTTATGCGCTTGCCGGATTGGGGCCACCCTAGCGGCCCGGCGCAGCCAGGAGTACAAGGAATCGCCATGTCTGGTCCTCTCTCTCACCTGAAGGTTCTCGATCTCAGCCGCATCCTCGCCGGCCCCTGGGCCAGTCAGGTCCTGGCGGATTTCGGTGCCGAGGTCATCAAGGTGGAACGCCCGCAGAAGGGCGACGATACCCGTCACTGGGGGCCCCCGTACCTCAAGGATGCGGAGGGGCAGGACACGGCGGATGCCGCTTATTATCTGAGCGCAAACCGCGGCAAGAAGTCGATCACTGTGGACATTACCCGGCCCGAGGGGCAGGCCCTGATCCGGCAATTGGCGCAACAGTGTGACATTCTGCTGGAAAACTACAAAGTGGGAGGGCTGGCAAAGTACGGGCTGGACTACGCGGCCATTCGCGCTGTCAATCCGCGGATCATTTACTGCTCGATTACCGGATTCGGGCAGACGGGCCCCTATGCCCGGCGTGCCGGCTACGATGCCATGATCCAGGGCATGGGTGGCCTGATGAGTATTACCGGAGTGCCGGAAGGGCAACCGGGGGCGGGCCCGCAGAAAGTGGGTGTCGCGGTTGCGGATCTGATGACCGGTATGTATGCGGTATCCGGCGTACTGGCGGCGGTGATTCACCGGGATCAGACCGGGGAGGGACAGCAGATTGATCTGGCGCTACTGGATACCCAGGTCGCCTGGCTTGCCAACCAGGCACAGAATTACCTCACTTCCGGTAAAAGTCCGGAACGCCAGGGCACTGCACACCCCAACATCGTGCCATATCAGGCGGTGCCCGCCAGTGATGGCTATTTTATGCTGGCGGTAGGTAACGACAGCCAGTTTGAAAAGTTCTGCCAGATTGCCGGGCTGGACGGGATTGCGCAGGACCCGGCGTATGCCACGAACCGGGACAGAGTAAAAGCGCGCGATCGGTTGATTCCAATTGTGGAAGCGGCAACCGCCAGCAAGCCCGCCGCCTGGTGGCTGGAAAATCTGAGCGCCGCTCACGTACCTTGTGGGCCGATCAATGACCTCGCCCAGGTGTTTGCGGACCCGCAGGTGCAGGCCCGTGGGATGGTTGTTGAGCAACCGCACCCTCAGGCCGGCACGGTTCGGACCGTGCGCAACCCACTGGGCTTTTCTGCCTCGCCACTGCGATTCGAACAGGCCCCGCCGACGCTGGGTGAACATACGGAAACTGTCCTGCAAACGGCACTGGACCTGTCACAAGATGAGATCGACAACCTGCGTGCCCAGGGGGTGATCTGAGGGGGCAGTGCTGCTCCGCTGGCTCTGCAGAATAAGGAGTCGCGCTTATTTGCGCCAATACGATGAGTGGCCCGCCACAGACCGGGAAGGTTTAGACGACTGCGCTAGTATCACAGCAATAACTGCAAACAGCACAAAATAAGGAAGCTGTGCATGAGCGCGATATTGCTGATGGTACTGGGCCTGGGTGGGATGGCTGCCGGCTACTTCTTCTACTCGCGCTTTATCGCCGACCGGATCTACCGGTTCGATCCGGACTTTATTACCCCAGCGCACGAATTTGAGGATGGTGTGGACTATGTGCCCACCAACAAATTTGTGCTGTGGGGACATCACTTCACATCGGTTGCCGGTGCCGCGCCCATTGTCGGGCCGGCGATCGCCGTGATCTGGGGCTGGCTACCCGCATTTCTCTGGGTGGTGTTCGGCACCATCTTCTTCGCCGGGGTTCACGATAGCGGCGCCATCTGGGCCAGCGTGCGCAACCGGGCTCTATCGGTCGGATCACTGACCGGGCACGTGGTTGGCAAGCGCGCCCGCAGTATCTTCATGATTGTCATTTTCCTGGTGTTGCTGATGGTCAACGCCGTGTTTGGCGTGGTGATCGCGGGGCTCCTGATCGATAACCCGGGTTCGGTGGTACCCATCTGGGGTGCCATCGCGGTGGCGCTGGTGATTGGCCAGCTGATTTACCGGTTCAAATTCAATCTCGCACTGGTCTCCCTGTTCGGTGTCATGGCGTTATATGCGCTGATCTATATCGGCCCATCAATGCCGGTTGCGCTTCCGGAGACCGTGGCGGGGTTCTCCAATAAAGCCGCCTGGATTCTGATTCTCTTTGCCTATGCGGCGATTGCCTCCCTGTTGCCCGTATGGGTATTGCTGCAACCCCGGGACTACATCAACGGCCTGCAGTTGTTTGTGGGTCTGATACTGCTTTATTCCGCAGTGTTGATCGCGAGCCCCGAACTGGTTGCGCCGATGATCAATCAGCAGGTACCCGAGGGCGCGCCGCCGTTGATTCCACTGCTGTTTGTGACCATTGCCTGCGGTGCCATTTCCGGCTTCCACGGGCTCGTTGCTTCCGGCACCACGTCCAAACAACTGAATAAAGAAACGGATGCGCGCTTTGTGGGCTATTTCGGCGCGATCGGTGAGGGCGCACTGGCGCTTGCAGCGATTATCGCTGCCTGTGCCGGGTTCGCTTCCCTCGGGGATTGGCAGGCGGTGTACAGCGCCTTTGGTCAGGGGGGCGTGCAGGCGTTTGTGGATGGTGGCGCGACGATTCTGAATCAGGGAGTGGGTATCGATGCGGCGGTGTCGGGCACCATGTTGACGGTGATGGCCGCGTTGTTTGCCGGTACCACCATGGACACGGGGTTGCGCCTGCAACGGTATATTTTTCAGGAGTTTGGCGAGATTTATGGCATCCGCTGGCTTGGCAGGCCACTGCCAGCGACGCTGATGGCCGTTGCCTGCTGTGTGCTGCTGGCCTTTGGCGCTGGCGGCGCGGACGGCCCTGGCGGCCTGTTGATCTGGCCCCTGTTCGGCACCACAAACCAGTTACTTGCGGGCCTCACGTTGTTGGTGACTTCGGTCATGCTGGTGCGTTTGAATCGACCGGTTTGGGTAACCCTGATTCCACTGGTCTTCCTGCTGTTGATGACCCTTGCCGCGTTGCTGATTCAACTAAACGAGTTCTATCAGAAAGAAGACTGGTTCCTGCTGAGCCTTGATCTGATTGTGCTGGTGGCGGCGATTCTGGTCACTCTTGAATGTGCTTCTGCGTTCAAAAAGCCATCCAGCCCGCTGGAAGGTGAGGAACTGTGATGATGCGCGGAAAGTTGTCAAACAGTCGTCAAGGCGAGGGTGGCGTTATGCAAGAGGAGAAACAATCGGCGCTGCCAAAAAATTTGCGCCTGGTGTTTCGCCGTATCGGGGATCAGCTGGAAGCCTATTACAACGGCCCGTATCGCAGTACCCTGGCGCGGGCCGAACGGGATGAGGAGGACCTGTTTATGCTGCTGATCTACGCCGAGTCCCTGGGCATTCCCAATCCTGTCAGTTTTTATACCCTGGAATTACAGCCGCAAATGTTGGCGCGTTTCCACCAGTGGCATCAGCGTATGGGGATGGAGCGCTCCCCGCTGGACGACATGCGTTGCTGCTGATTGTGAGTTCCTATCACCATGAATAGATCCCTGGATATTGCGCAGTTGATGGCACGCCGGCTGATTATGGTTGGCGGTAAAGGCGGCGTGGGCAAAAGTACTATGGCGGCCACACTGGCGACGATTGCCGCGGCGCACGGCCGCAAGACACTGCTGGTCTCCACGGACCCGGCGCACAATCTGAGTGACCTGTTTGGCTGTGAAATCGGTAGCAACGGGTGTGCTATCCCCTGGGGTGGGGGGAATTTACAGGCGCTGGAAATCAGTCCGCAGCACGCACTGGATACCTATCTCGAATCGGTGCGCCAGCAGATGCTGCCCCATGTGGCGGTGCATCTGCGTGGGCAACTGGAAAAGCAATTGCATCTCACCCGCCATGCCCCCGGTTCCGAAGAGGCGGCACTGCTGGATGCGTTGACGCGAGTGATCGAAAACCGCGAAGAATATGATCTGATTATTTTCGATACCGCGCCTACCGGCCACACACTGCGGTTGTTGAACTTGCCCAGTGTCATGAGTCGATGGACGGAAGGGCTGATTGCGCAAAAGGAGCGTGCCGGCCGATTTCGCGACCTGCTGGGGAAATTTGCCAGCGCCGGGGAAGAATCAGATGGCGCCGCGAGCGCACAACTGGCACCACTGATTGCCCGTCGGGCGCGGTTTCAGCAGGCGGCGCAGGCCCTACAGGATCCTCAGATTAGTGCCTTTTTATTTGTGATGACACCGGAAGCCCTGCCGCTGAGTGAAACCCGGCGCGCCGTAACGGCATTGGAGAATAGCGGAATCCCGGTGGCAGGTATCATTCTCAATCGATTACTGCCGCCAGAGGCGGAAGCGGTGACATTCTTGCGTGGCGCCTGGGCGTGCCAGCAGCAAGTTCTGCAGCGGGTAGCCGATGCATTGGCGCAGGTACCCCGAGTCTCACTACCGATGACCGGAAACACCCTGCAGGGCAGGGAAGGGCTGGCGTGGTTGGCCGCACAATTGGTGGCGGCCACAGAAGCGGATGTGACAAAACAAAAACAGCCCGACAGTGTGACTGCCGGGCTGTCGTGAGCGGTTGACGCGGTGCTGGTTACGCGAGCGCCCGACGGCGATAGATCGGTAACGGCTGGTCCACGGCGGTCTGATAGCTGTCGGTAAAATCCTGCATGGATGCCAGCAGCCCCTGCAGTGGTTGCTCGCCCTGGAAGGCGAAGCTGTTAAAGCCGCAGCGCTTCAGGTAGGTCAGCTGATCGCGGATAAAATTACCCACTGCACGCAGCTCACCCTTGAAGCCGTAGCGCTGACGCAACAGGCGGGCGGCGGTAAAACCACGGCCATCGGTGAATGCCGGAAAATTGGCGGCGATCAAGGGCAGTTCCGCGGCGTATTCCCCAATCAGGTCGGCGGTTTCGTCACTGTCCAGCCACACACCGATCTCATCTTTGCGGCCCTGAAGATCTTCACGCAGCGCCAGCCACACACTCAATGGCAGGATCACCTTACCCGGTGCCAGGCTGCGCGCGCTGATCTCTTCGTCGCTGCCCAGGGGCAGCAGGTTCCATTCGTTCTCGACCACCGCACCGTCAACAATGAGTTGCGCCGGGTTTTCCGGCTGCGCGCCTACCGGCTTTTTCGCGGAGAGGTTAGCTGGCTTTGGCATATACGCGCTCCTTGAATGGCTGCAGGCCGATGCGGTTGTAGGTGTCGATAAAAAACTCTTCCGGCTGACGGTTTTCTACGAACACATCCAGAATCTTGCCGATGGTCTCCGGCATTTCGTCTCGGGAAAAACTGGGGCCGAGTACTTTACCCAGGCTGGCTTTCTCGTTGGCGCTTCCGCCCAGCTGAACCTGGTAAAACTCTTCGCCTTTCTTGTCCACGCCGAGAATACCGATGTGGCCGATATGGTGATGGCCACAGGCGTTCATACAACCGGAGATGTTCAGATCCAGATCGCCGAGGTCGTAGAGGTAATCCAGGTCGTCAAACTTGCGTTGAATAGCCTCGGCTACCGGGATGGACTTCGCATTGGCCAGGGAGCAGTAGTCGCCGCCCGGGCAGCAGATCATATCGGTCAGGGTGCCGATGTTCGGGGTGGCGAAACCGTGTTTGCGGGCTTCCTGCCACAGGTCAAAGAGCTGTTCCTGCTCGACATCCGCCAGCACGACGTTCTGTTCGTGGGTCACACGCACTTCGCCAAAGCTGTACTTGTCGGCCAATTCGGCAATGGCTTCCAATTGGCGATCGGTAACGTCGCCCGGTGGGATTCCAGTGGGCTTGGTGCTCAGGGTAACGGCCTGGTAGCCATCTACCCGGTGCGGGAAGGTGTTGCGTTCAAGCCAGCGGGCGAAGGCTTTATCTTCACCGGCCCGATCCCGTAGCACCGCTTCACCGTGGCCTTCGCTGAAGGTCTTGTAAGCCGGTTCCGGGAAGAAGCGCTTGGACCATTCGATGGCCTCCGGCGTCAGTTGTTCCGCGCCATCCTTGATCTGCTCCCACTCCGCTTCAACGCGGCGTGCGAATTCTTCGGCACCCATGGCCTTGACCAGTATCTTGATACGCGCCTTGAACTTGTTGTCCCGGCGACCCAGCTGGTTGTAGACCCGCACGATGGCTTCGAGATAGGAGAGCAGGTGAGTCTCCGGCAGGAAGTCGCGAATGGCGACGCCGATAATCGGTGTGCGGCCCAGGCCGCCACCAACGAATACCTGGAAGCCGGTTTCACCCTGATCGTTCTTGACGATCTGAACACCGATATCGTGGGCGCGAATGGCTGCGCGATCTTCTTCGGCGCCGCATACCGCAATCTTGAATTTACGCGGCAGGAAGGCGAATTCCGGGTGGAAAGTGGACCACTGGCGGATCAGCTCGCAATAGGGGCGAGGATCGACCAGCTCGTCACGGGCGACACCGGCAAACTGGTCGGTGGTGGTGTTGCGGATGCAGTTGCCGCTGGTCTGTACCGCGTGCATTTCCACTTCCGCGAGTTCGGCGAGGATATCCGGTACATCTTCCAGGTTTGGCCAATTCAGCTGAACATTCTGGCGGGTGGTGAAGTGCGCATAGCCCTTGTCGTACTTGCGGGTAATGTGCGCCAATCGACGAACCTGGGTGCTGTTCATCAGCCCGTAGGGCACCGCGATGCGCAGCATGGGAGCCAGGCGCTGGACATAGAGACCATTCTGCAGACGCAGTGGCAAAAATTCTTCTTCACTCAGTTCACCGGCGAGATAGCGTTCGGTCTGGCCGCGAAACTGGGCCACCCGTTCCCGGATCAGCTTGTGGTCCTGTTCGTCGTATCGATACATAAGAGCTTGATTCCATTACTTTTTCGCGCTGGCGGTGCAGCGCCCAGAGGGTCTTCTGGAGCCTGTCTATGACCCTGAGTGGCGCATAACATACCAGCCGCCTTATACAAAAAATAACAATTTTTTTCGCTACCTTAGTAACCGGCAGTTATAAGTAATTCACCTGTCTATAACTGGTGAAATACTGCACGGTTGCACCGCCCGTGGGGATTTGATCTACTTGAGAAACCGCACTTTTAAGCGGTGCTGCTACCTTTAAAACAATAATGATTTCTTGAGAGACGGAGTATTCCGATGAACGATCAAGCAGTAAGAGAAGTAGTAGTTGTATCCGACGATAGCGATAACGTGGTAGACGCCATTGCGGCGGTGGCCCTGGTGGCCATTTTTGTCGCGACCTGTGTCTACTGGGTAGCCTCGCAGGGCTAGATCCCGGCAAAATCGAATACAGCGCCGCGGCCCAGACAAGCATTGCGCGGAAGCATGCACTGGGCTGAAGGTCTTATTTACGAATGATTCTTTTTCCGGTGGGCGTTACCGGAAAAGGTTTTTATTGCCCGCCATTATTCATGCAGGCCTTATGCAGACCGTCGCACTGATGCGCCCTTTTCGCCAGCAGCGCTCAACCCATATTGCTGAGAACCGTTTTCACTACCAGTACCAGGGTCAAAACGAAAAGGGTGGTGAAAATAATCCCCGCCGCGATATACGCCTTGAAACTCCCACCTTTGAAGTCCCGCTCCCGGTTTTTATTCGACTGCACACCGATGGCGGCAGCAAGTGTGCTGAGCACTACCTGACCGAATGAGGGCTTCTTGTCGTTTTGATCCATGTTCCGCTCCAAGCGCGCATCACTGTAGGAGCCTGCCTTGCAGGCGAACGATTCAGTGTCTTGACTGTTCGCTTGCAGGGCAAGCTCTGACACGGGTTCCTACCGGGAAGGGTAATCCCGTAAACCGGTCAATCCTCCAGGTTTGGCCGCAGCCAGCGCTCCAGTTCGTCCACGCCCATTCCTTTGCGTTTCGCCAGGCTTTCCAGCTGATCCCGAGAAATCTTGCCCACATTAAAATACTTTGACTCCGGATGTGCAAAGTACCAGCCGCTCACCGCAGCTGCGGGCATCATGGCGAAGCTGGAAGTCAGTTCAATGCCCGCATTTTCCTCCGCATTCAGCAATTTGAACAGCGTGGCCTTTTCCGTGTGGTCCGGGCAGGCGGGGTAGCCCGGGGCTGGGCGGATTCCGGTGTAGGCTTCCTTGATCAGGTCCTCATTGCTGAGGGTTTCTTCCGGCTGGTAACCCCAGTAGTCTTTCCGGACTTCACGGTGCAGGTATTCGGCAAAGGATTCGGCGAGGCGGTCGGCCAGCGCCTTCACCATGATTGCACTGTAGTCATCGTGCTTGGCCTCGTACTCGGCGGCGAGCTCGTCGGCACCGATGCCGGTAGTCACCGCAAAGCCCCCGACATAGTCGGCAACGCCGCTCCCCACCGGGGCAATAAAGTCTGCCAGTGACCGACACAGGCCGTCACCGCCGCGCTTTTGTACCTGCTGGCGCATCTGGTGCAGGCGGGCGCGTTCGCTGCTGCGGCTTTCATCGGTGTAAACCACGATATCGTCACCGTCCGCATTCGCCGGCCACAGGCCAAACACCGCTCGGGCTTTCAGGCGCTTGTTATCGATAATGTGCGCTAGCATGGCCTGGGCATTTTTGAACAGGTCAGTGGCCGCTTCGCCGACCACTTCGTCATTCAGGATGGCCGGGTATTTACCCGCGAGATCCCAGGAAATGAAGAAGGGCGTCCAGTCGATGGTGTCCACCAGTTTTTCCAGCGGGAAATCGTCCAGTACCGTAAGGCCCGGCTTGTTCGGGGTAACTGGCTTGAAACTGGCCCAGTCGAATTGCGGGCCGGCTTTTAAAGCGTCCGGGTAGGCCAGGCGCGGATCGTTGCGCTTGCGGTTGGCGGTGCGATGACGGACCTTTTCGTACTCTGCCTGCACCCCTTCAACAAAAGCGGGGCGCAGCTCGTCCGACAACAGGTTGCTGGCCACACCCACAGCGCGGGATGCGTCTGCCACATACACCACCTGATTGCGTTGGAATTGCGGATCAATTTTGACCGCGGTGTGTGCTTTGGACGTGGTAGCGCCACCGATCAGCAGGGGAATGTCGTATTCAAGGCGCTCCATTTCCGCCGCGACGTGTACCATCTCATCCAGGGAGGGGGTGATGAGGCCGGACAGGCCGATAATCTCACAGTTCTTTTCTTTGGCGGTTTGCAGAATGGTTTCCGCAGGCACCATCACACCGAGGTCGATCACCTCGAAGTTATTACAGGCCAGTACCACGCCGACGATATTTTTACCGATATCGTGCACATCGCCTTTTACCGTGGCCATCAGGATACGGCCGTTGGGCTTGCTGTCCGCGGTTTTCTCCGCTTCGATGTAGGGCTGTAGATACGCCACGGCCTGCTTCATCACACGCGCGGATTTCACGACCTGGGGCAGGAACATTTTGCCCTCGCCAAACAGATCGCCCACCACGTTCATGCCGTCCATCAGCGGGCCTTCGATCACGTCCAGCGGGCGTGTGGCGGCCGCGCGGGCTTCCTCGGTATCCTCTTCGATAAAATTATTGATGCCTTTCACCAGCGCGTGTTCCAGGCGCTTTTTGACCGGCCACTGGCGCCAGGCCAGATCTTCTTTGCGTTCGGCGGTGCTGCCATCGCCGCGGTATTTCTCCGCGATGTCCAGCAGAGCCTCGGTGGCGCCGTCATTGCGGTTGAGGATCACATCTTCCACTTTATCCCGCAGCTCGTCCGGCAGATCGCTGTACACCTCCAGCATACCCGCGTTGACGATGCCCATATTCATACCGGCTTTCACCGCGTAATACAGGAATACGGAGTGGATGGCTTCCCGTACCGGGTTGTTACCGCGGAAGGAGAAGGATACGTTGGAGACACCGCCGGACACATTGGCGCCGGGCAGGTTCTGACGAATCCAGTGGGTGGCTTCGATAAAGTCCACCGCGTAGTTGTTGTGTTCTTCGATACCGGTGGCGACCGCAAAAATGTTCGGGTCGAAAATAATATCTGTCGGGTTGAAGCCGACTTTGTCCACCAGTACATCGTAGCTGCGTTTACAGATTTCAATCTTGCGCTCGAAGGTATCCGCCTGGCCGCTTTCGTCAAAGGCCATCACCACCACGGCGGCGCCATAGCGCAGACACAGGCGGGCCTTCTCGATAAAGTCCTCTTCACCTTCTTTCAGGCTGATGGAATTGACGATGGGCTTGCCCTGGATGCACTGCAGGCCCGCTTCGATCACCTCCCACTTGGAAGAGTCCACCATAAACGGCACCTTGGCGATATCCGGTTCGGTGGCGCAGAGGTTGAGGAAGCGGCGCATGGCGGCGACGGAATCCAGCATCGCCTCGTCCATATTGAAGTCGATGACCTGGGCCCCGTCTTCCACCTGGGTGGCGGCGATCTGCAGCGCGGTGTCGTAATCCTCTTCCATGATCAGTCGCTTGAAGCGCGCAGAACCGGTGACGTTACAGCGTTCGCCCACGTTGACGAACAGGGCGTTTTCATCGGCCACGTAGGGCTCCAGGCCGGAAAGACGCAGGGCGGGTTTGATTTCGGGCAGTTTGCGCGGGGCGATGTCCGCCACCGCGTCGGCGATGGCCCGGATATGGTCCGGTGTCGTGCCACAGCAGCCGCCGAGAATGTTCAGGAAGCCGGCCCGGGCGAACTCCGCCACAATCGCCGCGGTCTGTTCCGGCGTCTCGTCGTATTCACCAAACTCGTTCGGCAGGCCCGCATTGGGGTGGGCGGAAACGTGTTCCGCGCACACGCCGGACAGGGCTTCCACATAGGGGCGCAGTTCGGTGGCGCCCAGGGCACAGTTCAGGCCAACGGACAGGGGCTTGGCGTGGGCGATGGAGTAGTAGAACGCCTCGGTGGTCTGACCGGACAGGGTGCGGCCGGAGGCGTCGGTGATGGTGCCGGAAATCATGATCGGCAGCTCAAAGCCACGCTGGTCGAACACCTCTTGCACTGCGTAGATGGCGGCCTTGGCGTTCAGGGTGTCGAAGATGGTCTCGATCAGGATCAGATCCGAGCCGCCGTCGATCAGGGCATGGGTGGACTCGATATAGTTGGCCACCAGCTCCTCAAAGGTCACATTGCGGGCGCCCGGGTCGTTCACGTCCGGCGAAATACTCGCGGTGCGCGATGTCGGGCCCAGCACCCCGGCCACAAAGCGCGGTTTGTCCGGGGTGGAAACTGCATCGGCGGCCCGCCGCGCCACTTGTGCCGCTACCCGGTTAAGTTCGGGTACCAGGTCTTCCATGTCGTAGTCGGACTGGGACAGGCGGGTGGCGTTGAAGGTATTGGTCTCGATAATGTCTGCGCCGGCGTCGAGGTACTCCTTGTGCAGGCGCTCGATCAGATCCGGCTGAGTCAGAACCAGCAGGTCGTTATTGCCTTTGAGATCCGAGGGGTAGTCCGCAAAGCGCGCTCCCCGGTAATCCGCCTCGGTCAGCTTTTCCTGCTGAATCATGGTGCCCATGCCGCCATCCAGAATCACGATGCGTTCGCCGAGGGCCTTGTGAAGCTGTTGCAGACGTTGGTCACGGGACTGCTGAGACCGATTAGCCGACATGGTCATTTCCTTAACACCGGAGGATCAAAAAAGGGCGGCAATCTTAGCACAATCTGGCGCTATTTCAGGCCTGTACAAGATTTGCAGAACGCTTGTGCATATCCTTGTAACCAAATGTTCTACTGTATTTTCCGGGCGGGGCTCGAAGGTGGGGTAACCAATCCCCATCTCGTGAGCCTAGGCTTGAACAAAGGCAATGGCACAAGGAGCCCTTATGAAGATCCTGATGGTACTGACCTCCCACGAACAGCTGGGAGATACCGGGGAGAAAACCGGTTTCTGGCTGGAGGAATTTGCGGCGCCTTACTACGTATTCGTGGACGCCGGCGCGGAAGTCACATTGGCCTCGCCAAAGGGTGGCCAGCCCCCGCTGGACCCCAAAAGTGATACCGACGATGCGCACACGCCCGCCACCAAGCGCTTTCGCGACGATCCACTGGCGCAGCAGGCTCTGGCCAATACGGAGGCGCTGGACGCGGTAGATGCGGAGGGATTTGATGCACTGTTTTACCCCGGTGGCCACGGCCCCCTCTGGGATCTGGCGGAAGATCAGCGTTCCATTGCGCTGATTCACGGTTTCTACCGCGCGAATCGACCAATTGGTGCTGTCTGTCACGCTCCGGCTGTCTTCAAGAACACCGTGGATAAAGAAGGGGAGCCACTGGTGAAAGGCAAGCGGGTGACGGGCTTCAGCAACAGTGAAGAGGAGGGTGTCGGTCTGACCGACGTGGTGCCTTTCCTGGTGGAAGATATGCTTAAGGAGCGCGGTGGCGACTACGCCAAAGGGGATGACTGGGCGGAGTTCGTTCTCACGGACGGGCTGCTCGTCACCGGTCAGAATCCGGCGTCCTCGGAAGCGGCTGCCAAAGCGCTGCTCGGGACACTGTCCAACGTGCAGAAATAGCCGGTTAGGCGTGCATCTGGCGGCTGGTTTAAATTGACCGCGCTTGGGCGTAGAATACCCGACATAAACGCTCAGTTATTTGAGCCTGGTTATTTGAGAAGGTCTATGTCAGAACAGTCGACAGAATTGAACGTCACCATTACCGAATCCGCTCAGGAGTACCTGCGTGACCTGCTGGCCAAGCAGGACTGTGAAGGAATCGCCATCCGCATGTTCGTATCCAACCCGGGTACCCCGAACGCGGAAACCTGCATCGCCTATAGCCGCCCCGGTGAAGAAAAAGAGGGCGACCTGGAAATGCAGCTGAACGGATTCAAGGCGTATTTTGAAGGGCGCAGTATCCCGTACCTGGATGAAGCGCGGGTAGATTACTCTGCGGATAAGATGGGCGGCCAGCTCACTATCCGCGCACCCAACTCCCGCATGCCCAAGGTCACCGACGACAGCCCCATCGAAGACCGGATTAACTATGTCCTCTACAGTGACGTCAACCCGGGTCTGGCTTCCCACGGTGGTCAGGTGAGCCTGGTAGAAGTGACAGAGGATATGTATGCGGTGCTGAAGTTCGGTGGCGGCTGCCAGGGTTGCGGTATGGTGGACATGACCCTGAAAGAGGGTGTCGAAAAAACGCTGAAGGAAAAGGTACCTGAATTGGCCGGTGTGAAAGATATTACCGACCATACTGACAAGTCTCAGGCGTATTACTGAGTCTGTTATTCCGAAAGAAAAAACGCGGCAGATGCCGCGTTTTTTCTTTTTGTCGTATCGGAATTACCCGCAGAACTTATTGGTAGACACGAACATAATCGACGTACATCCGTTGCGGGAACTGGCTACTGCTGTCCGGGCTGCCTGGCCATGTACCTCCAACCGCGACGTTTAGCAGGATGAAAAAGGGGTGGTCGTATACCCAGGGGCCATACTGCTCTACCTGGGTACGTGACACGCTGTAGAAATTATTGCCGTCGACGTACCAGCTGATGCCGCTGCTATTCCACTCTACCGCGTAAACGTGATAGCCCGCGTCCACATTTTGACCGACGTTATAGGTTCCCGTAATGGGTGTGTTACCGGAGTAACCGGGGCCGTGCAAAGCACCATGGGTTAGAGTCGGCTCAAAGCCTACGTGCTCCATGATGTCGATTTCTCCCGAGTTAGGCCAGGGCGTGCCCGTGCGGATGTTTCCTCCCAGCATCCAGAAGGCCGGCCAAATACCTTGGGTCTGCGGCAATTTGATACGGGCCTCGATACGACCGTACTGAAACTCCTTCTTGCCAGCCGTGATCATGCGGGTGGAAGTATACTGGCAGGGTCCGTACCAGCAGCTTTGCCCGCCTTGTTGACGTGCCTCGATCACCAGCACATTGCTACCCGCTTGAGTGTCGTATTGGATCGATGCGTTCTGGCCTGCGGTGTAATACTGCAACTCGCTATTCCCCCAGCCTCCACCACCGGTTTCGAACGTCCAGTTGGCACTATTGATGGAGTCGAATTCATCGGCCCACACCAGTCCATTGCTCGCTGCCGGGCTCACGACAATCGACGTCACATTATCGTTGAAGCCTTCATTATTAAGGCACTCATCGTTGCCGGTAATGGTGACCGACGCGCCTGTGAAATTATCGTGTTCGTACAGCGTAGCCTGGTAACCGGATGACACCTCAATGGATGAGGCCTGGTCGTTTGCAAAACCCAATGCCTGGAGACTCGCCAGATTGTAGCTCCCAACGTCGAGTGCGGTGGACCAACCGTTAAAATTGCAATGCTCATGGACTCTGGCAACGCCGGTGTCCGACTCCTCGGCAACGACTTCGATCCAGTTCAGGTTCCAGTTACCGGTAACGGCGTAGACACCGAGGCTGTATGTCCCAGCGTCGATATGTACTGTGTGAGATATGGTTTGCCAGTTCTGCCAACCTCCGGTGTTGGGGATCTCCAGATTGCCGAGCACGATGGTGCCGCCGTTCAGATCATTCGATAAAGTCCCGCCGGTTGCGGAGGCGACCCGGAAGCGTACGGTATAGGTCCCACTGCTGGGAATCGTCAGGTTGTTGAAGGCGAGCCATTCACCGGCATCGACCCAGCCTACATTGTGACCACCCCCGCTATCGGTGGTGGCTTCTATGTCGACATCATCGGCGCGATAGGCACCACCGGTGTTTCCTGGAGTGGTGTCATAAAAGGCACTGTAATCTTCGGCTTCGAAGAGAGTTGCATGGGCACTGCAACAGAGTACTGCGGCACCGAATCCTGTAAGCAGCGTGCGAAGCAGTTTCGCCGGCCGCGAATGTATAGCTGATCTCATTTGTTGTCTCACTGGGTAGTGTCAAGGGCGCTCGCAATCCTTGTGGTTAGCAAGGTGTGAGCTACGAAAATATCCCTTGGAAATTACGTCGTGGCGTCCCATGTTGGAAGTAAATAGAAGGTGAGACTTGGTAAATGTGACATTGGTGGCGCTTATCTGAATTCAGTTGACCTCCGGTGTCGTGAATATCTACGGAGGCCGGGAATTAAACAGGTATGGTTCCGCCTACGAGTTGTTCATACGTTTCTTGGTTTTGTTGGTGGCCTGTGCGTTGGCCGGGTCGTCTGGCCAGAAATGTTTCTGATATTTGATGCGCAATTCTTTTTTTACTTCGTGATAGGTGTTCTGCCAAAAGCTGGCCAGATCTCTTGTGACCTGCACCGGGCGCTGTGCTGGAGATAGCAGGTGAATCATCAGCGGATAGCGGCCCCGGAGAATCGCCGGAGTTTGCGCCAGGCCAAACATCTCCTGCAGTCGCACCGCTAGCACTGGCGGCGTTTGCACATAGTCGATGGCGATACGTGAGCCGCTGGGGGCTTGCAGATGGCCGGGTGCCAGAGCGTCCAGGGCTTGCTGTGCATTCCAGTCCAGTTGCCCCAGCAGAATGCTTTTGAGGTCCAGTTGTTTCAGTTGTTCAAGTTTGCTGAAGCCTTGCAGATGCGGCAATAACCAATGCTGCAGGGTGGAAAGCAGGGCACTGTCACTCCAGTCCGATAACTCCAGTTCCCCGAGAAGATCCGGAAACTTCTCCCGCTCCGACTGCAGAAAGCATACACGGGCCACCAGCCCCTCGGACTCTTTGGTCCAGGGCAGCAGGCGCAAGCCGGTCTGACGCACGGCATCCAGCAGGGCGAGGCTCAATTTTTCCGGTGCGATATGGGCGGAGGGCTTATCTTCCAGAACCAGTTTGCCGAGGCGCCTCTGGTGGCTGGCAATGGCGCGCCCACTGTGGTTATCCCAGCGCACAACATCCGTTTGTTCGATCCGGTCGGCGAAGAACTGGTCCAGCGCTGTGCGACTGATCCCGGCGGCGAGCTGCACTCGGGCATCGCGCCCCTGGCCGTCCAGCTCGGCGATCACCAGGTAAGGCTGCAGTGCGAGCTCGTCATCGTGGGAAAAGTGCGCCCCCCGACCGTTGGACAACAGGAAACGACGCCCCTGATCGCGGCGATTTTGCGCAATGCGGTCCGGGTAGGCAAACCCGAGCAGTACCCCGGTGGTGTCCAGGGGATCCGGAGTGGAACCTTCTGTCGCCGTGGAATTTTGTTGAGCAGACAGCTGCTGGCGCCAGGTATTTGCCTGCTGGCGAATGCGCTGAATTGCACCCTGGTCGGCTGTCCCGGCTTTGGCTCTTCCCTGCAGAACATCCATACGTTGCTGAATGTCCCGGTTCCAGCGCTGTTCACCGCGGAAAATATCCCGTTCCGACAGCAGCGCTGCGAGGAGGGTGGCAGGCTCTGCCAGTCCGAGCTGGCTACCTTTTAAGATCATGTGCGCGAGCCGCGGGTGGGCGCCCAGGGTCAGCATCCGTTGCCCGTGGTCGGTAATGCGCCACTCGCAATCCAGAGCGCCCAGTTCCATCAGCAGTTCCCGTGCCTGGGCCACAGGTCCGGGTGGCGGCAGGTCCAGCCAGCGCAGTTCGCGCACGTCGCTCACGCCCCACTGGGCCAGCTCCAGAACCAGCGGCGCCAGGTCGCTGAGCAGCACCTCCGCGCTGTTCTTCTTTGCCATACCCCGTTGGGTGGATTCGCTCCACAGTCGCAGGCAAAAACCTTCGCTCAACCGTCCGGCGCGGCCGGTGCGTTGTGTTGCGGAGGCCTGGGAGATTTGCGTCGTCACCAGTCGGTTCATACCGGTATTAGGATCAAACCGGGACTCCCGCATCAGACCGGAATCCACCACCATACGAATACCTTCGATGGTCAGGGATGTCTCCGCAACATTGGTTGCCAGCACGATTTTGCGGCGCCCGGATGGGCACGGATTGATGGCTGCATCTTGCTGTTCTTTTTTCAGGTCACCGTATAGCGGCGCGATCAGGATATCGTCCCGCTGGCCGAGATGTTCGCGGAGCGCCCGCTCGGTTTGCCGGATTTCACCGACACCAGGCAGAAAGACCAGGATGCTGCCCGGTTGCTGGTCGATCAGCTCACCCACCTTGCGGCTGATCAGTGTGGGCAGTTGGCGAATGTGTTCGGGCACCTGCGTATGGGGCAGGTAGGCAATGTCTACCGGATAGGCGCGGCCCTCACTGGTCACGATTGGTGCGTCATCCAATAACCCGGCGATACCCTCCGCATCCAGTGTTGCGGACATGATGAGGAGCTTCAGATCCTCGCGCAGCACCTCCTGGGATTGCAGGCACAGGGCGAGCGCCAGGTCTCCCTGCAGATTGCGCTCGTGAAATTCATCGAAGATCACCAGCGCGGTATCGGCCAGTTCGGGGTCGGACTGCAGCAGGCGGGTCAATATCCCTTCGGTAACTACCAGAATACGGGTTTGCGCGCTGGTTTTACGTTCCGCCCGGATCTGATAGCCCACGGTCTTACCCACTGGCTCCCCCAAAAGCTGCGCCATGCGGGCTGCAGCCGTGCGCGCGGCGAGGCGCCGCGGCTCCAGCATGATGATCTTGCGGCCCTGCAGCCACGGGCTCTCGAGCAGTGCCAGCGGCACAGCGGTGGTCTTGCCGGCGCCGGGAGGGGCCTGCAGGACGACGTTGTGGTGTGCGCGGAGTTTTTCCAGTAGGGCTGGAAGTACGTCCTGAATGGGTAGTTCTCTCATGGGCGTGATTATACCGGCGTGGATTTATACGTAGGAGTGCGGGGTGGTAGTTGGGCTACATGGTTGACACTGTCACCTTCTTTTTGTATCATTGATAGTGTCAATCATATGCGGTTGGCAACACACCCCGGCCCAGGTCGGAAATCGAGGCACGATGTTTTACGAGCAAGGTATATGAGTGAATCGACACTGAGCGACAACCTGCATCGGCTGATGCATCGGTACCGAAGTCGACTGCGTGAAGAGGTAGCCCGGCGAGATCTGGGACTGCCGATTACCCATATTCGGGCACTCAAGGGGATCTGTCGGAACCCACACTCCACTGCGCAATCCATCGCCCAGCGTATGCAGCGTGATAAAGCGCAGATTACCCGGGTGTTGAAGGAGTTAATTGCCGAGCAGCTGATTGAGAAGCGCCCGAACCCGGACGACGGGCGGAGTCAGTTGTTGCTCCCCACGGAACGGGGCAGGGCGGTGCTGGCAGACCTGATGGCCGCGGAGCAGGAGACCGCCAAGGCGATGACACGCAGCCTGAGTGCAAACGAGCTCGAACAATTTGCGGATCTTACCGCCCGTATGGTGTCGAATCTCACTAGTGAATCTGAAGGAGGTCGCTAGCATGTCCAGACCTGCGCTACGAGAGTTACAGGTAATACAGAGCCGACATATCACCCCGCATATGTTGCGACTCACAATCGGCGGCGAACAGATGGCAGGGTTCCCGGCGGATCAGGAAAGCGCATATATCAAGCTGCTGTTCAAGCAGGGAGAAGGCCGTCGACCCTTGATGCGCACCTATACGATTCGCAGTCAGCGCGACAATGAAATCGATGTGGACTTTGTGATACACGATCATCCCGGGCCCGCCGGCCGTTGGGCGCTCGGCGCACAACCAGGGGATCCCATCCTTGTGGGAGGCCCCGGTACACGCAAACTGATTCATCCTGACGGAGACTGGTACTTATTCGTGGGG
The DNA here is from genome assembly GCF_021165935.1 of Microbulbifer elongatus. Classification (NCBI taxonomy): domain Bacteria; kingdom Pseudomonadati; phylum Pseudomonadota; class Gammaproteobacteria; order Cellvibrionales; family Microbulbiferaceae; genus Microbulbifer; species Microbulbifer elongatus. Next base: position 2,967,277 of record NZ_CP088953.1, on the reverse strand, counting down.
GATATGACTGCCTTACCTGCGATCAGCGTAAACCTTGCGCGATTGCCGGACACCGCAACGGGGGTTGCCGTTATCGAAGTTGCCAGTCAGGCTGATCGTCAGCCCCTCGTCTGTCCGCCCGGCGTCGATATTGTGTGGGTGGTCCGTCGCCACCAGTCTCCGCCCGGTGAGGCGCTGTTCAGTACGGTAGCCCAATTACCCTGGCCCGAGGGCAGCCCATCGGTATGGTGTGCTTGCGAATTCTCCAGCATGCGCAAGTTCCGCGCCTATTTTCGTGAGGTGCGTCGGATTGACGCGAAGCTTCGGTATATTTCCAGTTACTGGAAGTACGGTATGAGTGAAGATCAGCACAAGGTGGTAAAGCGCGAAGATGAAACTGCCGTGGCAGCATCGTAACGGAGAGCACAAAGATTTATGGAAAAAGTATTCTGGTTGGAGAAATGGCGCAACAACGAAATTGGCTTTCATAACCGCGAGGTGCACCCGCTACTGGTTCAGCATGTTCCGTGTCTCAATTTAAGCCAGGGTGACCGGCTTTTTCTGCCCCTGTGCGGTAAAACGCTGGATATTGCCTGGTTGCTGGAGAAAGGGTACCGAGTTGCCGGGGCAGAGCTGAGTGAGTCTGCGGTTATACAACTGTTTGATCAGCTGGCGATCAACCCGCGAGTCACCGACCTTGGCGCACTGAAGAAATATCACAGTGACGACGTCGAGATGTTTGTTGGCGATATATTTGATTTGACGGGATCGGCGCTTGGCCCGGTGGATGCCATCTACGACCGTGCAGCCCTGGTGGCGTTACCTGCGCACACCCGGCAAACCTACACGCAACAGCTGCACAACCTTACTGCCAGCGCGCGCCAGTTATTGATTTCATTCGAGTACGATCAGGCCCGGCTGGCCGGGCCGCCTTTCTGTGTCAATGGTGAAGAAATCCGGCAGCTGTATGCTGACGGTTACACCATTGAGTTGTTGAGTTCCGTCGCGGTTGCGGGTGGCCTGAAAGGACAGGTCGCGGCGATGGAGCAGGTCTGGCACCTGCAGCCCAGGTGAGCGCGGCCCCCACAATACTGACAGTGCGCGAGGTACGGATGGGGGCCGCCTAAGATCAAGCGGCCACCGTCACCGGTGTGTGATCGCGGCTACTGAGAAACCCGGGGCGGGGTTTGGGGGCCCCGAAGGGGGCTTGCGGGCGGTTGTGTACACTGTTGTACACACACATGGCTACCTGCCGAGGGTCACCCGAAATATTATCTGGTGATCCATGCAGCAGGTTGCACTCGTGAATCACCAGGGTGCCCGGTTTTCCGGTAATGGCGTGAATGTCCCTGCCTTGCAGAATTTCGCGCATGGTTTCCGCCCGTGGGACACCCAGCTTCTGTTCCCGCAGAGAAGATTTGTAGTTGTCTTCCGCCGTCTTGCCACTGCAGGAAATATACAGGTGGTGGGAGCCGGGAATCACATAGAGTGGGCCATTGTGCTGGTGATTCTCATTGAGCATGATCCAGGCGGTCAATGCGCGCATGCGCGGCATGCCGTCTTCAACATGCCAGGTTTCAAAGTCCGAGTGCCAGGCGAAAGAGCGACCGTGAAAGGCCGGCTTGTTGTTAATCCGGGATTGCATTCGGTATACCTCGGACCCCAGCAGTTGATGCACAATCGGTAGTACTTGCGGATGCCGGAAAAATCGATCGTAGGCACCGCTGAAGCCACAGGGATTAAAAATGGTACGCAGTGAGTTGTCGTGGGGCTCGCACACCAGTTCTTCGCGGCCGGCGAGCTTATGACGCAAGCTCTCGGTTTCTGCGCGCAATGGTGCAACCAGTTGCGGCATAAACTCAGGGAAAATGAGATAACCGTTTTCTCGGTAAAATGACAATTGCCCGTCATTCAAAGGGCCGTGGGTGGTTGCGGGATCCGCGTAAATCACAGGGTCCTTACGCGGGATGATTTGCTCCCTGCCACCAATACGGGAAGGGTACATATCATCGGTCATAGAACGTTTTCCTCCTTTTCTGAAACTGCAGGCAAGGGTGGGCCTTACCGGTTGGGTCTGAAAAATGTAAAACGTTGTTGCTCAAGGCACCTGGCCGCCGATTTTGGTACGCTCGGACAAAGCGGGCCGTGTAGTGCCCTTGTGGAGTTGACGAGCCGGGTGATCGCGGGCAGGAACCCAGTGATCGACAGGATTCTTCCCCGGCTGGTCAGGCGCAGGTGGAATGAACCGGCGCGATATTCAAGCGGCTCTCCAGGTGCAAGTCAAGCGTCGAGATCTGACGCGTACGCTGCTTATTTCAAGCAGCCGTCGAGAAAACGTGTGCGGATGAGGTGAGCGCGATGGACTGCAACTGCTGCCCGCCCCAAAAGTACAGACCAGATTCGCAAAAATTCAAGGATTGGAATGACCCAGAGCATCGCCTGGATAGATTGGTTGGTGATTGTCGCTTACTGCGTAGGCCTTCTCGCTATGGCGTACTGGCTGTCTCGCCGACAGCACAGTAGGGAAGACTACTATGTGGCCGGTCGCAACGTAGGGCCCTGGCCGGTAGGGCTTTCGATCATGGCCACGCAATGCTCCACCAACAGTATTCTCGGCGCCCCTGCGTTTGTCGCTTTCACGGCCGGCGGTGGGCTCTTGTGGTTACAGTATGAATTGGCGGTACCACTGGCAATGATCGTTCTGATCCTGTTTGTCATGCCGCTGTTTAGGCATCTCAAGCTGGTCTCAGTGTACGCCTATCTGGAGCAACGCTTCGATCTGCCCACTCGCCTCACATTGAGCGGTCTCTTTCTGTTTGTGCGCGCTTTCGCCACGGCGGTTACCGTATACAGCATTGCCCTCGTGATTGACCTGATTACGGGGCTGGGTTTTACCGCGTCGGTACTGCTGTTGGGTGCGTTTACGGTGCTCTACGACGTGCTGGGTGGCATTCGTGGGGTTATCTACTCAGACGTTATTCAGCTTTTGATTCTCACTGCCATGCTACTGGTCGTGCTGATCTTCCTTGTGGAAGCCAGCGGCGGCTTTGGCGAAATGTGGCAAGCGTTTTCTTCGGAGCGGAAAAGTACGCTGGATTTTGCCCATCACGGTTTTGGCGACGGGCAGACCTTCGCTTTCTGGCCAATGTTGTTTGGTGGGCTGTTTCTCTATGTTTCCTATTACGGGTGTGATCAGAGCCAGGTACAGCGCCAGCTGAGTACCCGCAATATCGACGCAACCAATAACGCTTTGCTGATTAACGGTGTGCTGCGTTTCCCCCTGGTATTCCTGTACTGTCTGGTCGGTGTGGGGATTGCCGTGTTCGCTGCTCGACACCCGGAGTTTATCGCGGCATTGCCGGACTCCGGCGATGGCCCCGAGTACAACCTGTCGGTGCCGATTTACATGATTCACGCATTGCCAGTGGGGCTGGTGGGTTTAAGCCTGGTTGCACTGTTCGCTGCCGCGATGTCGTCTCTGGATTCGGTGCTGAACTCGTTAAGTGCTACCACCATGGAAGACTATGTGCGGCGGTTTCACCGCGGAAGCTGGAGTGCGCGCCGGGAGCTGGTGCTGTCCCGGCTGATCACCGCACTCTGGGGTGGGGTGACCCTGATCATGGCGTTTTTTGTGGGTGATATTGCGCCCACGGTACTTGAGGCCATTAACAAGATCGGCTCACTGGCGAACGGACCGATTCTCGCGGTGTTCGCGCTGGGGTTTATTGCGAAAGACGTCTGCGGACGCCACGTTATCGTTGGTCTGCTCGGCGGTATTGCCGTAAACGGCGGCTGCTGGCTGTTTTTACCTGACGTTTCCTGGCTCTGGTGGAATGTGATTGGCTTCCTTGTTACGGCGGTACTTGCGTTGCTTCTGTCGTTCGTGTGGCAGTGCACTGATGACGGGACGAGCAGGCGCGCGTTGGGTCGCCGTGAGAATGTTGGCGGAGAGTTTATTGGCGAGGCGCGACTCAATCGGGATCTGTACGAGCGAGCGATCCAGAGCCACTTGCGTCAGGAAGCCAGGTTCGATTGGTATCGACGGTCACTGTGGCTGTTGGTGTGGTTTGGTGCGCTGCTGGCGCTACTGATGATTATTTCCAGCTAGCTGACCAACATACTAATCCGCGGTTTTCGGCGCACTCAGCGCCTTGCTGTAAAAACCGGAAGTATCAAAACAGCAAACCCGCTTTTTCCCTTCTGCGAGCATATTGCAGGCGTCCTGAATACGTTTTATCCGGGTCTTCGCCTGCTTGGCGGATTCGATCCAGTGAATCCAGTCGATACGGGCGATGGTGGTTGTGGCATCCCAGGTCGCCCTGGATTGTGGTGAGGCCATTAGTGCTTGGTCAAAGTCTGACGGCACTTCAGGCTCGGGCTCCTTATCCACCGCTTCAATTTCAAACTCCGCAACATCACCGTGAACTGTGCCTGCGGATTCCAGTAAGTCTTTGTCGATTCTCAGCCAATGACTCTTCCGGCCATCTGGCTCGAGAAGCGCCTGAAAGGTTTTGCCGTTTATTCGACCGTTAACCGTAGTGCGGCCCCGTCGGGGCAGGATTGCGCTGGCCTCCTTGGGAAGAACCACGAACGCCCAGCCTCCATTGTCTCCCGGTACCTTGGGGCGGAGTAATTTCTCTCGAAATTGGTACATTATCTTTTGTTTGGTCATCTGTTGTTAGTCGATAGTGTTTTTTGGCCCATAAGTTTGTCGCTATAGGTGCTTAGGTACAAGTAGCTAATCATCACCAAGATAGGAATGTTCTTGGTTAACGGACCGAAAGGGTGGAGCCAAAAGTCGGGTTTAATGATGGTCAGAAGAGCGGTATAGGTGATGATTACTCCAAATTGGAAGAGATAGCACCGCTGTAATTGCCATCCAGCTAGGAGCCAGATACCGATAACCAAGTCTAAAGCACTACCTGCCCATATACACACACTGGCCAGACTTCCGCGAATTCCTCCATGGGCCAATACTTCATAGCCAATATCTTTGGCGAAAAAGGGGGATGTAATGGCGGTTGCCAGCCATAGAAAACTAAGGCTGAGCCTTGCAATTAAATGAAAATGGACCACCACAGAGTACCTAAATGACCGACAGTGGCTTGAATACCATTAGCCAAAAAATAATCAAAATTGATGCAAATGCCGGTATCCCCAAGGCCACCCACCGGCGCATGAGCTTTCTGAAATCTGGACTAAGTTGGCCTGAAGTCAGAGATTTTTCGGATAGTGATTTTAGTCGATATTGAATGACGACGACCGGCAACCAGCAGATTCCAATAAATAGAAATAATGCAATGACAGAATGGAACCAGGTGGAGGAAAATGAATATCCGAGTATTTGCATGAGGAGCACACCGGTTACAAACTGGCTTGCTACTGCTGGAGCAGTAAACAGCCAATCTGCAAGAACCACATGGCGTGCAGTGATAGCAATCGCGGCAATGTTCGAGGTGCGGCTTGCCATAAACATAAAGAAGGCGATACCCATTCCCGTGCCGGCAACTACCATGGCGCTCAGGATATGGATCATTTTCAGTACAAGATAATACTCCAATGCTATCGCTCCAGTTGATGAGAAATTCCGAGTGGTAAAGCTTCCTTGTCAAAGTCTGCGATTGAAAACAAACCCAAGCAGGGTGTGGCACCTTTCATATCGATCTCTCCGGCGATCAGCTTTTTTGCAAGAATGATCGCTGAAACTGTAGGAATATATGGACCAACCCCATCCTGGGCGCACAGCGTCCATTTTATGCGCTTCTCCTGAAGGTGGTCGTCTCTTCCGAAAAGATTTATCTGCATTCCGCCAATATCGCTGCCGAACCCCTTGAAAAACTCGCTTGCGCGGAAGATGGGGGAGGTGAGGCGCGCCCAGCTTTTCACAATTCCGATCTTTGCCAGCCACGCCATTACAACCATGCCAAAATGTAGAATCGGTAACTCCAGTCCTGCCTGGAATTTAACCGTTTTTATGCCCTTGTAGCGATGGGGGAAGAGTTGAAGGTCGGGAATATCAATGTCCGCAAGCCATCTTTTGCCGATAGGTTCACCAAAATCCAACCGCCTGGGCCCCATCCAGCCAAAAGTGTCGACCCATTTACCGTGTAGATAGACGGAAAATGGGTGGCCCGTGTATGAGAGAATGCCGCGTACAGTAGCTTCACCGCGCTCGGCCTGATTGCCTGGTGCGATTGCGAAATCAATTGTTTCGAGCGCTGAAAACTCTTTGGCATAGTGATCTACCACAGTAGACGATAGGCCCGGGACCGAGCTTGCGCCTGATACGATCAGTACCCCTCGATCCTTGGCCAGCTTGTCTAATGTCGTGATATTGCAAACAAAGTGCCGATCGTCGGCGAGGTCGATATAGTGGCATCCCAGTGCTATACAGGTTTCTGGGACCCGGTAGCCTTGCCCTTGGAATGGGCCACTGGTATGTATCACCAGATCGGGCGCGATGGATTCTAATGTTCCGGCAAAGGCATTCGCATTGATGTCGATAGCTGCCGTTTCGAGCACTGCTCGGGAGCCAATCGAAGAGAGCTGTTGGCGCAAGTTTTCTGCCTTCGACACGTCGCGCCCGGCAATGATAAGAGTGATACCTGAAAGGCGCGACAAATTTTCAACGATTCGCCGGCCGAAATTCCCGTAACCGCCGAGAATTAAAACCCTGCGCACATTGTTTGCGTTGCGAGTCTCCATTAGAAATCGAGTACCTCCGACATTGTACGCAGGCTGATTGGCATCTATTTAGCTTCTCAAATTCGACAGTAAAAATGATTTTGTGTTGGGGGCAAGCGGAGCCAGAGCCCAGGGGCTCTTATGTTTATACACAAAAAAGGCCGGCAATGCCGTAATGCTGTTCACTTAAGCATTGCAGCCTAAGGTGGGGCCCCGGAAAATCCGGTTTCCAGATCAGGAAACCGGATTTTTTTGTGTCTCTTCAGCAGTCTCTCTTCGATATTGATGCCCTCCAGTCCTTCTGTGACCTGAGTACCTTCACCCAGAACATTCCCGTTGAATGGGTGGATTCCGCTCTGCAGTTATCCTCGCAAGCCACTATTCGCCGCCGTCGACTTCCCGCCGATCAGGTACTCTGGCTCGTGCTGGGCATGGCCCTGTTCAGGAATGAACCGGTCTCAGAAGTTGCCCGCAGGCTCAATATCTGTGCTCAGGGGCTCGCGAACGATAGCCTGTTGGCGCCAAGCGGGGTATCAAAGGCGCGACAGCGTCTTGGTGCTAACCCCGTTCAGTGGCTATTTCAACGTACCGGGGCGCACTGGGGACATGAGCGTTACCCCGAAGATGAATGGCGAGGATTGCAAGTTCTCGCTGTCGATGGCGCGCTGTTGCGCACTCAAGATACTCCTGAGCTGCGAGATCATTTTGGCTCCGGTAACACGAGCACAAACCGGCAAACTCCGTACCCTCTTATGCGCCTGGTTGCTCTAATGAACGTACGTTCACATGTACTTCTGAATGCAGAGCTAAGCCCTTACCGACGCAGCGAAATACGCCTGGCCGATGAGTTTATGAATCAGGTGCCGGAAGCCTCCGTAACCCTGTTTGATAAGGGTTTTTGGAGTGCAGACCTTTTGCTGCGGTGGGCGGATCAGAACACGCAACGCCACTGGCTGATCCCCGAGCGCAAAGGCCTGGTCAGTGAGACAGTGGAGGTCTACAACAAAAATGATCGACTACTGCGAATGAAGGTCTCCCCCCAGGCTCGGAAGCGCAATCCGGCCCTTCCCGAGTACTGGGAAGTTCGAGCAGTGAGCTACAAGCATAATGGCAAAAACAAAACGGTATTTACCTCGCTACCGGCAGATACTTATGGCACTAAAGCCGTCGCGAAGCTCTACCAAGAGCGCTGGGAAATCGAAATCGGCTTCCGTGACATCAAAAGTTCCATGCAGCACAACGCCGTCACCCTACGTAGCAAGACCGTGGAACTGGTTTATCAGGAAGTGTGGGGGCTACTGTTGGCGTACAACGTGATACGTCGAGAGGCAAGCCAGGCAGCGGTCGCTCACGGGGGAAACCCAGCCAGGATACGCTTTAAGTTCGCATGCCAGTATATTGCTGCGCAGCTGATTGTCATGGCCGCGGCTCAGCCATTATCAAGGACTGGAGCGCGCTTATCGGAGCTTAGGGCGGGGATTGGGAACCTGTTTTTAGAGGACCGTCCTCGGCCTTCTAGGCCGAGGACGGTAAAGATCAGCAAAACCCGCTATCCGGTGAATCGTCGTGCTGCTCCGCTTAAGTGAACAGCATTACGGCAATGCCGACCTTTTATGGAAAGGGAATCTCGGTTTATGCCGGGTTCTACCCCACGCGTTCCTTCAGTGGATTACGCAGCTGTTCCGCCATGCTCAGCAGCAGGGATTCGGTCGTTTCCCAGTCGATGCACTTGTCGGTGACTGAAACACCGTACTCCATTTTACTGCGGTCCTTATTGATCTTCTGGTTGCCGGCTTTCAGGTTGCTTTCCACCATGATGCCGATAATGGACTTGTTGCCGTCCAGAATCTGATGGGTCACATTGTCGACCACCAGCGGCTGCAGTTCATGGTTTTTATTGGAGTTGGCGTGGCTGCAGTCGACCATGATGTTGGGTACCAAGCCGGCGGCTTCCAGTTCTTTCTCGCACATGGCAACACTGACGGAGTCGTAGTTTGGCTTGTCGTTGCCACCGCGCAGTACCACGTGGCCGTATCTGTTACCGGCGGTGTGGATGATGGCGACCTGGCCTTCCTTGTTGATTCCCAGGAAACGGTGCGGGTTGGCGGTGGACTGGAGGGCGTTGATGGCCACTTCCAGGCTGCCGTCGGTGCCATTCTTAAAGCCCACAGCCGAGGAGAGGCCGCTGGCCATTTCACGGTGGGTCTGGGACTCGGTGGTGCGGGCACCGATGGCAGACCAGGAAATCAGGTCCTGCAGGTATTGCGGGGAAATGGGGTCCAGCGCCTCGGTGGAGGTGGGCAGACCCAGCTCGGCGATATCCAGCAGCAGTTTGCGGCCGATGTGCAGGCCGTCTTCGATCTTGAAGGAGTCGTCCAAGTGCGGGTCATTGATCAGGCCCTTCCAGCCCACGGTGGTGCGGGGCTTTTCAAAATACACACGCATGACGATCAGCAAGGTGTCAGAAACCTTGTCCGCCAGCGCCTTGAGGCGCTTGGCATAATCGATGGCCGCATCCACGTCGTGAACGGAACAGGGGCCGATCACAACCATCAGGCGGTGGTCTTTGCGGTCCAGAATATCGCGCACTGCGGCGCGGCCGGCGGCTACCGAGGCTTCGGCAGCTTCGCTGACGGGCAGTTCCGATTTCAGCGCTTCCGGGGTAATCAGGATGTCCTGGGAGACGACGTTCAGGTCGTCGAACTGCTGCGTGGTCATGGCTAATTCACTACTTTTCGATAATTTTTTACGCGTCCGTGCCCGCAGGGCGTGCGCTGCGGGGCAGTTATGCTACCTAGTGGCAGGGGGCAGGGCTAGGGTTTCATTTGAAACAGTTTTAGGCGTCACGGCTTTTGCGTAAGGGCGCAAATCTCATCATAGCCAAGCGCTTAGTAAAGGGATGAAATTCCTGCCTAAACACAAATTTACCCACCTGGTAGGACACCCGTTCCTTCGTTATTCAGATGGAAGCTCCACTAGCCGCTGTAGCAGCGGGAAGTACAGGGCGCATCGGATAGACCTTTCCCCACGTTGATAAAACAGGCGGCGGTAGTTTTCCAGTTGCCCCCGGTACTTCTCCAATTGGTCCTTGATAAACGCGTCTTCCGCTTCTCCGGCAACCGGTTCTGCGGTTTTGTAATCGACAATCCAGCGGGTGCTGGTCTCGTCGATAAAGGTTCTATCGATGATGTTCCTCCGCAACTGGCGGCCACCACTGTGTAACTCCAGTTCCGCCGCAGAGGCCGTATGACTGGCATCCAGCAGCCAGCGTCCAGTTTCACAGTTCAGAGTGTTGAGTACCGCCTGTTCCACTTTGTCCTGGGCTTTTTCCAGGTTGCTGCCACTCAGCCCGGCTTGCGCCAGCCGAATCTGCCAGAGGGGGCGCAGTTGTTCGCTCAGCTCCGCTGGTGATTGCGTTTGCATCGCCGGGTTTTCGGTCAGCGTCGCCAGGGTTTCATGGGCCACGGTGCCGGCGTGACGGAACCAGCGTAATGTCACCAGACCCATGTCCGGCAGGTTCGGTTCGCTGGTTTCCGCCGGTTGGTAATCCGGTGTGCGGTACTGAGACAGCCATTCCCGCCTGGGCGCAGCGGGGACTTCCCAGGATTGGGGCAGGCGCAGCAGGTAATCGTAGTCCTTGCGTGCGCGCGATGGCCCATGTTCCTGTTCTGGCGCTTCCTGCCAGTGACACCAGTCACTGGTCTCCTCCTTCGGAATGGAGGGCCAGATACAGGCCAGCAGTGCGGCGGCGCCGGGGGGCTTGAGGGTGCCTTTCTTTTCGTCGCGTTTCACACAGGCAAGGAGATGCAAGGACCGAATAGCACGGGTGCAGCCGACGTACAGTAGCCGGGTGCCTTCGAGCCGTTCTCGTTCGCTGTTGTCGTGGCGCAAATAGTCAAACAGCGGATCCTTGTCGCCCCGGGCACTTTTCGGCGCGAGCATAAATCGGTTTTCGCCGTTGCTGTTGAGCCATTCTGCCCAGCGTAGCAACTGGTCACCGCCGGGCTTGCCACCTTGATCGAGTCCGGGGATCAGAACGTGTTCAAACTCCAGCCCCTTGGATTTGTGAATGGTCATCACCTGCACACGGGCATCCTGGCCCGGGCGGGCGAATAATTTTTCCAGTGCGTTGTAGAACTGGGTCCAGTCGGCAATCGCGCTGCCGGTATCGTATTTTTCGAGTAGCTGGAAAAAGTCCTGCACGTTTTCCAGGTCCGTCTTATGGGCGACGGTTGCGGGGCCACCGAGGGCCAGCCACAGGCCTTCAATCCAGGTGCGCAGGGGTTTACGGCCACGGTGTTGCCAGGAACGCAGCAACGTGTTGGCGCAGCGATGCAGCCGCTCGCGGGCGTCGTCACTCAGCAGCGGAATCTCGTCGATTTCCTGCAGTGCGAGGAGCAGCGGGCGCGCAGAGCTGTCCGTAGGCGCGCGGGCTTCAGGTTCACCATCGATCTGATTGCCCGGGTTGGCAAGGTTATAGCTGGCGAGGGTGTATAGGTCTGGCAACTGCAGACCGCACCAGGGGGCACGGAAAACGGAGAGCCACGCAATTCGGTCGCTCGGGTCGAGTAGCGCACGGGTCAGGCTCAACAGGTCCAGCACCACCATTTTACTGGCCAGCGGTGCCAGGTCCGGCGCCTGGAAAGTAATGCCGGCAGCACTCAGTGCGGGCAGTACCCGGCCTAGGTGTTTCTTTTTGCGCACGAGGATCGCGATGCGGCTATCAGGGTCCTGTTCGCGCAACTGCTGCACCAGTTTTACCGCCTGCTCGGCTTCCAGGTCCCGGGTTTCGTCATTGACACAACCGTAGAAGTTGACCGCAGGCGCGGGCCATTTGGTGCGCTTGAAGGCGTGTGAGTGCAGATAGCGCACGGCACCACGGCTGATATTGTCTTCCGCCGGGAATGCCTGTTCGAAGGTATTGTTGACCCAATCCACCACGGCGCCTTCCGAGCGGAAGTTTACCTGCAGATCCAGGGCTTCCAGGGGCAGTCGGTTATTTTCGTGGCCAATACCCTGGGCGCGGGCACCGAGGAAAATACCCACGTTGGCGTTGCGGAACCCATAACAGGACTGCATGCCGTCACCAACGATAAAGAGTGTGCGTCCATCGCCGGGCTCCCAGCCGGCGGTCAGCTTTTCCAGCAGCTGCAGCTGCATCTGCGATGTATCCTGAAATTCGTCCACCAGAATATGCTGTGTCTGCAGGTCGAGCTTCAGTGCCAGGTCCGTAGGCTCATCGCTGTTGCCGAGCGCTAGTAGTGCCGCCTGGGCGACTTCGGTGTAATCCGTCGCTCCAAGTTGCTGGAAGACCAGTTTTAATTGAGCAACGAGGCGCGGCAGTACCTGGGCCAATGCCTGAAGTAGTTCCCACTGACTCTCCTGCAGACCGGTGGGGAGGTTGCGGGCTTCATTGAAGGCTTCGGTTACACGAGCGTTTTCGCTCAATTCCGCAGACAGTGCATAGAGCCGGCTTTTATACGCGTCGGCACCGGGCACTTCTTTTTCGGTGGGGAAACCGTGGCGTTTGTCGACGCGCTTGCGCGGCCCATTCTTGTCCGTCACCAGCATATTGATCAGTGCCAGCCAGTGGGGCAGGGCGCTGGCGTCACTGCCGGGTAACGCGACAATGCCCGCGCAGGCAGCGAGTGGGTGGGCGACGGAATGATCGCGCAGGTAGCTGCCGGCAAAGTCCGCGAGCTCCAGCACCTCGCCCTGATAAACAGCCAGGCACTGGGACAGTTGGGTCAACCGGTCTGACACCAGCTCGTCGATAACAAAGTGAAAATAATCCTGCGTCCCTTCGTGCCCCACGCCCAGGAGCGGGCCAAGCCACTGGTCGCGTTTTTCCAGCAGGATCTGTAGCAGTTTATTGAGCTGGCCCAGATCGTTGTCCAGATGCAGCAGCAGTTGTTGCAGTGCGGTATCTGCCTCGTCGCCATCCAGAGATTTGAGCAGGTTCACCACCGCCATCTCAAACGCGACCTGAGTCTGTTCCAGGGGTTCACCCGGTGCACCTAGGCCACTTTCAATGGGCAATTGGCTGGCCAGGCTGCGGCACAGGCCATCGATGGTCTGGATCCGCAAACGCTGAGGCATCTGCAAAAGTTGCCAGTTCAACTCGCGATCCCGCGCTAGCAGTGCGCTGGCCAGATCCCAGGTGATGGCATCGTGGGGGTTGTCGGGGTGTTCGGTATCGCGGGCTTTCTGCAGTGCCTCGATCAAACGCTCGCGCATTTCCCCGGCGGCCTTGCGGGTAAACGTAATGGCGAGGACCTCTTCGGGCTGCTGGCAACTGGCCAGTAGCTTCAGAACACGCTGGGTAAGCAGGCCAGTCTTGCCGGAACCGGCCGGCGCGGAAACCGCAAAACTGCGGGTTATGTCCAATGCGCGGGTGCGGGCCTCGGCATCGATGGGCTGGGAGGGCGCCTGGTTGGATACGACTTCGTTCATTGTGCTGCCTGCTCCCGCTCCGGCCAGCGATTCAATGGCCAGAGTTCACTCTGATTGGTGTTGTCCTGTGGGCGGTCGAATTGCAATGTGGCGACACCGTTGCGGTATTCGCCCACAAGCATTTCCAGGCCCTGCCGCCAGTAGTCGCTGAGATCCTGCCAGGTGGTGTAGGGCGCGTCTTTCTGGGTATCGGCTACCGGCTTGATGCCCTTGATGGGCTGTTCCAGCTCACCGCAGCCGCTCCATTTACAGTCGCTGGCGCGCACCTGGCCAAAAGCGATGGCCTGGGCTTTGGGCTGGAACAGGGCGTACAGGGGTAACTGAGGTTCGCGAATGCGTTCCTGCAGCCATTCGTTGATACTTGGCGTTCCGGTTTTGTAGTCGATGACCAACTGCGCACCGCCGGCAAGCTGATCGAGGCGGTCGAGGCGGAGGTTGAACTGCAAGCCGCCGATGGAGACCTGCTGATCCCACTCGATTTTTTCCACATGAAACGCGGGGCGCTCGCTTTCCAGTTCGAGCCACTGGTCCATTAATCGCAACAGGCGCTGTTGCTCCATGGCCCAGAATCCGCTGGGCAGATGCCCGTGTTTTTTGCGCATATCCCGCAGACCGTTGTCGATGGCGGTTTCGATTTGTTGCTTGCGCGCGCCTTCGTCCAGTGCTTTCAGCTGTACGGAGTCGCCGCAGGTCTGCCAGAACTCGGCCAGTACCTGGTGCACCAGGTTGCCGCGCTCGGCGGGACCGAGGCCGATACTGGGGGCCATAAAATCGCTGGCGCCCAGGCGGTAACGCAATTGCGCGTTGAGTGGGCAGAGTGCCTGGGCCTTCAAAACGGAGGCACCCCCGCGTACGTGCTCGCACTCTGCTGGCAGTAACGGTGGCAGGCGGGTGTCAGGGACCTGTTCCAGGGTGACCGCGTCGGCAAGTTGCTGGTTGTACTCGGTCAGCCCGTCACAGGCGAAGGTTTCGGCTTCTGCGGGATCGCCGAACAGGTTGCTCAATCCCTGGTGGACGCCATCTTCCTCGCAGGCATAGCTGACCACGATATCGCCACTGGCATTCAGCAGGTCGTCGGTCAACTCGCGGGCGAGCTCCAGCTCGCGCTCGGCACTGGCGCGGGGCATTTTCCAGTGTTTTTGCCACTGGATCGGAAGCAGCGGATTTGGCGCCGGTGCGGTGGGCCATTGCTGCTGGCCGAATCCAACGAGACGCAGGTGATCGAAGGCCAGGCCGCCGGCTTCGAGGACGCCGAGAATCTGCAAGGGACCATCGCGGGTCTCTGCCTGAAAGGGCGTGCGACTGGCGATCTGCCGCAACTGTTGCAACGCCTCAGTGACCGTCAGGGTACCGGCAAAGGCGGAAAGCGTGGCGAAATGCTCCAGCGCGCTCTCCCAGTGCATCAGTTGCTGATATTCCTGACTGTCCGGGTTGCGCTGTCCCGGCCAACCCAGCAGGGTGAGAATCTCGGAAAAGCGGGCGGCCCAGACTTCTGCCGGTGCCCGCTGCCAGCGGCGCTGACGATCGCCGATCTGCTCAAGTTGTCGCGGCAGCGAGGCGCTGTCGAATTTCAACTCTTCGGTGATTCGCTCGGCCCAGTAGCGCAGGGTGTCGCCAGTGACTTGACGTAGTTCCAGTTTGCGCAAGCGGCGGAATAGCGCACTGCGCAACCACAGGGATTCCTCATCTCCCCAAAAGGGGCTGAACAGAATATTCCTCAGTTGGGAGTAATCCCATTCGTCCGCAAGCAGCTCGAGCAACTGCAAAGCGGCGGCCCCCACCGGTGTCTGTGCCAGGGGGGTGCCGGCGGAAAAGTTGAATGGCAGGGTGTAGCGCGGTTGTGCGGGGTCAAGAAACTGGGGTTCCAGTACCCGGGAAAAAATGGTCTCCACCTGGGCTCTGCACTGGCCGAGGTTGTTGACCACAATACCCACACTGGCACGCCGGTTGCTTGTATTGCTCTCTTCGAGTTTCTGTGCCGCCCAGCGCGCCGCCTGATACAGCTCTTCTTCCAGATTGCTACAGGCAGCGCGGGTTACGACAGCGGCGCGTCTGGCGGCCGGGTGGTCCACCAGATCCCCGCTGGCTTTCTCGATGATCGCTTTATGCAGCGGGGAAATCTGTACGAATCCGGCCGTATCAATGCGCGGTAACGAAGGCAGCACGCCGCTATCGAAGGCGTGCAGAATACACAGGTCCCGCTGATCCGGCGTAATGGCATTGTGCTGGCGCAGCTGATCGGCGAAGGCACGGATCATACGGAACAGTGGAAACGCCTCCGCACTCAATGACAGGGCAAACTGCTCCAGCAGGGGCTGGATGGCGCTGTCGAGCTGCTCCAGGTTGTCTACCAACTGCCATTGCAGCAACTGGGCGAGGGCGCCATCTGCGTCGCGGCACAGTTGCAGGCTGTTAAGCAACGCTCTTTCCAGCGCTTCATCAAACGCGCGTTGCCACAGCAGTTGGCGTTGCTCACGATTCAGCACCTGCCGCAATGCCGGCTGCCAGCCCAGCTGTTGTAACCGGAACCACAGTGTGTCCAGCCAGCCCTGCAGTGACGCCACTGGAGGCGGCGCCCAACTCGCGGATACCGGTTGTTCGCTGGCGTACGCCTGCTGGCAGCGATTGCGCAGGCGATTGTTGGGTGTCAGTAGCAGGCCTCCCGGGGGGAGTTGCGCGAGAATATCGAGTACGGGAAATGCTGGCTGCAGCATGAAGGGGCAAACCTGGGTCTGGGAGTTGGTCAAGCGTGTAGAGCGGATAACAGTCGCGGTTTACGTGGAGACTGTCAACGGCCATCGGTCGCCTTTTTCGGCACCGATCAGCTGACCGGTAAGCGCGGCGCCGGTGAGAACTCCGCGAAGGCGAGGGCGATTTGCCCGTCGGAATCCGCGGCACTGCTCAGGAGCTGACTGGCCTCCGCCCGCTCGGGCAGAACAAGGTGTAGTTCATCCAGCCACCATTGCACGCGACGGGCGATCGCCGGGCCGGAATCGAGCCAGCGGATTTGCCGGGGTGCAAATCGATCGAGCTCTTCCCGCAACAGGGGGAAATGGGTGCAGGCGAGCACCGCGGTGTCGACCCGGTCGCCGCCGGCGGTGTGAAAGATTCGGCGCAGTACCGGGTCCAGGTCGGTGGCTGTGATGCGCTCACCGCGCAGTTTGGCTTCTGCCAATCGTACCAGTTCGGGAGCGGGAACGTTGATTACGCGATGGCCATTGGCAAACTGCTCGATCAGCTCGCGGGTATAGCGGCGATTGACGGTACCCTCGGTGGCGATCAGGGCGATCACGCCGCTTTCGGTCTCCTGGGCCGCGGGCTTGATTGCAGGCACTACACCGACGACCGGTTGTGGCAGCACTTCACGCAGCTGTGGCAGGGCGAGGGTGCTGGCGGTATTACAGCCGACCACCAGAATATCCGCCCCGGTGGCGGCCATCATCGCCGAGGCCTGTTCGACGATCCGCGGGCGGAGCGCTTCCTCGCTCTTGGTGCCGTAGGGATAAAAGCCGTTATCCACCCCAAAATGCAGGGTGAGTGCCGGAATCTGCCGGCGAACCTCACGGGCGATGCTGATGGCACCGACACCGGAATCGAATATCAATGCGCTGGGGGCCTTGTTAGAATGGCCGCTTCCATTGGGCATAACGAGAACCTGTTTCCCTCACTTCCGCAGCCCGGCATATATTGGCGGGGCGCGCTAATCGGGCCAAGAATACCGCATTCAGCGCCGGGACTGGCAGGTCATTTGTCCTCAGCGCGTCGCCCGGGTAATCCGGGCCGTCTCAATAAGTTTAAGAGTTTTCTATGATTTCGTTTCCTCTCCAGGTCACTCTAGAGCAAGCGGCGCTGGTGGGCGTAGCGGTGGTACTGTTGGTGACCATCTCTGCGTGGGCTGGTCGCGCCACCGTCTACCGGCGGTTGCTGGCGTTACAGGGGGAGCATCAGGTGGCTCAGGCGCAGCTCGCCAGCAGCCGCGAACAGGCTTCCCGCCACGAACTGGATATCCAGCAGTTGCGCTCGGAACTGGAAGCCAAATCCAGCCAGCTGGCCCGCTATCAGGTGCTGGTGGAGAAAGGGGAGGCCGCCCTCGCCGAGCAGAAGCAGCAACTCGAACAAACCCGCGCCAGCATGGCCCAGCAGTTTGAGAATCTGGCCAACCGTATATTCGAAGAGAAGCAGCAGGCCTTTCAGCGCCGTAGCGAAGACAGCCTGCGCAAGAGCCTCGACCCGCTGGAACGCCAGTTGGGGGACTTTCGCAAACGGGTGGAGCATGTGTATGACCGCGAGAATGCCGAGCGCAATAGTCTGATGGGGCAAATCAAGGCGCTGCGTGAGCAAACCCAGCGTATCAGTGACGAAGCACTCAACCTCACCTCCGCACTCAAGGGCGACCGCAAGATTCAGGGCAACTGGGGCGAAGTCGTGCTGGAGCGCCTGCTGGAAGAGTCCGGCCTGCAGAAGGGGCGTGAGTACGAAACCCAGGTCAGCTTTACCAGTGATGGCCGTCGCCGTCAGCCGGATGTGATCGTGCGTCTGCCCGAAAACAAAGACCTGATCATCGATTCCAAGGTGTCGCTGGTGGACTACGAACGCTATGCGTCGGCAGAAACCGACGAGGAGCGCGCTGCGGCCCTGAAACAGCACGTGAATTCACTGCGCGCCCATATTACCGGCCTCAACAAAAAGGCCTACGAACAGCTGGAAGGCGTGCGCACTCTCGACTTCGTGTTTATTTTTGTTCCGATCGAAGCCGCCTATATGCTCGCCATGCAGGCAGACCCGGAGATGTTCCGGTTTGCCTATGAGCGTCAGATTGTTCTGGTCAGTCCCACCACCCTGATGGCGACCCTGCGCACGGTGGAAAATATCTGGCGTTACGAAAAGCAGAACAAGAACGCTGAAAAAATTGCCGATGAAGCGGGTAAGCTGCACGACCAGTTTGCCCTGGTGCTGGAATCCCTGGACAACCTCGGCAGCCGGATCCGTCAGGCCGATGAGGCCTATCAGGAAACTTATAAACGCCTGGCGACCGGTCGCGGCAACGCGGTGAAGCGTATCGACAGTCTGCGCAAACTCGGCGCCAAGACCCGCAAGCAGATTGCAGCGGACCTGCGAGAGAAAGCGGAAGACAGCCACAAGCTGCCATCACCGGAACAGGAGCGTGCGCTGGCTGCCGAGAGCGAAGCGGAATAAGTTTTGGACGCGATTTTTGAAACGTTTTCTTTCGCCCTCGCAGTCACGGCGCCGATTTTTCTCACGTTACTGGTGGGCTACGGTCTTGCCCGGGTCAGGCTTCTCAGCGAATCGTTTGTCGACGACGCATCAAAACTGGTGTTTCTGGTCACCCTGCCGGCGCTGTTGTTTTTCAACATTTTTGGATCCGATGCGCACCTCGCTGAGGAGTGGCCGCTGCTGCTGGCGGGGTTGCTCGGTACCATGCTGACGGTTCCGCTGGCCTGGGTGGTTGCGCGTCCGCTGGCGTATGGTGACCGCAGCGCGTTTATTCAGGGGGTCTTCCGCGGCAACCTGGGTATCATCGGCCTGGCGTGGGCGGCCAATGCATACGGCCCTGCGGGGCTGGCGCAGGCCGCGCTGCTGATGGCCGTCATCACCATTTTTTACAATATCGCTGCGGTGGCATTGTTCGCGGTGTATTCCCAGAAAGCCAGATTCAGCTGGCGCAAGCTGCTGACGGATATCGCCAAAAACCCACTGATTGTCGCCATTGTCGCGGCGCTTGTGGCGAAGGCGGTGGGTTTGAAACTGCCGCAAATGGTCGTTCAGACCGGGGAATACCTGGCGTCCGTGACCTTGCCGCTGGCACTGCTGTGTATCGGCGCTACGCTGGATCTCAGCATGCTACGGCGCAGTTCGTTCGCGGCCTTTGCCGCAAGCGCGTTTAAATTACTGATCGCGCCACTGGTGCTATTGGGGGCTGGGCTGCTGTTCCGTCTGGACGCCCAGGCGATGGCGGTGCTGTTCCTGCTGGCAGCAACACCCACGGCCTCTGCGTCGTTTATCATGGCGCGCGCACTGGGGGGCAACAGTCAGTTGGCTGCCAATATCATTGCGATCAGCACGTTATTTTCCATTGTTACCGCCAGCCTCGGGTTGGCCCTGTTGAAGGTAAATCTCCCATGACCGAAGTACCCGTGTGGACCCTGGTAGTTGCCGGGCTGATTATTCTCGTGCTTTCTGCCATCGCCACCTATTACTGTCTCGAACTGCGCACCGCCCGCAAGCGTCAGGCCCAGCAGCTGGCGGAGCTCGAAGCAGCAGCCGATGCGCAGCGGGAGCGGGTAAACAATAGTATCCAGATCATTGCCAAAACCCTGCTGGAAGAGGGGGTTGGGCTGACAGAAGCCTCCCTGCGTATCCGTGTGCTGCTGGATTCATTGCAGGTAGATCCGACGGTGAAAGAGGAATTTGTCGCGTTTTATAAGGTTGCCGATAAAACCAGTCACATTCCGATACTGGAAGACTGGAAAAAACTCTCCCGCAAGGAGCAGTTTGCATTCGAGAAAGAGATGCTGCGGATTGAGGGGGAATATCGGGACTTCGCACTGGATGCGGCCAAGCGGATCTTGGGGCGGAGTTTTTAATAACGTTGAGAGAAACCGGTCGGGTTCGGTGTGGCCGGATACCGGCCTGCGCCGGTATGACGACTGTCATTCCTTCACCGAGTCATCCCGGACTTGATCCGGGATCCAGCTGTTCCGGGCTTTACTATTAGCCCTTTACCTTTTCACCAGCAAAACCCCAGACTCCGTATGATCCGTATACGGAAATTGGTCGAAAATCGCAAAACGCGCAATGCGGTGGGTTTTGGTCAGTTCTGCCAGATTCTCCAGCTGAGTCTCCGGGTTGCAGGAGATGTACAGAATACGCGGAAAGCGCGCGATCATCGCGCAGGTATCCGCGTCCAGCCCGGCACGGGGGGGATCGACCAGTACGGTGGAAAACTCATAGCTATCCAGATCAATATCTTTCAGGCGTCGGAACGGCCGCACCTTGTCGATGGCCTGGGTAAATTCTTCACTCGATAGGCGCACAATGGCCAGGTTTTCCACGCCATTGGCCGCGATGTTCTCCTGCGCGGCGTTTACCGACACTTTGGAGATCTCGGTGGCAAGTACCTGACGGAAATTCTCAGCCAGTGGAATGGTGAAGTTGCCATTACCACAGTAGAGCTCGAGAAGGTCAGCGGCCTGGTCTTTACAGCAGCTCTTGGCCCAACCGATCATAGCGCGACAGATTTCCCCATTGGGTTGAGTGAAGCTGCCTTCCACCTGCTTGTACTGATAAGTGCGGCCGTGGATGTCGAGCTTTTCGATCACGTAGTCCCGTTCCAGCACCACCTTCTGCTTGCGCGAGCGGCCGAGAATCGGCACGCCCAGCTTCTTCTGCAAAGCGCGCGCCTCCGCTTCCCACACTGCATCCAGCGGTTTGTGGTAGATCAGTGTGATCAGCGCATCACCACTGAGGGTGGTGAGGAATTCGGTGCAGAACAGGCGCTTGCGCAAGGTTTCACTGGCATTGATCGCCTCCAGTAACGGCGGCATCAAGGCGTTGATCCGTTCAGAGCCCACGGTAAACTCTTGAATGACAAACGGCTTTTTATATTCCCCCTGTTTGTACATGGCGTAGTCGACGCGGCCACCTTCCTGCCACATTTTGAACTCGGCGCGCAGGCGGTAGTGGCTGGGCGGCGAGGGGAATACTTCCGGCTCCAGAGTGGTATAGGGGGCGTAGGCGTCCCGCAGACGGGCCACTTTCTGGTCCAGTTGTTGCTGGTAGTCGTCGGTGTTTACGCGGTGGAGTGCCATGTGTGAAGCCGTGGTTGTTGAAAATGTTGCTGCGGGACCGACCGAATCCCGGTCGGGGAGTGTCGGGGCGCGGATTATAGCGGAAGCGGCCTCCAGATAAACGGTTGCCAGAAGATACAGACAGGAGACAGGGTATGGCGCTTGGTAAGCTGGAAATTGTAGTGAATGGCCAGGGGCTGCACGAGTTTACCGCGGACGTAAACCGCTGGCTGGCCGGTCAGAATGTATTCGGCAGCGGCCTGTGCACGCTGTTTATCCAGCATACGTCGGCGAGCCTGCTGATTCAGGAGAATGCCGACCCCAGTGCGCGGGTGGATCTGGAAAACTGGCTGAATCGCCTGGTCCCGGAAAGTGATCCCCTCTATACCCATACACTCGAGGGGCCGGACGATATGCCGGCCCACATCAAAGCCTCCCTTACCGCCTGCAGCCTCGGCATTCCGATGCAAGACGGTCGCCTGTTGCTAGGGACCTGGCAGGGGATCTATCTGTGGGAGCATCGACACCACCGGGGTACCCGCAACGTGATTGTCCAGGTTTAGCGCCTGGGTATTGCGGGACCCCTTCGGTCAAAAGCGGTGTGTGAGAAATGTGGTTTCTTTGCGGGCTTCGGAGTCACCGTTGATAAACCGGAACACCAGGGTCCGCTTGACCGGTTGTGGGATGGTCGCGCATATACGATAGGGTAGCCAGTTCGCACTGTTCTCGGAAAGGTCTATAGCCGGTGGGCCGAACAGTGTGAACTCTGCCGGCTCCGCCAGTGTGACCAGGACGCTGTTAGATTGTTTCTGATACCCCTCTACCTTGATCTGGTAGTGATTGCAGACGGTGTTCCGGTCCATTTGCCGAAACAGCGCGGTGCGATCGCGCCGAATTTCGATCAGCAGCTCGGTGGTATCGGTGAACCCGAAAATCACTCCGGCAAATGCACTCACCATAACAAGCGCATAGCCGGTGAGCCTCGGGCGGAGAACCCGGCCAGGCTGCCCCTGTAGCCGGGACTCCGAAGTAAAACGGATCAGCCCCGGCGGCCGCCCGAGCTTTTTCATCACCTGGTCACAGCCGTCAATACAGGCGCCGCAATCAATGCAGGCCGCTTGCAATCCATTGCGGATATCGATGCCTGTGGGGCAAACCTGCTGGCAGATTCCGCAGTCGACACAATCGCCAGCGCTACCGTCGCCTTTTCGGCGGCTCACGCGGGGCTCGCCGCGACTTTGGTCATAGCTGACGGTCTGCGTATCCGCGTCGAACATCACACTCTGGAAGCGCGCATAGGGACATGCGTGCAGGCAGATCTTTTCACGCACCAGGCCGGCATTGAGGTACGTCAGCAGTGCGATGATGCCTATCCAGGCCGCAATATCGACGGATAGCTGAAATTGTGCGCTGGCGTTAATAATTTGCCGAATCGGTACAAAGTAACCCACAAAGGTGGCACTGGTGGCGAGCGCCAGGGCGAGCCAGAGCAGATGCTTCACCAGGCGCCGGCTCGCCAGCCCACCCGTAATGGGCTGGCGAGCCTGGCGCGCGCGGGTGTGCGCGCTGCCCTCGGTGATGTTTTCGATGCGGATAAACATCCACGTCCATATGCTTTGCGGGCAGGCGAAGCCACACCACACGCGGCCCCAGGCAACGGCGACAAAGAACAGAAGGGCCGCGGCGGCAATCAGCAGGCCCGCCAGCAGTGAGAGGTCGCGCCAGGAAATGGCATTGCCAAAGAGCAGGATACGGTGTTGCTCAAACGAAAACAGTAGCCAGGGTTCCCCGTTCGACTCGATCCAGACAAGGGAAAAAAACAGAGCCAACAGGGGCCAGCTGGTCAGCCTGCGTACATTCTGAAACCGGCCTTCGGTGAGCCGGACGTGCAGTTTGCCTTCTGGCGCTGGTATGTCCTGCACCACAGGGATTTTTTCCATCGTGAGTCATCCACAACAAGTTTGCCAGGGAGGCTACCGGTCAAACGCGAATGGGGTCAGGTATAGAAAAAATAAATATAATGGGTACAGATTGGCGACCGCCTTGGGGGCGGGACGCGAGACAAGCCAGTGGAGACGGCCGGTATGGGAATACAATTCCGCTACGAGGCACTGGAAACGTGGCTGGAGCAGGGGATTCGCGAACAGCGCTGGGGCAGTGGCGAGCGATTGCCGTCTATCCGTGCTCTGTGCCGTGAGCACGGGCTGTCGAAGGCCACGGTACAGCACGCGTTGCAACGACTCGAATCTCGAGGGCTGATTGAAACACGTCCGAAGGCCGGTCACTTCGTTGCGGTTCGTCCGCTTAATGTTGCGCAGCCGGTGAGTCGTGCGCGTATCGAGCCGCCGCGGCCGGTTACCGTGAACGAGCTGCTGCTGGATATCATGGGGCGCAACGCCGCATTTGATCTGTTGCCTGCATTGCATGAAACGGCTCCACCTCCGGGCATTGTCGCATCGAACCGCGCGATTGCCCGGGCATTGCGCCGGCCGTCCCAGGGCAGCTATCAGTATTACGATGCGCCTGCTGGTGACATCGGGTTGCGGGAGCAGCTTACGGTTGGCATGGCGCGGCGCGGCTGCCGGCTTGGTGTCGATGCGCTGTGCATCACGTCCGGCTGCCAGAATGCCCTTTTTCTCGCATTGATGGCGAGCTGCAGCCGGGGGGATATCGTGGCGGTTGAGTCGCCGGGGTTCTACGGTGTGATGCAACTGCTCGAGCATCTCGAGCTGCAGGTGATTGAAATACCCTCTGCGGTCGATTGCGGAATGGATCTGGAGGCGCTGCATGCGGTGTTACAGCGCTGGCCGGTCCGTGCCTGTATCGTATCGCCATCGTTCGCTACACCCGGTGGGGCACTGATGCCGGATGCGGCCAAACAGCGGTTGCTGGCGCTGGCGGATGAATTCGATCTGGCAGTGATCGAAGATGACATTTATGGGGATACCGGCTTTACGTCGGTACCCGATCCCCTCAAGGGGATGGACCGGTATCAGCGTGTCATTCTTTGCAGCTCCTTCTCAAAAAGCCTTTCCCGGGATTTGCGCCTGGGCTGGATTTCCGGCGCGCGGTGGCACGACAGAATACTGCAGATCAAACTGGTTACCCAGCTGGCCGGCAGCCGCTCGGTGCAACAGGGTGTCGCCGCCTTTTTGGCGGATGGCGGTTATGCAGCGCACCTGCGTCGCGAACGGGGCAGGTTGCGGGAACAACGTGATCAGTTGCGCACAATGCTGGATGACTGGCCTGGTGATGTCCGCGTCAGTGTGCCCGATGGCGGGCTTGCGGTATGGGTTGAACTGCCAGAGGGAATTGACACACTGGCGGCGTATTCACGAGCGCTGGCGCAGGGCGTGGTGATCACCCCCGGCCCTCTGTTTTCTGCATCGGGTCAGTTTGGGAATTGTCTGAGACTCAGCTTTGCACACCCCTGGAGCCAGGCGCGCCGGCAGGCACTGGCGGTATTGCCAGAAATATTCGGCTTAACACCGGCCAATGGCGGTGACGAGCGCAGGCCTGCTTAAAGACAGTTAGTGGGCTTGGGAAGGCCCGCAATCTTGCTGCCGATTTTTGCCGGGCTCGGAGGGAAAAGTTTCATCAAGTGAATACTGCGGCCTTTGTCGGGCCCGAGATGCAGCCCGACGTACTTCACCAGTGGCCGCATTGCCGGTGACAGCTCGAACTCCCGATAGAAATCCTGCAGCAGTCGCAGGATTTCCCAGTGTTCTTCGGAGAGCTCGATACCTTCCTGCTGCGCGATTGCCTGGGCTATCTCCGGACTCCAGTCATCCAGGTTGCGTAGAAAACCCTCTTTATCCAGGGGGATCTCCCGCCCGCCGACCACCAGTGTTGCTGTATTTTCCATAGGTAGGCCGCCCGTTTATCTGAACCAGCTGACAATCGGTGTGTGTTGCACACAGAGGGTCACCCATTGTTGTTCATCGATGGCTTCGACGCCGGTGGCAATGGTAATACCCCGCGCTTCAGCATCGGCGAGCAATACGAACACATTGCGCGACGGAAGTGGATTCGGGGCACCGGTCTGCGCGGCGTAAACACCATCTTCGATCAGCACCAGAGCGTCGTCTTCGGCAAACGCGTTCAGACAGTCGCGCAGTGCGCTGTCTCTGTGGGGTGACTGGTTGACGATATGTAAGGTCATGTCAAAAACTCAGAACCTGATCGAAGCGGCGGATAAAAGCGCCGATGTCTTTTTGCAGTTGCACTTCGGCGCCACTGAGCTGAAATTCTGCCAGCGACAGACCGCGCTCAGTGACACTTTTCTCGCAAATATGTATCTGATCAACGCCGAACATGGGGAGTGCCTGCAGATTGCGGAACAGATTTTTTTCGTCAATGGCGGCCGGGTTCTGCGGCAGCAGCTGATATACCCCGTCATTGATAAACAGGACTTCCGGAGTCTGATCCATGGCGGCGCAGGCAAGCACTGCTTCGATGCCTTCTCGGGCGAGGGTGGTCCCGTAGGGCGCATGGCGACAGAGGGCGAGAATGGATTTTGTCACGATATCAGCCTCCAAAGCTCACCAGGCGGTCGCTCAGTGCGGTGGCTTCCGCCAACTGTCCGAGGCCGGCCAGGGTAAATCCGTCCGCAAGATTTGCCGCAGGTTTTTCCAGGCGGACGGCTTCACTGTCGCTCAAGACCCCGCGGCGCTGGGCGGCGGCGATACAGATTGTAAGGTCGAGCTGGTGGGACTGCTGCAGGGCTTGCCACTGGCCGAGAAGATCCTGTTCGTCCTGTGGCGGGCAGGCCAGGGCGTTGCCATTGTGAATGCCGTCCCCGTAAAAGAATACCCGCAAAATGGAATGGCCCGACGCCAGCAGCGCCCGGGTGAAGCGCAGGGCGGTGGCGGCGCTCTGAGCACTGTGCGGGGCACCGTACACCACGAGGGTAAATTGCATGGCTTTTATTCCTGGTAAAGCGGGAATCGGACAGAAAGCGTACCGATAAAAAAATGCCCCGCAGAGCGGGGCACCGTTTGAACCGGATCAGTGCGCTGATCAGTCGTCGGATGCGAAGCCGAAGATGTGCAGCAGGCTGGTGAACAGGTTCAGAATGTTCAGGTACAGGGAAGTGGTTGCCATGATGTAATTGGTCTCGCCACCGTTCACGATACGGCTGGTGTCATACAGGATGAAACCGGAGAACAGCAGGGCAATCACGCCGCTCAGGGCAACGCTCGCCAGTGGCATGTACACACCGAAGAAACTCGCGATCATCATGCCAATGGCGCAAACCAGTACCGCGATCAGCCCCACGAACAGGAAACCGCCCATAAAGCTGAAGTCTTTACGGGTGGTCAGCACATAGGCGGACAGCGCAAAGAAGATCAGCGCGGTGGTGCCCAGTGCCTGCATAACCACCTGGCCGCCACCGGCGAGACCGAGGTAGTGGTTCAGCATCGGGCCCAGAGAGGCGCCCAGCAGACCCGTGAACGCAAATACCACACCGACGCCGGCGCTGGAATTGGCGGTGCGCGGTAGCACGAACCAGATCAGGGCAAGTGCGCCCAGGGAACAGATCAGGCTCATGCCACGGCCCATGCCGATGGCCATGGAAACACCGGCAGTGACTGCACTGAACAATACAGTCATAGCCAGCAGTGCGTAGGTATTACGCAGTACTTTGGCGGATTCCGAGCGGTCCAGCGCTCGGGACTGTGTGTAAACTTCGGGCTGCATTAGCGTCTCCTGCTAGTGAATATAGAATCTGTTGGGATCATATAACCAGCGCTTTAGACCTTCAAGTAGGCGCCAGGTTCTGTGAATGTCCAGTACTTGGTGAAATATAGCGTGCATTGGCGCTATACCGGAAACGTTGTGTTCGCGCCGCGGGTCTTCCATCGCACTGCCGCTCTTTCCCCATAGATGGGGGCGTCCCGGTGAAATGCAATAGCGTACGGCCCCCCGTCGCGGACCGCTCAGGCGTCGCCCACAGGAACCTTCAGGTCGACGATCAGCGGCAAGTGATCGGAGGCCAGACGTGTCAGTTCACTGCGCGGTACCTGTACGTCGGTTACCGTAAGCGCCGAATCCACGAACACATAGTCGATACGTGCTTTCGGGAGGCGGCTGAAAAAGGTGCCCTTGGGTTTATGGCCGGGTAACTGTGTCTGCGCATCGTCCAGCACCCGGGTGATCGCGCGGATTTCCGAGGCATTGGGCAGGGCATTGAAGTCACCCACCAGAACCCGGGGTTTCGTGCACTCCGGATGTCCCATCCATTCGGGGCCCAGCAGAGCATCAATCTGGCGCTGCCGTTCCCCCTTGGACAGTCCCAGGTGGGTATTGAACAATTGTACACGGGTGCCGTGAAAGTCGAGTTCCACCCACAGGGCGCCGCGGGGCTCCGCAAATTTTTGTGCCCGGGAGCGTTCCGGTGGGCCGGGCAGGATGTCTTTTTTGACCAGGCGTATGGGCAGTCGTGTCATGATCGCGTCGCCGTACCGCTCGTCTTCCAGATGCATGGCGGGCTGGAAGTGACAGTCCATGGACAGCAGTCTGGATATCTGGTGCGCCTGATCCACGCTCCCGGTGCGCTGCCTGCGCACATCCACTTCCTGCAGCGCGACGATATCCGGTGAGTAGCGCGCGATAACCCGGGCGATGCGCTCGGGGGACAGTTTTCCGTCCATGCCTTTGCAGATATGCACGTTATAGGTCATCACCCTCAGTGTCCGCTGGCGCTGATCCTCCTCTGCGCGATGGCCCTGGTCCGCCGTGCTGATGGGCGCGGGTGTTGCCGGAGCCTTTACCGGCACCTTTACTGGCGCGGCGACAATGGGCGTTTTCAATTTTTGCGCTGGCTGCGCGCGCAAGAAAGCAAACGCTGCGTTGCGCATGTCCCGGGGGCGCCAGTGGCCACGACCGTCATCCGGAAAGTGGATATCGCCGGGCATCAGGGCAAAACCATGGGTTTCCTTGCGGCTCGCGCCGCCGTGGCTACCGCACTCAATGGCGAAGGTGAGACTTTCGTTGCCGGCACACCAGCCACTGGCGATAAAGTCTCCGGCTTCCGGGTGTCGGCAAAGGTGCGCCAGGTCCTCGATGGCCTCATCCAAAAATGGGTGGTCGTCACCGAGCACCCGCTGCCCGTCTTCCGGGAGTGCGAATGCACCTTCCCGCCACCAGCCTTTAATTTTGCGCAGTTGCTCGCCGTTCGCACCGGTGACGTATTCACTCTGGTCCGCGTAGAGCACCATGGGTGCCTTGGCTTTTTCGACCAGGGCGCGGGCGATGGTTTGTTGGGGGACATCCCGGCAATGAATGTTGTAGAGGAGTGCCAGTGGCCCCATGGCGGACAGGGCCATGGGGGCATCCTGATTGCGCTGCTCGTCGTCCGACTTCACCGGGAACAGCTTCTGGATCCACTGTCCACCGAATAGACGTACCCGCTGCAGTTGCACCCCGCGGTTGGAACCGGAGGACGGCGAGCCCGGACTTTGTTGCAGGTCGGACAATGCCTCACCCACTGCGTCTGCGAAGCTTCGGCCGTACCGGTCCTCATAGGGGATGGTGTCATCCTGACCGTGGTCGGAATAGATCCACACATCGTAATGACGGCGGGAAGACCGGTGTGCAGCGCGCCAGATGCGGGCAACCGCATCGTCGATGCCCTTCAGGGTCCAATGGGCGAACTTTGAGCTGGGTCCGCGCCGGTGGGATTGTTCGTCATACCCGAGCAGGTTGACGTAGATGATCGGCAGTCCGCGGGCAATATCAATTTTCACCCCGACCGTGGAAAGTTCGCGCATCAGAATGGTGATGGCGATGCGCGTCGGAATAAACATCAGCTCGCGCACGAAGTCCTGGCCCTTGGTCAGGCCGCGGAAAAAATCCACAATCGACAGGACCAGTTCGAGCAGAAGCAGTCCGATTGTACGTATCAGGCTCCACAGGTTGGCGAGCACCATGGCGATCAGGGCGAGCGGGCCCGCTTCTTTGAGGGACGATCCCCAGCCTTTGGAGGCGGGGCAGAAGTGCGCCTCATCATTTTCTGCCCCTCCACGAAATGAGCTGACATAGCAGCTGCCGCCCTTTAACAGAGGCTGATGGCCCTCATCCAGCAGGCGCTGTTCCACTTTGTTGGCCCCGTGGGACTCGTACATGCGCAACATTT
Source organism: Microbulbifer elongatus (assembly GCF_021165935.1). Classification (NCBI taxonomy): domain Bacteria; kingdom Pseudomonadati; phylum Pseudomonadota; class Gammaproteobacteria; order Cellvibrionales; family Microbulbiferaceae; genus Microbulbifer; species Microbulbifer elongatus. The sequence goes on along the minus strand of NZ_CP088953.1, from coordinate 2,938,216 downwards.
CGTGGGAGTCAGCGGACATAAACCCGAACGCTGGTACCGCCGCCCGCACACCGTAGAAAATTTCTGCCTGTACGGCAGGGGTTGTCGCTGGCACACCGGAATACCAGTGATCCACGTGATAGTGCTCACGCTCAATCAGTTTCTTCAGAAACGGCAGCTTGCCTTCGGCCATCGCGCGCTCGAATTGCGGTCTCGCCAGACCATCAATCTGGATCAGCACCAGTGCCGGCGCATCCGGCTCCCGTTCATTAATTTGCAATTTCATCATGCGCGCCAGCCATTCACTACGGCTGACGCGGCGGCGCCAGATTCGGAGGCGGGTGGCAATTCGAGTTAGCATTCAGGCCCTTTCAGCTCGCGCTGGATTCAGAGTTTACTTTTTCCGGTATTTTCCAGCGCGGCGCTGGCAGCGCTGGTCACACCTTCGAGGATTTCCCACTGTGCACCGATGGTGTTGCGCAGGCGCATCCATTGCGCGTAGAGCGAGTCATCGACCGGCCAGTGCTGGTGCACCAGTGACTGATAGTGGGAGAGGGCAGCTTTCGCACAGTTTTCCATGGAGTAGCGCTCGGCTGTTTCAAGGGCGCCAGCACAGAGGCCCCGGTAGGCTTCCGGCGACTGATCCTGGACCCATTGCAGTCCGCCAATAAATTCCCGTTGGCAGTGATTGAGAATCAAACGGCCATTGAAACGGTCATCCACTACTTCGCGGCAGCCACTGGCATCCAGTGCCACCACCGGAACGCCGGCGGCCATGGCCTCGGTCAACACCATGCCCTGGGTTTCACTGGTGGAAGAGAAGCCGAAGACATTCATTGCACTGTAGGCATCCCGCTGGGCTTCGCCCTGTAAAATGCCCGTGAGATGCAGTCGATCTGCCAGCCCCGCGTCGCCAAAAATACGGGTGATCCGTTCCTGTGCCGGGCCGCTGCCCACCACCATAAAGTGCACGTCTTCGTTGCGCCGGGCAAACTCAAGCACGGCGCAAGACAGGAACGCCAGATTCTTTTCCTCAGCCAGGCGCCCCAGATGCCCCACCACAAAGGCATCCGGGGGAATACCGTATCGGGCGCGGGCAGCAGCGCCATCACCGTTGCGGTAATCCGCCAGCTTGACCCCGGTGGGCACCACCTGGATTGGCGACTTCACCCCCCGCTCACGAAGTAACGCTGCGACACTCTCGCTGGGGGCGAACACCATGCTGGCCAGATTACTGTATCGGGTTGCGAGCTCGATCACGAAACGCTTGAGGGCCTCTGAATCAGCCGGTACATAGTGGGTGTAGCGTTCATACAATGTGTGGTGCGTAAAGATCAGCGGTAGCTCGCGGCTGCGGGCAATACGCAGTGCCGTCATCCCGAGTAGAAAGGGGTGGTGGGAGTGCACCAAATCCGGTTCGAAAAAGTCCAGTTGCTCGGTGAGTTCACCAGATAGGGGCAGTGCTACGGAAAAGTCGCTGCCATTGAAATTCTGGATTGCCGGAATACGTACCACATCTTTTTCATTGTCGATTTTTTGAGAAAACTCCGGTGCCACGATCAGCACATTGTGCCCCTTTTTGCGATACTCCCGGCAAAAGGCATCCACCGAGCGCGCAACACCGCCAACGTGGGGCAGGTAGGTGTTGGTGAGCATGACGATATTCACAGAGGTCTGAGCTCCATCATTTCGGTGTCGGGGCTTGCGGATTCTGCGCGAAAGCCAAAGGCGCGTATCTCGATTGGCGGTGCGTCGCGGTGCCACTTTCCTTTCCAGGAAACACGCGGCTTTTCCCCGGGGATAATTTCCAGAGAAATGGTACCGAAATGCGTGGGTGCGGGGCCAAACCGTAGCGGGCGCTGGGCATTGGTGTCGCTCAGCCACTCCGGCGGCAGGCCGGAAGCGAGGATCAGAGTTTCACCTTCTTCGCGTACAAAGCAGTTGCGCTGCATGGTGACCCATTCCGCCGCTGCCCAGGCATGTTGCCCGTCGCCCATACAGCCGCCAAAGGAGTGCGGATGTATTGCCTCCGGCCATTGACCCGTTGGTGTGGCCAGCTTGGCGACATTGCGCATCAACTCGATACAACGCGGGTCTCCCGCGCGTAACAGTATCTGAGCCACGTGAATGGTCAGGTAGGCGTTGATTCCGGAGTGGATCATATCCTGGAAAAAACCGCCGGAGACAAAGCACTTGTCCAGCAGGAATTCCGTCAGGTCCAGAAGTCGTGGATCGTCCGCTTCATACAGTTTCAGCGGGTAGCCCGCTGCGATGGAGCCGATGGCACCGGCATCCAGTCGCCGCTTGGGGGAGGCGGGCATGGCGGGGCGGCCGAGGCGTTCGGCGCAGCCTTTCAGGGTTTCGTCCACCGTCAGCAGAAAGTCGTCGGCATGATTTTGAAAAATGGCTGCATCTTCCGCGTGGTCTTCCCGTTCACAGATTGCCACCGCTGCCTGTTGGCCGGCGATACCCCAGAAGTCATCCCAGAAATAGCAATCATTCGGGCCGAGGTGCTCGGCACTGAATCCTGCCGGTAGCAGGCCGCCGGTCAGGCTGCCGTCCTTTGGTTGCCGCTTGTTATGGATCCAGTGCGCGCCGCGCAAGACCGGGTCCAGCCACTCGGATTTGAGTTTTCGATTGGTGATGCGGCAGTACTGGTCGATGATCCAGAGTGCCTCGCCGTTGGAGTCCCATTCACCGTCCTGAGAGTGGAAATAGCCGTTGCGTTTCTGTCTCGATGGAAACCGTTCCAGGGCCCGCTCGGCGCGTTCCAGCAGGCCGGCGTGCAGCAGCGACTGGATCATGAATGCGGCATCGCGAAACCAGAACCGCTTGTAGGTGTAAGGGCCGGGGTAAACGTCGTGCGGCGAATGCAGGATCAGTGTCCGCACTGCTGCATCGTACATAAACTGCATCTGTGCATCGGGCACTGTCATCGCACAGTGTTGATCCAGGTTGTGCTTCCAGCCGGCGGGTGCATTGCTCTGGTTCAGTTTGCAGTGCTGGGGAATGGTGACCAGTGTATCCAGTGTCTTGCCGGGCTCGATGCGGAACAAGGCGGCGGCAGTGGCCATGCCCACTTCGCACTCTGCGTGATTTTCGTTGCCCTCGTCGCGCAGGTAGAGTGAGATATCGCCTTTCTTGTAATCCGATGCATGGTGGCGGTCTGCCGCGCGGTCAAACAGAATGCGATCCTTGCCATCGACCAGCCATCGGTCGCGGCTGCTTTCGAGGGTGACTTTGTGAATGAACGCGACGCCCTCGGGATTACAGGGGCGCAATGTCACCACCAGCCAGCCACCCGTGCGGTGGGTGGCTTTCAGTTGCATATGGCAATTGTTGGCGCGTTCATCAAGTTCAGCCCAGACCCGGCTGCTGAGATTGCACGTCTCATTGCCGGACTCTGTGACGACCGCGACACCGCCCTCCAGGTCGAGCTGCTGGGACACATCGTCCCGCTGCGAGGGGTAGAGATTTTCCCCGTCGTCACCAATGATCCAGGTATCAATGGACCACCCGTCGTAGTGGGGCGTCAGTAGCCCGCGCGGATCCACGATGGGCATTTCCTCGCTGCCGGGAACGCCTACGGCGGTCCAGTTGCGATGGCTGAGGTTGCAGTGCGTAATGGAGAAGGCGCGGGGGATGAATGAGATATCCGCAGGGTCGAATTGGCGCTCGATCCAGTAGGGCCATACCCAATCCAGATTGTGCTGGATTACCTTGCTGTTCATCAGTGCCCGCGCGTGAAAGACCACTCCCGCGCGCAGTAATTCGATGGGTTCACTGACTTCAGAGGGTTCGGCAAATCGCTGCAGTCGCGCCATCACCGTGAGCGGATCGAGGAATCCGTGGGCGGTAGCGAATTTGCGGACGAAGAACCGCCAGGGAAGCCATTTCATCCAGGGCATCAAAGTTCTCCTTCATCGATTTTCTGATCAATTTTCTGATTGAGTGCGCGCCGTGCCATGCGGGTCAGTCCGATGATCGCAATGACTGCCAGCAGAAATCCGAGGCCGTACAGTGTCCACTCTGTCGGCGTCCGTGCACTGCGCTCACTGCCAATACTGGCGAGGTCCGCAGCGATCGACCCCACATAGACGTTGTTGACTGTGATGGGAATAATGCCGATGAAGTTCCCGATGCAGAAATCGCGAAACCGGACCGGCGTCAGGCCAAAGAAGTAATTGGACAGCTTGAAGGGGAACAGTGGCACCATGCGGGTCAACATGATCATGCGCCAACCTTCATCCCGTAAAATCTCGCCCAGATTGGGCGGTTTGACTTTTGAGAGTAGCCAGTTGGATGCCCGCTCACCGAGCAGGTAGCGGGAGATCAGGAAGGCAATCGCGGCGCCGAGTACCGTTCCAAGCACGACATACACCGTGCCTTTGATCACGCCAAACACAAAGCCGGCTCCCATGGTAAAGATGACACCGGGAAACAGGCAGATGATGGCCAGCGCAATCACCAGGATAAACCAGATACCCGCCTGCCAGCCGAGGGTGTCCATCCACTGCATCAGCTCGATAAGACGGTCATCCAGGTCAAAATAGTGGAGTATCGCCAGTACCATACCCACGGTAACCGTGCAGATGACCAGTAACCAGATTGGTGAGAACTTCACGCCATATTGTTCCGCTGGGCCCGTACGTTCGGAAGCCGGATGACAAAAGATCGGCCGGGGTGGACAAATTTGTACTTCCTATAGCCTAGCCAAATCGGTGACGGCCGTGTCGACAACGGCAAAGCGCCATTACTTCCGGGAATGGATGGCTGAAGCCATTATTCAGATTCTGCTTAAGGCCACAGCCAGAGTAGTGCTCCCCCGGAAATCAGCGGGATCGCAAAGAGCACGGCTACCCTGCGGAGCAGCTGGCCCCCGCCGAGTACCCCGGCAGCGCCCGCTTTGAACACGAGATTGGCCAGACTTGCGATCACCATTGCCCACCACGCGGTATCCACCTGCATAGAGCCGGATCCCGCCAGGTTTGCTGTGGACAGGGTGATGGCGTCTACATCCGTGAATCCGGAAATCAACGCGACCACATAAATCCCCTGGTTGCCAAAGTAGTCTTTGGCGGCGGCAATGGCGAGCAACACCAGGGCGTAGAGCGCACCAAAGATCAGTGCCGGTTTGAGTTCCGCACGGTTGCCGGGTTCCGGCATGCTGCCCTGGCGCTGACGGTTGTGCAGAAAGGCGAGGGCACAGACCACCAGGTTGATCGCAAACAGCAGCGCCAGGGGCGGGAGGAAAGAGGCGAACTTGCGCGGCGCCACCACCGCGATCTCCACAAACATCCGAATAAACATGCTAGTTGACGCAATCAGAATCACCAGTGCCGCCAGTTCCACGGCTTTTTCTTCAGTGCGTGCCAGGCGCGCATAAGCGACGGTGGTGGCGGTTGATGAAATGAGTCCGCCAATCAGGCCACTCAACAGTGATCCGGCCTTGGCCCCCACCAGCTTGTAAGCGGCATAACCGCCAAGGCCAATCCCCACAATCAATACCACCAGTAACCAGATGGAAAAGGGGTTCAACACGTCATAGGGACCAAAGGTGCGATTGGGCAGGACCGGTAGAATGATCAGAGAAAGCACCGCAAACTGCATAATGGAGCGGAGGTCTTTCTCGGAGAGCTTCTCCGCGAATGCATGCATCCCGGGTTTGAAATGCAGCAACACGGCGATAGTGCCACCGAGGGTGACCGCCACGGTTTTATCGCCCAGTACGATATATGCGCCCAACAGGAAAATCAGCAGGGCGCTCACTTCGGTGGTGATCCCGGCGCTATCGTCAATACCGCGCAGTCGATCAAGGTTGCCAAGTAAAATTAGCCCGGTCATTGCCAGCAACCCGGTCAGCAGTAGCCAACTCATGCCTCCACTGAGGCTCAGGTGCGCGGTCAAGGCGCCAAACAGTGCGATAAGAGGAAAGGTGCGAATGCCACCCAGTCGGTCGGTGGTGCGCTCTCGCTGGAGGCCGATCAGCAGGCCCAACCCGAGCGCAATGGCGAAGGCGACGATGCTTTCGGTGTCCAGCAGCGGTGTCGTTGTGGTTGAGTTGTCTTCCGGTGTAGGCATATTGAAGTGAAATCTGTATATCACTTCAGTGTAGAGGAAGGGGATCATGCCAAGCGGTCGTGGCCAGTGTCTTGGATGGCGTTCGCTGGTCTCCGAGGGCTGCGCCCGCTCCGGCTCGAACCGGGGTTCTCTTCTAAATCTACCCCACCGCCATACGCAAAAAGCCCGACTGTTTCCAGTCGGGCTTTTTGCGTATGGCGGTGGGGCAGGGATTCGAACCCTGGGACCTGTTACAGTCAACGGTTTTCAAGACCGCCGCTTTCGACCACTCAGCCACCCCACCAAATTGTGCTGCGCATTATACCGGGCTGTTTTGCGTGTACAAGTGCGCAGCCAATTTTTTTAGTAACTTCAAAGGGTTAGCTGCAATTTTGAACAGCTAACCCCGTGACGGTTAGTTACCCGGTGCACGCCGCAATCAGCTTGCCTCTGCCGAGTTACTGGTTTCTTCCGTGTCGCGTTTTACCCGAGGGTCATTGGCGGGACGGGAGAGGGCGCGCGGACTGTGCTGAATGTCAGCCGGTTGTGCTGTGTCCAGTGGGCGCAGTTCCCCAACTTCCGGGCGTTTGGTTTCGATCTGCAGATCAACCAGCGGCTTCGGGTTGAGGCGCGGGTCATTACTGGCGCGGCTCGGCTTGTCGGTGGTCGGCACGCTGGCGACCGGCTGGGCGGCTGCACTGGGCTCCGCGGTTGCGGTTTCCGGTTCGGCTGGTGCTTCTGCGGACGCTTCAGGCTCAGCTTGCTCCTCTGCGGGGCTTTCTTCCGCCTCGGCGGCAGCCTGTTCCGCTTCGGACTCGTCGGTGCTTTCGGCTTCGGCCGCCGGTTTTTCCTCCGCCTGCGCTTCGGGGTCAACTTCTTCGCTGCGTGCCGCGGCGGTTTTTTCCGGGGTTTCAGCGAGGAAGTCACCTTCCGCGTGGGTTTTCGGCGTTGCGGCCTGTGGCTCGGCTTCTGCTACCGGTGCTTCTGCTGCCGGCTGGCTGGTAGTGTCCGCAGTGGGTTCACTGTCCGCTTCCGTAGCTTTTGGCTCTGCCTTTGAGTCCGCCTTGTCCGCAATACGCTCTGCGCTTTCCGCCCATGGGGAGGCCGCTTTCGGTTGCTCCTGCTGGGTTTCAGGTTCGCTGTGCTCCTGCTTCGGCTTGCGCTGCTGCGGCGCCTTTTCCCGCTTGCTGTCGCTACCGGATTCAGCGCGTTCTTTGCGGGAAGGGCGCTCGGCTTTTGCGCGCACTTCCTGCTGTTCGCCTTCCTGCTCACTGGTCTCGCCAGCGGTACGGCTGTCGCGATTGTCCTGTGGTGCCTGCTGGTCGTTGCGGTTTTCACCACCACGACGGCCACGACGGCGCGGTTGCGGGCGGCCGCGGACATTGCTGGGCCGGCGAGCCGGACGTTGCTGATCTTCTCCGGAATCGGTGGCTTCCGCGGTTTCCAGGTTGGTGTTTTCTACATCGGTAGACGCCACCTGCTGATCATTGCGGCGATCCCCGCCACGGCGACGACGACTGCGGCGCTGACCGCCCTCGCGACCTTCACGATTTTGCTCGCGATTATCCTCACGCTTCTGATCGCGGTTGTTGTCACGGGCGGTTTCGCTGCGACGTTCGGCGTCGTCGTCCCGGCGCTTGTCTCCGCGCTTGCCGCGATTGTCGTCTTTGCGGTCTTCGCTGCGCTGGTCGTCGCGGCGATTACCGCGACCACCGCGGCCACGTCCACGGCCGCCCCGTTGATTGCGGTTGCGCTGCTGGTAGTTTTTGCCCCGGCCTTTGGACTTCTTGTGCTTCTTGCGGTCGTCCTTCTCTTCTTCGCCGCTGAACAGGGCGGAGATGGCGCTGATCAGGCGGCTGAACAGTCCCGGCTTCTCTTCGCCTTTGTCGCTCTTGGCCTTCGGCTTGGGTTTGGCAACCGGCGTCGGGGCGGGGGCGGTATGGGCAATTTGTTGAACCGCAGGCTGGGCAACCGGGCGCAGCGGCTCGTCGTCGCTCTTGTCTGCGGCTTCTTCGAGAGTGCCAGCGATCTTGTAGGACGTTTCCAGTGTGGTGGAGTCGTCGTCACGCAGGCGCTGTACTTCGAAGTGCGGAGTCTCCAGATCTGCATTGGGTACCACCACAACACGGGTGTTGTTGCGGGACTCGATATTGGAGATGGCCTTGCGCTTTTCGTTCAGCAGGTAGGTGGCGACATTCACTGGCGTGATCGCACGAATCTCTGCACTGCGTTCTTTTTTCGCTTCCTCCTCAACCAGGCGCAGGATGGAAAGCGCCAGGGATTTGGTGCCACGAATGGTGCCCTGGCCACTACAGCGGGGGCAGACACGGTGGGTGGTCTCGCTCAGAGAGGGGCGCAGGCGCTGGCGGGACATTTCCAGCAGGCCGAAGCGGGAGATGCGTCCAACCTGAACCCGCGCGCGGTCCATGCCGAGCGCCTTTTCCATACGCTTTTCGACTTCGCGCTGGTTGGACTTGTTCTGCATGTCGATAAAGTCGATGACCACAAGGCCACCCATATCGCGCAGGCGCAACTGGCGAGCGATTTCGTCCGCGGCCTCCAGGTTGATGTTGCGCGCAGTCTCCTCGATGTCGCCGCCTTTGGTGGCGCGGGAGGAGTTGATATCAATGGAAATCAGCGCTTCGGTCACATCGATGACAATAGAGCCACCGGAGGGCAGCTTTACTTCGCGCTCAAAAGCGGTCTCGATCTGGCTTTCAATCTGGTAGCGGTTGAACAGCGGAATATTGTCATCGTAGAACTTCACCTTGTTGGCGTAGTTCGGCATTACCTGGCGGGCGAACTCTGCGGCCAGCTGGTATGCACCCTTGTCGTCAACAATGACTTCGCCAATGTCATCGCGCATATAGTCGCGGATCGCGCGGATGATGACGTTACTTTCCTGGAACAGGAAGTGGGGCGCTTTGGACTCGTCTGCTTCTTTCTTGATTGCGGTCCAAAGTTGCAGCAGGTAATTGAGGTCCCACTGGAGTTCTTCACCGCTGCGGCCTACACCGGCGGTGCGCACAATGATCCCCATACCGGAGGGTACTTCTACGCTGGACAGTGCATCGCGCAGGTCGCTGCGCTCATCACCTTCGATACGACGGGAGATACCGCCGGCGCGGGGGTTGTTCGGCATCAGGACCAGGTAACGGCCGGCCAGGCTGATGAAGGTAGTCAGAGCAGCGCCTTTGTTGCCGCGCTCCTCTTTGTCTACCTGCACGATGACTTCCATGCCTTCCTTGACCACATCCTTGATCTTGATGCGGCCTTCGATGTCTTTTGGCTGTTTGTTGAAGTATTCGCGGGAGATTTCTTTCAGGGGCAGGAAGCCGTGGCGTTCGGCGCCGTAGTCGACGAAGGCCGCCTCCAGGGAGGGTTCTACACGGGTGATTTTACCCTTGTAAATGTTGGCTTTTTTCTGTTCGCGGGTGCGATTTTCGATATCCAGGTCGTACAGCCATTGGCCGTCGACCAGTGCAACGCGCAGCTCTTCCGGCTGGGTCGCGTTTATCAGCATTCTCTTCATGCGTTGGTTTTTTCCTTGCGGTTTGCGCAAAGGTAAAACACCGCTGAAGCTCGCAGACGTTGGTGGTACCGCCGTGGAGGGACCTTGGGCCTGTGTTCGGCCAGGTGTACACGGCTGCCTCGTATGCCGCCCGCGCAGGGGGTGCCTCCAGATTGGGCACATCTGCCGGGTACATATCGAAATAACTCAGAATACCCCTTGTTGTCCGGGTGTATTCAGATCCTGCCAGTCCGGCCCAGCGTGATTCTTTGGGCGGGTCCTGGCTACTTGCCGGGTAGGGCAAGCATGGGTCACATCTTTTCGCTCCGGGGCCGGCTCGTGGCTGGGCCCTGGGTTTGGTCTAGTAGTTGCCGGCGGCGCAAGGATGGCATTGAGCATCACAGGCGGGGGCCGGGGGCCAGTTCGGTCGCTGGCGCACAATCTCAGAGCGAGATGTAACGAGTCGAGTTTGTTCCAAGCGCTGCGGGCATCGGCCCGTCTTACCTTCGCAATAATCCCGTATGTCGTCGGGTTGGGGTCGGCGAGAGCTTCAGGAGAGGCGTTTCTGTACGCCCTTGGCACCGTCTTGCGACGCGCTCTCGAAGGGTCTCACCGACAAAGTTTTGTTGATAACGCGGTATTCCGCGCACCGGCCGGATTGGCGGTATTTTCTCAAGAGCGGCACCTAGGTTTTTTTATAGCAGAAAAACCGTGCACCGCCGAAAACCGGCCCCAATTCAGGCCGGCGGAATATACCACGGTCGCTATGGGGCATCAATCGAGGGGGCAATTATCGCGCTTCAAATGGTTGGGGTGTGCGGCTATCATGCGCCCCATGCGAAAGTCCCCCCCTAAAAGATCGCCGGGCAAGCCCCGGTCCACACAGCCCCAGCCCAGACCCGCTGACACCGCTTCCGGCGGTGCAGGTACGGCTGCTGGCGTTCAATTTATTACCGTGCCAGACGAGCTGGCCGGGCAGCGTATTGATAACTTCCTGCAGGCACGCCTCAAGGGGGTTCCGCGCTCTCGCGTCTACCGGATCCTCCGCAAGGGCGAGGTGCGCGTAAATAAAGGAAGGGTGAAGGCGGAGTATCGACTGCAGGCCGGTGACCTGGTGCGGGTGCCACCAATCCGTGTTTCTGAAGAGCCGCCGCCGGCAGTGGCGGGAGAGCAGCTCCGTCGCACGCTTGAGGCGGCCATACTGTATGACAAAGGTGGCCTGCTGGTTGTAAACAAGCCCGCAGGGCTTGCGGTGCACGGCGGCAGCGGCGTGCGCCTCGGGTTGATCGAGGCGCTGCGGCAGATGTATCCGGAGAGCCCGTTTCTTGAGTTGGTACACCGGCTCGACCGGGACACGAGTGGCGCCATCCTGGTGGCGCGCAAGCGCGCTGTGCTGCTGCACGTTCAGAGTACCTTGCGCGCCGGCAAAATGGCGAAATCCTATCTGGCGCTGGCGACAGGCAAGTGGCCGCGGGCGCAGAAGCTCGTGGAGGCGCCACTGCGCAAGAATACGCTGAAGAGCGGTGAGCGGATGGTGGTAGTGGATGGAGAGGGTAAGCCCTCCACAACGCGCTTTCAGGTCGAGGAGCGCTTTAGTGGCGCTACGCTGATGCGTGCAGAGCCGGTTACCGGTCGTACGCATCAGATCCGGGTGCACGCCCAGTTTGTCGGTTGCCCGTTGGCGGGGGATGCCAAATACACTCCGGATGCGGTGAATGCCAGCTTCCGAGAAGTGGGGCTGAAGCGGCTGTTCCTGCATTCTGCGGCGGTTGGCTGTACGCTGCCAGACGGCACGCGGGTACATGTCGAGGCGCCCCTTCCGTCGGAGCTTGTGGCAGTGCTCGACAGGCTGCGTTGAGGGGCGCTACCGTTTTTTATCGGATTGCGAGGCAAATATCAGTGTTGGTGATTCTCGATTGGGACGGAACCGTGTGTAACTCCGAAGCGCGGATTGTCCAGTGTATGCAGCGGGCAGCCCATCGTGCCGGGCTTCCCGTGCTGGAGCCTGCCGCCATTGGCAATATTATCGGCCTCGGGCTGCCCGAGGCGATTACCTCGCTGTTTCCCGAGGCGCACTCAGAGCAGCGTGCGGATCTGCGCGAATACTACGCTGAGGAATGGCTCGCCGCTCGCGGCGAACCGCTGCCCCTGTTTGACGGCGTGCTGGCTACGCTGGACAAGCTGTTGGGAGCCGGGCACCACCTGGCGGTCGCTACCGGAAAAAGTCGCCGCGGGCTGATCCGTGAGTTCGAGGATCACGGGGTGGGGCACTTGTTTGTTGCCAGTCGCTGTGCAGATGAGACGGTTTCCAAGCCGGATCCGACCATGTTGCGTGAGATACTCTCGGAAACTGCTGTGTCGGCGGAATGTGCGGTCATGGTGGGCGATACCGAATACGACCTGCGGATGGCTGCCGCGATCGATATGCCCTCTATCGGCGTCAGCTATGGCGTCCACAGTCGTGAACGTTTGCACGGCTGTGGTCCGCAGCGGGTAATTGATCATTTCTCAGAGTTGCTGGAGTGGCCGCCGCTGGTAGCCTGAGGTAGTCATCTTCACTGCAGGGGGCTGATGTCGTATCGCTTTAGCAGGTCGATCAATCGAATTAGTGGTAGGCCGACAAGGGAGTTCGGGTCGGACCCTTCCATTTTTTCGAATAATGCTATTCCCAGTCCTTCCGATTTGAACGATCCGGCGCAATCCAGCGGCTTTTCCAGTTCAACGTAGCGCCGGATCTCGCTCGCGCTCAGCGGGCGGAAGCGCACGGAGAATATTTCGCACAGGGTGTGGTGTGAGCCATCGCGGGCATCCGCCAGGCACAGGCCGGTGTGAAAATTGACCGTCTGGCCGGCGGACCGTGACAGCTGGTCGATGGCGTTTTCCGTATTCCCGGGCTTGCCGAGAAGGGTGCCGTTGCACTCTGCCACCTGATCTGAACCGATAATCAGTGCATCCGGGTGATCATTCGCGAGCGCCAGCGCCTTTTCTGTCGCGAGGCGACTGGCCAGTTCGCTGGCAGGTTCGCCGGGTAGGGGCTGCTCATCAATGCGCGGCGCCTGGCATTCAAAAGGTATCCGAAGCTTTTCCAGCAATTGCCGGCGGTAGGGAGAGCTGGACGCTAGAATGAGTCGGCGCATGACGGCTTCCTTTATATAGAGGGGGTTCCGGGTCCGGCAAGCCGCGCGGAAACGACGCTGTGCCGGGCGTTTGGGCCGCTGATCATGCGGTGGATGAATTGTTTTGACAAGGCTCAGGTGAGTCCATAGAATTGCGCGCTTATGTCGATACCCCCCCAAAAGTCTGACCAGAATTCAGCGCAGATATCGGATCAGAGATCCGCGCTGCCACGCCGCATAGACGCACGTAAGTTGGTGCAGCGCGGGCAAGAACTGGAAGGTACCGTCCCCCCGGAAGCGCTGTCGCGGCTGGCAGCGGCTACCGAGTCGGTTGAGGGCGATATAGCGGTTTCCCTGGCATTTGGCCGGGATCTGCAGCGCAATCAGGTGGCCACAGGCCGCCTGGCGTTGACTGTTGGTTTGCTGTGCCAGCGTTGCTTGCAACCGGTGAGTGAAGCCATCGAAGCAGATATCGCCTTGGGGTTTGTGTGGTCGGAAGAGCAGGGTAATGCGTTGCCCAAGTCTCTGGACCCGGTGATACAGGAAGGTGACGAACTGGATCTGTATCAGGTATTGGAAGATGAGATTTTGCTCAATCTGCCGATGGTGGCTTATCACGACTGGGATTGCGTCGCGCAAGAAGCATTTCAGAGTCGCAGTGAGGAGCCTGAGACGGAAGAGCAACGAGAAAACCCCTTTAAAGTACTGGAACAGTTGAAGGGTTCGTCAGACAAGTCTTGAGTTGGGCTTGAGGCTTGTTTGAAGGGTTTGGGCTCGCCGGTAGGCGCCCCGGTTCCGGTGTTAACTGTTAAGTATGTTTAGGAGCACCAAATGGCTGTTCAGAAGAGCAAAAAAACCCGTTCCCGTCGCGGCATGCGTCGCTCTCACGACGCTCTGAGCGGACCTACTCTGTCCGTAGACCCGACTACTGGCGAAAAGCACCACCGTCATCACGTGACCAAAGACGGCTTTTTCCGTGGTCGCAAAGTGATCGACGTTGGCGGCTCTTCCGAAGAAGAGTAAGTTTTGTCCAGCCAATTTCGATTGGCCGTGGATGCGATGGGCGGGGACTTAGGTCCCCGCTCTGTCGTTCCGGCCTGCTCAAGATTTCTTATCCGCCATCCCCGGGCAGAACTCAAACTGTTCGGTCCCCGCTCCGAACTCCAATCTCTCCTGATTAAAGAACCGCCGTCCGTCCGTGAGCGACTGGAGGTGGTGGACTGTGCACAGGTGATCACGCAGGGCTGTAATCCGGTCCAGGCGTTGCGCCACAAACGTGAATCCTCCATGGCCAGAGCACTGCAGTCCGTATCTGCCGGTGAGTCTGGTGCGATGGTCACTTCCGGAAACACGGGTGCGCTGCTGGCACTGGGAAGAAGCATTCTCGGCACGGTTGAAGGCGTGAAGCGCCCGGCGCTCGGCAAGTCCCTGCCAACGGCGGACGGTTCCTGTTTTCTGCTTGATCTCGGCGCGAATATTGATTGCAGCGCGGAGGATCTGTTGCAATTCGCGCGAATGGGCATCGAGGCGCAACGGGTGTTCGCGGGAAAAGATGCGCTCACCGTGGCGTTGCTGAATATTGGTGCCGAAGAGCATAAAGGGACGGAGGAGATTCGCCGCGCCGGCCAGTTGATGCAGGCGGACCCTGCCATCAACTATGTGGGGTTTGTCGAAGGGCACGATATTTTTACCGGTGTGGTGGATGTGGTGGTCTGCAACGGCCTGATGGGCAATGTGGCGATGAAATCCGCCGAAGGCGTTATTCGACTAATAGGTCAGAAGTCGTTCACCATCGACAAAAAGGCGCCTATAAAGCGTTTTTTTGGCCAATTAGCCATAAATCTGTTGCGAAAATGGCGGTCACAGCTGGAGCCTGGTCGCTATAATGGCGCCAGCTTTTTAGGGCTGAAAGGTAACGTCATCAAGAGTCATGGCGGTGCCAGCAGTGAAGCGTTTTATCGCGCAATGTTGACCGCAAAAGAGTGTGCGGAGTCGGATCTCGCGCATCTGGTTGGGGACGCCATGGCGTTCCAGGCCCAGCGTCAGACCGGGTGCGATTAAAGCGTGACAGGAGCGCATCGGCCTTTCGCCCTTTCGCCCCTAGCGATGGCGCCCGCTGCTCAGCCCCCTGGAATTCAATCATTTGGTTAAAGGATGTTCCATGACCAATCCAGCTTTGGCGTTTGTATTCCCTGGCCAGGGTTCCCAGCAGATCGGTATGCTGGCGGATGCCGCCCAGGCTTTCCCAGAGGTCGTTGCGACCTTTTCTGAAGCTTCCTCCGTGCTTGGTTACGATCTGTGGGATCTGTGCCAAAACGGTACCCAGGAAGAGATTAACCAGACTGAAAGAACCCAGCCGTTATTGCTGACTTCCAGTGTCGCCCTCTATCGAGCCTGGCAGGCTCAAGGTGGGGCAGTGCCCGCAACCATGGCGGGCCACTCTCTGGGCGAGTGGTCGGCGCTGGTGTGTTCCGGTGTGCTGGCCTTTGAAGATGCGGTGCGCCTGGTGCGTGAACGGGGTCGCTTGATGCAGGAAGCGGTACCGGCAGGCGAGGGCGCGATGGCGGCGGTGATCGGCCTCGACGATCAGGCCGTAGAAGCGGCCTGTGCGGAATCGGCCCAGGGTGCGGTGGTCGCTGCGGTAAACTATAACTCCCCCGGGCAGGTGGTGATCGCCGGCAGCGCCGCGGCGGTAGAACGTGCCATCGAGGCCTGCAAGTCCGCAGGTGCCAAGCGCGCGCTTCCGCTTCCGGTCAGTGCACCTTTCCACACCGAGTTGATGCGGCCCGCCGCTGAAAAACTCGCACCCCAGATAGAAGCCACTGCATTTCATGCACCGGAAATCCCGGTGATTCACAATGTGCACGCGAAAACGGAAAGCGACCCGGCAGCTATCAAGGCGCTGATGGTCGAGCAGATTTACAGCCCGGTTCGCTGGACCGAGTGCGTTCAGGCGATGGCGTCTTCCGGTACCCAGCAACTGGTCGAGTGCGGTCCGGGCAAAGTACTTGCCGGGCTGGCCAAGCGCATTGACCGCAGCCCGAGCGCGTTCAATATCGAAAAGCCGGAGCAGCTGTCGGACGCGGTAAAAGCCGTCGCATCGTAACGAGATTTACCCAATTAAAATGGACCAAAGACCTCGTTTCGTCAGCATCGGGCTGACGTGGTGAGTGATCGGGAGAAACTATGACAATTTCAACTTCGCTGGAAGGAAAGGTTGCACTGGTCACTGGCGCAAGCCGTGGCATTGGCGCGGCAATTGCGGACCTGTTGGGTGCGCAGGGTGCTATCGTCATTGGTACCGCGACCAGTACCTCCGGCGCAGAAAAAATCTCTGCACGTTTTGCGGAAAAAGGCATCAAAGGTGCCGGCAAGGCACTGGATGTCACCAGTCTTGAAAGCATTGCGGAAGTGCTGGAATCGGTGAAAGGAGAATTTGGCGCGCCCACCATTCTGGTCAACAACGCCGGTATCACCAAAGATAACCTGCTGATGCGCATGAAAGACAATGAGTGGGACGATGTGCTGAACACGAATCTGACCGCGGTCTATCGTGTGAGCAAGGCATGCCTGCGTGACATGAGCAAAGCGCGCTGGGGCCGGATCATCAACATCAGTTCCGTTGTGGGCAGCATGGGCAATGCGGGTCAAAGCAACTACGCTGCAACCAAGGCCGGTGTAGGCGGCTTTGCCCGCGCGCTGGCGGCAGAGGTAGGTTCCCGTGGTATCACCGTCAATACCGTGGCGCCCGGGTTTATCGATACCGATATGACCAAGGTTCTACCGGAGGCGCAACGTGAAGCATTATTGGGCAAAATCCCTCTCGGTCGTCTGGGTGCGCCGGAAGAGATTGCCTCGGTTGTCGCATTTTTGGCCAGCGACGCTGGCGGCTATATGACCGGAGAGACCATTCACGTGAACGGCGGTATGTATATGGGGTGATTTTCTCTCGAGAAAATTGCTGTAACTAATTGATTGGTAAAGAAAAATTTATCATTCAACGGTTGCTGGGAGGCGGTGCATTACATCCCGAAAAAATCAGGGTACAATGCCGCCTCGCATTAACCACAAGCTGTGTTAGCCGGTTACTGATTTGCCAATAACGGCGAACAAATTTCACACAGTAACCAAAACAGATTTTTATCCACTAGGAGTTAAATTGAATCATGAGCAGCATTGAAGAGCGCGTAAAAAAGATCGTTGCTGAACAACTGGGCGTGAAGGAAGAAGATGTAAAACCTGAAGCATCCTTTGTTGAAGATCTGGGCGCTGACTCCCTCGACACAGTTGAGCTGGTAATGGCTTTGGAAGAGGAATTCGAAACCGAAATTCCGGACGAAGAAGCAGAGAAAATCACCACTGTTCAGCTGGCCATCGATTACATCAACCAGAACCTGGGTTGATTCCTGCTGGATAGCTTTAGTAAAAGGTGCATATTGCCTTTTGCTGGTACGGCCAGCGCCGATGGTGATTGGCCCGTACTGAAAGCATCGCGAGAGCCGTTCTATGTTGCATAGCGCGGCTCTCCGTTTATTTGCATATTGATAAATACTTGCATATTGATAGACAGGCGGCCGACAGCAGTAGCAGGTTGCGGCGCAACAGATTGATTTCGGGGGAGGCACAAGTGTCGAAAAGAAGAGTCGTAATTACCGGAATGGGCATTGTCAGCCCGCTCGGCAACACACTTGAAGATACCTGGTCCGCTTTGCTGGCTGGCACGAGCGGTGTCGTGCCGATCGAGTCGTTTGACGCTTCTGCATTCAGTACGCGTTTCGCGGCAACCGTCAAAGACTTTAATCCCGAGCCCCACATCCCGCAGAAAGAAGCGCGCAAGATGGATGTGTTTCTGCAATATGGCCTGAGTGCCGGTATCCAGGCGGTGGAAGACAGCGGCCTGGAAGTCACTGACGAAAACGCGTCGCGGGTAGGTGCCTGTATCGGATCTGGTATGGGCGGTATTGCCGCAATCGAGAATAACGCCATGCTGATTGCGGAGAAGGGCCCACGCCGGGTGTCGCCGTTCTTCGTGCCGGGCGCGATCATCAATATGGTATCCGGCAACCTGTCGATTAAATACGGTATGAAAGGCCCGAACCTGTCGACCACCACAGCCTGTACGACGGGCACACATGCCATTGGTCTCGGCCTGCGTACCATCCAGTACGGTGACGCGGATGTCATGGTTTGTGGCGGTGCCGAGATGGTGACCACACCGGTAGGCCTAGGTGGCTTCTGCGCGGCCCGTGCACTGTCCACCCGCAACGATGATCCGCAGGCCGCCAGTCGCCCATGGGATCAGGACCGCGACGGATTTGTACTGGGTGAGGGCGCCGGTGTCCTCGTGCTGGAAGAGTACGAACATGCAAAAGCGCGCGGTGCAAAAATTTATGCGGAGTTGAGTGGTTTTGGTATGAGTGGTGACGCCCACCATATGACGTCCCCACCTGAAGACGGAGCCGGCGCGGCACTGTCTATGGCAAATGCGTTGAAAGATGCGGGTATGGATCCATCGGCGATTCAGTACATCAACGCACACGGCACCTCCACACCACTGGGTGACAAAGCGGAGATCGCGGCGGTGCGCTCGGTGTTCAAAGATGCACTCGACACACTGGCGGTAAGCTCCACAAAATCCATGACTGGCCACCTGCTGGGGGCCGCTGGGGCTATCGAAGCAATTTTCGCGGTTCAGTCCCTCCTGGATCAGGTGGCACCACCGACGATCAACCTCGACAAGGTGGATGAAACCTGTGTCGGGGTAAACCTGGTGCCGAACAAAGCGCAGGAAATGAAAATCGACGCGGTGCTGTCGAATTCCTTCGGCTTCGGCGGAACCAACGGCTCGCTGATTTTTCAGCGCGCCTGACGGACCGATTTGGTGATTGCCCACCGGGTTGCGCAATGGCGCCGGTGGGCATTCATCAGCACCTCTGTCCGTGACGGATATTCTCCCCCTTTTCCTTTCTGCCGACGGTGAGCAGCAGGCGCTCGCTCCCGATCGTGCATTTCAATCCGGGCTGCTGGAAACCATGCGTGCCCAGGCTGGGTCTATTCCACTGCTGCCGCTCCACCTTGAACGACTTGCACGCAGTGCCCGGTTGCAGAGTGCCCAACGGCGCTTGATCGAAGAATCTATTACTGCGATTGCCGCGCGCACCCAAAGCTGGCCCTGGGGTGCTCGGGTGCGGTTGCGATACGGTGTGCTGGCGACCGGGGGCGACGGGCACCCGCAGTGGGACATCAGTGCTTTCCCATTGAGTCCGTCTTCGTCGTGGGATCACGGAGCGGTGCTTGCACTGTGCAATACGCACCTGAGCGAGTCCGATACCCGATCGCCTTTTGCCGATTCCAGTGCAGATTCGTGCGGTGGTTCTGTTCCCCCGGAAGTGCGGGGCTGTAAGCTGCTCGTTCGGGGTACCTATGGGCAGGCGGCTCGCGAATGGCGCAGCCCGGATTCGCGCCCCGAAGACGCCCCCCAGCTGGAGCCGCTGCTATGTGACCCCAGGGGTTTTGTCATTGAGGGGTGCCACAGCAACCTGCTGGTTCTGCGGGATGGCCGTTGGCTGACCCCAAATCTGCGGTGGTATGGGGTGCGTGGCGTGATGCTGCACTGGCTGGCTGGTCAGGTAGAAATCGGCGAAGATGACATCCGTCCCCTGGATCTGCACAAGGCGACCGAGCTTGCGGTGTGCAACAGTGTTCGCGGGGTGGTGCCAGCAAGACTGTTAACCGAGCAACCGTCCCCTGGTGGCCCGCAAACGATTCCTCCTGATACCGCTCCGGTTGTACCCGGGGCAGCGGTATCCGCATTGCAGTACAGAATTTCGGAAAAATTATGGTAGCGAAGAAAAGCAGCAAGAAAGCTCCCGCAAAAACCTCGAAGGGCAAGCGGTCCGGGGTTGGGTTGTTGTCCAGACTCCTGCGCGGTCTTCTGGTACTGGTCGTGCTGGGTGTCCTCGCCGGTGGTGCAACGTTCTGGTTCGCGAAAAACGCACTGATCGAACCACTGGCAGTACCGGTGGATGGCTTGCGTATGGATGTCGAGGAGGGCAGTAATCTGTCCCGTGTTGTCCGTCGTCTGGCACATGAGGACGTTGTGCGTCACCCGCGATTGGTGCTTGCCTATGCACGGCTGAAGAAGCTTGGGCACATTCATCCCGGCGAATATATGATTCCGGCGGGAAGTAACGCCATGGACCTGGTGGCGCGCCTGAATCGCGGAGACGTCACTCGCTACCGTGTCACGATTGTTGAGGGCTGGACTTTCGCACAGGCCCTGGAGCTCGTGCGTGGGGCAAATAAGATCAAGACCACAGAAGATGCGGCAACGGTGGTTGCCGCCGCCAAGGCGCTGGGCATCGAAGGCAACCCGGAAGGTCAGATATTTCCTGACACCTATATCTACCGCTCAGGTACCACTGATCTGGACCTGTTGCGACAGGCGCATCAGCGGATGAACAATGTGCTTGCTGAAGAATGGGAAAAACGCGCAAGCGATCTGCCTTACGACAGTGCCTATGAAGCATTGATAATGGCATCGATCGTAGAAAAAGAAACCGGCGTGCCCTGGGAGCGGGATGAGATTGCCGGGGTGTTTGTGCGACGTCTGAACAAGGGAATGCGCCTGCAGACTGATCCAACGGTGATCTATGGGATGGGGGAGAATTACGCGGGCAACCTGCGCCGCGCGGATTTGCGTGAGGCAACCCCGTACAATACTTATGTCATCCAAGGCATGCCCCCCACACCGATTGCCTTGCCTGGCCGCGAGGCCATTCACGCGGCACTGCACCCGAAGGCAGGGAAATCGCTGTACTTTGTCGCAAAGGGGGATGGGTCACATCAATTTTCCGAAACCCTCTCTGAGCACAACCGTGCGGTGCGTCAGTATCAGCTCAAGCGTCGCTCGGACTACCGTTCCAGCCCTGCAGATACACAACAGAATTAAGCCGATATTGAACACCGGTATACCTATGCAAGATTTACCCCAGGGAAAATTCATCACACTGGAGGGCGGAGAAGGAGTGGGAAAATCCACCAACCTCCGATTCATTACCCAGTGGCTCGATGAGCAGGGCATTTCCTATATCCAGACCCGGGAGCCCGGCGGTACACCACTGGCGGAGCAGTTGCGCAGCCTGCTGCTGGAAAAGCGCGACGAGCGGGTTGACCCCACCGCAGAGCTGTTGATGGTGTTTGCCGCACGAGCGCAACATCTGAATCAAGTCATCAAGCCTGCACTTGCGCAGGGCAAGTGGGTGGTCTGTGATCGCTTTACCGATGCGACCTATGCGTATCAGGGGGCCGGCCGCGGTCTCGACTGGGCGTTGATCGCGCAGCTTGAACAAACCGTACAGGGAGACCTGCGCCCCGACTGCGTACTGCTGTTGGATGTGGATCCTGAAATTGGACTGCAGCGGGCGGCCAGCACCGGCGCAGCGGACCGCTTTGAAAGCGAGCAGATGGATTTTTTCCAAAAGGTGCGCGCCGCGTACCGCAAGCGCGCAGAGAGTAATCCCCAGTGCTACCAGTTGATTGATGCCTCGGTCTCGCTGGAAAAAGTTCAGCAAAGCCTGGCGGCGGCACTGCAACAGATCGCGGGTGGCTCATGAGTGCGCGTGCCGATCAACCGAAGGTTGTCGAGCCGGTACCTATTCCGTCGCCATTGCCCTGGCAGGCGGCACAGTGGCAGCGGCTGGGGGCACAGTGGGTGGCGGGGCGTTGTCCGCACGCACTGCTGATCAGTGGCCAGACCGGGCTGGGCAAGCGGCGCTTTGCCGAAGCATTTGCTGCACTGCTGTTGTGTGATCAACCTCGCCATGGGCTTGCCTGTGGGGAGTGTCGTGGCTGTCAATTGCGCATTGCGGGCTCCCACCCGGATTTCACCCTCGTTGTCCCTGAAAAAGAGCAGGGACCACTGAAAGTAGAGCAGATACGCGCCCTGGGGGAATTTGTCGGTCGAACCAGCGGCCGTGAGGGCGCGAGAGTAGTGATGCTGGCGCCGGCCGAAGCGATGAACATCAATGCGGCCAATGCGTTGCTGAAAAACCTGGAAGAGCCTTCCGGTTCGGTGATCTTTCTGCTGATCACCGATCATCCCGCCGGGCTATTACCGACGATCCGTAGTCGTTGTCAGACCATCGCGTTTCCGGTGCCGCCGCAGCAGTCTGCACTTCGCTGGATGCGGGAGAGCGGTATTGAAAGCGAGGACGCGGACAGTGCACTGAACCTTGCGGGTGGGGCGCCATTACTTGCGGTGCAGTTGATGGAACCGGAATCCCGGGAGGCTAGGCAGCAGTTCCTCGCCGATCTTTCCGCATTGACCCGGGGTGATGAAAACCCGGTGACCCTGGCCGGTAAATGGGAGAATCCGGGAGAGGGCGCTGATCTGAATCTGTTGTTGCAGTTCTGGCAAAGCTGGCTCGCATTGATGCTCAAGTCTCGCAGCACTGACCAGGCAGCGGAGGCCAGTATCATGGCGCTTTTGCAGCGTATGCCGGGAACGGGGGCAGAGAGTCTGCGGCCGGCATTTGCGTTCTATGATCACCTGCTCAAGGCGAGAGCATTACTGTCGGGCAACAGTAATCCGAATAAACGTCTTCTACTTGAAGAGTTGCTGATTCGCTGGGCGGCGCTGTTTCGATAGCGGTGCCGTAAACCGTTACCAATGTGGACAGGTTACTGGCCATCAGGGTAAGTTAAGGCGACAATTCAGGTGCATTTGGCCGGTGATGGATGCTGATCACCGGTTTCTGATCAAATAACAATCAACGGTCGAGTCGGTGTAAGGCACTGACAGATTCGCCGGATCCGGCGGATGACAAAAACGGGGTTAGCTATGAAAGGTATGGGGGGCGGTGCCCGCAACGGTATTCTGTCGCTGAAGATTCAGGACAAATCCGTGTTGTACGCGGCCTATATGCCATTTGTGAAAAATGGTGGCCTGTTTATCAATACCGACAAGTCCTATAACCTGGGGGACGAAGTATTCCTGCTACTCAGCCTGATGGATGAGCCTGAGAAGTTGCCGGTTGCGGGGAAAGTGGTCTGGATAACGCCCGGCGGTGCCCAGGGCAATCGTACCCCGGGTATCGGTATTCAGTTTAGTGATAAGGAAAATATCGCGCAGGGCAAGATCGAAACCCTGCTGGCAGGCTCGCTCGAGTCCAGCCGACCAACGCATACGCTATAACACGCGGCCCCGGGGGAAACCCCGTCCTTCGCCCGGCCCTAAAGGAGAGTGCAGTACGCGCAATCCGGGGGCCAATCTGTATAATTCCCCCTCCATTTTGCACGTACGTTTCCATAGGCAGAGATTCATGCTGGTAGATTCTCACTGTCATCTCGACAGGCTAAAACTCGACAAATTCGACGGCGAGCTGGACGATGTGCTGGCGTTGGCGCGAAGCCGCGGCGTCGGTAAATTCCTGTGTGTGGGGATCAGTCTGGACAACGTGGACCAGGTGGTTTCCATTGCCGCCAGATACCCGGACGTGGTCTGCTCCGTGGGCGTGCACCCGCTGGATGTGGAATCCGGTCTGGCGGACGTGGCGAAACTGAAAGCCCTGTCCACCAAGCCCAATGTGGTGGCACTGGGCGAAACCGGCCTCGATTACTACTACAGCACGGAAACCAAAGAGGTTCAGCAGCAGAGTTTTGTCGCGCATCTCGAAGCGGCCGACGAAGTGGGGTTACCGGTGATCGTACACACGCGCGACGCCCGAGAGGACACCATCGAGCTGATCAAGGCGCACGGCAGCCGCGAACACGCCGGTGTATTGCACTGTTTCACCGAGTCCTGGGAAATGGCCCGGCAGGCCCTGGACCTCAACTATTACATTTCGTTATCCGGCATCGTGACCTTCAAGAACGCGGAAGAACTGCGTGAAGTTGCCAAACAGGTACCGCTTGATCGCTTGCTGGTGGAAACCGACTCTCCCTATCTGGCACCCGTTCCCTACCGCGGAAAGCCCAATATCCCGGCCTATGTCCGAGAGGTAGCGGAATTTATCGCGGAATTACGTGGCCTGTCCTACGAAGAGCTTGCAGCGGCAACTACCGAGAATTTTCACCGGCTTTTCCCGCGCGCAGCCTGAGAACGTCGTCGCGCACAGATCGGCTACTGTCTTTTGGAATGACCTGTTTCAGGAAATATATATGTCTCAGCAACAATTGCAGACCATGCTGGCTCTGCAAGATGCCATCAACACGGTGGTGAATGAAAACTGGCGCGCACAGAATTTTGCCTGGTATCGGGCCATCTGGGTAGAAAGTGCCGAACTCCTCGACCATTACGGTTGGAAGTGGTGGAAAAAGCAGCAGCCCGAAATGGAGCAGGTGAAACTGGAGCTGGTGGATATCTGGCATTTTGGTCTGAGTCTGGAGTTGCAGCAGGGGGCGCCGGAAGATGTTGCACGCAAGATGCAGGAGCAGCTCGCGTCGTCCACCCTGCAGGCCGGGGATTTCCGTGAAAATCTCGAAGCTTTCACTCTCAAGACCCTGGCCAGCAAACAGTTCGATTTACCAGGGTTTGCACAATTATTGGCCGATTGCGAGATGTCGCTCGATGAGCTCTATCGTCGTTACGTCGGGAAAAACGTTCTCAACCGTTTCCGTCAGGACAACGGCTACAAAGACGGCAGTTACCAGAAAACCTGGGACGGCCGGGAAGACAACGAGCATCTGGCAGAAATTGTTCAATCTTTAGACGCGGCAGCAGAAAACTTCAGTAACCAGCTGTATGAAGCGCTAAAAAATCGCTATCCGGGCAGCTGATAGGATTTGGTCTGACAGTTTTGGCAGGATTCTTTATCGGGATCAGACCAAAGGATAATGCATTTAATTTGCAAAGCCCTATAATGCGGGCGCCTGAAAACAACGGAGATACATCGTGAAAGCACCTGTTCGTGTTGCAGTTACCGGCGCCGCCGGTCAGATCAGCTACTCGCTGCTGTTTCGCATCGCTTCCGGCGAAATGCTGGGTAAAGATCAGCCAGTTATTCTTCAGCTGCTGGAAATCACTCCCGCACTGGAAGCGCTGAAAGGCGTTGCCATGGAGCTCGAAGATTGTGCCTTCCCGCTGCTTGCTGGCATTGTGCAGTCTGACGACGCGACCGTTGCCTTCAAAGATGCCGACTACGCACTGCTGGTTGGTGCCCGTCCGCGTGGTCCCGGTATGGAGCGGAAAGACCTGCTGGAAGCCAACGCCGCCATTTTCTCCGCGCAGGGTAAGGCCCTGAACGAGGTTGCTTCCCGCAACGTTAAAGTGCTGGTTGTCGGCAACCCGGCGAACACCAATGCCCTGATCGCCCAGCGCAACGCACCGGATCTGGATCCGCGCAACTTCACTGCCATGACTCGTCTGGACCACAACCGTGCCCTGACTCAGCTGGCCAACAAAACCGACTCCACGGTGAACGACATCACCCACATGACCATCTGGGGCAACCACTCTGCCACCCAGTACCCGGACCTGCACCAGGCCAAGGTCAATGGCGAAGATGCCATGGGCAAAGTCGAACAGGAGTGGTACGAAACGGATTTCATCCCGACGGTACAGCAGCGCGGTGCGGCGATCATCAAAGCCCGTGGCGCTTCCTCTGCCGCTTCTGCTGCCAACGCGGCTATCGACCACATGCGCGATTGGGCGCTGGGTTCCGCCGAAGGCGACTGGACCAGCATGGGCGTGTACAGCGACGGTTCCTATGGTATCCAGAAAGGTCTGATCTACTCCTTCCCGGTTGTTTGCAAGAACGGTGACTGGGAAATTGTTCAGGGCGTAGACATCAACGATTTCTCTCGCGAGAAGATGACTGCGACCGAGACAGAACTGGCGGAAGAGCGCGACGCTGTCGCACATCTGCTGCCGTAAGCTTTCGACTTCTGAGAAGTAAAAAGCCAAAAAACCCGCACAGTGTGCGGGTTTTTTTTTGGCCGCAATATTCTGCCTGAAGAATCAGAACTTCACATTGCGCGGGGTCCGGGGGAAGGGGATCACATCGCGAATATTGCCCATACCGGTGACATAGGACACGATGCGGTCAAAGCCCAGGCCGAAGCCACCGTGCGGTACAGTCCCGTAGCGACGCAGGTCCCGGTACCAGTCCAGGTGGTCCTTGGGAATATCCATCTCGTCCATACGCGCGTCCAGCTTGTCGAGGCGCTCTTCACGCTGCGAACCACCGATGATCTCACCGATACCCGGGGCAAGTACGTCCATGGCCGCGACGGTTTTGCCATCGTCGTTCATGCGCATATAGAAGGCTTTGATGTCCTTCGGGTAATTCAGCACGATCACGGGCTTCTTGAAGTGTTTTTCAGCCAGATAGCGCTCGTGTTCGGAAGCGAGGTCGATACCCCAGGACACCGGGAACTCGAATTTTTCTTTGCAGTTTTCCAGGATTTCGATGGCTTCACAGTAATTGATCCGTGCGAAATCATTGTCGACGATATTTTCCAGGCGACTGATGGCTTCTTTATCAATGCGCTGGGCAAAAAATGCCATATCGTCCGCCCGCTCTTCCAGTACCGCCTTGAAGACATACTTCAGCATCGCTTCGGCCAGGTTGGCGCAATCGGCCAGGTCGGCGAAGGCGATTTCCGGTTCCACCATCCAGAACTCCGCCAGGTGGCGGGTGGTGTTGGAATTTTCCGCGCGGAACGTCGGTCCGAAGGTGTATACCTTGGATAGCGCCAGACAGTAACTTTCGACATTCAGCTGCCCGGATACTGTCAGGAAGGTCTCTTCGCCGAAGAAATCCTCGCTGTAGTCCACGTCGCCCTTATCGGTGAGGGGGAGGTTGGTCTGATCCAGGGTGCTGACCCGGAACATCTCGCCGGCGCCTTCACAGTCCGATGCGGTAATAATGGGCGTGTGCACATAGTTGAAACCGCGTTCGTGGAAGAAACGGTGCACTGCCTGCGCGATACAGTTGCGCACGCGCGCTACCGCACCACTGACGTTGGTGCGCGGGCGCAAGTGGGCGTGCTCGCGCAGATGCTCCATGGTGTGACGCTTGGGCGACATTGGGTAGGTGTCCGGGTCTTCCACCCATCCCACTACGGTCACCTGTGTCGCCAGCAGTTCGATCGCCTGACCTTTGCCCTCAGAGGCCTTGATCGTGCCTTCAATATCCACTGCACAGCCGGTAGTGAGGCGCAGTACCTCCGACTGATAGTTGTTGATATCGGCTTCCACGACTACCTGAATTGGGTCGAAGCAGCTGCCGTCGTGTACGGCGAGGAAAGACAGGCCGGCCTTGGAATCCCGGCGGGTTCGGATCCAACCCTGAATACGGGCACTTTCTCCCTCCCGCTGGGTGGACTTTAAGAGTTGTTCGATGGATTCAACTTGCATGATGGTGCTCTTGTTGTCATTCACGCCTGCCGTGCGGGCACTACCGTGGATGTGGGTGCCACAGGCTACGCGGTTGTTCCACGCGTCTTTTGGTCGCGCATTCCGGCGGCATCTTGCCCCCTGTGTGCCGGAAAATCCACCCCATGTCACACCGGTGGCCAGGCAGTCGTTGACGCTTCTGCTACCGCACCAGTATAGAAGGCCGGGCAGGGCGCCGTGACTCTTGGTTCAATTTTCCGCTGTCCTACACTGAAATTGTCACAGTGATGGATATCGGAAGTTGTACCCATGGTCAAAGAAGTCGGCGGCGCGCGCGGGCGCCGGGCCTGTATTCTCCTCGCGCCCAACCAATCCCTGTCCTTTGCCGGTAATCTCTGGGTATTTATTTCCCTGGTGGCCGTTTCTCTGGGGATCAGCATAGCGTTTGCGCTCGCCGGTGCCTGGATGGTGATACCATTTGCCGGATTGGAAATGCTGTTGCTGGGGGCGCTGTTCGGATATGTCTATATGGAAGGCACCCGAAGGGAGGTGATCCGGATCAGCGACGATCGCGTAGTGCTCGATACCAGTCGCGGCAGTCTAGAGCGCCCTGTCTATCATACGGAGTTCGACCGCGACAGCCTGGCCGTGCTGGTGCGTATGGGCGCATCACCTGCGGAGCCCTCGTGCGTCACCTTCACCGGTCCGGAAGGGTGTCTGGAGATTGGCGACTTTCTGACTGATGCGGAAAAAGCCGCACTGGTGGAGAAGCTCGGCCACTGCGGTTTACGCGCGCGCAAAGAACAGAGTTTTCGCTTGCAGGACTTTTAGTGAGCGCCGGATCAAGACCGCGATGCAGCGCCAAGTGAGTTCTATATAATGCCAGGCCCGAGCTTTTGACTCGGGCCTTTTTTATATCCAGATTTCATCCAGAAATGGTCCCGTTAGCCAGCTTATTCAGAGGGGAGGCGCCATGGCACATCCTAAAATCGGCAATCTTGCACCCGTATTCACGCTCAACAACCAAAACGGCGAGAAAATCGCCCTGAAAGATTTCCGCGGTGACAAAAATGTGGTGCTCTATTTTTACCCCAAGGCACTGACACCCGGCTGCACCACGCAGGCCTGTGGCATTCGCGACAGCGCAGAAGCGTTCGCCAAGCGCGATACTGTGGTGCTTGGCCTGAGCCCGGACCCGGAAGCCAAATTGCAGAAGTTCATCGACAAGCACCAACTCAATTTCGATCTACTGGCCGATGAAGACCACAAGGTTGCCGACAAGTATGGCTGCTGGGGCCTGAAGAAATTTATGGGCAAGGAGTATATGGGGCTGATTCGTACCTCGTTCATCATCGATAAATCCGGTCGTCTGGTACATATCCTGGACAAGTTCAAAACCAAGACCCACCACGATGATGTGCTCAACTGGCTTGATGAAAATTTGGCCTGATCGGGCACGGGTATTGCAGCGCTTTTGTAGCCTGCGCGCCCAGGGCGCCGCCGGAGTACAGAAAACAGGTGTGGGAGCGGGGACATTGTGCCTGGATAGGGTGGGCTAAGACGTGCAATAGCCCTGAATAGCCCCCTGGAGCGTATCAATCGGTTGGCGGCAGGTTGTTTTTGTGCGGCGCTTAAAAAAAATTGCCTGTCGTCCCTTGCATTATCCACATATGGTCTATACTGGCTTGTGTAAAGGAGCGCCGCTCAACCGTTTGGCCCAGAGCGATTGGGTGTGGTGCGAGGAAGTAGTACAAAAAACGTTCACTCTGGGTAGGCTTCGATCGCCTGTTTTCAGGTGCGCCCCGCACCCAGGTAGTAGTCAGTCATTGTTGAATTTGTAACCGCAATTCAAGTCGGCAATGCGCTGGCGGTGGTATTTAGGGACTCGCAGGAAGCGGGCGTAGAACAATAACCGCGGCTCAAGGAACCCATCAAGGAGCAGCTCCATGAATCATATTCAGCCAGACCAGGCTTCGCTCTCAGAAGATAAACCTCTGCAACAGGCCAGACTGTCCGGAGATCCGAACATTCTCGACCAGTTGCTGGCACCGCCGGAAGCAACCAGCTTCGGTATTGCCGCTCGAGTTATCGACGTGCTGGAACAACGGATTGGAAAGGCATCTCTGGCAATTCGCCCGGTAGCATCTGACCTCAGCATGTCTACCCGCACCCTGCAGCGCCGGTTGCAGGAACACAATCTGAGTTTCGCCTCTCTGCGCGACCATGTGCGATTCCGCCATGCGGTGCACTTCCTCAAGGATACCGCACTGAGCGTCGATGGCATTTCCCGTATTCTCGACTTCTCTGACAGAACCAGCTTTACCAGCGCATTCAAGCGTTGGACCGGCATGTCCCCAACCGGCTACCGCCGCCAGGTAAGACAGCGTTTCTAAGCCGTTATTGTCTGACTTTTACCTCGCATCACGTAATCCAGAGTACCGCTAAAGCCGGTGCTCTGGATTGCCTCATTTTGTCAAAGCCGTTAGAGTTGGCCCCAGAATTTTGACTGACTCTATTGAGGTTTAGACCATGGATTTCTTTATTCCTGCTGCAATGGCGCAAGAGGCTGCTCCCGCTCCTCAGGGCAACCCGCTGATCACACTGCTCATGTTTGGTGGCCTGTTTGTGTTTATGTGGCTGTTTATTATTCGCCCACAACGCAAACGCCAAAAAGAGCATCAGGAGCTGGTGGGTGCTCTGAAAAAAGGTGATGAGGTGGTGATGACCAGCGGTATGCTGGGCCGGGTTGAGAAAGTGGATGAGGATTACCTGATCTTGGAAGTGGCTGACAATATGCAGCTCAAGTTCCAGAAGGTTGCCGTACATGCGGTACTGCCGAAAGGCACCATCAAGAATATCTGAAGTCGATCTTCCGGTCAGGAATGTACATTGCATTCTGGCGAGTGATGGTTACGCTTCGTAAAAACCCGGCTTTGCCGGGTTTTTTGGTTTATGGATTGCATTGTTCTGATTAGGCAGTGCCGGACGGGATACCCAGTGGAGGTCGACAGTGAATATTGAATACCCGGCGAGGGAACTGCTGGCGAACTTGCCAACGCCGCTGCAGGCGCTCGACCGAATCAGCGAAACCTTTTCCTACCCCTATAACGGGCCCAGGATCTGGGTGAAGCGCGACGATCTTACCGAGAGCGCGATGTCTGGGAATAAGTTGCGCAAGCTCGAATTCATCATTGCCGAAGCCAAGGCGCAAGGTTGCGATACCCTGATCACCTGTGGCGGCGAGCAATCGAACCACTGCCGGGCGACCGCGCTCGCGGCGGCCAAGGTGGGGCTGCAGGCCCACGTGTTGCTGCGGGCCAGTCGAAACAGTGACGCCGGGGCGCTGACGCCAGACGGGAATCTGTTGGTGGACTATCTGGCGGGGGCACGGGTATCACTCTATCCGCTCAAGGAATACCTCTCGCGGCTCCCGACGCTGTTTGAAGAGTGGCGTGCACATTACCTGCAACAGGGACGTAAGGCTTTGTGTATTCCCACCGGCGGCAGCGATGGCCTTGGTATTTGGGGATATATCGCCGGCGCGGAAGAGGTGATTGCGGATTGTCGCAGGCAGGGCTTTGAACCCGAATATCTCGTGTGTGCCACCGGCAGTGGCGGTACGCAGTCGGGACTTTCCCTTGGCTGTCAGTTGCTGGGCGTTTCGACGCAGGTCACCGGCTATGCCGTATGTGATGATGAGGCCTACTTTTTACGCAAGGTTGCGCAGGATGTGGCAGATTGGGAGGCCCGTTACCCCGACGCTGTTATTGACGGTTTTACATTCGATACGCAACGGGTGGCGGTGATTGATGATTACATCGGGCCTGGTTACGCGATGGCGACGGAAGAAATCTATCAGTCCATCGCATTACTGGCGCAACAGGAAGGGCTGTTACTCGACCCCGTGTATACCGGAAAAGCCTTCCATGGATTATTGAATGAGATCAAGCGCGGGCGATATCGCGACTGCAAAAATCTGGTGTTTGTACACACCGGTGGGCAGTTTGGGATATTCCCTCAGCGCGCCGGTTTTAAAAGCAGTTGGGCCGAGAAATAAACGATCGCGCCGGGCGGGGAAACTGCTGGTGGAAGGTTCGCGACCTGCCAGAGGTTCCGTTCCGCGACAGAATTCTCTGTTTTAGCGAAATATTTGGTGATAAATCGAATTTTTGGCAGAAAACAGGACTATGCTGCTGATGATTGGCGGATTACTGTTCTCATTTTGGTGAAACTGCTACCCTCACCGGCAATGTCAGGGGCAGTCGCGTACATAAAAACCGGCGTATTCGCCGTGAGAACCACATCGAACACTGTCCGAATCTGTGTCGGCGAACGCCACGTCGCGCGCATTGCTGACTATTTTTCAATCAAAAAATAAGAGCTGTGGGGGTTGATTTGGAATCATTCAATCAGTTGTTGCTTACCCTGGATGGGTTGCTGGGTTCAGCGGCCTGGTTTCCGTGGGTTCTGTTAGGGGTCGGCTTTTTCTTTACGCTGTATCTGGGCTTCCCTCAGATCCGTTACTTCGGCCACGCGATCAAAATCGTACGCGGTAAATACGATAAACCCGGAGATCCCGGGGATACCTCCCATTTCCAGGCATTGTCCACGGCGCTGTCGGGCACCGTAGGTACCGGTAATATCGGCGGTGTGGGTCTGGCTATTTTCCTGGGTGGTCCTGCGGCTTTATTCTGGATGTGGGTAACGGCATTCCTTGGTATGACGACAAAGTTCGTCGAGGTAACACTGTCTCACAAGTACCGGATCAAGGCAGCCGATGGTTACTACGCTGGTGGCCCCATGTTTTACATGGAGCGCAGGCTGAATATGAAGTGGCTGGCGGTGATCTTTGCGATTGCCACAGTGATCAGCTCTTTCGGTACCGGCAGCCTGCCGCAGGTTAACAATATCGCCCAGGCCATGTACGACACCTTCGGCCTGAGTAAAATGCTGACGGGTGGTGTTCTGGCGATTCTGCTGGGCCTGGTAATTATTGGCGGTATTACCCGCATTGCCAAGGTGACCTCAACGATCGTACCGGTGATGGCGGTGCTGTATATCGTTGGTGCACTGGCGGTCATCCTGTACAACTATCAAAACATCATTCCCTCTTTCTCGGCGGTTTTCGCCGGCGCCTTTAACGGCAGCGCCGCGATGGGTGGTTTCCTCGGTGCGAGCTTCGCCTACGCCTTTAACCGCGGCGTAAACCGCGGCCTCTTCTCCAACGAAGCCGGGCAGGGGTCGGCGCCGATTGCGCACGCCGCGGCACGGGCGGATGAGCCGGTGTCTGAAGGTATGGTGTCTCTGCTGGAGCCTTTCATTGATACACTGATCATCTGTACGCTCACTGGTCTGGTAATCCTGTCTTCCGGGGTCTGGACCGAAAAGCATATGAACCGCTTTGAACGTGCCGATATGATGGTGGTCGCCGGGACCTATTCCGATAAAGACGAGGCGGACGTAAAGCAGCTGTTCGGGTTCCTCAGTAACCAGAGTAGCGATGTGAAATCCTACACCGGCACCATCGTGGTCGCCGACGGTCTGCCACTGAACAAAGATGAGTTTACCGTGCTGAATTCCCGCTCCGTCGCGGAAGACGTGGAGTTCCGGGTGGGCAGCGACAACTTCTCCGGTGTGCTCAATGTCAACAACGGTCGCCTGGTAAACCCGAATGTCGATGTCTGGGGTAATTCACTATTGCACTCGGTGGCGCTGACCAACCGGGCCTTCCAGAAAGGCTTCTTCGGTGAGTACGGAAGTTACATTGTTACCCTGGGTATTCTGCTGTTTGCCTTCTCGACGGCAATTGCCTGGTCGTACTATGGCGACCGCTCGATGATCTATCTGTTCGGCCCCAAGGCGGTCATGCCCTACCGGTTGGTGTACGTGGTGGCCTTTTTCTGGGCGGCGATCGAGGATACGACGATCATCTGGAATCTGTCAGCGGTGGCAATCGTATTGATGACATTGCCCAACCTGTTTGGTATTTCGATTCTCGCCAGGGAAATGAAAGACACCGTTAAGGACTACTGGAAAGATCCCAACCACAAGTAGCGGTGTTAACAAACAGCCCAAAAAAAACCCGGCAATTGCCGTAATGCTGTTCACTTAAGCATTGCAGCCTAAGGTGGGGCCCCGGAAAATCCGGTTTCCAGATCAGGAAACCGGATTTTTTTGTGTCTCTTCAGCAGTCTCTCTTCGATATTGATGCCCTCCAGTCCTTCTGTGACCTGAGTACCTTCACCCAGAACATTCCCGTTGAATGGGTGGATTCCGCTCTGCAGTTATCCTCGCAAGCCACTATTCGCCGCCGTCGACTTCCCGCCGATCAGGTACTCTGGCTCGTGCTGGGCATGGCCCTGTTCAGGAATGAACCGGTCTCAGAAGTTGCCCGCAGGCTCAATATCTGTGCTCAGGGGCTCGCGAACGATAGCCTGTTGGCGCCAAGCGGGGTATCAAAGGCGCGACAGCGTCTTGGTGCTAACCCCGTTCAGTGGCTATTTCAACGTACCGGGGTGCACTGGGGACATGAGCGTTACCCCGAAGATGAATGGCGAGGATTGCAAGTTCTCGCTGTCGATGGCGCGCTGTTGCGCACTCAAGATACTCCTGAGCTGCGAGATCATTTTGGCTCCGGTAACACGAGCACAAACCGGCAAACTCCGTACCCTCTTATGCGCCTGGTTGCTCTAATGAACGTACGTTCACATGTACTTCTGAATGCAGAGCTAAGCCCTTACCGACGCAGCGAAATACGCCTGGCCGATGAGTTTATGAATCAGGTGCCGGAAGCCTCCGTAACCCTGTTTGATAAGGGTTTTTGGAGTGCAGACCTTTTGCTGCGGTGGGCGGATCAGAACACGCAACGCCACTGGCTGATCCCCGAGCGCAAAGGCCTGGTCAGTGAGACAGTGGAGGTCTACAACAAAAATGATCGACTACTGCGAATGAAGGTCTCCCCCCAGGCTCGGAAGCGCAATCCGGCCCTTCCCGAGTACTGGGAAGTTCGAGCAGTGAGCTACAAGCATAATGGCAAAAACAAAACGCTATTTACCTCGCTACCGGCAGATACTTACGGCACTAAAGCCGTCGCGAAGCTCTACCAAGAGCGCTGGGAAATCGAAATCGGCTTCCGTGACATCAAAAGTTCCATGCAGCACAACGCCGTCACCCTACGTAGCAAGACCGTGGAACTGGTTTATCAGGAAGTGTGGGGGCTACTGTTGGCGTACAACGTGATACGTCGAGAGGCAAGCCAGGCAGCGGTCGCTCACGGGGGAAACCCAGCCAGGATACGCTTTAAGTTCGCATGCCAGTATATTGCTGCGCAGCTGATTGTCATGGCCGCGGCTCAGCCATTATCAAGGACTGGAGCGCGCTTATCGGAGCTTAGGGCGGGGATTGGGAACCTGTTTTTAGAGGACCGTCCTCGGCCTTCTAGGCCGAGGACGGTAAAGATCAGCAAAACCCGCTATCCGGTGAATCGTCGTGCCGCTCCGCTTAAGTGAACAGCATTACGGCAATTGCCGGGTTTTTTTTGGGGGAGCTCAGCGCATCAGACGTTCAGCAGCAGGTATTCGCGCTCCCAGGAGCTGATGACGCGGTTGAATTCTTCGTACTCGTCCCGCTTGATGGCCGCCCAGGCGCGAACGAAAGTATCGCCGAACATTTCGACGGCTTCCGGGCACTCGGCCAGCAGGCTGAGCGCGTGTTCCTGAGTGCGGGGCAGGGTGATGGGCTCTGAGGAGCAGTCACCGGTGTAGGGTTCACTGGGTGTAACCTTATTCATCATGCCCAGATAGCCGCAGGCCAGAGAGGTGGCGATGGCCAGATACGGGTTGCAGTCGGCACCCGGAAAGCGATTTTCCAGTCGCTTCGCCTGTGGCGAACTGTCAGGAACACGCAGCCCGGTCGTGCGATTGTCATAGCCCCAGTGCAGGCTGGTGGGAGCTGCCATCTCCGGCGTGAAGCGACGGTAGGAATTTACATTCGGTGCAAAGAAAGTAATAAATCCCGGCGTATATTTTTGCATGCCCCCAATGAAGTGCATAAAGCGTTCATTCTCGGAGCCGTCGTCGTTTACGAATATGTTTTTCCCGGTTTCGCTGTCCACGATACTCTGGTGCAGATGCAGCGCACTGCCGGGTTCATCTTCCATTGGTTTGGCCATAAAGGTGGCGTAAATGCCGTGGCGCAGTGCGGTTTCCCTGACGGTGCGCTTGAAGGTAAATACCTGATCTGCGAGTTTGAGGGGGTCGCCGTGGAGGAAGTTGATTTCCATCTGCGCGGTACCGGATTCGTGAATCAGGGTATCGACATCCAGACCCTGGGCTTCACAGAAATCGTACATATCCTCAATGATGGGTTCGTATTCATTGGCCGCATCAATACTGTAGGACTGACGGGTTTTCTCCGTTCGGCCTGAACGCCCCACGGGGGCGGAGAGTTTTTCGTCCGGATCGAGATTGCGCTTGACCAGGTAAAATTCCACTTCCGGTGCGACGACCGGCTGCCATCCCTGTTCAGCATATTTGTCCAGCACGAACTTCAGAATATTGCGGGTGCTGATGGGGTGAGGTTTGCCATCGCGGGTGTAACAGTCGTGAATGATCTGTGCAGTGGGCTCATTGGCCCAGGGATTGAGGCGAATGGAATCCGGATCGGGCACCAACAACATATCGGTATCCGCCGGGTCCACCAGCTCGTTGTGTTCGTCGACATAGTCGCCGGTTACCGTCTGAACCAGAATGCTCTCTGGCAGACGACTGTCTTCGGTCAGGAATTTGTCGGTCGGGGTGAATTTGCCCCGTGCGTTGCCGGACATGTCCGGTACCAGGCACTCGACTTCAGAGATCGAATGTTCCGCGAGCCACTGGGTTATCTTGTCCATGTTACACCTTGAGATTGGAAGGCTTGTATTTGATTATCGTGCCGACTTCGCCAAACAGTAGTTTAAATCTCCACGGCTGGCGAAACAGGAATTCCGGCGTACCGCATTATTTTCATCCGGTCTTTGATTATGGCAAGAAACCGAATTATTATTCAAGAAAAACCGAATGATGATTCGGTTTTGGCGAGAATGATTTTGGAGAAACCTGATGTCCGCTAGCGGAACCATTACCCAGTTGCCCGGCCATACCGATTCCTATTACGCCGCCAGCGCAAACCCGACCCTGGAGTATCCTGCCCTGGAAGGTGAGATCTCCGCGGACGTGTGCGTTATCGGTGCAGGCTATACCGGCCTGTCTTCCGCACTGCACCTGGCCGAACGAGGCTACCGGGTGGTGGTTCTCGAGGCCGAGCGCGTGGGGTGGGGGGCCTCCGGCCGCAATGGCGGCCACGTGGGGGTCGGCCAGCGCAAGGGGCAGGAAGAACTGGAGAAGATGCTGGGCCGGGATACGGCCAAAGTTCTCTGGGATATGAGCCTGGAAGCCGTGCGGCTTGTGGAGCAGCTGATTGACAGGCACGGCATTCAGTGTGACCTGAAACGGGGCATCATGCACCTTGCGGCCAAGCCGAGTCACGATGCCGCGCTGAAACAGGAGGTCGAACTGCTGAATCAGCGCTACGGGTATCAAGATATCCGCTATGCAGAAAGGGATGAGGTCGCCAGCCTGGTAGGATCTGAGCGCTTTTACGGTGGGCAGATTGATGCGGGATCCCTGCATCTGCATCCACTCAATTTCGCCCTCGGCCTCGCGGATGCGGCGCGCAAGGCCGGTGTTTTATTTTTCGAGCACAGTCGCGTTACCGGCTACACCGGTGGTAGCCCCTGTGTTGTGTCGACGGCGAAAGGGCGGGTGAGCGCGGGAAATATCCTACTCGCCTGCAATGGCTACCTGGGCAAGCTCGAGCCCCGCATGGCGGGGCGTATCATGCCCATCAATAATTTTGTGTTGGCGACAGAGCCTTTGGGCGACAAACTGGCACGGGAATTGATTGCGAACGATCACGCGCTGCAAGACACACTGTTCGTGATCAACTACTGGAAATTGTCCGGCGACAACCGGCTGATTTTTGGCGGTGGTGAAAACTATTCTTCGCGTTTTCCCAAGGACATTCCCGGGTTTGTCCGGAAGTACATGCTGGAAGTCTATCCGCAACTCGCCGAGACGCGAATCGATTACGGCTGGGGTGGCACCCTGGCCATCACCATGAACCGCATGCCCAGCGTCGGGCGCCTGGAGCCCAACGTCTATTACAGCCAGGGCTATTCCGGGCACGGTGTTCCCACGGCCACGTTCGCAGGGAAAGTGCTCGCAGAAGTGATTGCGGGTAGCGAGGAGAGGTTTGACATATTGGCGCAGATTCCAACCCCGAGCTTCCCGGGCGGCACACTGCTGCGCTGGCCAGGGCTGGTGGCAGGCATGGTCTATTACAGCTTGCTGGACAAGCTGGGCCGATAGGGATCTCGCGGTCGACCCGTCGCGGGTTTTCCTGCGGTCCCGCTAAACCGGGGCTACGCAGGCCGTGTGTCTGGTACTTTTCAAGCGCTCAAAATAAAGTTGAATAATGATTCGGTTTGTGGAATAACAGATAAGACAGTTTGATGACTGGGTCCGTCCCAAGCGGTATCAATGGGCACACACCCGATAAAAATAACCTACGGGGAATTATGATGACGCTTTCAGACCGTTCGTTTATGGCCAGCAAATGCACGCTGGCATCCACAATCGGTGCCGTGATTTTCAGCATAGGTAGTGGCGCGCTCGCCGCGGAGATCGAAGAGGTCACTGTCACTGCACAGATGCGTGCCGAATCTCTGAAAGACGTACCCGCAGCGGTAACTGCATTCACCGGTGATACGGTAAAAAAGAGCAACTTGAACGATTTCAAGGATCTGTTTGCGCTGACCCCCGGCGTTTCCGGCGAGACCAACGATTCTTTTTTCGATGCGGTATCTGTGCGCGGTGTCAATAACAACAGTTTTGGCAGTGGCAGTGACCCGGCGCTGGGCATTTTCCTGGACGGCGTCTACCAGAGCCGCACCGGCGCCACACCGAGCATGTACGACCTCGAGCGCGTGGAAGTGATCAAGGGGCCACAGGGTACGCTCTTCGGCCGCAATACTGCGTCCGGCGCCATCTCGATGGTATCCCGGAAGCCCGGTGACGTGTTTGCCGGGGATATCTCCATAGGCGCTGGCCAGTACGGTCGTACCGAGCTGGAAGGCGGTGTCGACATGCCGGTCAGTGAAGCGCTGGCGGTGCGTATTTCCGGTAAACACTTCTCGGAAGACGGCCATGTCGAAAACCGCACCACGGGTAACGACCTTGGGGCCAGCGAGGTGAACGCTGCCCGTTTCACCGCGGTATACGACGCCGCCGATGCCACCACCGTGACCCTCATGGCACAGTACGAAGATCGCGAAAGCGACGGAACGATTTATCGCGCTTTCGCCAGTGGTGCCGATTTCAATTACGAGCTTCCACAAGGGGATTACGATCAGGTTTACAACGACGAGAAGGGGCTTGACCAGTCTGAAATTGCGGACCTGGTGCTGACTGTCGAGCACGAGCTTGCCGGGGGCAACACGGTTACCGCGATCACCGGCTACAAGTCACACAGCTACTCCTACCGTGAGGACTTCGACGGCACCCCGCAGCCAATCGACCTCTATACCCGCGAACAGTCCGGCGACTTTTTCAGTCAGGAATTCCGCATTGCCTCCAACAGCAGCGGTCCCTTCAACTATGTGCTGGGCGCGTCTTACTATCAGGAAGAAGTCGATGCAGACTTTGCCGGTATCGACCATGAAGACTTCCTCTGTGACGGAATTTATGCCGATGAATGGGAAGAAGGGCTCGACAGTTTCGTAACCTGCGACCAGCTTCCCCAGGACGTGCTCGACGAAGCCTTTGGCTTCGAAGGGGACCCCTGGGAGTACGCCCCAGACAAACTGTCGATTGAAGCCGCCGAAACACGGGGGGATTACAAGGGCTGGGGGGTGTTCGCCAATACAACGTTTGACCTCAGTGAGGCCACCACGCTGGGTCTGGGTGTACGTTACACCGAAGACCAGAAGACCTACGAGGTTGTATCTCCCTGGCCGGACACCTGGACCGGCGGCTGGAATTACCAGGCCATGTACACCGACGAGAACGGTATTACCGGAGACAATACCTGGAGCAACGTATCGGGTCG
The DNA here is from genome assembly GCF_021165935.1 of Microbulbifer elongatus. NCBI lineage: Bacteria > Pseudomonadati > Pseudomonadota > Gammaproteobacteria > Cellvibrionales > Microbulbiferaceae > Microbulbifer > Microbulbifer elongatus. Next base: position 2,899,068 of record NZ_CP088953.1, on the reverse strand, counting down.
TGCAACCCTGACCCACGTGATTAACGATGAATTGACCACCTACGCCAGTGTTGCAACCGGCTACAAGTCCGGTGGTTTTGACTATCTGTCATACCACATTGCCGACCCGGCATACGGCGAAGATGAGGACAGTCAGTATGCCTGGCTGGATGAGCAGGGTTACGAGGTGAATGCGGGCAACGCCGAGCCGAGCACGTTCGATGAAGAAACCGTACTGTCCTACGAGCTCGGCCTCAAGGCCCGCTTGCTGGATAATCGCCTGGCCCTGAATGCGGCCGCGTTCCAGTACACCTATGACGACATGCAACAGGCATTCTGGGTGGGGGCGGCAGCAATTACCCGCAATGTGGGTGAATCCGAAGGTCGCGGTCTGGAAGTGGATGCGCGCTGGCTGATCACCGATAACCTGGATCTGTACTTCGGGGCAGCACTGTTGGATACCGAGTTCAGCGGTGCGCCGGAAGCACTGTGCGATGGTTGTAATGGCAATGAGATGGCTTTCTCACCGAAGTTCTCGTCGGCCTCCGTGCTCACCTACACCCAGGCCACCGGTTTTGGCGAACTGTCGTACTCCGGGGAATACACTTACACCGGCGAGCAGTGGTCCGAGCTGGAAAACACCGAAGCGGTGAAGCTGGCAGCGCGCAATCTGCTGAACTTGCGTGTGGCCCTGACTTCCCCGGATGAAAGCTGGACAGCCGGCGTTTATGCCGAGAATGTGACAGGGGAAGAGTACTACCACTGGGGCTACGCAGAGGCGCTGTACAACCTTCCGGCCACCAAGACCGATCCGTCCCGTGGGCGGGTTGTCGGAATCGATCTCGATTACCGTTTCTGAGCGATTTATTCATCTCACAGGATGGAGCGGAAGGCCGGCAGCAATGCCGGCCTTTTTTAATGAGCCGTCGCCCCAATTGTGTTAAAAAGGATGTTCACCAGTAGGGAATTCGGAAGTGTCGAGCGCAGAACAGAATCGCCGCAAAAACCAGTTGTCGCCGCGACGGGAGCCGGTACAGGCACGGGCACGGGAACGGGCCCGCCAGATCCTGGATACCACCGGACAACTCCTCGAGCGGGTGGGGCTGAACGATCTCACCACGATCCTGATCGCCAAAGAACTCGGCGTTTCTGTCGGGTCGGTTTACCACTATTTCCCCAACAAGCACGCCATTCTCTACGCCATGGGCGAGCAGTGGCTGGCGAGCCTTACCGAGCGTCTGGACGAACTGGCGGCCAGTGACCTGGAGAGGCTCAGCCTGCGGGAATTTCTCGACGATCTGCTCACCCGCTGGGTGTCGGTATACCGTGAACAGCGGGGACTGCTGCCTCTGGTGCAGGCGATGTGGGGCGTGCCCGAGCTTCACGAGCTGGACAAGCGCCATGATGAGCTGGTTATCAGCCACCTGGTGGACATGTTCCGCCGTCTCGGCTTTACCTGTCCGCCCAATGAATCCAACCGGTTGGCCCGGGCCACCCTGGAAACCTGCCACGCGATGTTGCTGGTTGTGGTCAATCAGGCGGAGGTGCGCGCGGCGCGTACCCGGGAAGATCTTCTCAACATGCTGACGGTGTTGCTCGAGGCCCACCGCAACGATGAAACACCGTCGGGACTGGACGATGTAGAGGCACCCTGAGGTGGCTTCATGAAAAATGCAAAACCCAACAAGCTGATTATCGCGATCTCCTCCCGTGCATTATTCGATCTGCGGGAGAGCCATCAGATCTTTGAAGAGCAGGGGGTCGATGCTTTTTCCGCGTACCAGATCGAGCGTGAAAACGACATCCTACCCAAGGGCGAAGCCTTTTCTCTGGTGGAGAAATTTCTGCAGATCAACGAACGCCTTCCCGGTGAGCCTCGGGTAGAGGTGATTCTTCTGTCTCGCAACAGTGCAGATACCGGCCTGCGGGTATTCAACTCGATTGAACACTACGGGCTGAGTATCAGCCGCGCAGCTTTTTGCAACGGGGGCAGCCCGTACCGGTATATCGCGCCTTTCGGGTGCCACCTGTTCCTGTCCACCGATGGCGAGGATGTGCGCCGCGCGTTGGAGCAGGGCATTGCCGCCGCAACCCTGATCCCCGGTGGTGCGCGCCAGCGGGGCGATGAAGTGCTGCGTTTTGCCTTCGACGGAGATGCCGTTTTGTTTTCCGACGAAGCGGAGCAGATCTTCAAGCGGGATGGTCTGGCCGCGTTTGCCAGCGCCGAGCGCGCGTCGGCAAAGAAACCCCTGCAGGGTGGTCCCTTCAAGGGTTTTCTGGAGGCGCTGCAACACCTGCAGGGGGAGTTTTCACCGGAAAACTGCCCGATTCGCACGGCGCTGGTTACCGCCCGCTCGGCACCGGCACACGAGCGTGTGATTCGCACCCTGCGCGCCTGGAATATCCGTATTGATGAATCCATGTTCCTCGGTGGGCTGCCCAAAGGGGAGTTTCTGCGCGCATTTGGGGCCGACGTATTTTTTGATGACCAGCCCACCCACTGCGCTTCGGCTGCTGCCCATGTCGCTACCGGTCACGTACCTCACGGTATTGCCAATCAGGCGAAGTAGCGCCAACGCCCGCGGAATATATTCCCGCCAAATTTCGAAAAGTGGCACATTTCTCACCAGGTTGAGTCACTTTTCGTAACGATTTGCTCGCATTTGCTGCGCTCTTATCACGTTCTGTTGGCTCGCTGTAACTTTCGCTGCTATGCTTTTCCCGCATAAAGTCGCAGAGTTTTTATAACCAATCGCTGGCGCAAAAATGATCGATCTGGTCATTTGTACATTTGCCGGCCACGGACAGGGAGAGGCTATGAAGCTGCAGCAGTTGCGATATATCTGGGAGGTGGCCCACCACGACCTCAATGTCTCGGCCACCGCACAGAGCCTGTTTACCTCGCAGCCGGGGATCAGCAAGCAGATCCGTCTGCTGGAAGACGAGCTGGGTGTCGAGATTTTTGCCCGCAGTGGCAAACATCTCACTCGTGTGACACCGGCCGGTGAAGCCATTCTTAAAACCGCCGGCGAAATCATGCGCAAGGTGGAAAATATCAAGCAAGTGGCGCAGGAGTTCAGTAACGACAAACGCGGAAGCCTCTCCATCGCGACTACGCACACCCAGGCGCGCTACGCGCTTCCTACCGTTATCAAGGGTTTTATCGCCCGCTACCCGGAAGTCTCCCTGCACATGCATCAGGGAACTCCGATGCAGATCTCGGAAATGGCCGCCGACGGCACCGCGGATTTCGCTATTGCCACCGAGGCGCTCGAGCTGTTCAGTGATCTGGTGATGATGCCGGTTTACCGCTGGAACCGCTGCATTCTCGTTCCCAAAGGCCATGAGCTTGCGCAAGTCTCCAAGCTGACGCTGGAAGACGTCGCCAGGTACCCGATCGTCACTTACGTGTTTGGTTTTACCGGGCGTTCAAAGCTGGACGAGGCCTTTCTGGAAAAGGGGTTGTCACCCAAGGTCGTATTTACCGCGGCGGATGCGGACGTAATCAAGACATACGTGCGTCTTGGGCTGGGTATCGGCATTGTGGCCGATATGGCGGCGGTGGAAGATGAGGACAGCGATCTGGTGGCGTTGGATGCGAGTGAGCTGTTCGAATCCAGCGTTACGAAAATTGGATTCCGGAAGGGGATTTTTCTGCGCGGCTTCATGTATGAATTTATTCAGCAGTTTGCCCCGCATCTTACCCGTGAACTGATCGATCAGGCGGCCCAGGCTTCCTCTCGCGCGGAAGTGGATGAGCTCTTTTCCCATATCGATCTGCCGGTGTATTGATTTGACGGCGGCCGGCTTCCAATTCGTCCTTTATAACATCGGTGTCGGCAGCGCTGACGGGGCAAGCATGCACCCGCCGTCACCCGCTTAGCCTTAAGCTCTACCACACTGTATACACTACAGGTTTTTGAGCACTTCCTTGGCAAACTTGAAGTACACCGTATAAACCTCCGGCTCTTTGCCATCTTCCTCGACGACAAAAAACGGGGCGCGCTGGACGTTCAGGCGTTGCGCCAGCTGCATACCGGGGCTCTCGGGGTCGCGCTCGTCGGCAATCAGTGTTTCGTCCAGATATTTTTCCTGATCGTTTTCTTTCAGCTTCTCTTCAACGTCCCGACATTTACCGCATGGGGAGCCATCGGCGAGGATCTTCTTTACCAGGGTAATTCGCATGGAATAAAACCTTATGATGTCAGCCGTAATCAGGCAGGCACGGTGTGCCAGACCTGAAGGCAATTCGGGGAATACCAGTGATTGGCGCGGAATCTAGCAAGGAAACGACAGGCAGGGAAATACCGAAGGGCGATAGTGATATAACTTCGCAATCACCGCTCGCCCTTCACGTCAGATTCACGGGGTCAGCCAAAGCGGGATTCGAGTGTCGCCAGTAGGATGCGCACTTTGTCCAGACACTCCCGGTGTTCGGCGTGGGGATCAGAGTCTACGACGATACCGCCGCCTGCGGCACAACTGATTTCACCATTGCTCGCGGTCAGGGTCCGGATCGCAATATTGGTATCTGCGCGACCGCAGCTGCTCAGATACCCGATACTCCCGCAATAGACGCCACGGGGACTCAGCTCGAGCTGCCGGATTATTTCCATGGCGCGACGCTTGGGCGCGCCGGTAATCGATCCTCCCGGGAAGCAGGCCTGCAGTACATCGGCGTATTCGAGCGAGTCCGGCAGCTGACCGGTTATGGTGCTTACCAGGTGGTGTACATTTGCAAAACTCTGTAGCTCAAACAGATTGGGCACACGCACACTGCCACGCTGACAGACTTTGCCCAGATCATTGCGCAGCAGATCCACGATCATCAGATTTTCCGCGCGGTCCTTGCGGCTTTCCTGCAGTTGTCTGGCGGACGCTGCATCGCGGACGGTGTCGGTATCTCGCGGCATGGTCCCCTTGATCGGCTCCGTTTGCAGGAAACGCCCATCCTGCAGGATGAATCGCTCTGGCGACAGGCTGAGAAGGGCTCCCTCAGGGAGCGATAGAAACGCGGAAAATGGCCCGGCGGCCACCTCCCGCAATGCCAGATAGGCGGTCAGTGGGTTGCCTTCGTAGGCAGCGAGGAATCGCTGGGTAAAATTGGCCTGATAGATATCCCCCGCCTTGATGTACTCCAGAATACGGGCGATACGCTGCGCATATTCCTCTGCGGTGAACTCGTGCTGAAACGTTCCCATCAACTGAAACCGCTCGGAACCTGTGGTCGGTGACTCCCAGGCGACACATGCGAAACGTTGACGCAGATCCCGCTTCTGACTGTCAGTGCAGGCGGGGTGGAACACCAGGTGGGTGCTGCAGAGTTGATGGTCCGCGATCAGTGCCCAGCTATAGAGACCAAAATAGCCTGCGGGCAATGGCGTGGGCCGGAGATCCGGTGGGAGAAAGTTCCCCGCAGTACCCAGTTCATATCCGGCGTAACCGATAGCACCGCCACAGAAAGGAATTTGCTGATCCACCTCCTGGGGCGCGAGCTCGCACATGAGATCGTCGAGATCGGCAAAGGGGGTGGTATCACCAGGGGAGAGTACCAGGGTCGACAGCGGGTCCGCACTAATGATGTCAAATCGCCCGCCGCGGGCACCCGCGAGCCCCGAGTCCAGCCAGACCGGGCACGGGAGGTCGGCCAGTGCGGTAAACGCCGCGCCGATATTGCGGGAATAGGGCAGGGAAATGATCTGCAAAACGTCAACCAAACTTCGCACGGAATGATCACCCTGAACGCGGTGGGCGATTCAGGGTGCCCTGAGGCGGCGCTACTTTACTCCAAATTGCGCGGTTAGCCCAATGAACCCGTGGGTACACTCTATCGGGCGCGGACAATTGGTGGATTTACAGCCGCCATGCAGAAAATTTAGCTGATTCTGCGTTCGATACCGGCCTGGGACATCAGTCGTGTGGCAAGTTCTTCAACGGAAAGCTCGGTAGCGTCGAGAAAGGGGATCTGGGCGCGGCGCAGCATTTGTTCTACCTGGCGCACTTCAAACTCGCACTGCTCCGGGGACGCGTAGCGACTGTTGGCGCGGCGCTCCTGGCGGATGCTCATCAGACGCCGCGGATCAATAGTGAGGCCGAACAGCTTGTGCTGGAATGGCCGCAGGATTTTCGGCAGTGCCGTGGAATCCATGTCCTCTTCGGTAATGGGGTAATTGGCCGCGCGCAATCCAAACTGCAGCGCGAGATAGAGGCAGGTTGGGGTTTTGCCGGAGCGGGAGACGCCCACCAGAATGATGTCGGCACTCTCAAACTCACGGGTACGACGGCCATCGTCGTTATCCATAGCGAAATGTACGGCGTCGATGCGTGCTGTATAGCGGCTGTTATCGGCAATACCGTGAGAAACACCCACCGACCGGTTGGGGTCTGACCCGAACAGACTGGCCAGTGGCGCAAGATAGCTTTCGAACACATCGAGCATCAGCGCCGAGCTTTGGTGCAACAATCCGCGGATATGATCGGAAACGATGCTGGTGATGATAATGGGCTGTAAACCGGACTCCTGGGCGGCCCGTTCAATACGTTGTAAAACCTGCTGAATCCGCGCCTCGGAATCGACGTAGGGCACAGTGAGCTGCTCCACCTGCTGATCGGGAAACTGCGCCAGCAGGCTGTGTCCGATACCCTCAACCGTAAGCCCGGTACCGTCCGAGATAAAAAACGCGGTGCGTTTTCTGGTTTTATCCGACAGTGCGGAAGACGTGCTCGTATTGTTGGGTTCATTCATAAGTTGTCACTTGCTGGTCACAGGGGCTTCGATGCCGTTTGCGGAAAGATACCAAAGTTTGCGATAAACGTAGTCTTTCAATCGCACTAGGGGGATGTTTTCCTCGGTATGAGCCGGTGGTGTCACGGTTGCCGGCTCATGTAGTCGATTTCGTGATTTTGTAGAAAAATTACAACAGAAAACCGTCATTTTCGCCGAGATTTGCGGGGTATTATTTACAAAACCCTTCCTTATAATCTGCGCTCAACACAGCAGTTGCAGAGGGCAATCCATTGACCACTTACACTATCGAGTTCGCGAAGCTGGGCATGGCGGACGTCGACAAGGTCGGCGGTAAGAACGCATCCCTGGGCGAGATGATCTCGTCCCTGTCGGGTGCCGGCGTCAGCGTCCCTGGTGGCTTTGCCACCACGGCCGAAGCTTTTCGTGAATTCCTGACCTCTGCAGGCCTGGATACCCGAATCGCCGATCGCTTGCAGAACCTCGATGTCGAGGATGTTGCGGCGCTGGCTGCGGCTGGCGAAGAGATCCGCCAGTGGCTGCTCAACACACCTTTTCCGGAGCAGCTGGAAAAAGAAATTCGCGCGGGTTATGAAGCACTCGGTGGCGGGGAAACGGCGGTTGCCGTGCGCTCATCGGCCACCGCAGAAGACCTGCCGGATGCCTCTTTCGCCGGCCAGCAGGAAACCTTTCTCAATATTCGCGGTATCGATGCGGTATTGCAGGCGGTGCGGGAGGTTTTTGCATCCCTCTACAATGATCGCGCTATTGCCTACCGGGTACACACCGGTTACGCGGATGTCGGTGTCTATCTGTCCGCCGGTATCCAGCATATGGTCCGCAGTGAGACCGGTGCTTCTGGCGTGATGTTCACACTGGATACCGAGAGTGGCTTTCGCGACGTCATCTTTATCACCGCCGCCTATGGCCTTGGTGAAACCGTCGTGCAGGGGGCAGTGAATCCGGACGAATTTTACCTGTACAAGCCCGCCCTGGAGGCGAAGCGTCCCGCCATACTGCGACGCAATCGCGGCAGTAAAGCGATCAAAATGATCTACGATGCCAGCGGTGAGTGCGGCCGCTCGGTCAAAACCGTACAGGTGGCGGACGAGGACCGCCTGCGCTTTGCGCTCACGGATGAAGAGCTTACCGAGCTCGCCAATCAGGCGCGTAAGATCGAGGCGCACTACCAGCGCCCGATGGATATCGAATGGGCCAAAGACGGTGATTCCGGCGAGCTGTTTATCGTCCAGGCGCGCCCGGAGACTGTGCGTTCCCGGGATACTGGTACCAGCATTGAACGCTACAAGCTGCAGGAGCGCGGCGACATTCTCTGCGAGGGGCGTGCCATTGGTCAGCGGATCGGGGCCGGTCCGGTACGTGTGCTCGACTCCGTGGAAGATATGGCCAAGATGCAGGACGGCGACGTTCTGGTGACCGATATGACCGACCCGGATTGGGAGCCAGTGCTGAAAAAGGCCAGTGCGATCGTCACAAATCGTGGCGGACGCACCTGTCATGCGGCCATTATTGCCCGAGAGTTGGGCATTCCCGCCGTTGTAGGCTGTGGTGATGCAACATCGACATTGTCGACGGGCACCCCGGTCACTGTTACCTGTGCAGAAGGTGATACCGGCTTCGTGATGTCCGGCCAGCTGGATTTCGAGCGCTCCCTGACTGAAGTTGCGGATATGCCGGATCTGCCGTTCAAGATCATGCTCAACGTGGGTAACCCCGATCGTGCATTCGCGTTCAGCAATCTCCCCAATCAGGGGGTTGGACTGGCGCGTCTGGAATTTATTCTGAACCGCATGATCGGGATTCACCCGAAAGCACTGCTGGAACTGGAGCGCCTGCCACAGGATTTACAGCAGAATATCCGCAATCGAATCGGTGGCTATGCCTCACCGGAAGATTTCATCGTCGAAAAACTGGTGGAAGGCATTTCCACCCTGGCTGCAGCCTTTGCCCCAAACCGCACCATTGTGCGTCTGTCGGACTTCAAGTCCAATGAGTATGCGCACCTGCTGGGGGGGCAGATGTACGAGCCCAGCGAAGAAAACCCGATGCTCGGGTTCCGCGGTGCCGCGCGTTATCGCTCCAAAGACTTCCGCCACTGCTTCGCCCTGGAGTGCAAGGCGCTGAAGAAAGTACGCGATGAAATGGGGCTGACCAACGTGGAAATCATGGTGCCCTTCGTGCGGACCCCGGATGAAGCACGGGAAGTTGTCGCGCTGCTCGAGGACAATGGACTCAAACGCGGTGAGAATGGCCTCAAGATCATCATGATGTGCGAACTGCCATCCAATGCACTGCTGGCCGAAGATTTTCTGCAGTATTTTGATGGCTTCTCCATCGGTTCCAACGATCTGACTCAGCTGACCCTGGGGCTCGACCGCGATTCAGGCCTGGTCGCGGAGTTGTTCGACGAGCGGGACCCGGCGGTGAAAATGCTGCTGTCGCGGGCCATTCAGGCGTGCAAAAAAGCCGGTAAATATGTCGGTATCTGCGGACAGGGTCCGTCGGACCACAAAGACTTTGCGCAGTGGCTGATGGACGAAGGGATTGACAGTGTGTCGTTGAACCCGGATACCGCGGTGGACACCTGGCTCTATCTCGCCAACCAGCGCAACGCGGATCAGGGCGAGTAGGGCATTGGGGCCTGAGCGGTCCTTACGGCGCGTTGAAAACGCGCAATAGCGGGCCTTTTTAGGGCTCTAACGGGGCTACCGATCAGTATTCGCGGCTGTAAGTAGCGCCGTTCACCAAAAAGCGACCAAATCGGTCGCTTTTTTTTTCAATACAGTTAGGAAAAATTTCCACCTGAGCGCGACATCCGGTGACACCGACTGCGGCGATTCAGTACCCCCGGTCTTGTCAGTGCATTTCCATCAGCCTATGTGCATTGCCAAATCCCATAAAACCTCAAAAACCCCTATTAAATCAATCTAAGCACGGGCTTTAGGGTCAATAAAATCGAACAAGCTTCCGTGGAATGTCCGCGAACCAATCGCTGCAGTGCGGGAGTATTGATTGCTGTTATTTGCACAGAAAACCTTCTATCGAAGTACTGACCGAGGTGCCATCATGCTTAGACGTTTCCTGTTCTCTCCCAATGAAAAGCATTCCAGCCGCGCGCAAGACGGGCAATACACGCTAGAGCATTCCGGGGGGGATGTGGCCGTTCATGCAGGTACCGCCGTGTCGGATATCGTCGGCCTCTCGCGCGGCTTCGTGGCGACGCTGATGCTGGTGACCGGTGCCCTGGTTGGCAGTCTGTGGCCAACGTTTGCGGAAGCACGAAACAGTGGTAACTGGTTTGATGACCAGGCTGCGATGAGCTCCTCCGGGGCACCGTCAATCCGCATCAACCTCAGTGAGCAGAAAGCGTATTTCTACAAGGGTAACAAGTTGGTGGGTGTATCGCTGATATCTTCGGGCAAGCAGGGTTTTCGCACCAGTCCCGGTAAATTCCGCGTGCTCGCCAAACGGCCGAATCACCGCTCCAGTATTTACGGCAGCTATGTAGATCGCAATACCGGTCGTGTTGTAAAAGCGGACGTGGATACGCGCAAGCATCGCCGTCCCGCGGGTACCTATTACCGCGGTGCGAAAATGAATCACTATATCCGCTTTAACGGTGGCGTGGGTCTGCATGCGTCCGGTCATGTTCCCCGTTATCCCGCCTCACACGGTTGTGTGCGTATGCCGCCGCACATGGCACGCAAATTTTACCAGTATTCACGGGTGGGTATGCCGGTGACCGTGAGCTACTGAGACTGAAATTTATTCGGGAATCCGCCGTCGAGCCCGTGTCCATTGACATCTCCGCTCGATAACCTGCGGGCCCTGTGCGCCGGGTATTATCCATTGCGGTAATACCCGGCATTTTTGTTTGTGTGCTGTTCTGGCGATGGTGACAGGCTATGATTCCAGGTTCGCCCCCGGGTGCTTGCTGAAGAAGTCCGTGACTACGGGGGCAAATGTCACACGCAACCGTCGGAGCCCACCATGACTGAGAAAGTGCTTTCAACCCCAGATCTCTGCGATGCCCACCCTGAACTGGTTCAGGTGGTCGAGCCGATGTTTATCAATTACGGCGGCCGGGAGGCGTTTGGCGGGGCCATAGCCACCATCAAGTGCTTCGAAGACAACTCGCTGGTGCGCGAGCGGGTGGCAGAAGAGGGGGCGGGACGGGTATTGGTGGTGGACGCCGGCGGCTCCATGCGCAGGGCCTGCCTGGGTGACATGCTGGCGGAAAAAGCCGCGGAAGACGGATGGGCTGGTATTCTGATGTACGGGTGTATCCGCGATGTGGACGTGATTTCTGGTCTAGAGTTAGGTGTACAGGCGCTGGGAAGCCACCCAATGAAAACCGAGAAAAAAGGAATCGGGGAACGGGATATTGCGGTGACTTTCGGCGGCGTCACCTTTAAACCTGGAGAGTATTTGTACGCCGACAATAACGGTGTGATAGTTTCTCCCCAACCGCTTATGTAATTTGGAAATATCAGAAACTGCTCTTTTTGCGCTGGTCCTATTGTCTGCGCTTGCTCATGCCGTCTGGAATGCGGTGGTCAAACACAGTGAAGAAGGCTTCCTACAGCTGGCGATGATCCGCAGTGTTGGCCTGCTGGTAGGCGCTGTGCTGGCCACCCAGCTTCCATTGCCTGGAGAGAAGGCGCTGGGATTTTTAATCGGCGGTGCCTGTTTTCAATACCTGTATTTCTTTCTACTTTCACGATCCTACCGGGCTCTGGACTATGGCACCGCCTATCCGATCGCGCGCGGGGTGACACCGCTGATGGTGGCGACCGCCGCACTGCTTTTTCTCGATGAGTCGCTACAGCCGTTGCAACTGACAGGCATACTTTTGGTGACCTGCGGTATTTTCGCCCTCATCATGAAAGAGCTTCGGGTCAGCCGTCTGGGCATTCTGTATTCGGTGGGAACGGGTGTCGCCATCACTGGTTACACCACACTCGGCGCGGCAGGGGTCCGAAGTGTCGGCAACCCCCTGAGTTATGTTGCCTGGCTCGAAATCCTTTCGGGCGGGGGCATCATTCTGGCCGTGCTGTTGACACGCCCACTGAAAGGCCTGGCCTTTGCCCGCGCAAATCTGTGGCGCAGCTCTCTCTCCGGTGTTCTCGCCACGAGCGGCTTTGGTATTGCGCTGTGGGCGACCTCCATGATGCCGGTGGCCGCGGTGGCAGCAACCAGAGAGGTCAGTATCCTGTTTGCTTCACTGATCTCGGTCTTCCTGCTGAATGAGCGGTTTTCTCTCCGGCGTGTGTTTGCCGCATTGATCATTTTCTGTGGCATTGGCACTCTGGCAATTGCCTGAAACTCACCATACTCGTCATTGATTGCCTATAGTTGCAGGCAGCCGTTGTAGGTAACTGCAGCAGGTAACACATGCGCCACAGCTATTGAATCTGTTGCTTTCCGCCGCCATTCAATTGGTACTGCAAGCAAAATTTCGACAAGGATAAGTAATGAGCACCCTGCGTCAGAAGTGGATCACTGCACCATTATTGAAATGGATCAAAAAGGTTCTTCCGCCCATTTCCGATACGGAACGTGCCGCGATGGAGGCGGGCGAAGTCTGGTGGGATGCTGAGCTACTGTCGGGTAAGCCAGACTGGGAACAGCTACTCGATATGGGCCCGCCCACCTTAACCGATGCGGAGCAGGCGTTTATTGATGGTCCTGTGGAAGAGCTCTGCAAGATGATCGACGATTGGCAGATTTCCTACGAAGATCACGATATCTCTCCGGAGATCTGGGAATTTCTGAAGAAAAACCGCTTCTTTGGCATCATTATCCCCGAGGAATACGGCGGCCTGGGCTTTTCTCCCACAGCGCACGCGCAAATAGTCACTAAGATTTCCACGCGCAGCACCAGTGTCGGTGTCACTGTGATGGTGCCCAACTCCCTCGGTCCGGGGGAGCTGCTGATGGCCCACGGCACCGATGAACAGAAGCAGCACTATTTACCGCGCCTGGCGGACGGGCGGGATATTCCCTGTTTTGGTCTGACGAGCCCCGAAGCCGGCTCTGACGCGGCGTCGATGGTTGATCGTGGGGTTGTCTGTTACGGCGAATACAAGGGCGAGAAAACCCTCGGGATGCGGGTCAACTGGCACAAACGCTACATTACTCTCGGCCCGGTGGCCACGGTGCTCGGGCTCGCATTCAAACTGTATGATCCGGAGCACATCCTCGGGGACGAGGAAGCGCTCGGAATTACCGTCGCGCTGGTCCCCACGGACACCGAAGGGGTCACTATTGGCCAACGCCATTTGCCGGCGATGCAGGCATTTATGAACGGGCCTAACTGGGGTAAAGACGTCTTTATCCCCATGGACTGGATTATCGGCGGCCAGGAAAATATCGGTCATGGCTGGCATATGCTGATGAGTGCGTTGGCGGCGGGGCGGGGTATTTCGCTGCCGTCGTTGTCGACCGGCGGTGCGCAGTTGGCGGCCCGAACCACTGGCGCCTATGCGCATATCCGCGAGCAGTTCGGTATTTCTATCGGGAAATTCGAGGGCGTACAGCGCCGCCTCGCGGAGATCGCCGGTATCGCCTACGTCCTGGACTCCGCTCACAAGACCACCACTCGTGCACTGGATCAGGGGCGTAAGCCGGCAGTGGTTTCGGCGATTATGAAAGCTCACGCCACCAACGGATTGCGGCAGTCCATCAACGACGCCATGGACATCCATGCCGGCAAGGCGATCATCGACGGGCCGTCAAATTACCTTGGGAACGTTTACCGTGCAGTACCGGTGGCCATTACCGTGGAAGGCGCGAATATCCTGACCCGCAGCCTGATGATTTTCGGGCAGGGCGCGATTCGCTGCCATCCCTACCTGTTGCAGGAAATGGAAGCCGCCACCAATCCCGACAGCGAGTCCGGGGTAAAAGAACTCGATGCGCTGCTGCCGAAACACCTTCTGTTCCAGTTAAAAACCCTGGGCCGTGCCATGTTCCATGGGTGGACCGGCGGTTTGTTTGCCAGCAGTCCCAAGGGCGTAGGGGATGCTGCCAAGTACTATCGCCAGATGAACCGGTACTCTGCGGTACTTACCCTGGTTACTGAAATTTCCCTGATGTCTCTCGGTGGTGAACTCAAGCGCAAAGAAATGATTTCCGCACGGCTGGGCGATGTGTTGAGTGAGCTTTACCTGATGAGCTGCACACTCAAGCGTTTCCACGATGATGGCAGCCCCGAACAAGACCGGCCGCTGCTGGAGTTCGCCATGCGTTCAGGATTTCACAATATTGAAGTCAGCCTGCTTGAGGTGTTCCATAACTTCCCTGTGCGCTTTATCGGTCACCTGATGCATTTTCTGACCATGCCCTGGGGGCACAGTATTCGCGCCGCGTCCGACCGCCAGGCCCGAGCCTGCGCCAATCTGATCATGGCGCCCTCCGAAACCCGCGACCGCCTTACCCAGGGCGTTTTTCTCGGCAATCCCGGGGACGGTGTGGATGTGGTCGAACAGGCGTTCCTGAAGAGCCACGAGACGGCGGCCATACGCGAGAAAATGAAAAAAGCCGGTATTCGCTCATTGAGTGTCGAGGCCGTGGAAGAGGCCCGCAGCAAAGGCGTAATCAGCGATGAAGAATCGACCCAGATCAAGCAGACCGCGGAGGCCGTAGACAAGGCGATTCAGGTCGACCACTTCGAATCTCTCGGCGAGCAAACCGCAACTGACTGACGAATGTGAGGTGCCCATGGCTTCTTCCACATCTGCTCCGGAAAGTTTTGACCGGGCAGAGGCCTGTGTCGATGCGGTTTTGGACAAGGTTGGCAAGCGTATCGTTTTGGGCCTGCCTCTGGGCATTGGCAAAGCCAACCATTTTGCCAATGCCCTGTATGCTCGTGCCGAGGCCGACCCGGAAATATCCCTGACGATATTTACCGCGCTCACCCTGGAGCGGCCGTCCGGCGGTAGTGAACTGGAACGACGCTTTGTGCAGCCGCTGCTGGATCGCCTTTATCAGGACTACCAGGATCTCGCGTACAATCAGGCGCGTCGCAAAGGCCTTTTACCGGAAAATGTGGAAGTCTGCGAGTTCTTCATGCAACCGGGGAGCCTGCTCAATTCTTCATCGGCACAGCAGAGTTATGTAAGCTCGAACTACACCCATGTCCCCCGGGATCTCCTTGATCGCGGCGTCAATGTGGTGGCACAGATGGTCACCCCGGCGCTGGACGACTCCGGCGATTTCAGCCTCAGTTGCAACCCGGATTTAACACTACCTTTGCTCGCGCTCGCCAGGCAGCGCCGCTATGGCCCCATCACCATGGTGGGTGAGGTCAATAGCCGCTTGCCATTTGTCGGTGGTGATGCCCGTGTTCCCGCCAGCATGTTCGACGTTGTACTGAGCGGACCCGTGTTCAATGAGGATATCTTTCCCGCCCCCAATCCACCCGTGCGCCTTACCGACTATGCGCTTGGCTTTCATATTGCCGGCCTGGTCAAGGATGGCGGGACCCTGCAGGTGGGGATCGGTGCGCTGGGGGATGCGGTCTGCCACGTATTGGGGCTACGACAAAACAAGAACCTGGATTTTGTCGATATTCTAGAGGCCCTGCAGACCGATAAGCCTTCCAGCCTGTGTAAATTACCCTTGGAAACCGGCCGCTTTGAGCTGGGTATCTATGGCGCCAGTGAGATGGTTCCTGAGGGCTTTTTCCACCTGCGGGATGTGGGTGTACTGGTGCGAAAAGTCTATCCGGACACCGCACTGCAACAGCTGCTGAATGAGGGGCGGATTTCCGAAACGGTCGACGAGCGCATGTTACTGGCACTGCGTGATATCGGGCGAATCCAGAGTCCCTTGAGCGAACAGGACACCCGCTTTCTGCAGACCATGGGTATTGTTGATCCTTCTTACAGTTGGCGTGGCCATCGCTTCCTGGACGAGGGCGGCGAGATGGAGGAGTGCGATCTTCACTCGTCAAAAGGCCGGGAAAAACTACTGGGCGACTGCGCGGGTAAATCGTTAAAACTGGGCACCTGGCTGCACGGGGGGTTCTATCTGGGTTCCACGCGGCTGTATCAACGGCTGCGAAACATGCCCACCGGTGACATGGCCGGGATCAACATGACGGCAATCGACTTTATCAACGATATGCTGAAAAATCCTGATCTGAAAATCGCTCAGCGCCAGCACGCCCGTTTTGTGAATTCAGCGATGATGGTGACCCTCAATGGGGCAGTGATTTCCGATGGTCTTGAAGATGGCAGGGTTGTCAGTGGTGTGGGGGGGCAGTACAACTTTGTTGCCCAGGCACATGAGCTGCCCGGTGGCCGGTCGATTATTGCGCTCCCGAGTACACGGCACTCCGGCGGCCGCGTGTGCAGCAATATCGTGTGGGAGTACCCACACTGTACGATTCCCCGACACTTACGGGACATGGTCGTAACCGAATATGGTGTGGCGGACCTGCGTGGCAAAAGCGATCGCGATGTCATTGTCGCAATGCTTTGTATCGCCGATTCGCGCTTCCAGCAGGAGTTGCTGGAGAAGGCACAGGACGCCGGTAAAGTGGAGACGGGCTATTGTATTCCCGACGCGTTTACCAACAACACACCGGAACGCATACAGGCCGTGTTTACCCAGGGGCACCGGCCCGGCCTGTTGCCGTACTATCCACTGGGCACAGATCTGACCGAGGAGGAGGGGCGTCTTGCGGTCGCCCTGAAAGCGGTGAAGGAAGAGGGGCGCAAAATCTGGGAGTTGTGGCCGATTCTTCGCCAGGGGCTGAAAGCCTGCAAGAGCGATTCACCGGAGTTCCGTTCGGTGCACGCCTGTCTGGATCGGATGGGTTTCGATCGCAGTGACAATTTTGAACACCGGCTGGAGGCGTATGTGGTCGCCGGGGCACTGGTGCGGTTCTACGATGAGCGGCGCCCGCTGGGTGAGACCGCTGAGAATATCACCAGTGGGGCCGCCCATACGCAGTCAGGGAGTGCCGCGGGCTGAGCTGAGCGGCTTACCAACGCAGCGCTATTCGCTTTTTTGTTGGCTGGCCTGAATGGCCGTCAATGCAATGGTGTAAATGATGTCCTCGACGAGGGCACCGCGGGACAGGTCATTGACAGGCTTTCGCATGCCCTGCAGCATCGGCCCGATACTGATCAGATCCGCGCTGCGCTGAACTGCCTTGTAGGTCGTATTACCGGTATTCAGGTCCGGAAAAATAAATACCGTCGCACGACCGGCCACTGGACTATCCGGGGCCTTCTTTTTCGCAACATTTTCCATGATCGCCGCGTCGTACTGCAGCGGCCCGTCTATCACCAGGTCAGGCCGCTTTTCCTGCGCAAGTCTGGTCGCCTCGCGAACCTTCTCGACGTCACTTCCCGACCCGGAAGTGCCGGTGGAGTAGCTGATCATCGCCACCCGCGGTTCGATACCAAATGCCTCAGCAGAATCGGCGGACTGGATTGCGATATCTGCCAGTTCCTCTGCGTCGGGATCCGGGTTGATGGCGCAGTCGCCGTAAACCAGTACCTGATCCGGTAGCAACATAAAGAAAACCGATGATACCAGCGCTGCGCCGGGCGCTGTCTTGATCAGTTGCAGGGCAGGGCGGATGGTGTTTGCGGTGGTGTGCACGGCACCGGAGACCAGCCCATCCACCTCGCCCTCGGCCAACATCATGGTGCCAAGCACCACGTTGTCCTGAAGTTGTTCCTTCGCCACAATTTCAGTGAGCCCTTTGCTCTTACGCAGCTCAACCATGGCGTCCACGTATTTGTTGCGCGCATTCTGCGGGTCAATAATCTCGACCTTGTCGGCGAGTGAGATTCCCTGCTGTTCCGCCACCCGGTGAATCTCTTTCGGGTCACCCAGGAGTACCGGACGCGCTATACCTCGCTCCGCGCACACCAGTGCGGCTTTCACGGTGCGCGGTTCATCGCCTTCCGGAAGTACAATGCGCTTGTTGGCGCGCCGCGCAAGTTCGGTCAGATGATAGCGAAAGGCGGGGGGAGAAAGCCGTTTGGGGCGGTTCGAGTCCTTACCGAGCGATTCGAGCCAATGGTTGTCGAGATGCCCGGCAATGTAATCCTGCACTTTCTCAATGCGCTCGATATCGTCGGTCGGGGTCTCGGTATTGAACGATTGCAACTGCAGTGCAGTTTGCCAGGTATTGCTCTCCACCAGTATCACCGGCAGTCCCGTTTCCATCGCCGGCCCACACAATTTCCGGACTTGCGACTCGATGTGGTAGCCCCCGGTCAACAGCAGGCAGCCAATCTTTACCCCGTTCATGGCTGCAAGACAGGCAGCGACGATCACGTCCGGTCTGTCCCCGGAGGTCACCAGCATTGATCCGGGCTCAAACCGGTAAATCATGTTGCCCAATGAGCGAGAGCAGAAGGTAACACTGTGCAGCCGCCGGCTTTCCAGTTCCCCATAGTTGATGATTTCGGCCTGGAAGTGGTCCGCCAGGTCTTTCGCCCTGGGTGCCACCAGATCCGCATTCCAGGGGATGCAGCCAATTATTGGCAGCGGACTTTTCCCAAACAGGGATAGAATTTCGAGGCTGCCGCGACGTACCCGTGGGCCTTCGAAGACGCCGGTAATATCTGCGCCGGGTGCGTCCGGTACCTGGGATGGTGCGCCGACCTTGTTGACAATACAGCCCACAACGCGACCGGAACGGGTGCCACCGAAGGTGGTCATGGCCACCTCAAGGCGGTCTTTCAGTTGCTGGGTAGAATCCAGATTGGGGCAGACCACAAGGACGATTTCTGCATCCAGCGTCTTGGCAATGTGCAGGTTGAGTTGATTGGCAAACTGGTTTTCCGCATTGGGGACCAATCCTTCGACAATGGCGACATCAGCCTTGCGTGCATTTTCATTGAAACGGGCCAGTACTTCTTCCAGCAGATCCGCCAGGTCATCATGGCCGATCATCGACTCTGCTTGCTGCATGCTGAAGGATTCGGGCACTTTTAGGTTAGAGGCCCTGCGCAGAATTTCATTGCTGCGCTCCCGGTTGCGCGCATTTTTCACGGTCTCCGCGATGGGTTTATAAAAACTCACGCTGATTCCGTCCCGCTCCAGTGCGCGCAGGGCGCCAAGACTCACGGAAGTGATACCGACCCCGGTACTGATGGGTACCAGCATGATGGTACGAGGCATCGTCAGAGACTCCCGTTGGCAGACACCAGTCGCGCGGCGTCCCGCGCAATCACCCACTCTTCGTTGGTGGGAATCACCAGCACCGGTCGATCCTGCAGGCCATCGGTGGATGAGTGAATCGGACCTTCTGCACCAAAGCGCATCTGTGCATTGGCACCAGTGTCGAGCCGGTATCCCAGCCCACACAGTTGTGCCAGTACTTTTTCCCGGATCAGGGCGGAGTTTTCGCCGATTCCACCGGTGAAAACGACTCCATCGACCCGGCTCAGCACGCCGTGATAGGCGGCGATGTATTTACTCAGCCGATAGCAGAAAATGTCCAGGGCCAGTTGTGCCCCGCGGTGCCCCTCGGACGATGCCGCTTCCAGCGTGCGGCAATCGTTGCTGAGCTCGGAGATTCCCAGCAGGCCACTCTGTTTGTTTAGCAGGTCATTGATCTCTTTCAGACAATAGTCCATGCACGCACCGAGGTGCATCAGCAGACCCGGATCCACATCCCCACTGCGGGTTCCCATCACCAACCCCTCGAGCGGTGTCAGGCCCATGCTGGTGTCCACGCTCTTTCCGTTGGCGATGGCGGTAACCGAGGCGCCGTTACCCAGGTGCGCGGAGATGATATTGATCTTTTGCGCTGGAATTTCGAGAAGTTCCGCGGCGCGCCCGGTCACAAATCGGTGGCTGGTGCCATGCATGCCATAGCGGCGGATGCCGTGCTCGCGATAGAGCGCGTACGGCAGCGCATAGATATATGCGTGTTGCGGCATCGTCTGATGGAATGCGGTATCGAATACGGCGACCTGGGGCAAGTCTGGAAATGCCGCAGCCGCAGCCTCGATACCGAGCAGGTGTGCGGGGTTGTGTAACGGCGCGAGCGCTACGCAGTCTCGAATTGCGCGGATCACACCGTCATCAATCCGGACCGATTCCGAAAACTTCTCGCCCCCGTGCACTACCCGGTGCCCGATGGCTATGATTTGCTGATACAGATCGTCGGCTGGCTGAAGGATCTCCTCCACCAGAAACCGAATTGCGTCGCTATTCCGCGCCCCCTCCGGCAGGGGATGGGAAAATCGCTCGCCACCCAGCTTCCAGCTGACCGAGGGTTCCGTCTGTCCCAGTGCCTCCCCGATTCCGCTCAGTGCAACATCGCCAGTGGCGGGGTCAGTCACTGCAAATTTCAGTGAAGAGCTCCCACAATTGAGCACGAGCACATAACCATTGACTGGAAACGGAGTAGACATAAGCGGCGGTAAAACATCGTGTGGATTGCCTAAAGCCTAGTCTATTTTTCCGCCAAAAGGCATGGCCGGGAATAATGTAGAAGCGCGCCGCTCCTGAACAACCAGAAACGGAGAAACAAAAAAGGGCCGCTAAGCGGCCCGAAAGTGAGTGAAGCGATTCTCAGGGATTTCTACGAATCGGCTCAAACAGATTAACCAAACTGGTTCATGGTGTTGTCTTTACCGGCGGCTTTCAGTGCAGCTTCACCGGCAAAGTACTCTTTGTGGTCGTCGCCCATATCGGAGCCGGCCATATTCTGGTGTTTCACGCAGGCAATACCCTGACGGATTTCCTTGCGCTGCACACCTTCCACGTAGCCGAGCATACCTTTTTCACCGAAGTACTCTTTGGCGAGGTTGTCCGTCGACAGTGCTGCAGTGTGGTAGGTGGGCAGCGTAATCAGGTGGTGGAAGATGCCCGCCTCGCGGGATGCGTCCGCCTGGAAGGTACGGATCTTCTCGTCCGCCGCTTTAGAGAGCTCGGAGTCGTCATACTCGGCGCTCATCAGGTTGTCGCGGTCGTAAGCAGAGACATCTTTGCCTTCTTCTTTCCAGGCATCAAATACCTGCTGACGGAAGTTCAGGGTCCAGTTGAAAGACGGGCTGTTGTTGTACACCAGTTTTGCGTCGGGAACCTGCTTGCGAATCTCGTCCATCATGGCGCCAATCTGGCGAACGTGCGGTTTTTCGGTCTCGATCCAGATCAGGTCAGCGCCGTTTTGCAGGGAAGTGACACTGTCGAGAATGCAGCGTGCTTCGCCGGTACCTTTGCGGAACTGGAACAGGTTGGATGCCAGGCGCTTCGGACGCAGCAGCTTGCCATCACGGTTGATGATCACATCGCCATTGTTCAGATCCGAGGCAGCGACTTCTTCACAGTCCAGGAAGCTGTTGTACTGGTCACCGAGATCGCCCGGCTCTTTGGTCACCGCGATCTGCTTGGTGAGGCCGGCACCCAGGGAGTCGGTGCGGGCAACGATGACACCGTTATCGACACCCAGCTCAAGGAAGGCATAGCGAACCGCGCGGATCTTGGCCAGAAACTCCTCGTGGGGAACGGTTACCTTGCCGTCCTGGTGACCACACTGCTTCTCGTCGGAAACCTGGTTTTCGATCTGGATACAGCAGGCCCCCGCTTCGATCATTTTCTTGGCCAGCAGGTAAGTGGCCTCGGCATTGCCAAAACCGGCATCAATGTCGGCGATAATCGGCACCACGTGAGTAACATGATTGTCGATCTGGTTCTGAATGTTTTTTGCCTTCACCTGGTCGCCGGCTTCTCGTGCGGCGTCCAGTTCACGGAACAGACCGCCCAGCTCGCGGGCATCCGCCTGGCGCAGGAAGGTGTAGAGCTCTTCGATCAGCGCCGCCACCGAGGTCTTTTCATGCATGGACTGATCGGGCAGGGGACCGAATTCGCTGCGCAGAGCGGCAACCATCCAGCCGGACAGGTACAGATAACGACGGTCGGTATTCCCTTCGAAGTGTTTCTTGATGGAAATCATTTTTTGCTGGCCGATAAAGCCGTGCCAGCAACCCAGGGACTGGGTGTACTTGGAGCTGTCCTGGTCGTAGGCCTCCATGTCCTTGCGCATGATGTCCGCGGTGTAGCGCGCGATATCCAGGCCGGTCTTGAATTTGTTTTGCAGACGCATGCGTGCGACGGATTCCGGGCTGATGGCATCCCAGGTGCTGCCGTTGGCGTCACACAGCTTGGCAGCTGTTTCGATCTCTTTTGCGTAGCTAGACATGGCAATTTTCCCTTGAACGGTGACTGCGAATAGGTTGTGCGTATCCTAGGAGTGCTGGCATAATTTGGCTAATTTATTGTCATTATTCTCGCTATACAAAGCGTGAATGTATGACCGGAGCGCCCTGAAACCACAACAAACCACCGGCAAACGGAGTCCGGTAGCGAGTGTGCCGATGAATCTGGAACGAGCTGATCTCAACCTCCTGGTATACCTGGACGTACTGCTGCGGGAGCGCAATGTGACCCGCGCGGCCAGCCATCTGGGGCTGTCACAGCCCGCCATGAGTAACGGACTCAAGCGGTTGCGCGAACTGTTCGGCGACCCGCTGCTGGTGCGAACCCGGGAGGGGATGATGCCCACCGAGCGCGCCATGGAGCTGCAGCCCATGGTGCGGGAAGCGCTGGCGGCCATTGATCAGGTCATCCAGCCGAACCGGGACTTCACGCCCAGGGACGCGCGCCGCACCTTCCGTATCATGGCGAGTGACTACGCGGAATCCACATTGATTCCCCCGCTGCTGAAACAATTGCGGGTGGGGGCTCCTGGTATCAGTCTAGACATCATGACCCCGTCGGACGTGAGCTTCGTGGACGTGGAGCAGGGCAAGGTGGACATGGTGATCAACCGCTTTGACTCCATGCCGCAGAGCTTTCATCAGGCCACGATCTGGAGCGATAGCTTTTCCTGTGTGATGCGTACGGATAACCCGATACTGCAGGACTACAATCTGGAGAGTTATCTCGGAGCACAGCACATCTGGGTCAGTAAAACCGGTATGGGGGTTGGCGTCGGGGTAAACCCGGAAGATGTACAGCGGCTCGGCTGGGTGGATGAGGCCATAGGAAGACTGGGGCGCAAGCGGGATATCTCGGTGTTTACCCGCCATTACCAGGTGGCGATGCTTCTCGCCGAGCAGAGTGACCTGATCGTCACCGTACCGACCCGTATGGCCCAGTTGGCGTCCAGTAATCCCAGGGTAGTGCTTCGCGAACCACCACTGAAAATACCACCGCTGGAGCTGAAAATGGCCTGGAGCCCGTTGCTGCAGCAGAGCGCCCCCCACCGTTGGATGCGTCGATTGATCCTGGATGTGGGTCGTCAGCTATAGCCTGGATGCCCGGTAATTCATTTCGCGAATAGTGAAGATTGCACCTATAAATTAGTGATATGGGTTGTGCGGTGTTTAGAATGCCGCAGAACTCACCAGTACCAAGAGGTCAGACATGACGGAAAGAGTCCGTATCGGCGGTCTGCAAATCGCCGCAGAACTGCACGCATTGATCGCGAAGGAAGTGATCCCGGGCACCGGGGTTGAAGAGGAAGTGTTCTGGACGGAATTCGAGAAAATCGTCGACGACCTGGCCCCGGTCAACCGGGCGCTGCTCAACAAGCGCGATCAGATCCAGGGCCAGATGGATCAATGGTACCGCGACAATCCCAACGGGTTTCGTGACCTCGAAAAATACAAAGCTTTTCTGACAGAAATCGGTTATCTGGTGGATGAACCGGCGGATTTCACTGCCCGGACCGAAAATGTTGATGCGGAAATCGCTACCATGGCGGGCCCGCAGCTGGTTGTACCGGTAATGAATGCGCGTTACGCACTGAACGCAGCCAATGCACGCTGGGGCAGTCTGTATGACGCGCTCTACGGCACCGATGTGATCAGCGAAGACGATGGTGCGGAGAAGTCGGGGGAATACAATCCGGTGCGCGGTGGCAAAGTCATTGCCTTTGGGCGGGATTTTCTCAACCGGGCCGCGCCGCTGAATGGCGCCAGCCATAAAGATGTGGCGGAGTACCGTATCAATGGTTCTCTGCTGGAGGCTGA
This sequence comes from Microbulbifer elongatus, assembly GCF_021165935.1. Classification (NCBI taxonomy): domain Bacteria; kingdom Pseudomonadati; phylum Pseudomonadota; class Gammaproteobacteria; order Cellvibrionales; family Microbulbiferaceae; genus Microbulbifer; species Microbulbifer elongatus. The sequence continues at coordinate 2,875,308 of NZ_CP088953.1, read as the reverse complement.
ATTGCAAAATGGCAAAGTCGCAACTTTGCAAAATAGCCGGCAATACCGCGGTTATCGCGGTGCACAGGACGCACCGCAAGCCATTCTGCTGCAACACAATGACCTGCACTTTGAGATCCAGATTGACCGCGACAGTCCCATCGGCAAAACAGATAGCGCCGGGGTAAAAGATATTCTCGTGGAAGCAGCGCTGACCACCATTATGGATTGTGAAGACTCGGTCGCCGCTGTGGACGCAGAGGATAAGGTGATCGTATACCGCAACTGGCTGGGTCTGATGAAAGGTGACCTGCAGGAGACGGTGCAAAAGGGTGGTCGTGACATCGTGCGTACCCTGAATGGGGATCGTGAGTATCAGGGCGCGGAAGGTGGCCAGCTGACGCTGCCCGGACGCAGCCTGATGTTCGTGCGCAACGTGGGCCACCTGATGACCAACGACGCGGTGCTGGATGAAGAGGGCAATGAGGTGCCGGAAGGTATTCTCGATGCCATGATCACCAGCCTGATCGCGATCCATGATCTGCGTGGCGAGGGACCGGTGCGCAATTCCCGTGCGGGCAGTGTGTATATCGTAAAGCCGAAAATGCATGGCCCCGAAGAGGTTGCGTTTGCCAATACCCTGTTCAACCGGGTGGAAGATGCGCTCGGCCTGGCACGAAATACTGTCAAAATGGGCATTATGGATGAGGAGCGTCGCACCACGGTCAATCTCAAGGCCTGTATCGCCGAGGCGCGGGACCGGGTGGTATTTATCAATACCGGCTTCCTCGATCGCACTGGCGACGAAATTCATACCTCGATGCTGGCAGGGCCGATGATCCGCAAGGGAGATATGAAGCAGTCCAAATGGATTGCCGCCTACGAAGACTGGAATGTGGACACCGGGCTGGCCACGGGCCTGAAAGGGCGCGCACAGATCGGCAAGGGCATGTGGCCCATCCCCGATCAGATGGCGGCGATGATGGAGGCCAAAATCGGCCATCCCAAAGCCGGTGCCAATACCGCCTGGGTGCCTTCGCCGACCGCGGCCACATTGCACGCTCTGCATTATCATCAGGTAAATGTGGCGGATGTGCAGGATCAGCTGAGCAGCCGTAAATCCGCACAACTCGACGATATCCTGACGGTGCCGGTGGCGGAGAATGCCGACTGGAGTGACGCGGAGATCCAGCGTGAACTGGATAACAACGCCCAGGGGATTCTCGGGTATGTGGTGCGCTGGATCGATCAGGGTGTAGGCTGCTCCAAAGTGCCGGATATCAACGACGTGGGACTGATGGAAGATCGCGCCACGTTACGCATTTCGTCACAACATATCGCCAACTGGCTCAAGCAGGGGGTCTGTAGCGAGGATCAGGTGCGGGAAACCATGCAACGCATGGCTGCCGTAGTAGATCGCCAGAACGCAGCGGACCCGGCGTACCGGCCGATGGCGCCGGCGTTTGATCGTAGCATAGCCTTCCAGGCGGCCTGCGAGCTGGTATTTGAGGGATGTGCACAGCCCAACGGTTACACCGAGCCGGTATTGCACCGCCGCCGTCGGGAGTTCAAAGCAAGTCAGCGCTGAGGATCAGCGCGATAGGGCCGACCTGTCTACAGGACAAATTGTCTCAGGGATGGGTCGGGTCGCGCATTCAGCCAGTTTTGCTCGAATACGTCCTGCAGTTTGCGATTTCGCACCGGGTCGTCACCGCGGTACTGACCAATCCACTTGTTTGCATCGGCTATCAGTAGACTCTGACGGTCATCGGCGATCGCAAACTCCCAGTCGCCCGGCTCACTGCTGTTTTGAATTTTGTGCAGGCTGATTCGGCTATTGAGTCGCTGGGTCAGGGGCAGCAGTCGGTGCGGTTGGCGCAGAAGCGGGTCGCTGTCGGCAATCAGAATCTCCACCCGCGCGTAGCGGCTGCGGCGCGCAAACTGCGATAGCGCATCGACACAGTCCTCCTGGTGGTAAATTGCGCGCGCAAGATGTTGCGAATATATGCGCACCCGGCGGCGGCTTCGGGTCAACAGCACAGTCAGCGCCTCTGCACAGGCTGCACTGCCGTCCAGGTCGACCACGCTGGGCTCGGTATCTGTCACACCAGCCTGGAGCCGGTTGCGTCGATCAGCGGTTCCAGTCATCGAGATTTGCGCAGGGTTCTTTCTCGTTCAGGGTGCGCTCCATGCGCATATGCGGGATCCCGGCCTCCATAAATTCTTCCCCCGCACTGGCAAAGCCGGCGCGCTCGTAGAACGGGATCGCCTGCACCTGGGCATTCAGGTAGACATTTTTCTGCCCGGAGAGCGCGGCAAATTTGCAGATTCGGCGCAGCAGTTCGAGCCCGGCACCGAGACCCCGGGCTTCTTTCAGTATGGCTATGCGGCCAATTTTCCCACCATCGGTCAGCCGCCCGGTGCCTATGGGCTTGTTCTCGTGATACACGAGAAAGTGTTGTGCGGACGCTTCCAGCTCGTCCCATTCCAGCTCCGGCGGTACCTGCTGCTCATCCACAAACACCTTCTGGCGAATGCTGCGAATGGCATCCCGGTCCGTCTGCCAATCAGCAAGGCGTACAAACAGACTCATGAAGCGAACTCCTACTCATCATCCTGATCGTCGTATTCAAGATGTTCAGGGTAAATGAGACTGCCCTGGGAAACCAGTTGGTCGATCAGGCCATTGTCGCTGGCCAGCTCCGGATAGCAGAGGGTGTCGCCGTGACTGACGGTGCGACTGTCGCAGAAGGCTTGCGCAAACAGCAGTGGAGCAGGGAAGGGCTCTCCATCCACAAACAGAAGCGCCGGATTGCGGGAAAAGGCACTGCGAGACCCCGGGTTGAGGACAAGGCCGCCACCCTGTGACAGGTGCTCACGCCAGTCCTCCGCACTGCCGGCATCCAGCGCTACGGTTTCCGGGTATTTGGATTCCGTCATGATAGCGCCAAACCAGCGCGCGATCGTTTCCGGCTGCTCGAGCCATGTCTTCAGCTGCTTCTGGACCCGGGCGATGCTGGCCGGATCGATTTCCGCAGGGTTGGCGGGCAGCCTCAGATCGGCGTCGCTGTAGCGAACATGTTCTGGCAGCTGCGCCGCCAGCTCACCGCCGAGATCCTCCAGCAGAGTGCGCGCAGAAGGCGCACGGAAGCCTACCGAAATCGTGGTACAGCCACCTTCGGCAATGCCCCAATGACTGAATTGCGGTGGGAGATACAGCATGTCGCCAGGCTCCAGCTTCCAGCTGGCTTCGGCGGCAAAGTTCGCCAGTATATTCAGCGGCGTGCCTTCGACCCGAGGGCTGTCGGCATCGGCTTTAGGCCCCAGTTGCCAGTGGCGTACGCCCTCCGCCTGTAACAGAAAGACATCGTAAAAGTCGTAGTGGGGGCCGACACTCCCCTGGTCGGCGGCGTAACTGATCATTACGTCATCGAGCCGCCAGTCAGGAATAAAGCGAAAGCAATCTTTGATCGCTGCGACTTCAGGAATCCACTGGTCCACGGCTTGCACCAGCAGTGTCCAGTGCGATTTCGGTAGAGCGAAAAAATCTTCTTCCGTGAAGGGGCCGCAGCGCAGCTGCCATGGGCCCTCGGCGCCGCGCTCCTCGATCAGGCGCGATTCAATATGTTCCTCCAGCGCCATGCCGGCGAGTTCTTCGCCGGTAATGGGGGGTTCAAACCCGGGAAACGCGTTGCGAATCAGCAGTGGCTTTTTTTGCCAGTAGTCCCGTAAAAACGTTTCCACTGGCATATCGCCAAGGTGGGTCAGAGGTGGTACGGCGTTTTTCTGGCCCGATGCTGACATTCTGCGCTCCCGGTGAAATGCTGGAATTAGATATTTTTGGCCTGTGCCACTGCATTGCCGATATAGGACGCCGGTGTCATCTCACGGAGAGACTGCTTGGCTTCTTCGGGCATATCCAGGCCATCGATAAATACTGCCAGGGTCTCTTTGGTGATGCCCTGTCCGCGGGTGAGTGCTTTCAGTTTTTCGTAGGGCTCTTCGATGTTGTAGCGGCGCATAACGGTCTGGATCGGCTCCGCCAACACTTCCCACGCGTTGTCCAGATCTTCCTCCAGGCGTTGTCGGTTGATTTCCAGTTTGCCCAGACCCTTCATGGTGGCTGCGTAGGCAATTACGGAATACCCGGCACCCACACCCATATTCCGCAGTACGGTGGAGTCGGTGAGGTCGCGCTGCCAGCGGGAAACCGGCAGTTTTGCCGCCAGGTGCTGGAAGACGGCGTTGGCAATACCCAGATTGCCTTCGGAATTTTCGAAGTCGATGGGGTTTACCTTGTGCGGCATGGTCGAGGAGCCAACCTCGCCTGCAACTACTTTCTGTTTGAAGTAACCGAGCGAGATATAGCCCCAGATATCGCGGTCGAAGTCGATCAGAATGGTATTGAAGCGGGCGATCGCGTCGAACAGTTCGGCGATATAATCGTGGGGTTCGATCTGGGTGGTGTAGGGGTTCCAGGTCAGTCCGAGGGAGGT